>JALFLB010000045.1 GCA_022775045.1 Agathobacter sp. | reverse complement strand
ATAAACCATGGTTCCAGGGTACGATCTTGCTAGGAGGGTGCTCTGGAACCTTTCCTTTTCTATTGATAAGGACAGTATACCGAGCAATTCATGGACAATCAAGCGGATCAGGGAATGGTCAGGTTAAGAGATCATAAACAGTCTAGCATAGAGATTAGGCCGAATGAGGCCAATCTCTTATTGCTTATAGCTTGGGATATATCAGATGCATGACAGACTCTTGCATATCCTTTTGAATATGCGGTTCTCCATGCAGCCCATTTAGGCACTCCAAGTTTTATAAGATTCTTTGCTCTATTCTGCGGAGTTTTCCAATGCTTCCAAATACACATACGAAGTCTGAATCTGATGTTTCCATCAAGTTCTTTACAAAGTGTTTTCATACTTCCTATTCTGAAGTAGTTTATCCAACCTCGAATAAGTTGATTGAGTTTCTTAACTTTGTAGCTGTTGCTGACGCCCCAACTACGGCAAGTAAGGTCTCTCATTCTTTTCTTAAACTTTGCTACTGATTTTGCATGTGGTTTTGCCTTAAACTGATGTGCTCTTGAGTCAAAGTAGAATCCAAATCCAAGGTATTTAAGTCCTTGCGGCTTGTCCACTTTACTCTTGGTCATGTTGACCTTGAGACCTAGTTTCTCTTCAATGAATCGAGAGATATTTCTCATAACTCTATTAGCAGACATTTCACTACCAACCATGATGATACAATCATCTGCGTATCTTACAAAGTTAAGTCCACGCTTATCCATCTCCTTATCAAGTTCATTCAACATGATATTTGCCAATAATGGCGAGAGATTTCCTCCTTGTGGTGTTCCCACAATAGAGTCCTCGTACTCATCATCAATCATGATTCCACTGACCAGATATTTCCTAACGATGGAAATAACATCTCCATCTTTAATCGTTCTACCTATGATAGTCATAAGTTTGTCGTGATTTACTGTGTCAAAGAACTTTTCCAAGTCAATATCTACAATCCAGTCATTACCGTCATTCATCATTTCGAGCGCTGTTAGGATTGCTTGCTGCGCACATCTATTAGGTCTGAATCCATAACTGTGGTCATGAAATTGTTCCTCATAGATTGGTGTTAAAACCTGTGCTATGGCTTGTTGTATGAATCTGTCTGTTACTGTTGGTACTCCTAGGTTTCTGACGCCACCATCAGGCTTTGGTATCTCCACCCTTCGAACAGGCTGAGGTTTATACTTTCTTGTCCTCAACTGTTCTCTGATGATATCGCCGTTCTTTTCAAGGTGTTCTTTGAGTTCTGTGTACTTCATTCCGTCCACTCCCTCTGCACCTTTGTTTCGTACGACTTGCAGATATGCTCTGTTGAGATTATCGCTAGATAGTATCTGCTCCATTAGACTACTTGTGTCCATGCGTTCTTTCCTTTCCGCCTCGCTTGATTTGACCACCCTTTCCCCGATTGATTACGGCAGATGTTGTCATCTCTGCAATACGAGACATACTCAAACTTATTAATTGTTCACCCCTTCACTCCATCTCCATTACAGAGACTTCTTCGCTACTATGGGTTCGGCTGACTTCTCACAGTTCGTTGTTACTACGGCTAATGAGACCGCCTGTGAGATCTCCACGCTTAAGGTGCACGCTCTTTTCCCTCATCTACCTGCCACATTTACTGGTACTTCCAGCAACTTTTGGACTTCATCGCTTTTAGCCGACTTATCCGTATTTCCCAGCCTTATATGTGGTTCCTGTACGTCAGGCCAAGGGTTTGCTTACAGCTTCCTTCAGATTCCACCTCACGATGGACACCCTTGCTGTTCAGCTATGCACTTCGTCGTTGCCTACGCGTACTCGGGACTTTCACCCGTTAGAGCGCGCCCATGGCGCGCAAACTAAAAAGACGGAATACTCATTTTCAGAGTATTCCGTCTTCATACATAAAATTATTTTTTTGGCTTTCCAGATTGCTTACGTACTTTTCGAGATTGCTTACCTTTTCCACTCTTCTTTGCAGACCCAATGGTTTTCGTATCTTGAGAAACTTGATTCTCCGTTGTGTCAACAGAATCACTTTGTGTAGCACTCGTAATAAATAAGCCTTCTTTTTCCACGATCATTCGATTAACCGCATATCCCAAACCTAATGCAACCCAATATACAGGAGCAATATTTACGGTTGAATCATTGACGAAAGCCGAAATCATATAAATTAATAAACCAACAAAAATCGCAAAACCAATGCGATGGACATTATCATTAAAACTCACTTTCCGGTAAATGCGAATTGAATTAACAAAATAACACAGATAGAAAGCGATCAACAAGACAAGTGCAATCATTCCATTTTCTACCCATAACTGTAAGTACCAGCTATGAGGCTTTACGTCAAATACATTATTCATATTCGAATAATTTTTGTATAAATAATCTTCCTGTGGAACTTCGAATAAGTATGTATTTGCACCGCTTCCAACCAAAATATGTTTAGCCAGAAGTGGAATGGTCTTATTCCATATATGTCCACGATTACTCATGGCATCATCGTTAAAAAGGGCTACCTGCTTTAACTCGGTAAATTTAACTGCTTTGGCAGCTGCATTCACATAATAGTAGGTATCATCCGCGCCTTTGGCAAAAATCCATTCATGATCCTCAATTGTAATGCTTAAAACCAAATCCTCATCTACAAAAAGCGCAGATACTTGATAGGCAGCTCCGTTTTTATCAATATACGCAGTTGCTCCATTATCAAGTGTTGTTGATTGAATCGGATTGCCATCATCGTCTGTACAATATACATCCATGGTCTTCTTTTCCGAATTACTATCATAAGCAAAATGTGTATTGACTCCATTAAAATCAATACATACATCCTGATCGGTAGTAATCGATTTAATACCATATGCACTTTCTGCTTTATAAGTTCCGAAAATAACATCACGCAATCCCTGCATGGAACTGCTTTTCAGCATAAAACCGAACCCAGCAATAATAAGAATCAGCAAAACTACTAACGAAATCCGAAATACCTTTTTATTACGACTTAGCAAAACAACTCCACTGATTATAAATGCAATCAGAAGCGCCATCCATCCGGTTGTAGTTCTTGCTCCGACCAAACATAATACAGATGCAATACTTAATATTGCTAGAAACACTTTGGCGATTTTATTCTTTGAATTAATGAATAGGGCAATCAGAACCGGAAGAACAAGTCCAACATAGAACACAACATATCCCGGATTATACAATGTAATATAAGTTAAATTACCTAGTGAAAAATGCATATCTCCCAATTCACTCCAATTGGATGGATTCGTGATCAGCATTTTTCCAAGTTGGGTTTGAAACAAATCAAATCCAAATGTTTGAAAAGTTCCAATCATCAAAGCGACAATAACGCCAATTCCACTTAGAAGAAGGATTTGGTTTAGTTGATACTCATTACGGACAACATTGTATGTATAATAGCATAACACTACATAAGCAAACAGAACCCAAACAGGCTCCAACAACTCATAAGTTCCCAATGCAACCCATTTTTTGTAATTCGAAAACAATGCAGACATTGCTACAAACATAGAATAGAATAGCAATAGATAAAAGGCATTTTCAAAACGAAAAGAATTCCGCTCCTTTGCCTTCTGATATCCCATTATAAGTAATGCAACAATTCCAATAGAAACAATTGCAATTGCCTTCCAAGCTAAAAAGAAATCATTATGATTTGCAGAAGATGTTGGAAACCAATCAAATACCTCAAGTCCCGTTTTATATGCATAGATGTGTACAAGCAACGGAACGATTCCTATTATTAGAATAATAGGTAATAGTCGTTTTTGAAATTTTTTCGTATGTGCGTCAGTTATATTATTCACCTTTTATTTTCTCCTTTGCTTTCTATATCCATAAAATTATACCGCACTCAATAACAAAAATCTACTGAATCTTTTTTGTTACTTCTCTGATACTTATTTGTTAAGAATTAGCCAAATGTCTCATTTTAATATATTGATTTTAGGGCATTTCGTGAGCTTATTGCATTTGAATATTGTGTTAAGGTAACTCCTAAGAAGGGCGCTGCTAAGAAGTTAACAGCTAAGATTACTGTTAAGACTCCAAGCGTAGCATTTACAGATTCTGTATCTGAAGTAAAGATCGGTGCTAAGGCAAAAGTTAGCGCTACAGCAGTTCCAGCATCTGCATCCGTTAAGTACTATTCAGCTGATAAGGCTATCGCAACTGTAGGCCTTACAAGCGGAACTGTAACAGGTAAGACTGAGGGAACCGTTAAGGTTGCAGCAGTTATCAAGACTGGTACAAAGACAACTAAGGTTTACAAAGAAATCAAAGTTGTAAACGGCATCACAGAGTTCAAGGCTGCAACACCTAAGAAACTTACTGTTAAGTTCGCGGGTGCAGTTACACTTACAAAAGATAACTTTACCGTAACAGGTGAGAATAATGCAAAGATTGCTGTTAAGACTGTATCATTTGATACAACAAAGACAATTGCAACTGTTGAGTTATATTCTGCACTTGCTAATGGTAAAAAGTATACTGTAACAGCTAAGAATGGTTCAGATACTTATACAGCTGAGTTGAATTTCGTAAGAGGCGAGGTTGCTAAGATTGAAGCCGCAGACCAGAGCGTTCTTGCAGGATCTGCACAGCCAATCAAGTACACTGTATATGATGAGAACGGATTAGATGTTACAGATGATACAACAGTAGCATTTGATTCAAACGTAACTATTACAGATGGAAAGATCAATCTCCAGAATGGTGTTATGGCAATTGTAACAGTTGTTTATACAAACCCTAAGACTGGTGCTCAGATTAAATCTGATCCATTCAAGGTAACTGGAGCTAATTCTGTAGCAGAATCCATTGATGCAATCAACGTTGTTGCAAGCTCAAAGAAAGTTACAGATGCAAAGAATTGGCCAGCAACTGTTAACACAACAATTGCTAAGGGAACTACAGCAACAATCGTTCAGGCTCTGTATACAGATAATTTTGGCAAAAAGGTAGTTGCTGATTACGCTAATGCAACTACTAAGGTTGATGTTGTTTCATTAGTTCCAAATGTATTAGTAGTAAACAAAGCTGACGGATTAATCAAAACAGTTGCAGAAGGAACTGCTCAGATTAAGGTGACAAAGGATAACAAGGAAGCTTACTTTACAATCACTGTAACTCCTGCTTTAAAGGCAACTGCTTTAAAGGCTGATGATTCAAGTGTATTAAAGGCTTCACTTACAAATCCTACTGTTAACAAAGCTACTGTTAAAGTTAACGTGTTAGATCAGAATGGTAATAAGTTCAATGCTGGACAGACAGTAACTTATAAGCTTCTTTCTGGAAAGAATGTTACAGTTGACGGTACAAGTTTCGCAGAAAATACAACTAAGACAGTTGCTGCCGGTGCGGGCATCAATGTTAATGCTACTACTGCTGGTACAGCTGTATTCCAGGTGTCTGCAACAGGTGTAAGTTCTATCATCGTTAACGTAACAATCTATGCTGCTGATCCAGTTGTTACTGGTTATAACATTACTGGTGTTAAGGCAACAATGAACATCAACGACAAGTATGATGCAAGTATTGCAGTTGCTGATAAGACTAATACAACAACTGTAACTCTTCAGGCTGTCAATAAAGACGGATTCGTTGTTGATAATGGATCAGGTGCTGGTTCTGTAGGTGATGATGCAACTTCTGGTGCTGTTATCACCTTAAAGAAGGGAAATGATGTTGTAACTAGTGGTTCATCAATTACTATCGATGCAGAAGCTATCGGAGAGGGTGAATTTACTCTTACTGCAACAAAGAATGGTTCAACTTATTCTAACGCTACATTTACAGTAAAAGATACAGGTGTTAAACCTACTGTAACATTCAAGAATGATACATTCAAAGCTGGTGATTCTTTTGCCACTATGTTTGATGTTTCAGATGGTTTTGCTGTAACTGGTCCCTATTTTGTATCTACAGATGATACAGTAATTACTAGCGTAAACAATACAGCAGGAACTTCAGCTGCATCTTCAGTATGTTTTACCGCTGGTGCTTCAGCAACAGCTAATGGACAGATTGCAAACGTAGTTGCTGTTGTAACTAAGACTATTAATGGTTCAGTAAGAACTTATAAAATTGCTGTCACAAACTACAACTACATCACAATTACTCACTAATTTCTAGTTGAGCTAAACGTGATAAAAGGGAATCGGTACAATGCCGATTCCCTTTTTTGTAACAAAAAGGATCCGACCGAAGTCGAATCCTTTCTTTTTAAGATGCTATAATCTTATCTTGTAACAGTAACTGTTCCAAGATTGATTACAAATGTTCTGCTATTCTTTGTTACAGTAGCCTTAACATTGTATAATGTTGCGGTACCTGTTCCAACAGTGATATTTGCAGCACTAGCTGTAGTAACAGATGCTACAACATTTGAGTTGTTAGAATCAAATGTTACACCAACAAATGTTACATCATTAGGAACTGTAATCAAATCTGTTGTTAAAGCGATAACAGTCTTTCCACTGATGTAGTTTGTCTTAAGCTCTACAGCTGGCTTCTCAGCAGAATCGATAACTGTAATCTGGATGCTATCAATTGCGATGCCGTTCTTTACAACTGAAAGAGTATAAGTACCAACAGAAGGAAGGTTAGAAGCAACATTAAGGCTTCCTAAGTTTCCACCATTTCCATCTGTTGTACCAAGAGGTGTAACAGCCTTTGTTTCGTTGTTTGTTAATGTAACAACTGCATCAGAAAGAACGGTTGCATTTGCAGGTGCAGTTCTATCAAGATCAATAGCCTCGCCAGCCTTATTTACAGCTGAAATTGTTACAGCAGAAGTTGTTGCATAACCAGCCTTTGGAGCTGCTGTATTTAAATCAAAGTTTGTCTTTACACCATTAAACTTAATTGCACTCATTGTATTGTCAGCAGCTGTAACAGAGATTGCAAAGTAAATTGTAGAAACAACCTTTCCTGCATCTGATACAGTAGCCTTGAAGTTAGCTGTGCCTGTTGCTACTGGAATGAATTCAAATGTAGCTCCAGCTGAAGTTGTAGTTGTAAGAGCATTATTTCTAGGAACAACAACACCATTGTTCTTAGTTGCTGTAATTGTTACATTTCCAGCAATCTTAGCACCATACTGATCTAATACATTGATAACAGCTGTTGCAGGAGTTGGAGCACCATTCTTCTGTGTTAAAGAAGTTGTTGTTTTGCTAGAAGCATCAAGAGCAATAGAAGAAATCTTTGCTGCGTCCTTTACAGTAACAGTAAATGTTTTCTCAACTTCACCGATTTTAACATTTACAGTTGCGGTACCAGCCTTAACTGGCTTTAAAGAGTTATCCTTAGCATCCACAATAAGTACTTCTGGATTTAAGCTTGTTGCACCAGCGTTAGTAATATGCTTA
This sequence comes from Agathobacter sp., assembly GCA_022775045.1. GTDB lineage: Bacteria > Bacillota > Clostridia > Lachnospirales > Lachnospiraceae > Roseburia. The sequence goes on along the minus strand of JALFLB010000045.1, from coordinate 14,359 downwards.
GTTCCCCAAATATCTGTGTACTGAACATAAAGTTTATCTGATGTGTTTCCAACTGATGTAGAAGTGTTAACATCCTTTGTTGGCCATGTTGCAATAGTTGATGAAGATACAGCAATTGCATCAATACTCTTTGCAAGAGTTGTAGTTCCTGTAATCTTAAACTGTGCAGATTTAACCTGAGCACCATTTGTAGGATTTGTATATACTACAGTTGCATATGCGAATACACCATTAGCAAGAGTAATCTTATTGTTACCATCAACTGCTACTGTAGAATCAATTGCTACATCAGTCTCTTCTGTAATATCAAGACCATTCTCATCATATACAGTGTATACGATTGGCTGAGCAGTTCCTGCTAATACATACTGATCAGCAGCTTCGATCTTAGCAACAGAACCCTTAACATAATCAAGAGTTGCCTCTAATGTCTTCTCACCATTCTTAACTGCCACTTTGTAAGTCTTACCAGATGTAAGAGTTGTGTATAACTCAACAGTAGCAACCTTCTTGCTCTCATCAAGCGTTACGCTCTTGATAAATGATGCTGAATTCTTGTCATCTACTACAGAGAAGTTAGCCTTGTCAACCTTCTCTACTGCACCAGCAAATGTCACAGCAATCTTCTTAGGTGTTACAGCCTTAGCTGTGATTGCATTAACAACTGCGATTTCTTTGTAAACCTTAGTTGTCTTTGTGCCAGTCTTGATAACTGCTGCAACCTTAACAGTTCCCTCTTTCTTACCTGTTACAGTACCGCTTGTAAGACCAACAGTAGCGATGCTCTTATCAGCTGAGTAATACTTAACAGATACAGCAGGAGTAGCTGTTGCTTTAACCTTTACAGGAGTAGCAATCTTAGCTTCTGTTACAGAATCTGTAAACTTAACAGTAGGAGTCTTAACAGTAATCTTAGCTGTTAACTTCTTAGCAGCGCCCTTCTTAGGAGTTACCTTAACATTAACTGTTGCAGTACCCTTCTTTACAGACTTAACTGTAACCTTTGTACCCTTTACAGATACAGTAGCTGCTTTCTTGTTGCTAGATGTAGCTGTAACCTTAGATCCCTTAGCTACATTCTTAACTGTGATTGTCTTTGACTGGCCAACATATAATGTAGCCTTTGTTGCGCTGAGCTTAGGAGCTGTAGCTGCTTCTGCATTTGCAACAGGGAAAGCTGTTACAACCATTGCGGCAGCAAGAGCTGAAGCCAACACTTTTTTGAATGTCTTCATGTCTTTTCCTCTCTTTCCTTTTGGGTTACCTCCTATCGAATTTCTACTCGTTTGCCTCACACGTTCAAGTTCCGGTGCTCTCTCTCCTGTCATGCTGCGGACAATCCATTTGATCAAACGCTTTCCCTTATTGCCTCCATCGCATCCTCAGGCTTTCACCCTGCGACTTCATCTACAGACACATGAATCATAATGATTGAAGCTTTGAACTTTCGTTGTCGCGTAGAGTGAACCGACATTGATTGCTCAGCATCAAATTCAGCAAGCTGCGCTTCAAGGGCTCTCAGCTTCTGTATGTATCTGCAATTGTAAGGTTGTCTGGAATCTATCTTTTCAATCCCAGTTTCCATAGTTTCAATAGTTGCTAACCGTTTCTCGTACTTCTCTTATAGCAGTACTATCTTAACTACTCTACGTGACAATAATACACCAAGTATTGTAGCTTTGCAACATCAAAATCGCATTTTCTTGGAAAAATTATTTAATATTTTCTTAATCTATTAATTATTTTTTCATTTTTACAAACAAATTTGTTGCCTGCAAGAAAAACACATTATTTTCAAGTTTTCTTCAATGTTTCTTCTATATAATGTGTTTCCTTTTCACAAAACGCAGCCGGATTCATCGGATTGAAATGAATCTGACTGCGTTCTTGCATCATTATATTACTTGAAGTATGCCACACCTGATTCAAACAGTTTCATATCCTGCTCTCCGTAGATGTTCATCGCTACGGCTTCGCCGCGACGCTCACTATGTGCCATCTTTCCAAGTACTCGTCCATCCGGGCTGGTGATTTTGGATATAAAAGGAATCTCTGCTTATCATTTCCAACTTATCCATGCAGAAAAGAGTGAAAAGGGTTGGTGCGAATTCATTCGCAATCAAGCCTTTTCTCTTTTCTGGCAGAGGCTGCGCAAGCAGCCGCATGGATAAGCAGTCGATTTCCTAAACTCAAGCGAGAGCGGCAGCAACTTGTTGCTGGCACAAACGAAGCCTTTGCTGAGTTTGTCCGCTCGAGCACCTTTCTCTCCATTACTTCCGGATGGCGATTATGAAGCAGTCGAGCAAAGGAAAAGAAGAACATATTCCGCGACAAATTTATTTGGCTAAGGGATATGTTCTTCTTTGACCTAAGGCGCAGCCGTCATCCGGTGCAACCGGATGGGCTCGACTGCGTTTCTTCCTTATATTAAATTATCCAAATTACTTGAAGTATGCCACACCGGACTCGAACAGTTTCATATCCTGCTCTCCGTAGATGTTCATAGCAACTGCCTCTCCACGGCGCTCACTGTGTGCCATCTTTCCAAGTACTCGACCATCCGGACTTGTAATACCCTCGATTGCCATATACGATCCATTGACATTCCACTCTTCATCCATTGTCGGCACACCTGCCTCGTTGACATACTGTGTTGCAACCTGTCCGTTAGCAAAAAGCTGATCCAGCCACTCCTTCGGCGCTACGAAGCGTCCCTCTCCGTGGGATGCCGGGTTACAGTAAGTCTTTCCGAGTTCTGCCTGCTGCAGCCAAGGGGATTTGTTGGTTACAACCTTAGTGTACACCATCTTGCTGATGTGGCGGTTGATGGTGTTGTAGGTCAGTGTCGGTGAATCCTCGGTCTGCATGCGGATCTCGCCGTACGGTACCAAGCCAAGCTTGATGAGTGCCTGGAATCCGTTACAGATTCCGAGTGCCAGTCCGTCGCGCTCACCCAGAAGCTTATTGACTGCCTCGGTCATCTTTGCGTTGCGGAAAGCTGTGGCGAAGAACTTTGCAGATCCTTCCGGCTCATCTCCTGCGGAGAATCCGCCCGGGAACATGATGATCTGTGACTGGTCGATCGCTTTCACGAATTCATCGACGGAATCACGGATGTCGGCTGCACTCAGGTTCTTGAATACCTTAACGATCGTGTTGGCTCCGGCTCTCTCGAACGCCTTGGCACTATCGTACTCACAGTTGGTTCCCGGGAATACCGGAATGAATACGGTTGGCTTCGCTACTTTATTCTTGCAGATGTAGATTTCCTTTGTATCGAATACGTCGGTCTTGATTTCTGTCTTATCTTCAGTCGCGCGTGTCTTGAATACTTTCTCGAGTGTTCCGGTCCATGCGCTGATTGCCTCATCCATTCCGATGCTCATATCCTTGTAACGGAATGTCTGATCTGCGTTTACTTCACCGACGATGACTGCCTCCGGAATTGTTTCTTTTATAATAGGAAGAAACTCTTCCGGCACTTCGGCTACGATGTTACCGAAACCTGCTCCGTAAAGCACTTCTGCGCTCACGCTATCCTCAATTGTGACACCGAGCTTGTTACCGAAAGCCATCTTGCTGACTGCTGCTGCAAGGCCTTTTCCGTCCAAGGCATAAGCAGAAAGGATTGCTTTCTTTCCGATCAGTTCATGGATCTTATCATATAAAGCCATAACCTGCTCATATACCGGCAGATCGTACTCATTCTTCTCGATGTTGAAGAGTACCAGCTTATTGCCGGCTTTCTTTAATTCCGGTGTGATGACATCCTGCTCCTTTGCCACGTCTACGGCGAAGGATACGAGTGTCGGAGGTACATCGATATCATTGAAAGTTCCGGACATGGAATCCTTTCCACCGATGGATGGGAGTCCGAAGCCGATCTGTGCATCGTATGCACCGAGGAGTGCTGCAAATGGCTGACTCCATCTCTTCGGATCCTCACTCATTCTGCGGAAGTACTCCTGGAAGGTAAATCTTACTTTCTTGAAGTCGCCGCCGGCGGTCACGATGCGGGACAGTGACTCAAGTACCGCATAAACAGATCCGTGGTATGGGCTCCAGGAGGATAAATATGGATCAAAACCGTAAGACATCATCGTTACGGTATCGCATTTTCCGGTGAGAACCGGAAGTTTTGCGACCATACTCTGTGTCTCGGTCAGCTGATAGCGTCCGCCGTATGGCATATACACGCTGCCTGCACCGATGGATCCGTCGAACATCTCGACGAGTCCCTTCTGGGAACATACGTTGAGATCGGATAACATTGCAAGCCAGGCTGCCTTATTATCGCCCTTTTCAACAGCTTCTGCGACCTTCGGAAGCTCCATCTTCTTGAAGAAATTGTCTGCTTCAACCGGCATCTCAACTTCAACATCTGCTTCCTGATGCGCACCGTTCGTATCGAGGAACGCACGGGAGATATTGACGATCTCCTTGCCTCTCCATACGAGTACAAGTCTCGGATCTTCGGTTACAACTGCAACCTCAGTTGCCTCGAGGTTCTCTTCCCTGGCATATGCAAGGAACTGGTCGACATCCTGTGGAGCAACAACGACTGCCATACGCTCCTGTGACTCGGAGATGGCGATCTCTGTTCCGTCAAGTCCTGCATATTTCTTCGGTACTTTATCAAGTTCAACTCTGAGTCCGTCTGCAAGCTCTCCGATTGCTACGGATACGCCGCCGGCACCAAAGTCGTTACACTTCTTAATAATATGGCTGACTTCTTCTCTTCTAAAAAGTCTCTGCAGCTTACGCTCGGTCGGTGCGTTACCCTTCTGCACCTCTGCGCCACATACGGATGTAGACTCAGTGTTGTGTGCCTTGGAAGATCCGGTTGCACCACCGATTCCGTCACGTCCGGTACGTCCGCCGAGGAGAATGATCTTGTCACCCGGGTCGGAGGTCAGTCTCTGTACGGCGCGTCTCGGTGCTGCACCCATGACGGCTCCGATCTCCATACGCTTTGCAACGTAATCCGGATGGTAAACTTCCTTAACATAACCGGTTGACAGTCCAATCTGGTTACCGTAGGAGCTGTATCCTCTTGCTGCCTCGCGCACGATCTTCTTCTGTGGAAGCTTTCCTTCGATCGTATCCTTAACCGGAACAGTCGGATCAGCGGCACCGGTCACACGCATAGCCTGGTATACATAAGTACGTCCGGATAACGGATCACGGATGGCTCCGCCGAGACAGGTTGCTGCGCCACCGAATGGCTCGATCTCTGTCGGGTGGTTGTGTGTCTCGTTCTTGAAGTTGACAAGCCACTCCTCCCGAACAACGGAATGCGAAGCATTCTCTCCATCCGTTGTTCGCGATTGCCGCTGAGCGTCACTGACGCGAGGGGGCACTTCCGAATAGTCTACTTCTACCGGAACAACGATGGAACATGCATTGATTTCATCGGACTCTTCCTGATCGGCAAGCTTGCCCTCTGCCTTCAGTTTCTTCATCGCAAGTAAAGCAAGATCCATCAGACATACGAATTTGTCGTCTCTTCCCTTGTACATCTCCTTGTGAGCATCAAGGTATTCTTCGTAGGTCTTCTTGATCGGTGCCTGATAGAATCCATCGTCAAACTTGACATTCTTAAGCTCGGTTGAGAATGTGGTATGACGGCAGTGATCACTCCAGTATGTGTCGAGAACACGGATTTCGGTCATGGACGGATTGCGCTTTTCCTCATTCTTGAAGTAATTCTGGATATGTAAGAAATCCTTGAATGTCATTGCAAGATTCAGCGAGCTGTAAAGCTCGTTCAGCTTATCCTCCGGCATATCGATAAATCCGTCGAAGATTGCAACATCGGCTGGATCGTCGAATTCCTGTACCAGTGTCTGTGGCTTGTCCATTCCGGTCTCTCTGGAATCAACAGGGTTGATACAATACTTCTTGATTGCCTCAAGCTCGTCGTCTGTGATATCTCCGACGATCACATAGGTGGTTGCGCTGCGGATGACAGGCTCCTCTTCTTCGTTCAAAAGCTTGACACACTGCTCAGCGGAATCTGCTCTCTGATCGAACTGTCCCGGCAGGAATTCTACAGAGAACACTTTTCCCTCTCCTGCGTCAAAGTTCTCCTCATAAATATCATCAACAGGAGGCTCAGAAAATACAGTCTGCAATGCCTTCTGATAAGTCTCATCCGACACATTCTCTACATCATAACGGATCAGCACTCGAACTTCATCGGCTGCGATTCCGAGATAATGCTTGATCTCATGCTTCAGTTCCTTTGCCTTCACAGCAAAGTCCGGTTTCTTTTCTACATATACGCGGCGTACATTGCCCATAGGTAGTCCTCCTTCATAGTTGTTTCATTGTTACTGTGTTTAGTATAGCGCAAGCATATGAATTAGTAAAGTTAATATATCTTACGTTGTTTATTACTTTCGCTTATCACAAGAAGCTTGCCGAAATGGCAAGCTTCTTATTTCTGTCATATTCCATGCACAATTCTTTCAGCCGCCACTGGATTGTATAATTTGAACGCAATATAATCACCCAAATTTTCCAAATCACGTTCGGCGTAATCAGTCATTTCAATTGTGTACAATGGCATTCTGATACTTTTTCTCCAATCTGTCGCATACTTCATCAAAATTATGAGTTTTTCCCTGAGCAATTTGTGCCAGTCCATCAAGCACACTATTTCTTCTCTCGATTTGATTCTGTTTTCTCCTTTTTACACTTCAGTTTTTTCTGTATTATTTACAACCGGACTTTCTGTGCTAGTATCACTTGGATTCTCGGTGTTATTGTCACTCGGATTCTCCATATTGTTATCATCCGGATTCTCGGTGTTATTGTCGCCCGGATTCTCCGTATTGTTATCATCCGAATCATCCTTCGGTGCCGTATACTTCACCTTGAATGTAACAGTCTTTGACCTGTTGCCGGCAACATCCTTGGCATATACCGTCACTTTGTAGGTTCCATCTTCCTTATTTAAAGTGATTGCATCCAGAAGTTCATCGGCCTCTACCGTCACATACTTCGCTGCCAGTGTCTCGCCACTATCCTTCGCAACCACATTCTTCTTAAGAAGTGCGATAATCTGCTTCTCCGTCAATGGCTCCTCTTTTGTCTCCGCAATCTCAATGTTCTTCTTTAAGACAGTAACGGTCGGCTTCTTCGTATCCTTAACTGTGATCACACGCTTAACGGTTGTTGTACGGTTAAGCGAATCTGTAGTCTTGTAAGTGATCGTATACTTTCCGGCTTTCTTCATATTTAATTTGCCGGTCAGCTTGATCTTCAGCGACTTTCCCTTGTAATCGGTAGCTGTAATGCCTTTTTTCAGATCAGGTTTCTTGGCAAGGCGCTCTACCGTAAGTTTCTCCACTCCCTTGATGGTTGGTGCCATCTTGCGCCACGGATTCTTCGGATTCGGATCGGTCGGATCCCAGCCTCTGTATTTGCTGCTCGTATCAATGCGTACAGGTGTTGGCTTACCGAGTGGTCCCGGATCGTTTCCGTCATAGATCCGGACCTTCGTTCCCGAAGAACAGTTATCATAGATCCACTTGGCATCCGCCACATTCAGGCGCACACATCCGTGCGATGCCGCGCTGCCGAGACGGTTGTATGAGTTATACGCAAGCGTACTCGGATCGGCTGCACTGTAATATACGGAATGGAACAACACGCCGCCGACGATACGGCTGCAATACTGTCCGTATACGTTTCCCATCAGTGTATGCCAGCGATACTGATTCGAGATGGAGAACGTGCCTGTCGGGGTGGCATTATTGACACCAACGGAACAAGCCATCGCCTTCACCGGGATCGTGTATTTGCCTTTGTCATCCAGTTTGTACACCGTAACACAGTTCTGCTTACGGTTGATCTGGATGTAATACGGATGCTTGGTTGCCGCATCACTCTCCGTTGGCACACCCACGCTCGTCACAAGCAGGAGCGCAGCAAGCAGAGCGCAGCAGAAACGTCCTAATTTACTTCTTGTTTTCATACTTTTCTCCTCTTTCCTCTCGCGTCGAATGCATAAGAAACCGACGCGGTCTTATGAAACATGACATATTTTCCAAATTTGTGTTGCATCTCTTATAAGTACACCTTATAATATAATGTGTCAGAACTAATTTAGTGTCGCAATAAAGCGATAGTACTTATAAAAAAGGATATATTCTATGGATATCAACTATGAATTATACAAGGTTTTCTACTATGTTGCAACCTCTCTTTCGTTTTCCGACGCGAGCAAGAAGCTTTTCATCTCGCAATCCGCGGTCAGCCAGTCGATCAAGACGCTGGAGAAGAAGCTCGGCCAATCGCTTTTTATCCGAAGCACAAAGAAGGTGCAGCTTACACCTTCCGGTGCCTTACTGCTCAAACATGTAGAACCTGCGATGAATCTGATCTCCCGCGGCGAAAGTCAGCTTCTCGATTCCGGCACCCTCGGTCTCGGTCAGCTGCATATCGGGGCAAGCGACACGATCTGCCGCTACTTTCTGCTTCCTTATTTAAAGCAGTTCCATAAAACGTTCCCGAATGTTCCGATCAAGATTACGAACGCGACCTCGATCCAGTGTGTGAATCTTCTCGACCAGCGTAAGGTAGATCTGATCGTGACGAATTTTCCAAACACGCATCTGAATCATGCTTATATTCAGAAGACGGTCTGCAACTTCTCGGATGTATTTATTGCAAATCCTGCTTACTTCGATTTTGACGAGCAGGAGATTGCGTTCGAGCAGCTGCAGCAATATCCGATCATGATGCTGGATCGCAATTCGACGACCAGTGAATTTCTGCACAATCTGTTCCTGCAGCACCAGTTGGAACTGCTCCCACAGGTGGAACTCAGCAGTAATGATCTACTGATCGATATGGCGCGCATCGGACTCGGTATCGCCTTCATCCCGGATTTCTGTCTCTCGCGCGATGACAGCGATCTCATTGTCCTTCATACGAAGGAGAAGATGCCGACCAGACAGATCGTGGTGTCGGCAAATACGACGCTGCCGGTGTCTGCATCAACGGAAGAGTTCTTAAAATTGTTACCGGATGCCAGGACGGCATCCGCTTAATGTTGATTCCAATGATGCCTTTCCCAGCTTTTTCATTGACCTGAGTTTCACTTTCCCTCTACAGGTCATGCTCTCCTCTACTTTTCATTGACCTGAGTTTCACTTTCCCTCTACAGGTCATGCTCTCCTCTACTTTTCATTGACCTGGGTTTCACTTTCCTTCTACAGGTCATGCTCTCCTCTACTTTTCATTGACCTGGGTTTCACTTTCCTTCTACAGGTCATGCTCTCCTCTACTTTTCATTGACCTGAGTTTCACTTTCCTTCTACAGGTCATGCTCTCCTCTGCTTTTCATTGACCTGGGTTTCATTTTCCTTCTACAGGTCATGCTTTCCTCTACTTTTCATTGACCTGGGTCCCATTCTCCTTCTACAGGTCATGCTCTCCTCTCTTTCATCCCTAAATTTCCTTATTTTCCCAGAATCTATGTATCTCTGCCTCCAGTGTCTCTACATTTCCAACAACCCGGTTCTGCCACTCACGCGGATAAAGTGCATCATAATCACTCTGCAGGAACCTGTCATCCAGAAGAACGATAATTCCCTGATCCTCCTGTGTGCGGATCACTCGTCCCGCCGCCTGCAGCACCTTATTGATGCCCGGATACCGGAACGCATAATCAAATCCGGACAGTCCCTGCTTATCGTAGAATTGCTTTAAGATTTCTCGCTCATTGCTGATCTGTGGCAGACCGGTTCCGACAATGACCGCTCCGATCAGCCGGTCATTCTTTAGATCAATTCCCTCTCCGAAGATTCCTCCCATCACGCAGAACGCCACAAGCGTTCCATCATTCTCCTGTTCGAATGCCTGCAGAAATTCCTCTCTCTCCGACTCATTCATGTTACTTTTCTGTAAAAGAATAGACAGACCATCCAAATGGTCAGTTTCCCGCTCCTCCTGTACAAACACATCATACACGTCCTGCATCATCCTGTACGATGGGAAGAATACCATATAGTTTCCCTGCTTCCCGGAGATTGCCGCATGAATATACTGCGCGATCTTTGCATATTCCGCCGGTCCGCGCCTCGTATATTTCGTGCTCACATCCCGCCCGAAGGCAAGCAGCCTCTGCGTTTCATCAAATGTACTCCGCGCATAGATCGCATAATTATCCTCTTTCGTGGAAAGAAGCCTCTTATAATAATTGATTGGAAGAAGTGTCGCCGAGAAGAAGATAGTCGACACAGACTTATCGATGCATTTCTGCAGATTTTTCGACGGATCCACACAGAATAGTTTGATCATAAATCGACCATCTTCCTGCAACTCATTATAGATCACATAATTCTCATCCACCAAATCATAAATATTAATAAAATTCCGCAATGCGAAGTAAAAGTCGAGCACCGTCTTCTTATCCGGAAATTCTTTCGGTTTCTCGAAAAACTCCTCCATCTGTGACAAAAGCCGCATCAGATGAAACGTCAGTACCCCGACGCTCTCACATATGGAGTAATTCTCACACTCCCGCTTGAAGTCGAGCATCGCCTTGTTACACTTATCTAGTGTCCGCGCGATCGCATGGTTGTGTGGCTTCATGATCTTCTTGACCGCCAGAATATCTTCCTTATATAATTGTGCACTGTACATCTCCCTGCTGCGATCCACCAGATTGTGCGCCTCATCCACCAGAAACAGATACTTCTCCTTCGGTGTCTCCTGGAAAAAGCGTTTCAGATACACATTCGGATCAAATACATAATTATAATCGCACAGAATATTGTCGCACCACGTCGCAACATCCAGACTCAGTTCGAACGGACATACCCGATGCTTCTTCGCCTGCGCAACGATCTCCTCCCGCATAAAGAGGTCCGATTCCTGCAGAAGCTCATACACCGCATCATTCACACGGTCATAATGCCCCAAAGCATACGGACAATTCTGTGGGTTACACTCCAGCTTCTCTTGTGGAAATTCCGGGTATGGATCCTCCTGAATCTCATCCCCCGGTTCTTTCTTTTTTCCACCTATCCTTTTATCACTCTCTTGTGTGAAATCAAGCAGCGTAATCTGTTCATTTTCTTCTGTAAACTTTGCCTCTCTTCCACACAGGCACAGTTTCTCCTTCGCCGTCAATTGAATGATCTTCGCCTGATAGCCCTGCTCCCGCAGCAATCCGAATGTCTCTTTCGCGACGGTTGCCGTAATCGTCTTTGCCGTCAGATAGAAAATGCGATCTGCTAACTCTTCTCCCACTGCTTTCACCGCAGGGAAAATCGTTGATATCGTCTTACCGACTCCGGTAGGTGCCTGAATAAACAGATTCTTTCCCCTGCTGATCGTCCGATATACATCTGCGACTAACTTCTTTTGTCCCTCACGGTACGGATACGGGAACTCCAGATTCTGTATGCTCGCCTGCCGCTTCCTTCGCCACATGATCTGCCAGTCCGCCCATTTACGATACTCTACGATCAGTTTTCCGAACCAATCTGAAAGCTCATCCCACAAAAATACATCCTGAAAATATTTGATATCCTCCGTGTCCAGATTACAGTACGTCATCTGCACGCCGATCTTATCAAGATGATTCTGCAAAGCATAGATATATGCATAACACATTGCCTGTGCTTTGTGTACATAGATTGGAGACTCCATCGTCTTAACATTCCGGTACATTCCCTTGATTTCATCAATGTAGATCATCTCTTCCGGCTGCGTGTCGTTATCTTCATTCGTTATAATCGGAAACATTCCGTACACAACACCATCTGCCCGTCCCTCGACAACGAGCCGGTACTCCCCGGCATCGATTGTTAATGCAAGCGGCACCTCCGCCTGGTAGTTCTCTCCCATGCTGCGTTGTATTTTCCGATGGATCTTGCCGCCTTCCAGCATCGCATCCGTAACCATCCGACCGCTTCGATTATCAATATCACCGCTGCGCAGTATGAATTCCACCAGATTGCGTACGGATATATGTAGTTCCTGCATGGGAGTCCTCCTTTCTCATTTCTCTATTCCACTTCTCACAATCATTCGAAGAATGTCTTTCGGCATAAATCTTCAGATTCCTTTCAGCAAAAGATTTGACGAACTCTTCTTTCACCAAAAAAGTCCCGCTCCGATCCGGAGCGAGACTTTTCGTGTCTCTATCCATATTCTATTATGCCACTGCGAATTTCGCAACAAGGTTTTCAAAGTTTTCATTCCGGCCACCGTAGCAAACCGTCAGATCCTTCTGAACCCCAAGTCCGATCATGCCAAGAAGCGACTTTGCATCAATCATCGTGTGGTTGTATTTTACGTCAATTTCAAAATCGCAATCTTCTGCAGCCCGGACAAAATCTTTCACGTCTTTTAAATCCGATAAACGAATCACCTTAATGGTATCATACATAATTAACACCTGCTTTCTGATTACATTATTTGTAACTTTTTGGGCAATTATACCATCATTTTTTTAATTTGTCACAATTACAGTAAGCCCCGTTTTTAGGCGTTTTCTTCTGCGTTTTGACGAGAAAACCCTGATTTATGGGCTTTTTTCTTTGCTTTTTGATTGTGAAATTGTTCTTTTACCAGATATACTATGCTATTTTTATAAAAAAATGCCTGTTTTCCGCATAAAACAAGCATTTTTTTATAAAATTAACGCAATCTTTGTTCCAATTTTTCTGTTTTTGGTTGCGCAATTCGCGCAATTTCCGTCAAACTCGTTCATATTCTTTTCTGTTTTAGTTCAATATCCTTCACATTCCTTAATCTACTCTCTAACCGGATCATGAATTCATACTACTTATTATCATAATCAAACGTTTCACCATACTTTCGTAATTCACTCAGATAAATTTCACCAAGCCGACTCAGTTTCAGTCCTTTGTGCCGAATATATCCAATCCTGATTCTTTCAGACTCCCTCAGCGGGATTGCCACATAGTCATCTCCATTGATTTCTTCCGAGATAATACCAGAGCAAAGCGTATAACCATTCAATCCAACCATGAGATTCAGCATCGTTCCTCTGTCATCTGACTTGATGATCCGTTTGTACTCATAGGTACTCTTCATCTCCTCCGAAAAATAGAACGAATTATTCTTTCCCTGCTCAAACACAAGACACGGATATTCTTCCAGCTCCTTCATACAGATTTCTTTCTGACCTGCAAGCGGATGCCCCTTCCACAGATATACATACGTATCACAGGCAAACAGTTCCTCAAATACAAGATCCGACTCTTTAAACAGCTTCTGCAATACGGCCTCATTAAATTCACTGAGAAACAATACTCCTAATTCGCTTTTCATACTCCGCACATTCTCAATGACCTGATTGGTCTGTGTCTCATGGATTGCAAACTCGTACTCTTCCATTCCGACCGACTTTACCATTTCGACAAACGCCTTGACCGCAAAGGAGTAATGCTGCATCGAAACCGAGAACTTCTTCTTTATTTCATTATTGATATAACGATTCTCCAGCAAATGATATTGTTCCACCACTTGCTTTGCATATCCGATAAATTCCTCACCTTCCGGAGTCATTACAATGCCTCGGTTAGAACGAATAAAAAGTGTAATTCCGGTCTCCTCCTCCACTTCTCTTACAACCGAGGACAAATTCGGCTGAGACACAAAAAGTTTCTTGGCCGCTTCATTCATTGACTTACTCTCTGCAATTGTGATCACCTGCTGAAGTTGTTGTAATGTCATACATTTCTCCATTCTATTTTCCATTTACTTAATGATAATCAGAAACTTTCTCTGCTAATTCATTATAAAATAAAAAAAGACCAAAATACTTGCACCTACAAGCATTCAAGTCTATTAAAAAGCAGGGGATGAGAGAATCGAACTCCCACCAAAGGTTTTGGAGACCCCTATCATACCATTTGACCAATCCCCTACATTATAAACATTATACATTCAAAACTTCATACAGAACATTTACCGTAGTTTCTTGACATTGAAAGACACTAGCTCGATTTCGCTTCGCTACATCTCGCTATGTTTTGCTACGCAAAACTTCGTCTGAAGCTCGAAACATTCCTGCAGATAAATCTGCGTCATGTTTCTCTCTTCATCCTTGTCTTTCTCCGCTTCTCTAGATTAAGCCCTCGACCGATTAGTAACAGTCAGCTCCATGTGTTGCCACACTTCCACCTCTGCCCTATCTACCTTGTAGTCTTCAAGGGGTCTTACTCCCGAAGGAGGGATATCTCATCTTGAGGGGGGCTTCACGCTTAGATGCCTTCAGCGTTTATCCCTTCCAGACTTGGCTACTCTGCCATGCCGTTGGTCGACAACAGATACACCAGTGGTCCGTCCATCCCGGTCCTCTCGTACTAAG
>JALFLB010000040.1 GCA_022775045.1 Agathobacter sp. | reverse complement strand
CTTCCACGCCCTTGGTAATTCCCATATCCATGATTCTTCTCTTGACAGCACCCTCACCTGTGAGTTTTTTCACCGTGACGGTCTGACCAATTTTGGCTTCTCTTAAAGTCATGATCTTACTCCTCTTTTCTTTGTTTTTATGTTAGATAAAGATATGCGCAGCCATCTCGCGACCAATCGCAATACGCGCACCCTTCACATTAACAATCATATTTCCGGCAGCTTCTGATACAACTGTAACAAGACCGCCAGCCACGAACCCAAGTTCCCCTAAGTGCCTGCGCACTTCATCCTTGCCTCCGATTCGTATAATTTTTACTTCCTGTCCCTTTGGTGACATTGTAAGCGGCATCATTTTTACCTTCTTTCTGATAAAGTTTCTCGGTTCTTACGTCAGTTAGCATACGCTAACATATATTAGTTGTCAACTGCTTATTTACATTTTCGTTAACTAAAATTAGTAATATTTTTCGTCTATTCTACATCGCTAATTAATATTAGTTCTGCTTATTTTTGATTATTATAAGCTAACTTTTATTAGCTCTACAATTTGGATTTTTGTGCTATGTAACTTTAATTAGTTATTAATGTATTTCTATTCATCCTGCTAAGTTCCGTAAGCGTTTACTAATTTGCACTTATTGCTGTGCAAAGCGCAATTTTATTGCTTTTTTTGCATAGAATGGTGTATGATATATGGCATAAATAAAATACATATTTCTATCCTATAGGCAACAGAAATATGTACAAAAATGTTGCACGAATGACAGTTCATCCAGAACACTCCCGATGAACTGTCATTTCATAAATCTATCAAAATGGATTGCGTTTATGTTCAAACAAAAGGGGGAACTATTATGGAACAGGATTTTCAGAAGACAGCCAACCGGGTAACCTCGGTCAGCATCATTGGTAATCTCGTTTTATCAGCTTTTAAATTTGTCGCCGGAGTTGTTGCAAATTCCGGTGCCATGATCTCAGATGCCGTACACTCCGCTTCGGATGTATTCAGCAGCATCGTCGTCATCATCGGTATTCATGTATCAAGCAAAGAATCCGATAAGGAACATCCGTACGGTCATGAACGTCTGGAATGTGTTGCCGCCATCATCCTGGCAACGATCCTCTGTATCACCGGTCTATCGATTGGTATCTCTGCAGTACGGACCATTCTTGCCGGAGACTATAAGCACCTTGCGGTACCCGGAATTCTCGCACTGGTAGCCGCGCTTGTTTCGATCCTGTGCAAAGAAGCAATGTTCTGGTACACAAAAGTAAATGCTCAGAGGATTGACTCTGCAGCCTTGATGGCTGATGCATGGCATCACCGTTCGGATGCGCTCTCTTCCATCGGTGCTCTCATCGGTATCGCCGGTGCAAGACTCGGTTTTCCAATCGCTGATTCCGTTGCCAGTCTTGTTATCTGCTTCTTTATTGTGAAAGCCGCATACGATATCTTCCACGATGCCGTTGACAAGATGGTTGATCACGCTTGCGATGCCAGTGACGAGGAGATGATCCGCGACTGCATTAAGGCAGAAGACGGAGTCCTTCGTGTCGATGAACTTCGCACTCGCGAATTTGGCAACAAGATCTACGTGGATGTTGAGATTGCATGCGATCCAAACTGCACACTTACCGAGGCACACGAGATTGCGGAACGTGTTCACGACCACATTGAGTTCCATTTTTCCAAGGTAAAACACGTTATGGTCCATGTAAATCCGTATACAGAAACCAAATAGATTACGCTTTTTCAAACGAAACCAATTTCATAAGGATTACATGTTTTTATAAGTTTTACTTTTCAATAATATAAGTTTGTGATATAATTAATCGGTTTGTAATGCGAAACGAATAATATTGTAGCAAATGATGTTAATTAGGGAGGTAATACAATGTATGATGTGATTATTATCGGTGCCGGACCTGGTGGTATCTTTTCGGCATACGAGCTGATGCAGAAGAAAAGCGATCTCAAGATTGCCGTATTTGATGCCGGACATTCTCTCGAGAAGCGACACTGTCCGATTGACGGAGACAAAGTCAAAAGTTGTATCAAGTGTAAGACTTGTGCCATCATGAACGGATTTGGTGGAGCTGGCGCTTTTTCCGACGGAAAATACAATATTACCAATGATTTTGGTGGAACTTTATATGAATATATCGGACGTAAGCAGGCATTTGATCTCATGGAATATGTGGATCATATCAATATGACGCACGGAGGCGAAGGCACAAAGATGTATTCTACCGCCGGAACTGCTTTAAAGAAAGTCTGCCTGCAGAATAAATTGAAACTTCTGGATGCTTCGGTACGCCACTTGGGAACCGACATCAACTATGTCGTTCTTGAGAATCTGTACAATGAGATGAAGGATCATATGGATTTCTTCTTCGATACACCGATTGAGAAGATTGAAGTGCTGGAAGACGGATACCGTGTTTATACCAAGGACGAGTCTTATGACTGTAAGAAATGTGTTATTTCCGTTGGACGTAGCGGAAGTAAGTGGATGGAGACCGTCTGTGACGATCTTGACATTCCGACCAAGTCCAATCGTGTGGACATCGGTGTGCGTGTCGAACTTCCTGCTGTCATCTTCTCGCACCTGACAGACGAGCTCTACGAGAGCAAGATCGTATACCGCACCGAGAAGTTTGAAGATAATGTACGTACTTTCTGTATGAATCCATACGGAATCGTTGTTAACGAAAATACAAACGGAATTGTAACCGTTAACGGACACAGCTACGAGAGCGCAGATCTGCGTACAGAGAATACGAACTTTGCACTTCTTGTTGCCAAGCATTTCTCTGAGCCATTCAAGGACAGCAACGGATACGGCGAAAGCATCGCCCGTCTCTCCAACATGTTAGGCGGCGGCGTCATTGTCCAGCGCTTCGGCGATCTGGTCCGCGGACGGCGAAGCAACACCAAGCGTATCGAAGAAGGCCTGGTTACTCCTACCCTCGCAGCAACACCTGGTGACTTAAGCCTTGTTCTTCCAAAGCGTATCTTAGACGGAATCATCGAGATGCTCTATGCACTCGATAAGATTGCGCCTGGTACTGCAAACGACGATACTCTTCTCTATGGTGTCGAAGTCAAATTCTACAACATGGAAGTAGAGATCGACGAGCACTTACAGAGCAAATACGATGGACTCTATATCATCGGTGACGGAAGCGGTGTGACACATTCTCTTTCCCACGCTTCTGCTTCCGGAGTATATGTCGCACGACATATTGCCGAAAATATGCAGTAACTATACGATCTCAACAGGTAAAAAACAAGCGCTTCGAGAAACATGATTTCTCGGAGCGCTTTGTCTACCGTCTGAATCTGCTATACTATGACTAGCATAACGGATTTATGTTTAAATTACAATTTCAATTGTCGGATTCCATCGGTTACTTTGCGCGAACACTAAGTTTCATGCTGACAACTTTCTTCTTGCCGTTCTTAAGTGTCACAGTCGCTTTCAGCGTAACCTTACCTGCTTTCTTTGCAGTAATCTTACCATTCTTGCCAATCTTCGCAATCGAATTATCGGTAGAGGAATAAGTAATCTTGGAAACATTCGCGATATCAAGTTCCTTGCTCCATGCGAAGCTTGCTGCATTTCCTTTCTTTACCGTCTTGGATTTCTTGGCTGGTTTCACTGTAGCAAGAATCTCCTTCACAAGCTTAGCCGCATCTGCCTCACTGATAAGCTGATAAGAACCCGAATCCTTAATTGTCAGACTCACTCCTGCATCCGTTGCTTTGTAAGTCTTCTTATTATAAAGAGTGTACTTTCCGGTCTTCTTATTGTATTTCACTAAAGTGAGTTTCTTGCCAGCGCTAAGATCCTTTGCATTCACATTTACGGTATATGCTGTCTTTCCGGTCTTATCAACAACCTTCTGTGTGATTACAACATCGTTCGTTCCTGCTGCTTCTGTAATCTGTGCAACCACATCGGAAGAAATCGTTCCCTTCGTTCCTGCTGCAGACTTTGTGCCAGTTTTAACAACTTCAGCTTTCACGGATGTGCTTCCCTTGCTATCTGTGGTTGTAGTAACCGTAACTGTTGAACCGTCCTTGTTTGCTGTGGCAACCGTCTTCACCTTGCTGCCATCGGGCTTTGTTGTAACTGTTGTCTGAGTCTTGCTTCCGTCCGGGTTTGTGCTGACGGTTGTCTCGGTCTTACTTCCGTCCGGATTCGTTACGGTTGTATCCGCTGCACTGCTGCCGCCGGATACCGATGACGAACCGGAGCCGGAAGTGCTGCCACCCTGTGAAGCGCTGCTTAAATCTGTCAGTGGTGCGTCGGTGGTAAGGAAGGTCTTGCCCTCTCCAATCTTCGCAAGATCTGCATCGCTTACCTTTACCGCCTTAATATCATCAAATACAATGCTTCCATGTACCGTATAATTTCCATTCGCATCCTTCTGGTCCTCAGCGATATTATCCGGAATGGTGTTGCACCATAAGAAGTATCCTGCAATATCGGAAGTAGAGATCGAATTGGTACCAGTTTTTGCCTTAAATCTTGTAAACGGAATTGTCACATACTGCGCCTCGGTTCCTTTTACAAATTCGGTAAGATATGCCTCATATTCATTACCGTTGGAATCTTTCAGCTGGATGACCATCTTCTGTCCGTTTCCATCCGGCTTCACCCACATACTGAGTGCATTGTAAGCAGAGAAGTCTTTATTATCAAACGTTCTTCCCAAGCCACCGGTCCATGCTTCGTTTCCCTTATAGGACAAGGTGTAGTTGAATGCGCATCCGTAGCTTCCTTCCACTTTGTTTTCTGCATCCAGTGATACCGAAGAACTGCATCCTGCTGCCGAATTATGGGTTCCATACTTCGTCTGCATCAGACCATCATTGCCGTAATAATACTCAAAATTGTCAAATACACGAGACGGCATGACTGCTGCATCCTGATTGAAGTTGATGAACTTAGCGGTTCCAAGGCTGGTTCCTGTTGTATCGTTCTCGCCATATGCGACCACAGTGATCACACCGGTTCCGGTCTTCGGAATTGCTGCCTGCTTATCGGCTGTCAGCTGCGCCGTATAGACGTCACTGTTTTGGTCCTTCACGCCGTCAAGGATCAAAGGCTTCTTATCCGACTCGCTGGTTCGAATCTCAAATGTCACCTTCGTTGCATTCTTTACGGATGCCTTCAGTTCGCATGCGTCCTTGATAACCGCATAATTTTTCGGGGAGATCAGATAGCCGCCAACATTGCTGCTATATCCGGTCGAGGTAATCTCTCCTGCCTTACTGATTGCACCATCTCCACCATAGAAATTCGTTCCGTTTCCAAAGATGGAATGATCATTGTTGTATGCCTTAATGAAGTCATTGATCATCTCCTGTCCCATCGTTTCATTGTACTTATATGGGACGAAGAAATTCTCACTGTCAAAGTTCGCCCACAGAAGGAAATAAGGGATATCATTTTTAGCAGCCGTATCAACCACCTTATTGTACCAGTCCTTATCCTTGGTCGGATTTCCGCTTACCATCAGGCTGTCCTTGCCAGCGCCTGTGATACGGATACCGGTCTCTGCAATTGCAGGAATCTTATTCTTTTCCTTCGCCAGATCTGAAACAACTTTACAACTCTTATCCAACGCCTCAAAGTAGGTATCACCGGTATACTTGCTTACATCTGCATAGTCATCATAATAGTCAAATCCAAGTACATCAACATAGGCATCGCCCGGATAGCGTGACAGATAATCGCTCTCATTGTCGATCGGACCATTCGGTGAGTATACGTATAACAGATTGTGTACGCCTTTGGTCTGCAGATAATTTACCATGTATCTCCAGATGGCACGGTAGGAATCTGCACTGGTTGATGTTCCCCACCAGAACCATCCGCCGCTGTTCTCATGGAACGGACGGAAGAGGATCGGCACATTTTCCTTCTGTAATGCCAATGCATATTCTGCAATGATATCCAGGTATGCATTGTACTGTGCGTTGTACTCTCCACCCTCTAAGATGTAATCTGCACAAGGCGTCAGATCCTTGGACTCAGAGAAATCACACTTTGAGAAATCATATGGGTGAGTCTTATCTCCGGTTGCTTTAATCTTGTCATTTGTAAAATTCGGCATATGGCAGGAAAGTGTGATAATAGAACCATTATCATAAGCTTTCTTGGATGCCGCAATCGAAGCTTCAAGCGGATTCTCCGATGCACACTCCGTTCCTGCAAGTGCTAAAGTATCGATTCCGAATAAACCTGCTTCCGAACCGGTAATGTCTTTGATATCCGATGTCTTTCCATTGTCTCTTACCGAACGGAACGTTGAATTCTGGTGTCCGAATAATACTTTATCATCTGCTCGTAAGCCGGTGAGATAAGCAGCTAATGCCTTGGTGGAATCGGTTGCCTTACTGTCAACGAGTTTTACAGATGTTGCCATATGATCTAGACCTGCCTGGTCACCTGCCTGTACGGTTTCTGTAATCTTTACATAATTTCCAGATTCATCATACTGCGCTAGTTTAATATTATCGATGTAAACATTTCCAGCAAATGAAGAGTTGACACCAATTGTTCCAATTGTCAACTGATCGATTGCATTCTCATTCGGTGTAAAGCGGACAGACACCGTCGCTTTCATCAATCCATCTGATAACTTTTCTTTGTTATCAATGGCTCCCTCTTTGTTAATAACGGTTGTGTCAGATTCTGCATTCTTAGCAAAGACTTTTGCTTTAAATCCATCAAACGCTTCCGGATAGATGATATCGTAGGTAAGAAGATTATATGCCGACACATCATATCCTGTCGTAAAAGTCTTTGTGACTTTTGCTTCACTCCACGAATAATTTTCGCATCCTGTATAATCAAGATTCAGTTTTAAAGCTTTTGAACCATTTGCAGATGCAACAACCGGAGTAACAGTACCAGTATACTGCCATCCATCCTCATTTGCCCATCCTGCGGCATCTCCTTCTGTTGCGCTCTCAAAATCATCAACAACCGTTGCTTCCATCTCCGGAAGTGGTGCATCGGTTGATGTAACATTGTAAATCTTGACATCCGAAACCGTCATGGTTCCTTTTGCATGCTTTCCGACAGCACAGACAATTACTTCCTTCAGCTCCGTTCCACCTTTGACTTCATCAAACCTATCCTCGAAATCTGCAGAATATGTACCATTTTCATTATCCGTGAAAGAATTTTTATCGAGATACGGATATTTTACTCCCTGATTCCACTCTGATTTATCCCCAATCTTCATAACAGACTGTAACTTAATGTAACTGCCCTCTGTCGTAAGAGAATCATAAGCATCCTTATCAATTGTAATCTTTCCGCGAAAAACAGAACCGTTGGAAACAGACACTCCAGACACAGCATCATCTACTGTCAGTCGACGAATTGTAGTAGACCAGTCTTCGTCCGCACCTGTAACCGATGAAAAATCAAATTCTGAGTTTACCGATTTTTCACTACCATCATATACAAGTGTCTCTTTAGAATCAGACACCTCTGTCTGCTCTAACTTTGTATTGGCGATAATGATATCACCTTCATAAGTACATTGATAGCCAGCAATCTTAAGTGTGACATCTGCTAAGTTACCTGCTACGGATGGAGCGTCCTTCATAGTCAGGTCAACCGTTGCTTTCTTGTATGCGGCACCATCAACGGATACTTCACTATCAAATGTAAGATCCGTTGTTCCAATCTCGGTCCACGTCCATGTATTTCCAATTCTAAAAACCGTCTGGGCCTTGATTGTTCCTTCAAATGTACTCTTGTCTGCTGGAATCAATACATCGTAAGAAATCCTCATCCCCTTCTTACATTCTGAATCTGTTGACACCCCCAAATTATGTCCATTGGGATCAACCTCACTCCATTCCTTCGAAGAATCAAATTTGACATTCTCAATTGTCAGATTTTTAGTAACTGCACTCGCATCCTCCTGCTCCGCAGCATAGACAACCATCCCCTGCTGAAATGCGCCTATCTGTGGCATCAATGATGTCACCATTGTTGCCACCATAAGGCATGCCAGCATTCTTGTTACAATTTTGTTTTTCACAATACCTTCCTCCATTACTATACATTAAAGTCTTTACACCGATTAATTTTATCTTATTAGCAGTTTTGTTTCCATTCGCTTTTTAGCTAATATTATTTTCAAAATTATGTTAACATTTACTTAATAAATTTTTAGCCTTTAAAATAAAATTCGTCATATTTACGTATGAAAGCATCAAAAAAAGCCTGTCGACATCCCCCCAAAAAGGTATGCCGACAGGCTTCCAACCACCATTATTTTGTTATTTTTTCCACAACCACTTTGCATCGTTTCTTGCAACTTCCTTCACATATTTTAGCTCGATAAGGAAAGGAATATAACCGGGAATTTACCCATATATGCTTCGCATAATTTCACACAATCCGAAATATATAATCCGTCAAAAAGCGTCTGATCCGATCCTATCTCAAAAATGTGGTGTAGCATACTCATATTCAAAGTTTTTCCAAAGCGGCGCGGTCTGGTAAAGAGATTCACTTTTCCCCAATTTTCAAGAAGCAGCTCGATCAATTTTGTTTTATCAACATAAATGTAATTTGATTCTATCATTTGCTCTCTCAAATAGCAAGACCTCCGGGAGCGCTGCTGCTCCCGGAGGTTCTCATATCTGTGATCTTACTTTACTTTATATTTGATTTTCAATGTCTTTTTCTTACCATTCTTTAAAGTAACCACTGCCTTAATGACTGCAGTTCCTTTCTTTTTGGCAATAACATTTCCCTTAGCGTCTACCTTGGCAACCGATTTCTTTTCTGATTTGTAGGTAATCTTTGCAACATTGTTCATATCAAGCTTGCTGCTAAACTGAACCTTTGCTTTCTTTCCCTTCTTTACCTCAATAACAGGTTTCTTTGCCTGTACCGTCTTAAGGATTTCCTTTTCAATCTGTTCTGCTTCCTCAACCGGCATCAGCTGATAGGTTTTACCTGCCGGGAGCGAAACCTTTACGTTTCCATCCTTGTCGACCTTGAACGTTTTGCTGTCTACCATGACATACTTATTTGTCTTAGTGTCGATTGCCATGGCTTTCAGCTTCGTTCCAGCTGTCAGATTTTCGGCTTCGGTCTTTACCACAAAAGATTTCTTTCCGGCTGCAACCGTGACAACGACATCTACATCCTTTGTCTTTGCTGCGTCGCTGATATGTGCTACAACCTCGGACGAAATCGTTCCGGTCACCTTCTTTTTGCTTTCTTTTCCGGTTGTCTGCACCTCTGCTGTCACACCGGAAACTGTGCCGTCCTCATTCTTTTGCGTCGTCATTGTTACTTCTGTTTTGCTGCCATCTGCCGATACGATGGTATCCTTCTTTACCTCTGTGGTCTGATCCTTCTTAGGCTCTGAGGTCGATGCTGATGAGGAACCGCTGCTTACGCTTCCGGTTCTCTTTAAGATCACCGTTCCTCCGTCTGCTGCAGAAGGGATCGTAACCGTTACATTTCCGCCATTTACAACGTATGTTTTTCCTGAATACAGGTCGGTCATAACCGAAGCATCTCCCTCGGTAACCGGAATCGTAAGCTGCAATTCTTTGGTATTTACATTCATTCCAACATACAATTTTGTTCCCTGATATTCTCTTGCTGCAACATCATAGCCTTCCTCATCAGAATTTGCCACAACCTTTCTGCTTCCTCTTGCAAACACATCGGTGTATGCATTACGGATTGAAAGCATGGTCTTGTAATGCTGATATGTGACATTGTCCTCTGTTGCCAGAGAGAAATCCATGTCATATCTATTAGTCTGATATGGATAATTATTTAATCCGCTTAAACCAACTTCTTCACCATAATAGATAACCGGAATACCCTTTGCAGTAAGCTGTAAGGTAGCTGCAACTAACGCTGCTGATGTTGCCTCATCCTCGGTATATTTTTTTCCGTTCATTAAGGCAGCCTTAAATCCATCTTCATCATGACTGCTTAAGAACTGACCTGTCATGTAT
This sequence comes from Agathobacter sp., assembly GCA_022775045.1. Classification (GTDB taxonomy): domain Bacteria; phylum Bacillota; class Clostridia; order Lachnospirales; family Lachnospiraceae; genus Roseburia. Next base: position 10,236 of record JALFLB010000040.1, on the reverse strand, counting down.
GTGTTATTAAGTGCTGAATTTCTTGCAGAAAGGAATTTCTCTAAAGAAGAAATCTTGCCACTTACAAAGCTTGTTGCCTGATCGTTAAAATCGAAATCAAGGTCTGCATCCATCTGACCACTACCTAAGGTACTACCATTTGATGCATATCCCGCGCCATAATATTCTCCAATCATCTTAAAGGATGGATTTTCTTTCGTTGTAGAATTTTTAAGTGCTGCCCATGTTGTACTGTCAACATGCTTTACAGTATCTACACGGAAATAGTCAACACCATAATTCTTCATCCATGATGTCTGCCATTCTACTAATTTTGCTCTGACATCTGCATTTTCTGTTGCAAAATCCGGCAATCCAGACTGCCATGATTTAATATCACCTTCACTGACGCTCTTATCCCTAAGCATATCAGCAAATGTTGATTCTGTACCATATCCTGCATGGTTTACAACAATATCAACCATAATACGCATGCCACGTTTATGTGCTTCGCTAATCATAGTTTTAAATTCTTCTGTTGTACCCATTGTAGGATTCAATTTTGTAAAATCACTTGCCCAGTATCCATGGTATGCTGCATTATAAGGAACATCTTCTGAACCCTCAACTGTTACATCTACACCTTTCACATTCTCTACAATTGGTGTAATCCAGACGGTATTTACACCTAAATCCTGTAAGTAATCTAACTTGGCTGTTACACCTGCAAAATCTCCACCATGATACAGTCCCGGGTTTTTTCCATATGTATCTGCACCACTTGCTGTATTATTAGATTCATTACCATCAAAGAAACGGTCTGTCACCATAAAGTAGACAACAGATTCATCCCAGTCGAAATCGTCTTCATTTTCTTTTACACGGTCAACAATTTTAACATCTACTGTTGTAGTAAATTTGTTTCCATACTGGTCTGTTACTGTAATTGGTAATGTCTTAGTACCTAATGTTGTATCTACAGTTGCAGAAATTGTAACAGCCTGCAGTTCCGGCTCAATTGGCATTGCATTGCTTCCGCCAAGAGAAGAAACATCGATACTAGCACTAGCTACTTCTAATTTTTTAGTATCAGAACCATCCTGTTCAACCTTAAACTTAACAACATCATTTTCGTTGTAGTTAAAAGATTTATTCATAACTGCTGCTGTAACTGTTGCATTTAATTTATAGTATTCAAAATATGAGTAATCTGCTTCTTTATATTTTTCACTATTTGAATTGAATGCATCTACAACATAGGTTCCATTTGCTTTGTAACGATAATGTGTTTTGCCATCTGACAAACCACTCTTTACATACTCAAAACGCTTTGTTGTATCATTGTATGTCATTGGATACTCTGTTCCGTTTACGTCAACAGATACTTTCATATCCTTTAATGAGCCATCTACAAATGCAGCATCATCACGATAGTAATATGATACCCGCTGATTTTCTGCATCTACTTCATAGCCAGTGTTATATGGCATAGCAATTTCCGGCTCACTGCCGGCTTTCATGCTGGCATAGATAACCTTCTGGTCAGAAGGGAATGTAACGGAATGGTCTCCACCATCTTTAATCCACGGGTCAACTGTTGAATCTAATGCGATACAAAAATCAACCTTTGTACAAGATGGTTTTGCTGGAATTGTTACAGTCCATTTATCTCCACTTACGTATGTAAAATTGGTTAATGCTGAAGCATATCCAGATGACCATGTATAGAACTGTGGTGTAATATCTTTTTCTTTTAATCCCGGATTCTCATAATCCAATACAAGGTATCTCTTTTCCGTTGGTACGATTACCGGTTTCTCATGAACCGGATCTGAACCATCCACATAATATAATACCTCATTTTCACCACCGTTTATTGTAAAAGAACGATCTGCAGTATCAGAGCCGCCATCCCATCCTTGTGTTTTGTCATAGCGTGCCTTTAATCCTACCGTTTTTCCTACATTACTGCCGGCAACTGTAATGGTCTGTTTAAACCATGTCACCTTATTTTCAGCATCATAATATGTGTCGTTAAAAACATAGGAACCATTTAATCCGGCATTCCACATCCACAAATCAACTTTTCCCATGTCTGTGTCTGTTGATAAATCCTCATTGTAATAATACATTGTAAATGTGTGGTCTGGAACCGGTGCCTCCCAGCTATCCGGTGCTGTTTTATATACGGTTGTATCACCACCACCTTTGGTTCCGGTAACCCAGAGTTCAGTACTTGTTGATGTTACAGAAACATCAATATTATCCGTCTGTGCTCCATTGTTATTATTAAAAATACAGCTGAAATTCTGTTTTACATCCTGTGTATATACTACATCATACCATCCCAAATGGTCAGCATTTTCTGCAATCTGTCCACCCGGCCATTTTTTTCCAACACCTGCTCCTGTTGCAGAGGCATCTGCTCCCCACATATGATTGTAAATAGTACTTCCCATTCCTGAAGCAAGATAATGAATGGTTGTTACATATTTCCAATCAGCAGGTTTTGTCTCTGACAAAGAACCATCGAACCAGTATTCTGCTTCTGCCTTTCCTTTTGTAGAAAGTGTTCCGCCGTCTAACTGATTTCCATGTCCATCATCATTTAAGATAAGATTATAATCTGTACTGTTATCTAATGTCAGATGCATTGTATACCAGCCTTCATGACCTTCTGCTGCAGTCATGGTTTTTCCCGGCCATGCACCTGCCGGCTTATTGGTCTCCTGATATATATATGCTGCAACATCATCGCCTAATGTGCTCTTATAATTAATAGTCAGATCACATTCTGTTGGTACAGACTCCGGAACCAATGTTTCCTTCTTTGAAGCATCCTTATACCACTGATATTTTCCATTGCCATCCAATAAACAATAAATGCTTGTATTAGAAGTAAAAGTCTTAATCTGCTCAATTGCAGCTCCATTTGTCTCTATCTGCGGTGCAGTCTTCTCAGTAGAACCTGCATCAACAAACTGAAAGCCTGTCCACTCACTGCTCTGTACATCTACATAATAGAGTCCAGAATTTTCCTCATATGCAAGCTTTGGTTTTTCCTGACCTCCCCATTGTGAAATGGTGGCATTTCCTGCGTCATGGTTATTTACCGTAGCATCGGCATCCCAGACATGAACAACCGGTGTATTCCATGTACTTGGTTTGTCCAAATACAACCGGATTGTCGGGCTCGCAGCATATGCAGTGGTTACACCACCGATTGCCGGAACCATGGTCACAATCATAGCAAGTGCAAGAAATAAACTAAGCAATCGCTTTCCTAATGTTACTACCTCTCCTTTATGATTCATTCTACTCTCCCTGTGTGACCTTCCAAGTCACGTTTTAGTCATATTGCACATCCCTTATGACCCTCCCCTATCATATCCTATGCAAATGCAATATGCCAATTCCGAGTATATGCTTCCTGTTCGTCATTTTCAACAAGATTATAATAGACACTTAACAATTTCGCTTTTTTTACTAATTTTTCTAAAATATTTTTGTTTAATTTTTTATTATATATGTTTTTCTTTTTAGCAATCATGCTTTTTGTGAATAAAAAAACTCCGAGAAACCATAGGTTTCTCGGAGCCTTTACTTAACACTTTATTCTTTGATTTAGAAATCTACCTCTGTATCATAGTAGCAGCACTTCAAAAGCTTCTCCATCTCCTCCTGGCTAGGCTGTCTTGGATTTGAACCTGTACATGCATCTAAAATAGCATTTGCAGCAATCTCCGGTAATCTCTCAAGGAATACCTCTTCCGGAACGAATCCCTGCTCAGCCGGATAACTGTCCGGACCATAGTTCTTGATGCAGTGCGGAATATTCAAATCATCATTCATCTTGCGCAGATAAGCGATCAGAAGTTCAACCTTCTCATCTAAATTATCTCCTCCAAGACCCATGAAATCAGCGATCTCTCCATAACGCTTCTTCGCCGTCTCGTCCTTCGCATTGAACGCGATAACCTTCGGAAGATACATTGCGTTCGCCGCTCCGTGGATAATATGTGCGCCGTAATCGGCAAATGCTGCACCGGTCTTGTGCGCCATAGAATGAACGATACCAAGTAACGCATTGGAGAAAGCCATACCAGCCAGACACTGTGCGTTATGCATCGAATCTCTCTTATCCATATCTCCGTTGTAAGAACCAACCAGATCTCTCTGGATCATCTTGATCGCATGTAATGCAAGTGGATCGGTAAAATCACAGTTTGCAGTCGAAACATAAGCCTCGATCGCATGTGTCATAGCATCCATACCTGTATGAGCTACAAGCTTCTGCGGCATCGTCTCTGCCAGATCCGGATCGACGATTGCTACGTCCGGTGTAATCTCAAAATCAGCGATCGGATACTTGATACCTTTCTCATAATCAGTAATAATCGAGAAAGCAGTAACCTCCGTTGCTGTACCGGAGGTTGAGGAGATTGCACAGAAATGTGCCTTATTACGAAGCGCCGGAATACCGAACACCTTGCACATATCCTCGAAGGTGATATCCGGATACTCGTACTTGATCCACATCGCCTTCGCAGCGTCGATCGGAGATCCTCCACCCATCGCGATAATCCAGTCAGGCTCAAACTCCTGCATCGCAGCAGCACCCTTCATAACCGTCTCAACCGATGGATCCGGCTCAATACCTTCAAATAACTGAACCTCCATACCGGCTTCTTTTAAATAGTCCTCTGCTTTCTGCAGGAAACCAAAACGCTTCATAGATCCGCCACCAACACAGATCATAGCTCTCTTTCCCTTAAAAGTTTTAAGTGCCTCTAATGCACCCTTTCCATGATACAAATCTCTCGGTAGTGTGAATCTTGCCATCGTAATAAACCTCCTTAATAATTTGTCATCGTGTTTGTCAACACTTTGTTATATTATACAATATTTTCGCCAATAAGCCAATCCAATTATAAGTTTTTTACAAAAATTTTATAATTCTCTCTAATTATTTATGCACAATTGAGATCTCATGCTCCTGCAGCATCTGTGCCATAATCCTCGCGCTCTGTGGCTCAAACAGTCTGTTCTGCTGCTCCAGAATCAACCTCGCAACTAGCATCGGAGATTCACCCCTTCTCAAATGCCGATCCGCATAATCCGCTACCGCAAGAACACGGGCAAGCTTCGGAATTTTTTCTCCTGCCAGCCCCTCCAGAAATCCATTTCCATCATACGCCTCTCTGTGATAATGCACCGCATCTGCGATCTCGGATCTTCCGGTAGAATGCAATGTCGTGATGATCTGGTAGCCTTTCTGCACATAAGTCTGAAATACTTTATATTCTTCATCCGAGAGATCTTCCCTGCGGATCAGCGCGTCCGGAATGCCAATCATTCCGATTTCGTGCAGCAATCCTGCGCTGTAGGCATCTGCGCACTGCTGCTCATCCATGCCTTCTCTTAAGGCGATTTCACGGGCAAATGCTGCCACACCGAGAGAATGCGCCTCCTCTCCCGGTATCTTCGCGCCCAAAGCATGCACCATCGAATCCATCACCTTCACCGATATGGTATCCAGCTGCTGCCTCTCCTCCGCGATGCGTTTCTCCAGGATCTGGGTACGTCTGCGCTTATTCACCCAATATTTCTGGATCGTATACATCAGAGAATATGCCATAAGCACCATGCAGACGAACAGATACGGAAATCTCAGCGCTATATTTTCACCATAGAGTTCACGGACCGGCGAATCTGCATTCCACCGAAAACCGCTGAAAATTGCAAGCAGATACGCAAGATTGATCACGATACTTCTTCCGATTCCAAGCACAAACACAATACCACAGGCATAAATCAACAGAAACATCACGCTAAAGGATCCGATCAATGCATGATAGTAAACGAAAAATACCGGCAGACAGAGCAACATGAACACAACGGTATCCAGCCACGTGCTGCGATGCTTTCTCCCAATCCACATATCCAAAGCCAATACCCCTACCATGATCATCAGTGCAATCTGGTATTCCATTGAGGCACCATAGATCAGTCCATTTGGAATACTGATCGCCCAGATCATTCCAAATACCAGCTTGATCCATGCCGCCAGCTGCTCATCCTCATATGGGCACAGAACAATATCCCGGAAATTCTGTAGCTTTTTCTTCATCAAATGTACAAACTTCTCCATATACAACACCTTTTATAAAACAACAATCTTTTCTTCCCGAATTAATTGAACCACCGTTTGCGCCACCTGCGGGTCAAACTGCGTTCCTGCCCCTTTTTCAAACTCACCGATAATATAATCCTTATCACAATGCTTTCTGTAGCAGCGATTGGAATTCATTGCATCGAGCGCGTCTGCGGCACTGATAATACGCGTGATCAGAGGGAGTTCTTCCCCTTTCATTCCAAACGGATAACCGGTTCCGTCATAATGCTCATGATGATAGCTTGCACCCAGATCCGCCTGCGGCAGAAACTTAAGTTCGGAGAGGATTTCCCGTCCCCAGATGGTGTGCTTCTTCATAATCTCAAATTCTTCATCCGTCAAACGTGCCGGCTTATTGAGCACTGCATCCGGTATTGCAATCTTTCCAATGTCATGAAGCAGTGCACTCCGGTAAATCAGGGATATCTCCCTCTCCGTATAGGAAACCGTCTTCAGGTTCTGTGCGATCAACGCCGAATACTCCGCCACACGCTGGGAATGTTCCTGCGTATAGGAATCCTTCTCATCAAGCATCCGGCTGATCGTTGCTACCGAATTTACCATCAGCTTCTTTGTATCATCCACCGCATGCTGTACTTCCTCCTCCAGCTTCTTCTCATTTTCCACCTGAAGAATCTGGTAAAGCTTATAGAATATGTCCATCACAACAGTGAGCAGACAAAAGCCCCAGTAAAAAATCGGATAATAATACAAATACTCTCTCGGATAAGAGTAGAGCAGTACCCCTCGTACCGGTGTCCAGAAAAGCAGCATGATTCCCAACCCGAATCCGATACATGCCGGTACCCCAAATGGCATTCCAAACAACACAAGTGTAAAAATCGGAATCAGCATATACCAAAGCAGGGAAAAACCGTCATTGGCACCGCCTACTGCAAGCGGCAGTGCCAATGCCAGCAACACGATCACCACAAGCCTGCCAATCCTGTATACTTCCTTTTGGTACCGGTTCAGTACTGCCGCACACAAAATACACACCACTGCGGCGAACAGTGTTGCTCCCCCTATCACATATTTCCCAAGCTTAAAATTTTCCACATCGATCAAAAGCATAACAATTGCAAAAATAACAAGCATGTTCTGCAATGCACGGATATCTACATTGATCGTTTTCTCATAATTCCATACTTTTTTTATCGAAGCTGCTGCTTCCTTTATCATCGGTATTCTCCTCCGGATCCGCTTTCTCCCTTTTTATTTTTCAATCGCCTATTTCAATTACCTATTTCATTATAAACAGGCCTCGATACGAAATCAACTGATTTTCCCAACTCAAAAATCCCCGCCCACAATGTGGACGAGGATTTTTGTAAATCTCATATATACGTTCGAATTTTCGAATTATAACTGAGGACCAGCTGAAACAAGTGCCTTACCAGCTGCGTTGCCTTCGTACTTAGCAAAGTTCTTGTTGAATCTTGCTGCAAGATCCTTAGCCTTTGTCTCCCACTCAGAAGCATCAGCGTAAGTATCACGAGGATCAAGGATTCCTGTATCAACACCCGGAAGCTCTGTAGGAACTTCGAAGTTGAACATTGGGATCTTCTTGGTAGGAACTTCATTGATTGCTCCGCTAAGGATTGCATCGATGATTCCACGAGTATCCTTAATAGAGATACGCTTTCCTGTTCCGTTCCATCCTGTATTTACGAGGTAAGCCTTAGCTCCGCTCTTCTGCATCTTCTTAACAAGCTCCTCAGCGTACTTTGTAGGATGTAACTCAAGGAATGCCTGTCCGAAGCAAGCAGAGAATGTAGGTGTAGGCTCAGTAATTCCACGCTCAGTACCAGCAAGCTTAGCTGTAAATCCTGACAGGAAGTAGTACTGTGTCTGCTCCGGTGTAAGGATTGATACTGGAGGAAGTACTCCAAATGCATCTGCAGATAAGAAGATTACGTTCTTAGCTGCCGGTGCAGATGAAATTGGACGTACGATGTTCTTAATGTGATCGATCGGGTAAGAAACACGAGTGTTCTCTGTAACGCTCTTGTCAGCGAAATCAATCTTTCCGTTTGCATCTACTGTTACGTTCTCAAGAAGAGCATCTCTTCTGATTGCGTTGTAGATATCCGGCTCAGAATCCTTATCAAGGTCGATAACCTTAGCGTAGCATCCACCCTCGAAGTTGAATACGCCGTTGTCATCCCAGCCATGCTCGTCATCACCGATCAGAAGACGCTTAGGATCTGTAGATAATGTAGTCTTACCTGTTCCTGAAAGACCGAAGAATACAGCTGTGTTCTCACCATTTAAATCTGTGTTTGCAGAGCAGTGCATAGAAGCCATACCCTTAAGAGGCAGGAAGTAGTTCATCATAGAGAACATACCCTTCTTCATCTCTCCGCCGTACCATGTATTGATGATAACCTGTTCCTTGCTTGTGATGTTGAAAGCTACACATGTCTCAGAGTTTAATCCTAACTCCTTGTAGTTCTCAACTTTTGCCTTAGAAGCATTGTATACGACAAAGTCAGGCTCGAAGCTCTCAAGTTCCTCAGCAGTTGGCTTAATGAACATGTTTGTTACGAAATGAGCCTGCCAAGCTACCTCTACGATAAAACGGATCGCCATACGTGTATCTTTATTCGCTCCACAGAAAGCATCTACAACGAAAAGTCTCTTGTTGCAAAGTTCCTTCTTAGCGATATCCTTAACAACAGCCCATGTCTCTTCTGTCATTGGGTGGTTATCGTTCTTGTACTCGTCTGTTGTCCACCATACAGTGTCCTTAGAATTCTTATCCATAACAATGTATTTGTCTTTTGGTGAACGTCCGGTATAAATACCAGTCATTACATTGACAGCGCCAAGCTCTGTCTCCTTTCCAACTTCGTATCCTTCGAGACCAGCCTTTGTCTCTTCCTCAAACAATACGTCATAAGAAGGATTGTAAACGATTTCTGTAGTTCCGGTAATTCCATACTTGCTTAAATCAATTGTTGCCATCTTGCACTGACTCCTTTTCTTTAATAATTACAGAAGCTTTCTTTTGTTATTCTTTTTCCAACTTCTTCGCATATATTATACATGATTGATTTGCAAAATCAATATGCTTGCAAAATATTTTGTTAAAAATTTATCATTTTTTCTTTTGATTTGCTTTCTCTATATATAGTAGGATCTCATCGAGTTCCGAAGCCGGTACTTTCGTGTATTCTGCAAGTTCGACGATGCCAGGCTTCATTCCTTTCTCTTTTTCAAGATACTTGACCGCCTCATTGACCAAAGCAATCCTGCCGACCATCGCATCCTCGCTTTCGCCCTCTCCCTCTTCCTCGATAATGCAGGATTTCATTGCATTCTCAATCTCCTGTGCAAGTTCTGATTCAACATCAATTTTCTCCTGCGAGCCACAAAGTTCCATAAGCCGCATGAAAAGTGCCATATTGCCTTCCTGCACGACATCCTGCAAACGGTCCGGGTCATTCGATTCCGTGAGCTTCTTTGCATTCTCTAACACGACTGGAAGCCAGCAGTTCGTGATATCGTTGATCACGCTCTCATCTCCGGCAAGGAGAGCCTTATACATTTCCTCCTGCTTTTCCTTCGAATAGGTGGAGAGTTCGTTTAATTCGTCGAGGTACATCTGAAAGACGCCGGTGTGGGCGGCTTCATTGTTCTTCTCTGCATCCGCTGCATCCAGCGATTCTGTCTGATAGGCCTCTTTTTTCGCATCATCCGTCGCATCTTCACCGGATTCTGCATTATCATCCTGCGGATCTTCTGCATTTTCTGCAATCTGCTCATCCTCCGGATGCGGCTTTAATAAGAAATCCAGCACCATCTGCTGTTGTTCTTTATTAAGATCCATGTCTTTGAAGTATCCTAAGATTTCCTCACGTGTCATATTTCCCTGTGACACGCGGATGATCTCCGCTACCTCATGGATCGTTTCTGTAAATAAACTCTGATCTAACATATATCCTCTCTACACTTTCTTATTTATTTTGCACAAAAAAGCCTATATTTTAGCCATTTATGCAATAGTTTACAAAGTAGCAAACAATGATAAGCATTCGTTAATGGGCGAAAACTGTGTCATTTCAGTTACAATGCACTTC
>JALFLB010000051.1 GCA_022775045.1 Agathobacter sp. | reverse complement strand
AAGGCCTTGCCGCATCTGCGGTGCGTAGCAGCCTTTACTAATATTCTCATAGAAATTATATTTTGGTATGCACAAAAGTGAAGCTAAAAAGTGATTTCCATATCGCCGGACAGCCGATGGAATCTCATCCGGAATATTCACGTGGAAAAGTGTAGTTATGGTAAAATACCATAAGGTGCTACCAAGATGGTAGGCGGTTTGCTCCTACGGAGGGGATGCAAATGATGACAATTGAAGGTCTCATTGCAGCGATCGGCTTGGTCGTTATCTGCTTTGGACTTGTATATACAATCGGAAGCAATAATAAAGCACAAAAATAACCGCCAGTCCCTTGCAAAGATTGCGGTTATTTTTTAACTAACATCTTACGGGCAAACCGTCTATCGGCAGCACCTTTGTTACTTTTGTTAATCCAATTCGTTATTTTGTTCGACTTCATCTTGATATCCTGAAATTATGATACCGGATGGGAGCGCAACAATTGCAATTCCAAGAAATGAGGATATCATGCTGATCACTTGTCCAATAGCGGAAGTTGGATAGATATCACCATATCCAACAGTCGTCAAAGATACAGTTGCCCAATAGATTGCTTGAAAGAAATTATCAAAAGTAGACGGTTCAACTTGAAATATAATCAGTGCCGTAACGAATATGTATGATAATGCAAGCATTCCAACAGTGAGCAGAGCATCTTTTTTCTTAACTAGTACATTTGTTATTATTTTAATATTTTTTGAGTATCTGAAGAACTTAAACACGCGGAGAGCCTTCAACAACCGTAGAACGCGGAAAACTTTAAATGCGTGACTTAAGTTTGTAACAGATGGAAGAATAGATAACAGATCGACAATAGCCATTGGTTTGAAAGGATAAATGGCAAAAGCCCAGAATCCTTTCTTGTTGGATGTGAAGTCTGCTGTGAAAAAACGCAAAATGTAATCCATAATAAAGATAGCAGCTGTGATTTTATCAATGGCATATAATATAGAATTTTGTTTTGAAAAGCAAAGCGGAATGATGCTTACAATGATTGATAAAATCATAAATGAGTCATATACTTTACTAATCTTGTCCCCTTCATTTGCTTTTTCAATAATTTCAAATAATCTTTTTCTCATGTGAAAATGTGCACTCCCTTCTTTTTATTGTGAGTGTAACACATTTAGAATCAAATATAAAATACAAAAAATAAATAAAAAAGGAATTGTAATTGGCAAAAAAGGAGGACCAGCGAGAGCTAGTCCTCTTTTTCATGTTCACAATCATTCAAAAAGGCTAACGCAACCTTTTCAAGAGCTTCCCAACCCGATATATCCAGTCTGGACAGTGCATAAATAAAGCGTTTGCGTCGAGATTCATCTTCCTCTGCCAGAACATCATTAATAAAAGCTTGTATCTCCTGGTTCCTAGTCTGTGCGCCGAAAGGATCCCCTTCACCAGATCTAAGCCATTCCTCACGAACACCATATTCCCGACATATAGATTTAAGCATTTGATCTGTAAGATTACGAATACCTTTTTCAATATTAGAAATAGCTGTCTTTGTGACGCCGAGATTTTCTCCAAACTTTTCAAGCGTGAGTCCGAGATACTTACGAAGCCATTTTACGCGTTCACCCTCTGTCATTTTACCTACACCTCCTTTTCTTAAAAACAGAATAGCACCAGAAAGAAATTCCGTCAACAAAAAAGTTCACAAAGAATACTTTTTATGGTTGACAAAAGGAACAACGTGAACTATAATGTTCACAAAGATAACAAGATATACGGGTGAGGTAAGGAGGAAACAATTATGAGCGAAAGAGAAAAGGAAATTATTGAGACATTTGCAAAAGCCATTAGCAAGATGGACGATTTTGAAAAGGGCCGCTTCTTAGGTCGGGCGGAAGGTATGGCAGAAGCAAGAGATCTTGCACGAGAGAATGAATGTGCTGTGGCGTCTTGATGCAGAACATTGGACAGTCATCCATCATATTATAAATAAATGGAAAGGAGTGTATGCCATGGCAAGGAAGCAGAGAGAGTTTACCATTCGTACATGGGTGATAGACTCAAAGACAGGAGATTGGATGCAGATTGACATCAAGGACATACCGGAAGAAAAAAAGGATGAGTTGCGTGATCGATTTGCGCTTGGAGCAGGATACGAGAGGGTCAAGTAGCCGCACAAGCGGCTGTGGGACAAGCTGTATAAGGGAGACACATATGATTGTTTTTAGAATTGTTACAACAATAGCAGGCCTGTTGTGCTTGCTTGTCGGAATGGAAGAAAGCAAAGGCGAAAATAAGAGAAGTGATTATGTGGCAGGCATTGTACTACTGCTTATGTTTTTGTTTTCTCTGAAAATGTAATCGCAGGAGATTTGAAATGAGATACATACTTGCTATGGTAATCGCGGATTTTGTGTTTGTCCTGTCGATTGCCGCAATCAGGTGCCTGAAGATATCGGTAAGAAAGAAATCTTCAAGCGCACTGATTTTTTACACCATATATGCGCTTAAGGTGATTGCGGTGATGGCAGAGGTATCATTGGGAATAATGATTTTCCTATTATTGGCGTTTCTTATTAATCCTGATGTTTATTATGCACCATTTATAATTACTTTTCTATATGGGTAGAATCCGTGTCAGAATCTGACACGGGACGAGAAAGGATGTGCTGATATGATCAAGAACCACCAGGAATTACAGAAAAGGTCTGTTGTATTGGAACTCTCTGACATGGATTGTGATGAGATTTTAAGAATATGCGGAGCTCATGGAATTACACTTTCGGAACTCCTGGAAAATTATATACATGATCTGATAGGTGGAAGTCGTTCAAATGGAAGTGATGAACGAGCTTTCGCTGAGCAGTACTTTTCACGCTGCTTGTTTACAGTCGTATCTGAGGAAACGATGCTAAAATTTCTTTTGGAGGTTTACGGTCCAGGAATTGCAGCTGATTTCTTGGATATATATGACAGTATCGAAGATGCAAAAAAGGATTTGGAAGCTTATGAAAAGGATCCTCAGAAGTTTGATGAAGAGGAAATCCAGTATACGAAGGAAGATTTGGAGAACTGGCAGGAGGAGTATAACAGCTTTATTTCTGCGTATAAAGAAATTTTTCATTTGGATTTTAATGATGAGAAGGAAATCCCGATTATGCGTAAGTGGTGTGAGGAAAGAGAAGCTTTGCTCTACAACATTGTTGAGGATAAGACTGAAAGTGAGGAAAGAGACGAGTATACAACGAATAATTGAAATTGTTGTCCTTCAGTATAACACATTTGTATTGTGACGTTGCTATTCTATGAATGTGCACGATGACAAAGAAAGGAGCAGAACCTAAGGCCTTGGTAACGCAATTGCAGGTTCCTTTTGGAAGATGATAGGACTTATAGACATAGACGGAAAACTTCCGAATCTGGCATTGATGAAGATTTCCAATTACTACAAAAGCATTGGAGAACAGGTTGAATTTGTTCGACCGGATGCAAATAGAACTGATTATGAAAAGATATATGCCAGCACAATATTCACGAAATCGAAAGGAGAGTGTGAAAAACTTAAGGACTACTACGGAGACCGCATAGAGATCGGCGGTACCGGGTGGGATATTGAAAAAAGACTTCCGGCAGAAATAGAAAATATGAAGCCTGACTATGATCTGTACACAGCCGATATGATTTATCCGAAAATCAAAGGGATTATGACCAAAGAGCGCAAGAAAGCAAAGGCACAGCAGATCGTAGATGCCGGAATGGGATTTACGAGCCGCGGATGCGTGAGAAAGTGTCCATTCTGCTTTGTTCCGAAAAAAGAGGGAGAGTTCCGGCAGGATCAGGAGATTAAAGATATCATCAATCCAAGGAGTAATATCATCATCCTGCACGATAACAATCTTACCGCGGATCCGTACTGCATAGACAAGCTGCATGAGATCCGCGACAGGAATCTGATTGTTGATATCAACCAAGGCTGTGATGTCCGGCTGATGACATCAGAGATCGCACAGGCAATGTCAGAGGTACATCATTTAAGGTCGCTACATTACGCGTGGGATCTAATGGGATTTGAGAAGCAGGTGCTTGAAGGAATTAAAATAATGAGCCGATTTATCCCGGCATCAAAGCATATGTGCTTTTGTCTGGTCGGATTCAACACATCATTTGAAGAGGATATGTACCGTGTCCGTAAGCTCACAGAGCTTGGAGTGAGACCATATATCATGCGGTACAACGAGAGACGAGATGATATCAGGCTTAATCACTTCGCAAGATGGGTAAATGCATTCATCTATAAGGCGGTTCCAAATTTTGAGGATTATGAGCCGTGGAAGAGAGATAGAGGAATGTATGATATATTCGGACAGTTGTCATTTGGAATGGATTTCCCGGAGGTGCTGCCATGATAGACGGAAAATTGATAGTTGATAACTTTGCAGGTGGCGGCGGGGCATCTACTGGAATAGAAATGGCAACCGGAATCAGCGTTGATATAGCAATCAACCACGACCCAGAAGCAATCAAGATGCACAAGGCAAATCACCCAAGCACAAAGCATTACTGTGAGAATGTGTGGGCTGTGGATCCTGTGGAAGCATGCGATGGACATCCAGTAGCACTTGCATGGTTCTCACCGGATTGCAAGCACTTTTCAAAGGCAAAAGGCGGTAAGCCAAAGGATAAAAATATCAGAGGGCTTGCATGGGTAGCACTTCGGTGGGCAGGACTTGTAAGACCGGATGTGATAATGCTTGAGAATGTGGAAGAATTTAAGACATGGGGACCGTTGAACCGGCGACACCATCCAATCAAAGCAAAGCAGGGGCAGACATTCAAAAAGTTTGTTGGTCAGCTGGAAGAATTGGGATATAAGGTGGAGCACCGAGAGTTGGTAGCAGCTGATTACGGAGCACCGACCATGCGAAAGAGATTCTTTCTGATTGCTCGGTGTGATGGTAAGCCTATCGTCTGGCCGGAACCGACTCATGCTCCGGCAGACAGTGAAGCGGTAAAAGCCGGTTTATTGAAGCCTTATGTCGGAGCATACACACAGTTGGATTTCTCCCTGCCGTGTCCGAGTATATTTGATACAGCGGAGGAAATCAAAGAGAAATACGGCATCCGTGCGGTGCGCCCACTTGCGCCAAAGACGATGGAGCGGATAGCACGAGGTTTGAAGAAATTCGTAATCGACAATGCAGAGCCGTTCATTGTGCAGGTAAATCACAGCGGCGCAAAGTCGAATTACTGCAAGAGTGCAAATGAGCCTTTGAGTACCGTTACCAGTAAGCATGGTTTTGGAGTTGTAGAGCCTATGCTAGCACCATACATGGGAACAAATACAACGAATCATCCGGGAGGAAGTTGCGAGGATCCAATACATACAATCACTACCGGAAATCAACAATGCCTTATCAGTCCAACTCTTATTCAGTATCATTCTGAAACATCAAGTGGAGACGTAAGAGGTCAGAGATTGGACGATCCTATAATGACAGTAGATAGTTCAAACAGATACGGATTGGTTACATCGTTCTTGAGCAAGTTTTATAAGTCCGGAACCGGTCAAGACGTGAGAGAACCGCTTCACACTATAACAACATCAGCAGGTCACTTCGGAGAGGTCCGTGCTTTTCTTATAAAATATTATGGTGATGCAACTGGACAGGATATAAAAGATCCTCTTGATACTGTCACTACAAAGGACAGATTCGGACTTGTCACGATAGAGGGAGTCGATTACCAGATTGTTGACATCGGATTACGGATGCTAGAGCCTAAAGAATTATATGGATGTCAGGGCTTCCCGGACGATTACATAATCGACCATGACTACACCGGCAAGACATATCCAAGGAGTGAACAAGTGCGGCGCTGCGGCAATGCAGTTTGCCCGCCAATTCCTGCGGCACTTGTTAGAGCGAATCTTCCTGAGTTATGCAGATGTGAGCGAACCAAGAACATGCAGATTGAATCAGAGCAGACCGGACAGCTCCGGTTTGCATAAGGCACACAAATGTGCCAGTGCTATCTAGCGCTTTAATTCATCTAAAAGATGTTCTATCTCATCTAGACATGCCCCGCAGATAGTCCCGGCACCTGTTGCATCCTGTATGTCTTTCACAGTGCGAGCACCATTTTTAAAAGCTTCTTTAATTGCTCCGGCTGTGACATCCATGCAGGTACATATTACTTTTTCATCAGACATAGTACACCATCCTTTCGAGAATATGGTGTGCAGGAATGGAGAAATTATGCAGGAAGTATTTGAGAAGATTATTGAGAAGTTGGAAGAAAATCAAACGATAGTATTCAATCTTGGCGGTGGAAAACCAAAACAGAGTATTGACCTTGAAAGAGCAATCGAAATCGTCAAGAAGGAAGCAGAGAAGTACAACAACGGACACTTCGGATGCAATACGAACGGAGAACATGAGAAATGCAATGGTTGTGGGCTTACGGATTGTAAGAATAGAAATAAGATATGGTTCGGAGTTAGTGACGATAACAACGGATGGGTTCCGTGTAGTGAGCGTTTGCCGGAAGAGGCATTTGGATGTTTGGTAACTGTTATGGACTGCAACCCATCAACGCAAACTGAATTTGAAAACATACTTCCATATTTTGTGGGTTATGACGGTGAAACATGGAATGATGCAGATGGGGAAGAAATTCCGTTTGAAGTTATCGCATGGCAAAGGCTACCATTGCCTTTTAAAGATAAGGAGTGAGTTTTTGGGATATTCAAAAAAGGAAAAGCTGGTTTTCAAAGTACACATTGTTTGAGTAGCCATCCTTTGTATAAAACATGGAAGAGAATGAAAAATAGATGTGAAAATAAAAACAGTAAAGATTACAAGGATTATGGAGGTAGAGGAATCACAATTTGCGATGAATGGAAGAATGATTTTGTTGAATTCCTATATTGGTCATTAAAACATGGTTGGGAGAATGGATTAAGCATCGAGAGGAAAGATGTAAATGGAAATTACTGTCCAGAGAATTGCTGTTATATTCCATTGTCGGAGCAACCAAAGAATAGAACCTGTACAACGAGAATCGAATTTAATGGAGAAGTTCACAGTATTTCGGAATGGGCTAGAATTAAGGGAATGAATCGAAGTACTTTGAAAGAAAGACTCAATAGCAAAAACTACACACTTGAAGAAGCATTAAATACACCCGTTAATAAGAATCTTGCAAGAAGCAAGCCATATCAACCGAAGGGAGAATGAGAAGCATGACAGAACATGATGGATGTAAATTATGTAAGTACGAGAATTGCAGTATGGAAAGTAAAGAGTGCATAGGATGTAAACAAAATGCAGTTGATAAGTATACCAGAATGACAAATGCCGACCGCATCCGCTCAATGAGTGATGAGGAACTGGCAGAGTTTATTGAACAGATAAGCATTGACAGCATGGATACAATTTCTTTCGGAACGAAAGACTATGAAGAAATTTGGGAACATAAAGAAACTGCTTTGCAGTGGCTACAGTCAGAAGTGGAGGAATAGAGTATGAAATGGTTGATAAGAAAACTATTGAAACAAGTTGTAAAATTATATTTCTTTGTAGACAAAGAATGCTATTGTCTTTGCCTTGGTTCAAAGAATCCTAAATATGACTACACTGTTACAAAGAATATATATCCAGATTAAATCAGAAGTGGAGGGAATCAGATGATCGATAGATATTTATACCGTGCAAAGCGGACGGATAACAGGGAATGGGTGGAAGGAAATCTAATTATATTTGAAGAATGTGCTTACATAATGGAATTGGAAAATACATATATCAGAACACATTACACATGTGATGATTGTGTTGAATTTGATATGAGAGCTTATAAGGTAGATCAATCCACCATCTGCAAGTGTGTCAACAGAAAGGACGAAGAAGGCACGTTAATATTTGAACATGACATTGTGTCATATTTGGACGGTTACAACACGGATAATGGTTTTTCAGAAGGATATCCGGTTGGCGAAGTACTTTGGGATGATGAAACATTATCGTTTCAGGTTACAGAAAGATTGTCAGCAGAAAGTTATGAGGTTTTAGATGGCGGAGATTACATCAAAGTACTTGGGAATCGGTTTGACAATCCGGAACTGTTGGAGGTTGGAGAATGACACTTGATGAAGCTGAAAAAATAAAAAACGTGGTCGAAAATAAAAAATACATTGAACAGCTTGTAGAAGCTGTGTCAAAGACGTTGGTAGAAGCATTTGAAAATCTTAAAATCGAAGATGTCAATATGTTCAAGCTTGGATATAACAAGGCGATTGATGATTTTAAGAAAGAGATTAAAGATGCGATAGATATTGGATTAGAGAAAGTAAGCCCTCTTTCAGATGTAGGAAGTAATCTTTGTACGTTTTATGCAATCGTTGATGAAATTGCAGAACAGTTAAAGGGTGGTGATGGAGAATGACGGATCAGGAAGCAATTAAATTATTAAAAGATGCAAGCAGAAACAATGAGATGCTTGGAATTATGCCAAAATCAGATATAGGTAAGTGCATCATTAAGGCGCTGGAAGAAATACAGCAGTACCGGGCAATCGGCACACCAGAAGAATGCAGAGAGGCGGTGGAGAAACAGAAAGTTAATAAAGAATTAGAAAGTCATGATGAAAAACATATTCTTAAAGAATGCATTATTCTTGTTCAGGGAATGGTAGATGAATTTGCTGAATGGTACAAGTGGATTCATGGAGAAGATGCAATCAGCGAGCTTGATGAGGAAGAAAGGTTTTGCGTTCGGAAGTCATATTTCAGAATCGTGCAAAGATTGTTCTTATTTGGCACAAGACATTCTGGTGGAACATCTACAAGAGCGAAATGTAAACAATTAGGCGTTGATAGTAGTGAAGAAATTACTTTTGATTGGAGTGATGTAGAATGAGCAGATTGATTGATGCGGATGCATTGGAAAGCGTGGATTTTAGTGAGTGCACGGACTCGATGGAAATTATGGCTGTTATTGATGCACAGCCGACTGCCTACGATGTGGACAAGGTTGTGGGACAGTTAAAAGACCATGCCATAGAATTTGAAGCATTCGGACAATGTTCTGATTATGTGGAGTTGAGCAATGCGATTGATATTGTGAAAGGCGGTAGAGTGGATGAGTAGAGTATTACCGATTCTGTTCAACACCGATATGGTTCGGGCAATTCTGGATGGGAGAAAAATGGTGACAAGGCGGGTGATTAAGCCACGGCAACTAATAGGTATTTTGCCAGATAAGTGCAAAAACGGAACGCCGGAAGAGTTTCTGAAAGAAAAGAAGCACATGTTTAAACCGTACTGCGATATGGCGGACGCGGAACTGATAAAGACTGCATATAATCCACCATATCAGTCGGAAGATATCCTGTATGTGCGAGAAACATGGCGTGTTGGAGCACGGGACATCAGAAATCAAATGATAGCCTTTGACTATAAGGACGGAACTTGCGGAGAATTAACCTACATACATGACAGGGAACTGTTTGAACGGTTAGTAAATCAATCCAGAGAGGATGCCAGAAAAGCGAAATGCGAATACAACGGCATGGATTTTATCTGGGAAAAAGGAAAATCACCTTGCCGTTGGCACCCATCCATCCACATGCCAAAGGAAGCCGCCCGTATCTGGCTAAAGGTCAAGGATGTGCGTGTGGAGTGGTTGCAGGCGATTACAAAGGAGCAGGCAAGAGCAGAAGGATGTGACGGAAGATGCGAATGCCCAAGTAGTGGTGCAGAGGGAAGTTTGTCTTGCGTAACGAGAGATTTTAGCATTGAGAAGTTTGAAACGGTTTGGGATTCCACCATCAAGAAATCCGACCTTGACCGCTACGGATGGTACGCAAATCCGTGGGTGTGGGTGATCGAGTTTGAACGGTGTGAGAAGCAACTGTTAGAGATAGAAGAGACATTAAAAGGAGGTGAGTAGGATGGCATTTGATTTGGATTTAGACAAAATTGATAATGGAAGGGTTATGGAACAGTACAGATACGCTGCATTAAAAGTCCTTGCGAATTGTTTGGACCCAGCTGTGTCATTTAAGGGAAAGCGGAGTATTACTGTAAAAATATCCGTCGAACCGGACGAACAGCGTAATAGCATCAGCGTGGAAAGTAATGTTAATTACAAATTGTGTTCGCCAATTCCGGCGGTTACAAAGATGATGCTCAGCAAAGACATTCAGACAGGAAGAATACATGTGTCAGAATATGGCTCGTGCATACCTGGACAGTCGTCTCTTGATGATTATGGGAAAGATAAAAATGGAGACCTTATCATTCCGGATGATAGTAATTCCGAATTGATTGATTTTAGAAACGCTGGAAAAGGAGGAAATTAAAATGATTAAAGAAGCGTTACAGTACATTGTTGGGTTGTCAGGAATACATACAGTTGCGTATAATGACGAAATGTATTCAGACAAGCAGTTGTATCGGGTAGACAAGGAGATTAAAATTCCAGAACCAATGGAGGTTAATACAATCTCCGGATTTATGGATTATGTGGCTGCCAATTTGGAAGGTGACAGAGGTCCTATGTATATCCAGATTGTGAATCCAACTGAGGTTAAGCTTGTAAGTAGGCTTAATACGGACAATGAGAGAGCTACATATATTCGGGCAAAAGCAGTTATCCCGAATCAAAATTATGGAGAAGTGTTTGATCAGGAACGTTTTCTCATTTGGCTTCGTACGGCATTCGTGGAATCTGATAACCGAAATGAGGTTATTAAATTTTGCGGCTGTGTTACAGGAAACGATGTCACGAATCTTGAAGATGATGGTATATCGCAGAAAGTGTCCGTTTCAACATTTGTTGGACCAAAAGATGCGATTGCACCTACAGATCCGGTTCTGAAACCGTATCGTACATTTATTGATGTTGAGCAGCCGGAGTCCCCTTTTGTATTTAGGACACGTAAGCTTAATGAAGGTGTTGGATTTGTCTTGTATGAGGCAGATGGAGGAGCCTGGAAGACTAAGGCGATGAACAATATACTTAAGTATATACGTAAGTATATTGAGGAGCACGAGGAAGCCTTCAAAAATCTTGATATAACAGTAATCTGTTAATAGATTTTTGAAATAAATAAAAAAGCACTTTAAGGTGTGATAGGTTTGAAAAAACAAAAAATTATCACACCTTAGTTAAGTGCACCCAAAATAAGGTGTATTTTATGGCAGAAAACGGTAATAACTGGATTAAATTAAACAGATCGATCATGGATCACTGGATGTGGTCGGCAGACGAATCGTTTTCAAGGGGCCAGGCTTTTATAGATCTGCTCCTTTTGGCTGCGTATGCAGATCATAAAGTTATGTCGCAGGGGAAAATGATTGATTTAAAGAGGGGAAGCTTGATCACCAGTATACGACATTTGGCAGATAGATGGGGCTGGTCAAAGGATAAGACTCTTAATTTTCTCAACGTTTTAGAGGAAGATGCAATTATCAAAAAAGAGTCGGACACCAAACGGACAGTCATATCTATAGTAAATTACGCAAAATATCAAGATATACAACCAAGTGAACGGACACAAAACGGACACCAAACGGACACAGAGCGGACACAAAACGGACAGACAAAAGAAAGGAAAGAAAGTAAAGAAGGGAAAAGAAATATATTTATACCACCTTCCGTCGATGACGTGCGTTCCTATTGTGAGGAAAAAAATTATTCTATGGACCCAGTCCGGTTTGTGGATTTTTATGAGTCAAAAGGCTGGATGGTCGGAAAGACGAAAATGAAAGATTGGAAGGCTGCTGTAAGAAATTGGGAGAGGAATGGTAAACAGAGTGGTTCAGCATCAAGGTCAAGGAAGAATTCGTTTACGGATTTCCCGACAAGGGAATATGATTATGATAATTTGGAGGGCATGCTACTTGGTTCAAAAAAAGAAGGAGGATGAGTCAATGCATATTACTGCAATTGAAAATTATAAAGGCGGTGTCGGCAAAACGACGACAGCATCAAATCTTGCTTATGAGCTTTCGAAAATGGGATACCATACGCTTCTTGTTGATATGGATCCACAGCAGAATTCCGCATATTTATTGCGTGCAAAAAAGTATAAAAAAAATCTTGAGGATGCGCTTTGTATGCGCGCTGATATCAAAAATGTTATTCATCGGTGTTGTTTCTCTGACCAGATGGATATGCTTGTCGGAGGAGATGAGATGGACAGCCTTGATCTCAATCACATAGATCTGAGCTTTATTCTTGACAAAGTGCGTGATGACTATGATTTTTGTATTATTGATTGCAATCCGGGAATGACCATGCTTACAGTTAATGCTCTGGTGGCGGCAGACGATGTAATTGTTCCTCTTGTTCCGGATGCTTTTGGGGCAGAAGGTATGAGAAAGATTAAGGATTATATAGATCAGGCGAAGGAGTATAACGAGAATATACGTATCCTTGGATGTGTCGCAACAATGTTTAATGGACGTTCCAGCCAGATACGCATGATTAAAAAAATTATGAGTGAAAATATAATTCCTGTATTTGATACATGCATATCTGATTCTGAGGTTGTCAATACGGCTTTGGAAAAACGCAAACCGATATCGCTGCACAGGAGAAAAAGTGTTGTGTCAGAAGATTATAAAAATCTTGCAAAAGAATATGTTAGGAGATTAGGAAATGGTGAAGACAGAATACAGCAATAAAGTTTATTCAATCCAGGCTAAAAATATTCTGAATGATATTTGCGAATCTGAAAAAATTCTGGCCAGTCTGAAAAAAATACCGATAGGTAAGGTGCTTTGGATACCTACCGTAATCAGTGATTATAAGGATCCTTTTCAAAAGCGTATGACGAAACGAATGATTGAGGTTAAATATACGGTTGTTGACAAAAATAAAAGAATGATAATCTGCGAGAAACAAAATGGAATACGTGAGTGCTTTACATACAATGACTTGCTGACAATTGTTGAGCGATACGGAGGATTGAAAGATGGGAAGTCTGAATGATATTATTAACGGGAAAGAGAATAGAGTAAAGAAGTCTGCATTAAAAAGAGGGACAACTGTAATGATTCCAATCGAGCAGCTTGTTCCGAATAGTGACAATAAGCGATCATTTGGTGAGAGGGAAACAAGAAATATTGATGTTTTGGCAGAGGAACTCCTAATCAGCAAGAAGGTGCTGCAGAATTTAGTTGTCCGGAAAATGGATGATGGGAAATATATGATTCTTTCCGGACACAGAAGGTATTATGCGTCCAAAAAAAATGTTGGAAATGGGCATAGTGAATTTGCAGAGTTGCCTTGTGAGGTGACGGAGGAATCAGATGCAATGTCATATTTTAATTTGCTGATTACGAATCTTTCATCTGAGCCATTGACAGAGCATGAGAAGATGACTGCAACAATGCACCTGAAAGAAGTATTACCGGAAGTAATTGGAGATGATGAACTGAAGGGTAGGAAGCTCCGTGAGAAAATTGCTGATACATTGCATATATCTCAGACAAAAGTTGCCCAATATGAAAATATTAATAATAATTTGGTTGATAATGCAATGGTTCAGTTTGAAAACCAGAAGATTAATGTATCGACGGCAAATGATTTAGCGGGGCTTCCGGAAGATATGCAGAATGAATTTGTAAAGGATGGATCATCTCCAACTCTTTCAGATGTCAGAATTGTAAAGGATGAAGTTAATGTAATCCGATCATACAGACAAATGAGTGATCAGGAAAAGAAGGATGTCGCATTTATGCTTGATGATATTCTGATAAATACAGAATTAAAGGATTATGTAGATGCGATAGAAAAAATCAGTTTTGTCTTTTTGTCTTCTGAAAAAACTGGGGAAGACCATATCCTTGAACGGGAAGAATATGCTTCAGAAATTGCCAGTATGATATTGAGATACAGAAAATCAAGACAATTTGTCGGCAAAAACACATCTATGGATGTCTTTTTAAACAGGCGAATAATCATGTCCAGATATGCGGATGGAAATGCAAAGACAATTGAATTCAGCCATGCTGGATTATTTGATACATTTTGTGAGGTGTACAGGGAAAAAATTGTTGGAAAGTTTGCAGAAACGGAAGACCTGAATCAGATGGGGATTGATGATTATGATGAGAAAGATCCATTCGAACAGATTATTCCGGAAAAAGGATCCTGTGACAGAAAATGTTTTAACTGTCGGAATACAGAATGCTCTGATCATGTTGATAAAAGTGATAAGTGTATTTATTTTGACAAGATCGATTGCACGATTAAATATGTGTTCCAAAATCTAAAGAAAGATTTTCCTGATATGTACGAAAAATGTACAGGATGCTGCATGACCTGTTCCGTATCCAAAAGCTGTGGATATGCATGCGGAAGAAAGGATATGACTATCGTTAAAGAGCGTGCCGGTATTCCGGAAATAAAGCAAGAGAATGAAAAGACTGCTGATATATTTGCTGTCTCGAAAGAAGAAGAAGTGTCGGCCATAAAATCCATGATGTCACCGGTAAACATCAATATCGTTTACTTGTTGTTAAAAAATAACCATGATTATAAATACTGTATTGATGAAATAAAGGAATGTATAGATAAGCTTAAATCAGAGCAAAATCCTGAAAAAACAGATTATGTTAAGCATCCATGTTGGACAAAAGCTGAGTATATGGGAAATGGAAAATATAAAATTACATATGTATATCGTGAGTTGACCAACGTTCGTGAGATAATGTATGATATATATACAGTTGCTGAGTTACTGCATAGAGCAATCGCAATTGGATATTTTGGAAATGATGCTGAAATGAAATATCTTAGGATGCATCCGGAGGATGAAGATATTTATCAATTTATGGATGATTATGATAAGTGGGAGAGATGGATTGATGTTCCTGAGATTGGAGCTGTTTTTTATAGGTGCCGAATGGATAATGACAATCAGATTGTTGCAGCATCTTATCAGAATATTTTTGATATAGGTCATGATGTTGTGTATTATTATATTCCTAGATTTAGTCAGATGGATCATGGGTTTAACAGATTCCAAATATCAAAAGATGAATTGGAAGATAAGTTGAGTAGTAAGCAATAAATTGGAGGCGTATGAGATGGACAAGAAATCGAATAAGAGGAAGGATTCGGTTTACCAGAAGACGGAGAAGTTGCTTCGTGCGTATCCTGCACTCAAAGAGCATGTATCAGATGAACGTGCTTACATGGATATGATATTCAAGGGAAAGAGTAAAAGCATTACTTCCTGGTCAAGTACTCCGAGTGAATTTCATGAAGACCAGGCGCTGCATGAGCGTTTTGATTCGCTTCAGAGGTCAAAGACGGATATCGATAGAATAGAGAAGGCAATAAGCAAAGCGGACGTTGTTCCATACATGGCTGTGATTGAGGCCGCATACTTCTATGTGACTGATGACGGAAGGCGTCCGACAAATGAGGAAATTGCACAGAGATTGCACATGGATCCTCGTACAGTATCAAGACACAGGAAGGCAGGCGTAGAGCGGATTTCCGTGTATATTTTTGGATCCGATGCAATCATGTAATGCAGATTTGATGGTAATTTTCTTGCATATTTCATGGTAATTTTGATGCATTTTTTATAGCATATTTTCTGTCCTTTTCATGGCATATTTTGTGTGATATACTTTTTAACATCGAAAAGTGTATTTAATTTGAGCAGGTTTTCCCCTGCTCTTTTTTTATGCGGAAGGTGGTGAATTATGAATGCTGTGCAACCAATCAGGGACAAAGGAGTTGTTCTTGATATCGGAGAATACCTGAAAGAAAAGTCGATGCGCAATTATGTGATGTACATGATTGGAATTTATTCCGGGCTGAGAATTGGAGATATCCTTAAGCTGCGTGTAAGAGATGTACGAGGTGTTGATGCAATTACAGTTCATGAGCAAAAGACGGGAAAGGAAAAGAAATTTCCAGTTGGAAAAGAACTGAAGAAAGTCTTATCTGAATATGTCCGAGACATGAAAGATTATGAATATCTTATCAAGTCGACCATGTCAGGTGTATATAACAGTCCTATCACAAGGCAGCAGGCATATAAGATCTTGCGGGATGCCGGAGAAAAATTTGGAGTTGAGAACCTTGGAACTCATTCCATGCGCAAGACATTTGGTTACCACTTCTATAAGCAGACAGGTAATCTTGGAATGCTGATGAAGATATTTAATCATTCAAGCGAATATGTAACACTGGCATATATTGGAGCA
Source organism: Agathobacter sp. (assembly GCA_022775045.1). Lineage (GTDB taxonomy): Bacteria > Bacillota > Clostridia > Lachnospirales > Lachnospiraceae > Roseburia. The sequence continues at coordinate 99,589 of JALFLB010000051.1, read as the reverse complement.
GCACAGGATGACATGATGTCCGCAATGAAGCATTTTTCGTACAATTAAATGGCAGCATTATTTTATTTTTATTTTGAGGTTTACTCATACAATCATTGTAAACTGAAATGATATTTATTTGGCTGCATTAATTAGAAGAGGTTCGGTTCTTTCGTGGTTTACAAAATTTAAGATATGACAACTAAAAATAGGGATGAATGCGGGCTCTCATGTTCCTTAAGGTACTGGGAGCCCCACGAGAAGCCGGGTGGTTCTGCGAGCCCGAAATCTGCGAAGTTTCATTCCGGGAAAAATTTTTAGTGCCGATGCCATAGACGGGAGGTGATGGAGTGGCAGAGAAGCTGGAGAAAGAGAATGATGTGAGTATGCTGATATGTTCTGCCGGAGTCCTGGCGGACATGCTGGGGATAAAAGAGACGACCGTGAGACATTTGGCATCCAGCGGCGTGATGCCAAGGGTGTCTTCCGGAAGATACAAGCTCAGGGACTGCGTTCACAATTATGTGATGCAGCTTCGGATACAGTCAAAGACAGTTGAACAATCGACGGATAATAAGCCGGAGCTGCGTGATATGCAGGCAAAGCATGAGGTTGTGAAGCTTAAGATGTCGGAGTTGCGTCTTAAGCAGATGGAGGGAAAGCTCCATAAATCAGAAGATGTGGAACGCGTTATGACAAATATGCTTGCGTCCATGAGAGCAAAGCTCTTGTCTATGCCAAGTCGTGTTGCACAAAGAGTGGCGCAGTGCAGTGATGCAAATGAGGTTATGACCATCATTCAGGCGGAGTTGTATGATGCTCTGCACGAATTATCGGAATATACACCGGAAATGTTTTACGGAGATGATCTTATTCTGGATGAGGACGGAAATGTCATTGAGGATGATTCCACTGTGTCAGAATCTGACACGGAGGTGAAATCATGAATAACAGCGATGTACCATTTAAGACATTCCGAATCTTCCAGAGGGTGGCAAAGACAATGGAACCTCCTCCACAACTGTCTATATCAGAATGGGCTGATCAGTATCGTGTCCTGTCAAAGGGATTATCTGCAGAAGCAGGAAAGTGGAATACGAACAGGCTGCCGTATCAGAAAGAAATCATGGACTCCATGAGTGATATGAATGTTTCAAAAACTGTTGTCATGTCGTCATCACAGGTTGGAAAGACAGAGATCATCTTAAATGTCATTGGATATTACATAGCGGAAGATCCATCAACAATCCTTGTTGTGCAGCCAAATAAAAAGCCAATGGCCGAAGATTTCTCGAAGCACAGATTTTCCTATATGATCAGAGATACTCCGGCTTTGAATGGTAAGGTGTCGGACAAGAAGTCCGGTGATGGCGATAACACGGTGTTCAGCAAGGATTTCCCCGGAGGGTTTATTGCTTTTGCCGGAGCGAACGCCGCAGCTGATCTTGCTGGTCGTCCAGTTCGTGTAGTCCTAATGGATGAGGTTGATCGTTATCCTGCATCAGCAGGAGAGGAAGGAGATCCGGTTGATCTTGCTGTAACTCGTACAACAACATTCTGGAATAACCGGATTCTTATGGTGTCCAGTCCAACTACAACAGGGGCATCAAAGATTTATGACAGCTTTATGGATGGAACACAGGAAGAGTGGGAATACCGCTGTCCTGCATGTGGAAAATACCAGCCGTATGACTTCCATCAGCTTGACTTTAAAACGATGAAAATGAAATGCATACATTGTGGATGGCATCTCAGCAGATCTGAGATATATGAACAGCCACATAAGTGGGTTGCAATGAATCCGGGCAGCAGTGTCCGGTCATTCCATCTGAATGCATTGGCATCTCCATTCACGTCATGGGAGAAGATGGTTGAACAATTTAAAAAAGCAAATAAAGCATTTAAGGAAAAGCATGACATTTCAAAGTTAAAGGTATTTATAAATACGAAGCTCGGACTTCCGTTTGATGATACTGAGTATCAAGCATCAGGAAAACGGTCTGTTGACGAGGAAGTGTTACTTGCAAGAAGAGAAGAATATGACGCAGAACTTCCGGATGGAGTGCTGCTGTTGACCGGATCAGCAGATGTGCAGGGAGACCGCCTTGAATATGAAATTCGCGGATGGGGCAAGGATAATGAAAGCTGGGGAATCCAGAAGGGAATTATTTGGGAAAACCCAGGACTGGATGCAGCATGGAAATCCCTTGTCGAAATAATGAGCCAGACATTCCATTTTAGAAATGGATGTGGACTTAATGTTGCCGGAACCTGTGTTGATACAGGAGGAGATCACACGAACCGTGTATATCAGTTTATCAGGGATATGCAGAAAATTGGAAAGAAATTTTATGGAATTAAGGGATACGCGGATACACCGGGTATCCCTTTAATTTATAAAAAGACAAAAGTTGAGATCAAAAATGACAGAGGAGCTGTAGTTGATACTACCCACATCTACATCCTTGGCGTTGACTCCGGAAAGGATGATATCCAGACATGGATTGAGGTTACTGAACCGGGACCATGTTATTGTCACTTTCCGCTTGATAAGGATGCCGGATATGACCGGATGTATTTTAGAGGGCTTTTGTCGGAAGTAAAAGTGGAAGAATTTAAAAGGAACGGAGGGATAAGAACCAGATGGAAGAAAAAGCAAGGAGTCCAGCGGAACGAACCGCTTGATTTATTTAATTATAATCACGCGGCAAAAGAGTTAATTAATCCGAATTTTGATGTCCTGGAAAAAAAGTTATCACAAGGTATTAATTATATGCAGAAGACACCAGAAGGAAGAAAAAACAGACAATATGGACAGATTAAGAGAGGAGTTGAGATATAGTGGCAAATGGAAAGCTTCAGATTGCAAAAGAACGTCTGCAATTATATCGGGAGGCTGAAAAACAGGTTTTACTTGCGCAGTCCTATTCTATTGCCGGGAGATCACTTACAAGGGCGAATCTGTCCGAGATTCGTGCAACGATAAAGGAGCTTGAGGCAGAAGTCAGCGCACTGGAAACACGTGGAACGGCAAGAAGACCGGTATATCACGTGTGCCCGCTTGATAATTGAGGTGGAGCATGAATGTAGTTGATAAGGTTGTAGAATATTTTAATCCGGTTGCAGCAGGAAGGCGTGCGGCGGCGAGAATTTCCCTTGATGCAATACGCAATTATGGTTATTCAGAAGGAGCCGCATCAAGAAAAAAGAAATCAATGAAGAATTGGCGAAATGAATCCGCATCACCTCAGTCAGATATTGATATGAATCTGGATCTGATGCGCAGGCGATCACGCTCATCGTATTATACATCTCCAATTGCAACGAGTGCGATCCATACGAATCGGGATCATGTAATTGGACCAGGGTTAAAGGTCGTTCCGAAGATCGATTACAAATTTATCGGAATCGAAAGGGAAAGAGCTGCCGAATTAGAAAGTGATATCAAATTCAAATTTAACGCCTGGGCATCCAGAAAGAATTGTTGTATTACAGGACAGAACACTTTTTTTGAACTGCAGCAGATTGCACTTATGACATGGCTTATGTCTGGAGAGTGTTTCGTATTTCCTATGTATGTAAACAATCCGGATTCAGACTTTGAGCTTACCATTAAGCTCATGGAAGGTGACCTGATATCAAATCCGAATTCAAATGCTGAATTTGTGGATATATATCGGATAAATAATGATAACGGGAACAGGATATACAATGGGATTGAGATTGATGATTTAGATCGTGTGGTTGCATATCATGTCGCAAGTGATTATTCCGACAGATCTCTTGCATCCATATCATGGACAAGAATTCCTGCATATGGAGAAAAGACAGGTAATCCGAATGTGCTTCATGTGTTTAATGCAATCCGGCCGAATCAGTACCGCGGCATTCCATATCTTGCCCCGGTAATTGAGGATATCAAGCAGCTCCGTCGATATCAGGATGCAGAGATTATGGCAGCTCTGATCAATGGGCTTTTTTCTGTTTTTATTAAGACAGAAGATGGAGAGCCTCCAGCATTTGAGGGAGTAGATGATGAGTCTTTTAGCGTTCAGACATCCGGAGGAAAGCCGCTTGAATTTGATAACGGTAAGAGCAACGACCTTGATATCGGTAATGGAAACATTAATGTGTTACGACCGGGTGAGAGTATTGAAGTGGTGGACGGCAAACGTCCATCCAGTAATTTCGATGCGTTTATTCAGAGTGTATGTATGACTGTTGGAGCAGCTCTTGATATTCCAAATGAGTTGCTTTTGAAAAAGTTCAGCGCTTCTTACAGTGCATCCAGAGGTGCATTGCTGGAGGCGTGGAATTTCTTTTCCATGAACAGAACGTGGTTCGCTGATTCGTTCTGCAATCCAATTTACAGGCTCTGGTTAAATGAGGCCGTTGCAAAGGGAATTATTGATTTGCCAGGGTATTTTGATAATCGCTATATCCGGGATGCGTATAGCCGCGCGGAATGGCCGGGACCGTCTCCAGGACAGCTGGATCCAACGAAAGAGGTGGAAGCTTCTCTCATGAAGATGAAGGCTGGACTTTCCAACGGTGAGAAGGAAGCTATTGAGCTGAACGGAACTGATTATGAAGAGAACCTGGAACAGCTCGCAGCTGAGCGTCAGACAATGAAAAAGCTGGAATTGAGAATGGAGGGAATGAATGAGGCAGATTAGTGTTCGTGGTCCAATTGTATCAGACGATGAAAAATGGATTTACGATTGGTTTGAAATGGCATGTACGACACCGGGAGAGTTTATCGGTGCTCTGCAGGAAGCAGACGGGGATGATATTCAGGTAATCATCAACTCTGTTGGTGGTTATGTCACGCAGGCAGCTGAGATTTATGAGGCGATTAGAAGTTATAAGGGTAATATCACAGGTAAGGTGATCGGTCAGGCGTGCAGCTGTGCATCGTTTATTGCCTGTGCAATGTATTGTGAGATCTCTCCGATTGGCGAGATCTTTATTCATAATTGCAGTGGCGGTGTTGAGGGCGATTACCGGGCGATGCAGCAGGCGAAGGATGCTCTTCTTCAGACCAATGACAATATTATCCTGGCTTACCAGGAGAAAACAGGACTTCCAAAGGAACAGCTTCAGAGGATGATGGACAAGAACACGACTCTGTCAGCGAGAGAAGCTGTTGAGATGGGATTTGTTGACAAGATCAGTGAGAACTCCAACTATGAAGGCAAGATTGATGAATATGGAATGGTGGCATCTGCGGTGTCAGGAATGCTTCCGATTTCCAATTTGTCTGAACAGAAGCGTGCTGTGCTTGCAGCAGTTGCGCAGGGATTGCCTTTGCAGGTTGGTGTAAATAATTTAAAAAAGAAAAAGGAGGACAGTATGGGAAAGTTAAGTGATTTCCTTGCATCCAATCCGGATGCTAAGAGTGAGTATCAGGCTCTTATCGAAAACGAAAAGAAGAATGCAAGAGAGGAGGGCGTAAAGGAGGAGCGTGCAAGGATGGAAGCTATTGATCAGATCGCATCCAATATTGCAGTAGATGCGGTAAATGATGCAAAATACAGCAATCCGGTCAATGCTTCGGAACTTGCGCTTAGCGCGCTGAAGGACGGAATGTTCAGACAGCGTGAATCTTCCGAAACTGACAATCCGGATGTTCCGAAAGAGAACAATACTGTAGTAGAGAATAGTAAGGACGGAATCATCTCAAAGATGGCTCAGGACTATGCTGATAGCAACGTCAAGGATTTGCAGTCTCCGGCTGCAAACCCGATGAGCGGAGTGAAGGCAGTAAGCTGTGTGGATGATATGTCAGCAAAGATGGGAGCTTCCATCTCAAGATATTTGTAGGAGGTAACAGATTATGAACTTAAATGGTAATGCTTACAGTGTTACTGCGGATAAACTGCTTCGTGGGGCAATGCATCCGCTCGATATGCGAACAATCGCAATCAAAAATCCAAAGTCGGAGATTAAGCGAGGCGCTCTGGTGAAAGTCGCATCTGATGGAAGTTATTTCATCGCCGGTGATGTGGATGACTCATCGAGTGCACTTACGGGTGATGTTATTGGAATCTTAAGCCACAATGTTGCAAAGGATGAATCCAGTGCAACAATTTCCGTTGCCGTGTTTATTTCCGGTGGATTCAATGTTCATGCCGTTTCAGGATTGAACAATTATGCTGCTACTGAGGCAGATATTCTTTCTGCCCAGAAATATGGCTTATATATTCATTCATAGGAGGAGTTGAAAGATGGAAATTTACAGTACGAATAATATGATTCAGGTAGTGAAGAAAGCAGAGCTTCCTTCCATGTTCCTGTATGACCGTTATTTCCCGACAAGTGCGAGAGATATTTTCAAGAGTAAGAAGGTGTACATTGAGCGTCTGGACGAGGGACACAGATGTGCTCCGTTTGTTGTTCCGCTTGAGAATACAAAGGCTGTGGTTCTGGACCGTGATGGTTATGATGGAGAGGAACTGTATCCGGCGTTTATTCATGCGGCACGTGAGATGAGCCTTGCAACTCTCATGAAGAAAGGGATTGGAGAGACAATGTATGATGAGGTTACTCCGGAGGAGCGTGAGCGTAATTATCTTTCAGAAGATATGGCGTATCTGACTGCAGCTGTTATGAGAAGCTGGGAGTGGATGTGTGGAAAGATTCTCAATAATGGATGCGTGGAATGCTATTGCAGTGTTGGTGATGATATCGATGACAAGAGTAAGCTTGTGAAGGTTCGATTCCAATTCTACGAAAACACATTCGATAATGCTGTTACATACAGCAAGAAGTGGAGTGACAGTGATGCCAATATCTACGCTCAGATCGCTGAGACAGCAAATAGTATCGATTGTTCTTATGATTCTCTCGATTTGATTCTTGGTGGACATCTGGTACATCATTTTGTTAACGATCCTACGATTTTGAAGCTTTTAGATACCAGAAATCTTAATATCGGAAGGATTGAACCGGTCAATACTGTGTATAGACGGATTGGAAATCTCGGAAGTATGAATTTCGATGGAATTCAGCTGAACATCTTCACAGATTCGAGAGGAGTGAAAGATCCGAATGGTGAGAACAGCTATTACGTGGATCAGGACAGCTTCATTATCGTTCCTCCAAATGTTGGAGCTACCAAATTTGGGTCAGTTACACAGATGGAAGAGGAGGACAGAGAGTATCATACATACGCAAATAAGCTTGTACCAAGACGAGTTACGAATGTGACCTCATCCGAGAGAAATCTTGAGATGAGCAGTGCTCCGCTTCCGCATCCATATGACTGGACGGCTTGGAGAACATGCAAGGCACTCGCATAGGAGGTGTGGTATGAAAACAGTTGAAATCGTTCGTGGAACATTTGAAGGTAAATATCATGTGGGAGACCAGGTCGCTGTAGGTGATCTGGTTGCAGACATTCTTGTCAGGGAGAATTTTGCGAAGGTTGTCCCTGATCCGGGATCGCAGAATACAGATCCGGGACAGTATGATTTTGCTTCAAGTGAGGAAATTCTTGAAATGAGTACCAAGAAGGAGCTTGAAGTGTATGCAGCGTCCATTGGGATGCCGTCACTTGATGGCAAGCTCAAAATTAAGGATATGCAGACAGCAATTCTTAATTACCAGGATGAGTTGATTGATAAAGCTGATGAACAGTAATGCAGAAGCCTCGTGTCAGAATCTGACACGGGGCTTTTTGTGAGGTGATTAGATGGGAAAGTTTAAAGATATGTTTGAACAGGATCTGCAGGATGTTTTTTTTAATCCGGATGAGTTTTCCGACACACACCGTTTGGATGACTTCAACATCAACTGCATTGAAGATGATGACGGACTGATCTGCAAATATTCTGCAGAGTTTCAGGCAATGAATTCCGGATCACATCTTTTATATGTTCCAAAGAGTGAACTGGCCGGTACGAGATATGATAGTCCTAAGACCAATATGGCAATACGATATGACGGAAATCTGTATACGGTCAATGAGGTCAAGGATGTGGATGGTGTATGGCTGATTTTTTTGGAAAGGAGCTCGTAATTATGATTCTGGATGTGAAATATGATTCTAATCTTGCTGATATGAAGCGTGTGATTCAGAGCGGAGGAATTAAGAGTATGAGCCGCGCAATCAATGATTCTCTTGCAAAGGGAAGAACGCAGCTTGGAAAGTCTGTGCGGGCTGTATATGCCATTAAAGCCGCAGATTTTAATAAAAATGCTGTGGTTACGAAAAGTTATCCGGGTGATTTGAAAAAAGGGAAAATAGTGGTGAAGTCAAGGAGGCTATCATCGTTTCATTTTTCTTTTACACCAAGATCTTACCAGAGTCAGAAGGGGATTAAAGTGTCCAAACGAAAAAAAGCAACGATAACAATCAAGAAAGGTCAGAAAAAGGCATATCCGCATGGCTTTGTTGTGAATCCGACTGCATTGAATAATGGATATACTCTTTTGTGGGAGAGACAAGGGAAGTATGCAATAAATCCGATCCGCAGCGTATCTGTTGCCCAGATGGTTACAAATGAGGATGCTTATAATCCAACGATGAAAGTCATGGAGAATACATATCAGGAAAGACTTGTCCATCATTTGAAAAGACAATTTAATGTGGAGGAGTGATTATGTATACACCAGTTAGTACACTTCATGATTATCAGAAATTTTTGGAAGAAAAGCTGAAAGAGGAAAACTACACATTGTTGGCGACACCTGACGGAAATGGTGATGGGAAGAGTGAGAAGTTGATAATTCCTCCGGTAAGAGTAGCAGCATTACCGCATGAGAATTTTGCATTCACACCGGTCGGAGAGTTTTATCCATCTGCCCCGTATATCTGTATAAGCATGGATACGGGAGATATCGATGCCGGTTCGAGAAATATGCAGATGCTGATTCAATGTTGTGTGTATAGTACTGAGAAGTACAAGGTCGAAGACGGGGCTGTATCTAATATTCCGGATGAACAATCGGAAATAGATCTTCTCAATCTTCTGGAGTGGATCCAACAGAAGATTATTGAAAAACATAAGATTGGTGGTTCCACAATTCAATATCCAATCAGAATGGGAAGCTATGGAACCAAGGCATATACATATCCAAAAGCATATGGGTATCTTAGCTTTGGTGTAAGTTTAATCCAGCCGCCGATATCCCGGGACTGGGCTAATAAATATTAAGGAGGTACAAAATGTCAGAAAGAGGAATTCATGCCGTGCAGGTTGCAGGTGCTCCAATTGCAGTCGAATCGGCGAAGTGCACGCCGCTTTATGTTGGCATGGCTCCGGTGTGGCAGCTGGAGAGTGGAAATTGGAAGGAGGCACTTGGAAAGGCCTTCTTGATTAGCAGTATTGATGATGCGCGTGAAAAAATTGGTTATTTCCAACCGGAATCCGGTTCATGGAACAAGGAATTTTCATTGTGCGAGCCGGTATTTGTTCATTTTGGAGATGAACAGCACTTAAGTGCTCCAATCATGGTATTGGTTGGAGAAGCTGAAATCAGCGAGAGTGAGGAGGAAGCATCTGCAAGTGTTCCGATTTCAGGTGGAATCGGTTATCTGGATGTGAATGGTCTTGGAATTCTTAGCAGCGTATCTATTGATAAGAAAACGCTGGGGACCGATTTCAGCGCATCATATGACGAGTATGGTAGAAGAATTGTTATCCGGGATCTGACCGGAGCTCTTGGAAAGACAGTAACGGTCAAATACAAAACGGTTATCAATATTCCAGGAGTCTCTATTTCAGAAAAAACATTTGATGTTGTAGATCTTCTGGAGCAGAAGGTCGGTGAGGTTCCGGTAACGCTTTTGTGTCCGGGATGGGAAGGTGAATACATCGGTGGAGATTCCAAGAATAAGACAATTGCAGAGCGTCTGATGGATATCAATAAAGGACAGATTGATAATCATTGGTATACTACTTCCATTTTCCAGCTTTCCGGGGAAGACAGGAAAGAAGCTGAGACAGAGAAACTGAAGTATGATTATCCAAAGGCTAAGGTATGCTGGCCATATTACCTGACTTCCGGTCTTGTGATTCACATGTGTATTATCTATGCCTATGCGAAGCTGATTGTAGATCTTCGTCATACGGATAATCGCGGAATCCCTTATGAGTCCGAATCCAATGAAAAGATTTACCTGAAAGGATGTCTTTGCGATTCTACCGGAAAGGTGATTGAGCAGACGGACAAGCAGGCGAATGATCTGAATGATATTGGAATTGCTACTGCAAAATTTGTTGAAGGCGGTTGGAGGACAGCCGGGGTTGTGATGTCCAATTACCGTGCAGACAACGTGAATAACATTAATGCAGATGAGCTGAATGATGTGGCAGTCCGAATGAAGGATTACGTGTGTAACGATTTCCAGGAAACGTATGTGGATGATGTTGACAAGCCGATTCCTCCGCGCCGGGTAAAGGAGATTCGGGATGATTACGGTATCGTTTTATCCGGTCTCGTATCTTCAGGAGCTTTGCTGTATGCAGCAATTTCTTATAATTCTGCAGATAATACAGCGGCTGGAAACGCAAATGGAGAATTTGTGTTTGCTATTAGCGAAACAAATACTCCGCCTGGTACGTTAATTATGGCAAAGGTAGCTTACACGCCGGAAGGATTAAATACATATACGGAGGTGAGTGATTAATGAAGTACAGAGCTGACAAGGTGGCAGATTTTTTCTGCCAGATTAAGAAGGGAAACAGCTATGTTGAAATTCCGAATGTTGTTGGGTTTTCGATTCCTGATATCACACCAGGTTCTAATGAAATGAGTGGAGCAGGAATGATTGGAACAGTCAATATCCCAGATCCATGCAATATTGAAGCAATGGAAAGCTCGGTTACAACCTCTGATGATTCTGGAGATGCAGCTTTACTTAATGATTTATATAATGTTGAGGTCATTTTAAATTGGGCAATTGATAAGGTCGGAACGGATGGAAGCTCCGAATATATCGCACACAGAGCCGTAATTAAAGCAAAAGCTGCAGTAATACCTGGTGGAGAGGTAAAAAAAGCGGAAAGTACAGAAAAAGAGCATAAGCTTGCAACATGGTATTATCAGGAGGATGTTGATGGTGTAACCGTAACACTCGTTGATGCTCTTGCTCCAAAGCTGATTATTAATGGGAAAGATTGTTTGGAAAAACTGCATAAATCGTTAAATAAGTAAGATGATGCTTCCGGTTGTTTGACCGGAAGCTTTTTATTGGAGGAAAACTATTATGGAACAGAATCAAGTGGAAAAGATGATGGATAAAATCTTGGATGATAATGAAGCTACATCCAAGAAATTAACGGAAAAGGAAATTTTGGAACAGAATGATTCTAACGATTCTTTGGTAGATGAGGTGCCGCGCGGTATACATCCATTGAAACGGGCTATTACATTTGATGGAAATTGCATGGAGGAGATTGCTTATGATTTGGACCAGTTGACGCCAATTCAGTATCTCAATCTTGTAAAAAGACTTTCCAAGAAGAGACAAATTGCGGTTCCGGAAGTAGACATGGAGGTGCAGATTTCGTATTTTGCTTTATCAACAGGAATTCCGGTGACAATTTTGAAAAGTCAATTAACGGCATCTGATTATGCTCAGATTTGTGGTCTTGTGCGGACTTTTTTACTTGGCGCTTCTGCGGAGGAGCTGGAGGAGGATTAGAAAGCCTTCGTTTTTTATGCGCCAATATAACAATTGATACATCTACCTCATATATGGAAGCTATGAATCTTCCAATTGGTGAGTTATTTGCGTTTTCTGATGCAATTAATGACGTATATGAGGAAAAGAAAAAACAGCTTGATGATTTAGAAAAATAGTGAGGAAAAATATGGGAAAAGGAAAGGTTTTGAAGACCACGATTTCCCTACTTGGAAAGATTGACCCTTCTCTTGGAAAAGCGCTTTCGAAGGCGCAAAAGAAGTCACGGGATACAGGAAATGGAATGTCGAAAAACATGAAGAATGCTGGTTCGGCAATGACTAAGAGTATCAAAGGATTTGCAAAGACTGCTATGGCAGTTTTCGCATCAATTTCTGCTGTATCAAAGCTTAAGGATTATGCAAATGAATGCGTGACAGCGGCAAAAGCACAAATAGATGCTGAAACAAAACTGCAATCTGTCCTTGAGAATGTTGAATCAATCCAGATACGTGGTCCGAATGCTGCTGCAAAAGCGGCGGAAAATTTAAAAAATACAGCATCCAGCATACAAAAGACAGGAGTTGTTGGAGACGAAGTCCTTTTATCAGGAATGCAGCAGTTAGCCACATTCCAGCTTGACGACAGTACGATATCGACGTTGTCAACAGGTATGGCAGATCTCCTTGCACAGCAGAAAGGACTCGATGCATCACAAAGCGATGCAGTGTCAGTAGCAAACATGATTGGAAAGGTCATGACTGGAAGCACAAGCGCATTGTCGAGGGTTGGAATCACTTTTACAGATGCTCAGGAGCAGATGTTAAAGACTGGTGATGTAACGCAGAGGGCAGCTACGCTTGCAGAAGTACTTCAACAGAATGTTGGAGGCGTGAATAAAGCACTGGCATCGACCGATCAGGGAAAACTCCAACAGGCCCAGAATACTATAGGAGACCTGAAAGAGGAAATAGGAAAGAAGCTTCTTCCTATAATCGCAAACGTAGCATCAAAAGCAGTTCCTTTTCTTGGCAAGGCATTTGATAAGATTGGAGGTGCCATTGATAAGATATCTCCGCATGTGGAAGAGGTGTTTGATTTCTTGCTAACTGCGGCGAATCAGGTATCTCCTGTAGTTGAGTCCATTGGACGGAAATTGGCTGATGGAATTGGAGGACAGCTTCCGAGCATTACTTCATTGCTGCAGGGAGCATTTGGAATCATCCAACAGATTGCGCCTCCGATCATGACCGTAATCGGTGTAATTGGACAGGCTTTATCGCCAATTGTCTCTGCGCTATCTAATGTTGCTCAGATGCTTTTGCCGAAGATTGCGTCGCTCGTACAGAGCCTTGGACCATTGTTTCAGGCGCTGTCTCCAATACTTCAATTTATTGGAGGTGGAATTGCAAGTCTATTTCAGTCTGCCGGTTCTATAATTGGAGATTTTTTAGGTGTGGTACAAAATATCATTAATGTACTAACTGGAATCATTGATTTTGTTGTAAATGTGTTTACCGGAAATTGGCAAGGCGCTTGGGAAAGCATCAAATCTATTTTCTCCAATGTATGGGGAGCGATAAAGGGAATTGCTCGTGCAGCGCTCACTGCAGTTGTATCTCCAATCAATGCTATTATAGGAGGAATCAACAAGGTCGGCGGAGAAGTTGGCATACCTGCTATTCCTACGATTGAAATCCCGGAATTTGCAGAAGGAACTACTGTTACAAAGCCGACTCTTGCAGTTGTCGGTGAGGGTAGTGATCCGGAGACGATTGTACCTCATAACAATAAGCCGAGAAGCAGACAGTTACTTGCAAATGCGGCAGCCGGTGTTGGTGTTCCGATTGGGAAAGGAGGCTCTTACACCTATGCTCCAATTATTTACGCAAATAATGCGCAAGGTGTGAAAGAGGTTTTAGATGAGGATTTTGAACGTTTCAAGGAGTTTATGGAGCGTTATAACAATGATGAGGGAAGGGAGGTATTTGCATGAGTGAAATTGTAGATACATACCGTCCGAATCGAGGTGAAACATGGGATATGATCGCATTCCGGGAAATGGGGAGTGAGTACTACATGCAGGAGCTTATGGATGCAAATCCAAAATATCACGGTATATCCATTTTTGAAGGAAATGAGATATTGAATATCCCTGATGTAAGTGAGAAGGGAGCTGAATTTCAGGCTCCATGGAGGCGATAATGCAGATATTAATTGATGGAAAGGACATATCAGACTGTGTCACAATTGGTAAATGCATTCATGAAGACAGTGTATCCGGAAAATCGGATACACTGTCGATTTCTTTTAATGATGATACGGATGCGGAAACCAATTGGAGGAAATGGAATCTTGAAAAAGGAACAGAGATAGAGGCAAATATTGATGGTTTCAGCTCAGGAATCATGTATGTAAGCGCTGCCTATGTACGTGACGGACGATTTGATGTGGTCGCACAGTCCGCAAAAAGCCAATCAAGGGATGAGTATTCACAATCATACGAATCCGTATCGTTTTTGGGCCTTCTCGAAGAGGGTGCGAAGTCAATGGAGCTCACTTTAGATATTTATGATATTACGGATCATACATATGACACGGTAATCAGAATCAAGCAGAGCTGGATGGGGTTCCTTAATGAAAGATGTACTCTCGAAGGTGCTGGAATCAAGATATATGATAAAAAGATGATTGTCTTTGACGAGAAATCTTTTGAACAGAAGGATGTTGTTGATTCATTTGTGCGTGAAGATTTTTCTTCTGATCCTGAATTTTCCACAAATGATAACTTGATCAGAGAACTGAGAAATATGTATCGTTCGGATGAACTGATTGATACAACCGTTTATTCTGGTGTTTCGTATGGCCGACGGATTGAGTTGGAGCAACCTTGTTCGGATATCGGGGAGAGCATCCGATTTTCCAACAATATAATGAGGTCTGTAAATAAAAATGAATATGTCATGCGTGGGAAACTTTCCGGATGCAGTCTGAGCGCAGGCGTGACGGTGAATCTGAACGGAGACTTTTTTGGTGACTTTGAAGGGATCAATTTTGTCACAAAGGTAAAAACGGACATGATCAACATGTCACAGTTGATACATACAAGAAAGCCAATCTCTGGAGATTATTAGGAGGATGTATGCGAATTGGAACGGTACTGATCAAAAGCGGGGAGGAAGTTACGGTATTTATCGATGATCTTGGTATACGTGTAAAATGCCGATTACTCAAGCATATTACAGTTGAAGTAAATGATACTGTTCTGATTGAGTTCCTTCCAGGTGGCAAAAAAGGCGTGATAATAGGGGTGATGTAGAGTGTTAGTAGGGTCATACGGACCAAAAAGGTTCGTTGTTAGTAAAAAAAAGATATATACCGTTAATGATCTCAATGTATCATCATCTATTGAGTTTGAGGACAAAGAAAATGGCAAGGGAATTCCAATAAAGCGTAAGAAACATGATAATGGGGAAGAAATTACGGTAAATATTAAGCTTGTTTCACAGTGTTGCAATGTTATGGATGAATTTAATTCCTGGAAAAGTATGAAATCAAAAGCGATTCCGTACTATTTTTTGATGGGAAATCGAAAATTATCAAGATATAAGCTTGTTATTACAAATTTAAGCATGTCTGATATTAGGATGGCGGCTAAAAAGGAAGTTATCTCATCAGCAACATTGGCAATTACATTTTCCGAGTCAGGATCTAAGAGCAAACCGCTTACAAGTAAAAAGGCAAAGGCTGAAAATAAAAAGCTTGCTGCTAAGGCTACGAGAAATTGCAAGAAGACAAAGAAAAAGGTTGGAAAGCTTGTGCAGGCTAAAAAATAAAAGCTTCAGAAGCTGAAAGGATGGTTATATGTTTGAATGGTCTACTGGATTGAGTGAGCCGGAGCGGGCTGCAAAAAATGTGGAGAACTTGATTAATCTGAGAAAGGGTGATTTGCCATTTGACCGAGGGCTTGGAGTCAATCCGGATTATATTGATAAGCCGATTTTGGAATTATCTTCTGAAATAATTACAGAGCTTGAGGATATGATCAACGAAAGAGAGCCACGCGTCCAGGTGTCATTGGAGCAGGCAGACGTTCTTAATTCCGAGTCGATATTGGAGGTGACGATTGGAGATGCATGAGTTTATTGCAATCGATGAGAGTGATCTGATCGAGGCAGGCATCAAGGCATATGAGGATGAAACACAGGAAGCTATATATGCAGGTGATGAACGAAGATTTATGATACATTCCTTTGCTTACATGATTCTTCTTGCGGCAAAAGAAATAAATTACGGACTCAATCAGCAGTTTTCTACGACTGCCGAAGAGGACGGATTGGAAGTCATTGGAAACGAGTATCAAGTATCACGCCTTCCAAGCGAAAAGGCGGTTGTAAATATGAAATTCGCATTATCCAAGGAACAAGGTAATGGAATAATAATACCATATGGGACAAGAGTTACACATGACGGAAAGCATTTTTTTGCGACGTCAAAAGCAGTCATTGTTGAGGTTGGAACAACGGATATTGATATTGAATGTATTGCAACTGTTGAGGGAAGTGATGGATATAATAATATTCCTGCAAATTCCATAACAACGCTTGTGGATAATGTTCAGGGAGTTGTGTCTGTGACAAATACTGAGATATCTGCAGGAGGTTCAAATATCGAGGACATTGAAGATTGGAGAGAGCGCATCAATTTGAAAAAGCGTGGAATGAATACTGCCGGTAGTGAGCAGGCATACATTTATCACATCAAATCTTCGGATGCGTCTATTGGAGATGTGAAGCTTGTAAATGATGGAGATGCTGTTGTGAAGGCGGTGGTCCTTTGTAAGGGCGGAGTATTGCCAAATAGTGGATTACTTGACCGAATCATGGAGAATGTTTCAAAGGATGATAAGAGGCCGTTGACGGATTTATTTGAAGTGATTTCACCGAATGTGGTGAATTATTCGATTGAATTTAAATATACGATATCTCCGGATGATATGGACCGATTGGAGCTGATCAAGGAAAACGTTAGGCTTGCTGCAGAACAATTTAGTGACGAGATCGGTGAGCACCTTGGACGGGATATTATCCCAGATACTTTGAGAAAGTATATCCTCAACGCAGGAGCTTCAACTGTTACAATTACATCTCCAACGGATACAGTAATTGATGATTGCTCTGTTGCAAAATTGGACGGGGATATCTTAATTACTTACGAAGGAATGAGGTGATTCTTTGGATATTCAGGAGACAAAGCTTATTGATATTGTTCCGGAATTTATGCGGGATGACAAGACTGTGCGTGGATTGTGTGCAGCTGCAGATGCTATGTTTGCAAAGCTGATTGATGCAATCCACATATCCTGGTGGAGAAGATATATTGACGAACTCGGAAGCAAAGAAATCGATGAAATTGCCTTATTAATCGGAATTCCATGGTATGACGATGCTGCAGATGTACAAACAAAGAGAGAGGTTCTTTACGGATACGAAAATGTTGTATCCATTGCTGGTACTGCTGAGGCTGTAAAATATGCGCTGAAAGATCTGTTTGGCGATGTTGAAATAATTGAATGGCCGGATTATTCTGGTGATCCATATCATTTTAAGCTGAATGTGGATGCAAAGTTTACTGAAGATAATACAAGAAGGTTTCAATCTGTCGTCGATAGCGCAAAAAATGTTCGATCTATTATGGATTCCATTGAGGCAATTCGTAAATCAAATGTGACATTATATGTAGGCGGTTGCTTTATTAATACTTCTATATGTGAGACAAAATGAGCGAGGTGAGAATATGCTAAAAACAAAATCAGCTGTAATTACAGATGTTGGAATAGATATGCAATTGCGTAACTTAAATGGAAAAACTATTGAATTTACAAAACTTGTAGTAGGTGATGGTGTGTATTCAGAATCAGAATCAGACCCAGAATTATTAAGGAAGATGGTTTCATTGAAGTCCCCAAAACAGCAATTTGGCGTGAGCAGCATAAGCATGGTAGACAATGAGAAAATAGTCGCCAGTACAGTGATTACAAATTATGAGTTGGAAGAGGGGTATACAATCAGGGAGC
This sequence comes from Agathobacter sp., assembly GCA_022775045.1. Taxonomy (GTDB): domain Bacteria; phylum Bacillota; class Clostridia; order Lachnospirales; family Lachnospiraceae; genus Roseburia. Next base: position 81,905 of record JALFLB010000051.1, on the reverse strand, counting down.
TCGGTTTATATGCTCGTATAAAAGATGATCCGGAATCAGAAGGGCTTGTTTCATTAAGCCTGGCTGAGATTGAAGATACTTTTCCGGCTTATGATGGAAAGGTCGTGAGCCGCATAATCAGCAGATTTCAGTTCAGCGTGTCAGATTCTGACACAGTTCAATTGTCATATCTGCACGATCCTGTTGCACTTGTTGAGGATGTGGATGCAAAAATAGCTGTTCTTCAGAAGGCAATCGATGATGCAACGGCACTTCGGGCATCATTAGAAGCATACGGAATGGTCAAGCTGTGTGATTCATCTGCAGTAACAGACAGCACTGGTCTGGCACTTCCTGCGACAGAAAAGAATGCTTCGATTGAGGGCACGTTGGCCGCGCAGATTGCATCACTAAACACGGACTATACAAGACGTGTTGCAAGTTCATATAGTGTTAATAGTAATTGGAAAGACTCGCCTATCGGATTTTCTATTTTTCATTACGATAATGTAAATACAGGAGAATATGATATTCCAAGTAGTTACTGTACCATATTTATATTCAAACATGATCCACTTCGTGGTGTTGCATGGTCTATTAACTGGAATATTTATGATGATAAAAAATTGTGGATAAATAGTCTATGCGATACATGGAGCGGTTGGTTGGAAAAGTAATATCCTATTCGCCTATGAATATTGTATAGTTTTCCATTCTCCAATAGCTGACATATATAAATATATATTGCCAATTGGATTATCATAAGGAATAGCTAATGCAGTGATTATTTTCCGATAATGATCCTCATTATAATAATCATCATTATCTATTACAATAATATGATAATTTCCCTCTGCTGGCATAATAGGGACAGTAGAGTCTAATATATGTAACGCATTATGATCTCCAATTCTAAAACATGCGGTTTCTCCGATAAAGTTATATGAGTTGGAATGAAACACATTATGTTTTATCGGAATGCAGTTATCCAAATCCGTGTTTAGTGATGAAGCGGTGAGCGCGGAATCCGTGCTATCATAAACCTCGAAAGGAGAGTGATAGCATGGATATTAAGACTAAGATTATCACAGATATTATGAACAGGATGCAGGGTGAGTTGACGAATGAGCAGTGCGATAAGCTGAAGAATACGTTGGATATTGTCCTCTATGATGTCAAGGTTGAGCAGGCTACATATGAGGTGGCAGAGAGCGACGGATACATACTGGAAAATGAGCGGATCATGAAGCAGTATCTAGGCACATTGATGATTGAGGGTAAATCGCCCAAGACGATAGAGAGATACAGACTTGCAATGAGGATGCTTCTCGACTTCTTTGGAAAGTCAATCAAGAAGATTACGACCAATGACCTTCGGTATTACCTGGCATGGTACAAGGAGACGCGCCATGTGTCTGGGACCACTTTGGACGGAATGCGAAGGGTGTTTACAGCGTGCTTCAACTGGTTGGAGATGGAGGACTACATCTACAAAAGTCCGGCGCGGCGTGTGGCGCGAATTAAGAAGGACACCAAAAAGGAGCGAGAGCTGTATGAGAGTGAGATAGAGATGCTTGCGCAGTGTTGCCGGTCTATCCGGGACCGGGCATTGTTGGAGTTTATGTACGCAACAGCCGCGCGTGTATCAGAAGTGGCAGGAGTCAATATTGATGATGTGGATTTTGAGAAGCAGAGCGTATTGCTCCACGGAAAAGGTGGCAAGGACAGGATTTCGTATTTTACGGACAAGGCGGCAATGTTCCTGCGGAAGTATCTGGCTACCAGGACGGACAGCAATCCTGCGTTATTCGTAAGCCGGAAAAATCCGGATAATCGGGTAACGAAGAACAGCATAGAGCAGATGATCAGGACGCTTGGCAAGCATGCCGGAGTAGACGGTAGCCATCCGCACAGATTCCGCGTGACGCGGATCACAGTCTTAGTCAACAGAGGAATGCCACTACAGGATGTTCAAGAATTGGCCGGACACTCTGATATAAACACAACGAGGATGTATTATCGGTCAAATAAAGAGAGGGTGAGATATGAGTACCTAAAGGTAGCATAACTGAATACTGGAATATGACTGTCAGACCTGCAAAGGACTGCAGGTCTTATTGTTGTACATAAAAACGATTGGAGTGTGGAAGAAAGTGAGAGTTGCACAGGTGCAACCGGTCCGCGGCTAAACACGGACTATGTAAATCTTTTTGAAAATGCTTCTTGTGGTAAGATTATTGGAGTTTATGACGGAAATGGTTTTATTTTACGTTGCGTAAAAAACGAAGATTGCATATATGACTTTCACATGGAAGAATCTTGTATTAGCCTATATAAATCTACCAATAGGATGATGTCATGGTCATGCATTTGGAATCTTCCAATGGACTAATTTAATAAAATACTATTCTTTTATGAATATTGTATTTTTTTCCACTCTCCAATACATGACATATATAAGTATATAAAACCATTTGCATTATCATAGGGAATAGCTAATGCATTGATTATTTTCCGATAATGATCCTCATTATAATAATCATCATTATCTATTACAATAATATGATAATTTCCCTCTGCTGGCATAACAGGGACAGTAGAGTCTAATATATGTAACGCATTATGATCTCCAATTCTAAAACATGCGGTTTCGCCGATAAAGTTATATGAGTTGCCATAAAACACATTATGTTTTATCGGAATGCAGTTATCCAAATCCGTGTTTAGTAATAAAAATAATGAATTTTTGCTTGCCAAAAAGCCAGAAGTTATCTGGCTTTTTGTTTTGCAAAAATTATTAAGAAAGGAGCAGTGATTATGGAGTATATCACAGCGAATGGCGTAGAATACGCCGCAAAAGCAGTAACAACATCAACCAATTCAATCAGCTTTGTGCTCGAAGGTCAGAAGATTGGAGACATCGAGACAGCATTCCGGGAAGTAACAGATCTGACTGTGAGCGGGGAGGACAAGACTGTATATGGCACATATGCAAATCTGTCCTTTAAATCTGCAATGGTAGCAGAGGACGGAAGCATTACTGTCGTTATGCACATCCCAAGCGCACAGGAGCTGCGTTTTGCGGCGCTAGAGACGGCTGTTGCAGAGCACGATGAAGCTATTGCAGAGATCTATGGAGGTGAATCAAAATGAGCAAGGCTATGTTAAACATCTATGTGCGTACGTTCAAACGCAGAATGGATGCAGGAGAGACATTTGAGGAGATTCTGGCGATCTATCCGCGGCTTACAGATGAGCAGGCGAAGGAAATTAAGGCTGAGCTTGATAAGTAACAAGATAAATGATAAGGGAGGATGGGCATGAAGGTACTTACAGAAAAAATGAATATTTTTTACGGATTTATTGTCACAGTAATGTCTGCAGTATTTGGTAAATACTGGTATTTGTTTTTCGGATTTTTGATGTTTAACATCATCGATTATGCAACTGGGTGGATTTATGGGAAATACTACGCAAATTCCCTGTCAAGCTCTGTAGGGGCGAAAGGGGTGCTCAAGAAAGTATCTTATTGGATTATCATTGCGATTGCCTTTTACATATCGTTTGCATTCCGGAAGATGGGAGAGGTTATCGGTATCACTCTCGATTTTATGATTCTTTTCGGATGGTTCACGCTGGCTACATATATGATTAATGAGGTGCGTTCCATCATTGAGAATCTTGTAAAGATGGATGTAAAGGTTCCGGAATTTTTAACAAAAGGACTTGATATAGCCGAGAAGCTTACTAAGGACAGGGCGAAGGGAGGAGAGGAAAGATGAGGGATATAAAACAGCTCCATCCGGAGCTTCAGGAAAAAATCCCAAAGCTGCAGGAAATCTGTAAAAAGAATGGTATCAAAATCGGTATTTCTGAATGCCTTCGCACAGTGGCAGAACAGGATGCTTTGTATGCAAAGGGAAGGACAGCGACAGGATCAATCGTGACAAATTGCAAGGGATCGTATTACAGCTCCATGCATCAGTGGGGAATAGCCTTTGACGTCTATCTGATCATGGATGTTGATGGAGATGGAAAGACCAGCAATGATGCATATAACAATGCAACCAAGCTGTTTGACAAGGTCGGCAAGCTTGGTCAGTCAATCGGGTTGGAGTGGGGCGGATCATGGAAGTCTCCCGTGGACAAGCCACACTTCCAGCTGCCAGACTGGGGAAGCACAGCCAAAAAGTTAAAAGAGCAGTATAAAACGCCGGAGAAGTTTATGGCAACGTGGAAATCAGCAGACAAGGTAGATCAAACAGCTAAAGCAAATACGGTCACATCCGCAAAGAACAAGGTGGAAGCAGCAAAGGCCAAGGACAAGAAGTATGTTAAGCCGTACACAACGGCAGCAAACATCAATCTACGTCTTGGAGCCGGTACAAAAAAGGGAATCATCATGACCATACCAAAAGGTAAGACAGTGATGTGCTATGGCTATTATACAAAGGTCGGAGATACAGCTTGGCTGTATGTGACATACGGCAGATATGAGGGATATGTATCTAAAGACTACCTTAAATAACAGCAAGGCCCGGATGCTATATGAATCCGGGCCTTATCCATTACCACTCTGTAATTTCATCTTTATACTCTTCAACCCAAGAGCCTTCTAAAAGCCATCCAATGTTGCCATAGTCGATATCAGGGGCCCATCCTTCTTCCTCTTCACGCTCTGTAATGTGAGCTTCAACGATGTCAGTGACATCTTCTGCAACATCAAAGCCAAATACGTCATATCCGTCTTCAGCAAGCTTCTTAAGAGCTGCCAAACGGTGAGAACCAGTTAATAGCATATCATTATATATCAAGATAGGGCATCCAACCCAGCCGTTTTCCTTAATTGATTCAGCAAGTTCATTCACTCTATCCTCATCTACTTCATTAATTCCTTCCATGTAAGATATCTGATCAAATGTCATTGCTTTTTCCTCCTGTGATTGGATTTCCTTTGATGATTATATTATATTATATATAGTCCAATATATCAATTGGCAGATTTACCATATATAGTACTATATATTTGTGCAAAATTATATAGTCCTATATATTAAAATGTGTTATAATATAATCATCAAAAATAACATAGCCTATAAATTTTATAAGGAGAGAATAGTATGGGAAATAAATACACAGAGTCACAGAAAAAAGCCATATCAAAATATATGGAGACAAAGCACACCATAAAGGTGACAGTAGATAAGGACAAGGCAGAGGAGTATAAGAGAGCCGCAGAAAAGGAAGGGAAGAGTCTTAGTAGATTTCTTGCGGACTGTGCAGAAACAGAGATAGATAAGATGGCACAAATCCTTACTCTGGATGGAAGAGAAGCACTTGAAGAGGGAGAGTTAACACCCAAAGAGCTGGAAGGAATGTATAAGTATGAGCTGATAAGAAAGGCATCAAAGATTGGGAGTATGCAAGCCACATTTGACGCGAATTACAAGAGGGTGCCGGACGCCGTAAAAGAATTATCGCCAGAAATAATTGCAAGCGTTGTTGATGCCCTGTACGATGCATACAGTGAAGGAAAGACAAAATAAAGTAACTTGTAAACGATCATATGTCTTTAAGTTTTTCGCTTTAAAAACCAGCAAAACTTGTCAGACAACACAGACAGGGCATTCCGTCCGGAAATGGCACTTGCAGGAATCGGACATGCATTTCAGCTTCCAGCGTGCCGGATTCCTGGGAATCGCCCAGGATCGGCATATATGTTAAGTGCAATACTTTTCAAAGTATTCTTTATTCTTTGAATCGGTCATCCATCCGTTAACATAAGCAATACGATTATTTATCTGTGCAACCTCATCCATGCAACCCATTTCGTAAAACATTGCCTGTAACTGCTCTAACTTTTCAACATCCAATCTGTTAATGTCAATAGTCATGTTTTGTGCCTTCATATCGTTTACCTCTTTCTATGTGATTATTTCCTGTTCCTTATGATGCTATTATATTATATAGTGGACATATATTCAATATCGAATTTTAACAAATATAGCGGACATATTTTGTGCGTTTTGTATATAGCGTACATATTTTATTTGTGATATTATAATACAGGAGGTGATGATATGGCTTACACAGAGTCACAGAAGAAGGCAAGCATAAAATATATGTCGGAAAAGACAGACGACATTAGGCTTCGCGTAAAAAAAGGCTTGAAAGAAAAATATAAGTTAGAGGCAGAGAAGCGCGGGGTCAGCATGACACAATTTATTATAGGATGTGTCGAGAAGGAAATAAAAGATAGTAATTATAAATATAAGAGAGACGACATGGCAGGAAAGGTGGATAATATGAGAAGATATTTAGTAATCAGAGAACAGGATGGAACTTTAGAAGACGTACACGCGGAAGTATATGAATCACTGGAAGAAGCAAACAACAGCGCAAAATACAGCTGGAATCACTTGACAGATGCAGAGCAGAAAAAGAATCATGTGTTTGTTGCGGAGGTTACAGAGTCCGATTTGTACGAGGATGCAATCGAGGACGGAGAAGCAATCGACTGGACAGCATACAAGCAGTACAACACGCCAGAAGGCGGGTTTGATTCAGATGAACAGTAAATCGCAAAATAAAGATAGCCGCCAGAAATGGCGGCTTTTGCATTTTTATGCCTAAAGAACTTAATGGTTAACAACAAATAATTATGATATTATATGATATTAAGAAAGAACAGAACTAACAGGACTATATTTTTAGATTATTATAGGTTATTACAATATGGACCACCATACTGGCTTATGATATAGGATGCTAATTTCGCATTCGGTGTTGAGATAGAAATTGGATACTGTAATCTTTTCTCATAATTCCACATAAATTATCTTCCCCCTTCCCACGGCATTGGTGCAGTGTTCCAGTCCCAGGAATTTAAAGGCTGGTCTGGGAGCTTTGTAAGCGGCCCAAACTGTTCCTCATAGGATTCTTTGGCAGAATGGTAAAGTTCATTGCATTGGTTGAAATAGTTCAGAGCCTCGGTATCGTCCGGGTGTGTATCGAGGTAGAGCGCCATGTCGAAGGCACAGAATCCTAGCATCATAACCCATTCGTACAATTCCTTTTTGTTCATCTGTGGCTGACGATTTGGTCTGTTCATCGATATCTACCTCCGTTTTGCATTATACACTTTCCGGTAAACGGTTTGTCTAATTCCGGGAAAATGGTTCCTGCCATGAGGGCCTGCTTGGGGTCATATGTTTTGGTGAACATCTGCCAAGGCACATAAGCCATGCCTGGAACCTGCCAGCTGCAATCATCTTTAGACATCGGATTTGCGTTACGATCCATCATATTTTATTTTCCTTTCATGGTTGCGTATGCTATATGATATGAATTTATGCATGAAATGTGATGATTAATTGGTATGTTTGATTTCAGTTTTTGGCATTTATGGTTTATTTTTGAAATTCGTATATTATTTGAAATCCAAATATGTATTTTTGATAAATATTGATATAATGGTTGTGTGAGTGTTTTATGGGGAGGACGAAAAAGAAATCGAATGAATCAGATTATAAAGCTAAATGAAGAACAGGAAGCCGATTTTATGGCATTGACACAGAAACTGCATAAAGAAATGATAAATCAGAACATGTATTGTCCTTTTGAAGAAGATTTTATCAATGTATTAAATCCTGACAATCACTTCAGTGTGGGTGCCTATGACAATGAAATGTTAATGGGGGGATTTACCGTCTATTTCCCGACAGAGGTGGATTGTTATTCAAATTACCTGGATATGGACATTCCTCTTGCAGCCACAGCGCATATGGATAATTGTGCCATTGCAGACAATTATCGGGGGCGTAAGCTTCAGGTAAAACTTTGCAAGTACTGCGAACAAATTTTATGTGACCAATATCCCAATCGTGTGCATCTGCTATGTACCGTGCATCCTCAAAACTATGCTTCCATGAAGAATATGTTGTCCTGCGGTTATAAGGTTATAAAAGAGGTTGATCATATTTATGGGGATCAGATAAGATGTATCTTATACAAGAAATTATCATAAAGGATGCGATTCTTATTCTTGTCAGTCAAATTTATATGTGGTACGATAACAGAAAATTATTTCTATTCTACAGAGGGGAAGAAAATACAATGGATGCATCAATGTTTATCGGGACCTGGTGGTCTTTAGTTCCGCCGCTTCTTGCAATTATTCTGGCGCTTGTGACGAAGGAGGTTTACAGTTCCCTGTTTATCGGAGTTGCAGCGGGAGCACTTCTGTATACGGGGTTCCGGCCGTGGAATGCGTTTACAGCACTGTTTACCATTATGAAGGACAGCATGAATTTAAACATTCTGATTTTTGACGTTCTGCTTGGTATGATCATTGTGCTGATGTCGAAGTCCGGAGGGTCTGCCGCATACGGAAAGTGGGCAGGAAGGAAAATTAAGACAAAGAAAAGCGCGATGCTGGCAACGACCGGACTCGGAATGTTGATTTTTGTGGATGATTATTTTAACTGTCTGACTGTTGGTTCTGTAATGAGACCTGTCACGGACCGTTATAAGGTATCTCGTGCGAAGCTTGCTTATATTATCGATGCAACAGCAGCACCGGTCTGCATTATTGCACCGATTTCAAGCTGGGCGGCAGCCGTGAATTCCTATGTGCCGGATGATGCCGGGATTACGGGTTTCCAGCTTTTTTTGAGGACTATTCCATACAATCTCTATGCGATTCTGACCATTGCAATGGTATTGTTTGTAATCATTGGAAATGTGGATTTCGGACTGATGAAAAAGCATGAAGACAATGCGGCCAAAGGAGATTTGTTTACGACAGGGGAGGAAGAGTTTGAACAGGTGAAAGAAGAAGAGATATCACCGAATGGAAAGGTGATTGATCTGGTTCTTCCGGTGGCAGTATTGATTTTTTCTGCGATTGCTGCAATGATCTATACCGGATTTTTGGGAGGTGCAAAGAATGTTGTGGCTGCGTTTGCCGGATGTGATGCAGAGACGAGTTTGATTTTTGCAACGATGGTCACGGTATTTGTGATGCTGATTCTTTATCTTCCACGCAAGGTTGTGACCTTTAAGGGATTTATGGACAGTTTTGTGGATGGCTTTAAGCTGATGATTCCTGCTATCGCTATTTTGATTTTTGCGTGGACATTAAAAGGTATGGGAGATGCACTGCAGATTGGAACATTTGTGGAACAGATTGTGGGAACAGATGCAACTGCAAGTGTATTTCTTCCGGCAATTTTATTTGTAGTAGCTGCATTTCTGGCTTTTTCTACCGGGACAAGCTGGGGAACCTTTGCAATTCTGGTGCCGATTGCAATCGCTATGTTCCCTGGAGCAGAGCATCTGGAGATGATGATTATCTCAGTATCGGCTGTTCTTGCTGGAGCTGTATGCGGCGATCATGTTTCCCCGATTTCAGATACGACGGTTATGTCATCAGCGGGGGCGCAGAGCAATCATATCAATCATGTGACAACACAGATGCAATATGTTGCTGTGGTAGCGGGTATTTGTGTTGTTGGATATATCATTGCCGGGGTGGTTCAGATCTGGTGGGTGGCATTGGGGTTAAGTCTTGTACTGTTGCTCGTTTCTCTGACGCTGATTAAAAAGCGGGTAGCACAAAAAAGCAGGAGGAGTATAGAAGCGTGAAAATTCTGAGCGTTCCTTATATTAACCAGAGTGTGAAGTATCCGACCGGTTGTGAAAGTGTGTCTGCAGTTATGCTCCTTCGTTATCTTGGGATTGATATGGATGTGGATACTTTTATTGAACGCTATTTGCCATGTATCCCAATGGGGGAGAGGAACGGGATATTATATGGCCCTAATCCGGATGTAAGCTTCTGCGGGAGTCCTTATGATGAGAATTCCTTTGGCTGCTATGCGCCGGTGTTGAAAAAGGCGTTGGAACAGGCTGCTGGGGATCACTATCAGTTTGTGAATGAGACAGGTACGCCGATGGACGTGCTTTTGGCAAAATATATCGAAAAGGATATGCCAGTGGTGTTCTGGGCATGTATCAATATGCAAAAAGAAATCATCGGACCGAGGTGGACACTTTGGGAAACCGGAGAAACGTTTACATGGATCTCCAACGAACACTGTATGCTGTTGGTTGGATATGATGAAGAGGGGTACTATTTTAACGATCCATATGATAACAATGGCATTATCCGATATCCGCGGGAACTAACTGAGAAAAGGCATGCTGCGCAGCATCAGATGGCAGTGGGATGTATATGTCGTTCCACTTGCGAATTGTCGGCATATGTTATATAATTAGCGTTACGACAGATAAGGAGAATATCGAGATGAGTAAAGTTAGAACAAGATTTGCACCAAGCCCGACAGGAAGAATGCATGTGGGAAATCTTCGGACAGCATTGTATGCGTATCTCATTACCAAGCATGAGGGCGGAGATTTTATTTTAAGAATAGAAGATACGGATCAGGAGCGTCTGGTGGAGGGGGCTGTGGATATCATTTACCGCACTCTCGCTGAGACCGGACTGATCCATGACGAGGGACCGGATAAGGACGGTGGCTGTGGTCCGTATGTGCAGAGTGAGCGTCAGGAGAAAGGCATATATTTACAGTATGCCAAGGAACTGATTGAAAAGGGAGAAGCATATTACTGTTTCTGTGATAAGGAGCGTCTTGAGAGTCTGAAGACGACGGTGGCAGGTAAGGAGATTCATGTTTATGACAAACACTGCCTGCATTTGTCAAAGGAAGAAGTGGAGGCAAAGCTTGCAGCGGGGGTTCCGTATGTTATCCGCCAGAACAACCCGACGGAGGGAACGACAACGTTTCAGGATGAGATTTATGGAGATATTACTGTAGACAATGCAGAACTGGATGATATGATTCTGATCAAGTCAGATGGTTTCCCAACCTATAATTTTGCCAATGTTGTGGATGATCATTTGATGGGGATTACACATGTGGTCAGAGGAAATGAGTATCTGTCCTCCTCACCAAAGTATAACCGTCTCTATGAGGCGTTTGGCTGGGAGGTGCCGGTGTATGTACACTGTCCGTTGATTACAGATGAGAATCATCAGAAGCTTTCCAAGCGTTGTGGTCATTCTTCTTTTGAAGATCTTGTTGAGCAAGGTTTTCTTACGGAAGCAATCGTCAATTTTGTTGCATTGCTGGGATGGAGTCCGGCGGACAATCAGGAGATTATGACCATGCAGGAGATGATAGATAAGTTTGATTATCGTCATATGAGTAAGTCTCCGGCCGTCTTTGACTATACAAAGTTAAAGTGGATGAATGGTGAGTACATCAAGAAGATGGATTTCGATGCCTTTTATGAGAAGGCACTTCCATTTATTCAGGAAGTTGTTACAAAAGATTATGACTTGAAGAAGATTGCCAGGATGGTGCAGACACGGATTGAAATCTTTCCGGACATTCGCAATCACATTGATTTCTTCGAGGAACTTCCGGAGTATGATGTGGCAATGTACACCCATAAAAAAATGAAAACGAATGCCCAGACATCTCTCGAGGTGCTGACGGAGGTGCTGCCGCTTCTTGAGGAGCAGGAGGATTACAGTAATGATGCTTTGTATGCAACTCTTTGCCAATATGTGGAGCAGAAGGGCTGCAAGAATGGCTATGTGATGTGGCCAATCCGTACAGCGGTATCTGGTAAGCAGATGACGCCGGGCGGAGCAACAGAGCTGATGGAGGTACTTGGAAAAGAGGAGTCCTTAAAGCGTATCCGTAAAGGAATTGAACTACTTTCTCAGGCATAAAGGAAATTAGGAAACAAAACATGAATTTTAACAAATCTCAGCAGACGGCCATCCGCCATAAGGATGGTCCGATGCTTGTTCTGGCGGGACCCGGTTCCGGGAAGACCGCAGTGATTACCCAGCGAACGATAAATTTAATACACGAATATGGAGTGGATCCATCCAACATACTGGTGATTACCTTTACGCGGGCTGCAGCACAGGAGATGAAGCACCGCTTTTTACGTGCGATGGGTGAGGAGAAAAGCAGGGTGACTTTTGGTACGTTTCATGCGATATTTTTTATGATCCTCAAGCTGGCCTATCATTTTGAAAACAGCAATATTGTCTCAGAGGAGCAGCGGTATCAGCTGATGCGGGAAATTATCTCCTACCATCGCCTGGAGTACCAGGACGAGAACGAGTTCATCGGGGAGCTTTTAAGTGAAATCAGTCGTGTAAAAAATGAGCGGATTCCATTGGAACACTTTTATTCCAGCCATTGTGGCGAGGAAATTTTCCGGAAAATCTATCAGGCCTATGACAGGAGGCTTAAGGACAGTCGGCTCATTGATTTTGATGATATGCTGACCTATACCTATGATCTTTTTTCCCAGAGACCTGATATCTTGTCCGCGTGGCAGAAAAAATACCGCTATATTCTGATTGATGAATTTCAGGATATCAATGCGATTCAATGGGAAATTATGAAAATGATGGCGGCACCACGGAACAACCTGTTTATTGTAGGGGATGATGACCAGTCTATTTATCGTTTTCGGGGATCAAAGCCGGAGATTATGCTTGGGTTTACAAAAGAATATCCGGATACAAAAGTGGTAAATCTGAACGTTAACTACCGTTGTGCGCCGAGTATTGTAAAAGCTGCAGGAAAGTTGATCGCCTATAATGAAGAGCGTTTTCCAAAGGAAATTATAGCGGATTCAAAGACACAGGAGACTGTGAGATTTTCTTTGTTTGAAGAGCAGCGAGAGGAAAATGCATTTATTATTGCCGATATACAAAAGGCTCAGCAGGCGGGAATACCTCTATCGGAGATTGCTGTACTTTTTCGGACGAATACACAGCCGCGTCTGTTGATGGAACAGATGCTTTCCTGTAATCTGACATTTCGTGCGAAGGACCGGATTCCCAATGTTTATGAGCATTGGATAGCAAAGGATTTTTTTGCATATATCCGGGTTGCACAGGGCAGTGACAAACGTGCGGATTTTCTTACAATTATGAATAAGCCAAATCGGTATATTGGACGGAACAGTCTCTGTGAGCCAAAGGTGGCATTTGATGAGTGGATCCGGATGTATGATGAGCAGCCGTGGATTGCTGAGCGGATAGAAAAGCTGTGGCATGATACCAGACTTCTCAATACGATGAGCCCTTATGCGGCTATTAATTATATCCGGCGGGGAATTGGCTATGATGATTATATTGCGGATTATGCGGATTACCGGAATGTAAACAAGGAGGATCTTTACGAAGTCGCGGATGAAATTCAAAGTAGTGCCAAAGGCTATCAGACATTAGAAGAGTGGTTTGACCATATTGATGCGTACAAAAGACAATTGGAGAGGATGGCAAAACAGGAGAATGCCAATGCGGAATCGGTGACACTGGCAACGCTGCACAGTGCGAAAGGTCTGGAATTTTCTCAGGTGTATCTGATTGATGTTAATGAGGGGATAATGCCATATAAAAAGGCAGTGCTAAAACAGGACATTGAGGAGGAAAGACGTCTGTTCTATGTGGGGATGACGCGCGCAAAAGAGAGACTTACAATCTGTTCGGTTAAGAAACTGCGAAATAAGGAAGTGGAGACCTCCCGGTTTATCCGGGAGGCAGGATCATGAAGACATGTGTGCGGAAAGCTCCGCTTACATGTCTTCATACATCTCTTCGTCCAACAGTTCGTCAAAACGGTCTGCTGCGATCTCGTACTCATCTTCATCGTCAATGAAACCAATCTGTGGAAGACCCTCTTCATCTTCGGCATAGCGATATAGGTAAACCTCGCCTTCATCGTTATCGCTGCCATCCGGAGAGAGGGGCATCAGCGCGATGTAATCCTGACCGCCTGCTTCAAAAATTGTCAGGATACGGCATTCAACTTCACCATCATCCAATTCTAAGGAGACACGGATATCATCAATCTCGTCTGGTGTTACAGGGGTAGCATTTTCTTTGTTAGCCATATTGATACCTCTTTCTGTATTTATTTTCTGTGTTTTGTTTCATTATATAGAGTAGGAAAGGGCTTGTCAATTGTACGTATGGAGAAAAAAATGTATACAAAGGAAACCAAAAAAGGTATAATTGAGATTATACGACAAATCACGGGAAGAGTATGGACGGTAAAGAATGAAGATAAGTATTAGAGAAGGAAATTATGCAAAGCTAGGTGTACAGCAGCAGAAGGAGTGGACTACGTTCACTTTTTGCAGTGAAAAGGAAGATTCGTGTAGTATAGTTCTGGTAAGTACGCAGGATACAATGATAAAAGAGAAGATAGAGGTTCCGGCAGAATATTGTCTGGGTTCTTTGCGATCTGTTGCAATTAAGGATCTGGAAGTAGAAAATTATGTTTATTATTTTGAAATTAATGGGAAGAAAGTTTTGGATCCCTGTGCCCACGGGATTATGGGACGTCAGGTTTGGAATGATCGCTCGCGCATTGAGAATAATTATGAGGTCTATGACGCTTTCGCAGAGGAAGAATTTGACTGGGGAAGAGATTGTGCCCCGGAGATTGACCGTTCTGAGATGGTTATGTACAAGCTGCATGTTCGTGGGTTTACCATGGATTCAGGAACGAAAAGCGTTCCGGGCACTTTCCGTGCATTGGTTAACCGGATTCCGTATTTGAAGAAGCTTGGTATTACGACGGTGGAACTGATGCCAGTGTATGAGTTCGAGGAAATGGAGCTTCCGATACCATCGAAGCTGCCGGAGTATATTCAGTGGGAGTCTAAGAAGGAGGATGTAATCCGGCCCGAAGAAAAGCATAAGGAGGCTGGAAAGAGGGTAAATTACTGGGGATATGGTCCCGGTAATTATTTCGCAGTAAAGGCATCATATGCCTCACAGCCGCGACATGCATCCCGGGAATATAAGACATTTATCAAGCGGCTGCATGAGAACGGGATGGAGTGCGTGATGGAGATGTATTTTCCAGATGATTTTAATCAAAATCTGATTCTGGATGCACTTCGTTACTGGGTTCGCGAATTTCATGTGGATGGTTTTCATCTGTTGGGGCAGAATCTGCCGATTACAGCTATTGTGCAGGATAACATGCTCAGCCGTACGAAGATTTTTTATACGGATTTTCAGGAGAAAGCCTGCAAAACGGGGCGTAAATACAAGAATTTGTTTATTTACCGGGAAGAGTATCAGTATCCGGCCCGCAAGCTTCTCAATCATTTGAATGGGAATATGCGCGATTTTGTAGATCAGCAGCGAAAGCAGGGTGCTTATTTTGGTTATGTGAATTTTATTGCCAGCAACAATGGTTTTACGCTTGCGGACTTATTTATGTACAATGACAAGCATAACGAGGAGAATGGGGAAGATAATCTCGACGGAAGTGAGTGGAATTTCAGTAATAATTACGGAACAGAAGGACCGACACGGAAAAAGTATATCACCGGGCTGCGAAAGCTAAAGTGGCGGAACAGCATGATCATGCTGTTCATGGCGCAGGGGGTTCCAATGGTATGGTCTGGGGATGAGATGGGAAATTCGCAAAACGGTAACAACAATGCCTATTGTCAGGATAATCCGGTGGGATGGCTGAACTGGAAGAATGAGAAGACCCATCGGCAGGAAATTGAATTTTTACAGAAGCTGATTGCTTTTAGAAAAGAGCATCCAATCGTGGCAAACGCAATGCCGTTTCAGTTTTCGGATTATCAGTCACTGGGATGCCCGGATCTGTCTTATCATGGAGAGAATGCGTGGGTACTTGAGCCGGACGCAAGAAGGTTGTGTCTCGGAATGCTTTATTGTGGAAAGTATTCACCGGATCCTGAGAAGACAGAAGATGTCTATGTAGCATATAATTTTCTTTCTGCGGTATCGCCTCTTGCACTGCCAAAGCTGTCTGCAGATCGCCGATGGTTTCTTGTAGTGGATAGCAGTGATGACAAAAATCCGTTTTTGGTTGAACCGCTTATTTGTGAGCAACGAAAGTTCAATATTAATCCACAGTCCATCTGCATTTTAATTGGCAAAGAGGTTGCTTTGGAGGGAAAGAACAAGAAAAAGAAGGTTAAGAGACAAAATGAGTAAGGCATGGAAGCATTTTTGTACAATTACAAGGCATAAAAACCTGGTGCTTGTCGGCTGTTTTAAAGTTGGATTATATCGTCAGGGACTTTTGCATGATCTGTCCAAATATTCCCCTACTGAATTCCTGGTTGGTTGTAAATACTATCAGGGTTTTATGAGTCCGAATAATGCGGAGAGGAAGGATAAGGGATATTCGTCGGCGTGGCTTCATCACAAAGGGCGCAACAAGCACCATATGGAGTATTGGATTGATTATGATGTTGCGGGTGATAACAAAGAACATTCCGGCATGACTGGTATGAAGATGCCAATCCGCTATGTGGTGGAGATGTTCATAGACAGGGTAAGTGCATCGAAAAATTACCAGAAAGCGAAGTATACGGATGAAAGCGCCTTGTCTTATTTCCAGAATGGGCGTCGCAATTATATCATCCACGAAGATACAGAGGCGTTGCTTTGCTATCTGCTTACAATGCTTGCAAAGCGTGGAGAGAAAGAAACCTTTACTTTCGTGAAAAACGAGGTACTCAAAGGAAGGATTCCATACGAAAAAGAAGAGTTAGAACGAAGAACCAAGGCACTGTGACAAGCAGTGCCTTGTACGTTTTTTGAGGGAAAAGCACGATGGACGGAAAGCTCACATAGAATATAGAAAGCAATTCTTGAAAAGGTGCTGAGTGAAAACATTTTTGGTCCCACTGTCACCGGAGGAGGAAACGGACTGTCTCAATCGGCTGAAAAATGGTGAGTGTAAGGCGAAGGAAGAACTGATTTTGCACAACATGCGCCTTGTAGCCCATGTGGCGAAAAAATATATCAATTCACAGGAGGACCAGGAAGATCTGATTTCAATCGGGACGATTGGTCTTTTGAAGGCAGTTGACAGCTTTCGCCAGGATTATGGAAGCCGTTTTGCCACTTATGCGATTCGTTGTATTGACAATGAAATGCTGATGTATTTCCGAAGCAAAAAGAAGATGCGGGGAGAGGTGTCGCTGTTTGAACCGATTGGAATGGATAAAGAGGGAAATCAGATTCGGCTTGTGGATGTGCTGGAATATCATGACACCAATGTTGCCGAGAATCTGGAACGGCGTGAGCAGATTCAGAAGATTCACAGACATATGGGGGATGTTTTAAACGAGAGGGAGGCTTTCATCATCCGCAGACGATACGGTCTGGGGGGAGAACGGGAATGGACGCAACGTGAGATTTCTGTAAAACTTGGTATTTCCCGCTCGTATGTATCGCGGATTGAGAAGAGGGCTTTGGAAAAGCTGAAAAAAATAATTTCCGAATAATTTTAAATTGAGGATGTAAAAAGATGAATTTTGTGATATGATAAGTTCATCTTTTTTCATGCATGAATCTATGCAAAGTTCCCACCTGTTGGAATTGAGGTGTATATGTATAGTACAGTTATGACTTCCATACTGAATGGAATCCATGCAGTTTTGGTGCGCGTTGAGGTTGATATCAGCACGGGACTTCCCGGGTTTGATATGGTAGGATATCTCTCTTCTGAGGTCAGAGAGGCGAAGGAACGCGTGCGAACAGCGTTGCATAATTGCGGGATTGTCCTCCCGGCAAAAAAAATCACGGTCAATTTGTCTCCGGCAGATATCCGAAAAACCGGAACGGGATTTGATCTTGCAATTGCTGTGGCACTTCTTATGGCGATGGAACTGATCGATCCAGAGAGCTGCGAGAATATTCTTTTTACTGGGGAACTGAATCTGAGCGGACAGCTGCTTCCGGTAAAGGGAGTGCTTCCGATGGTGGCTGATGGAATTGTAGGCGGCATACAGAAATACTGTGTTCCGCTGGCAAACCAGCACGAGGGAAGACTGGTTCACGGAGCACAGGTTATGGGATTTGCATCACTGCCGGAGGTTCTTACTTATCTTCGTGAGGGAAAATATGTGGAGAAGCCGGTTGCTGCTTTCGGAAAAAGGAAGGAAAAGAAATCACTGGATTTTTCAGAGGTGAATGGCCAGCAATTTTTGAAGCGTGCAGCGGAGATTGCGGCAAGCGGCATGCATAATATGTTGATGGTAGGACCGCCAGGGGCTGGAAAGACGATGATTTCGGAAAGGATTTCTTCAATTCTGCCACCGCTTTTAGAAGAAGAACGTCTGGAACTCTCCAAAGTATATAGTGTATGTGGACTTCTTTCCGATGCAGATACACTGATTTGTGAACGTCCCTTCCGGAGTCCGCATCACAGTATCAGCCGTGCCGGGCTTGCAGGGGGTGGCATCCATTTAAGACCGGGAGAAATTTCCCTTGCACATCATGGAGTATTGTTTTTGGATGAATTGTCCGAATTCTCAAAGACAACGCTGGAAATTTTAAGGCAGCCGATGGAAGAACAGGAAATCCATCTTTCGCGGGCGTCTGGAAATGTGGTATATCCGGCTTCTTTTCTGCTACTGGCATCCATGAACCCGTGCAATTGCGGCTATTATCCGGACATGCAGAGATGCCGGTGTACAGCAGCTTCCCTGCACCGGTATTTTGACCGTATTTCCCAGCCTTTGATCGACCGCATGGATATCTGCGTTGAGGCGCCGGAGGTCAGCTATGCGGAACTGACCGGAAATGGAGCGAATGAGAGTTCGGAAGAGATTCGTATGAGGGTAAAGGAATGTCATGAAATTCAGATGAGGCGTTTCGCAGATGAATCCTTCTGCCATAACAGCCGGATTCCGGCAGCACGAATGAAAGAATTTTGCAGGCTGGGGGAAAAGGAACAGTGCTACATGGAAGGAATTTTTAACAAGATGTCACTGACTGCAAGAACATATCATAAGATTCTCCGTGTTGCACGAACAATTGCTGATATGGATCATGCCAAGGATATCAGGATGAGGCATCTGAATGAGGCTATCTGCTACCGAAGTATTGATGAAAAATTCTGGGGAGGGATGGTATGAGCATGTATGCGTACTGGTTGGCTAATATCAGAGGAATGACTGCTGCAAAAATTAAAAAAATACGGCAGGTGTGTCCGTCGGCGGAGGAACTGTATGGCCTTTCGGAGGGAACACTGAGCAGAGTGGAGGGGATCGGACGGGAGGATGTGGATGCAATTCTGGAGAGCAGGAAAAATTGGAATCTGGAGAAGGAATGGATGAAACTCCAGGAACGTGGTATTGGCTTTGTGTCGCTCGAGGATGCATCTTATCCGAAAAAGCTTTCTTATATTGTACAGGCCCCCTATGGTCTGTATTATCTCGGAGAACTTCCGAAAGAGGATCAAAAGCGTGTCGCAATTGTTGGCGCGCGGACCAGAAGTGCTTATGGAGGTCAGATTGCAGAGAAGCTGGCATATGCCCTCGCTGAGGCGGGGGTGGATGTAATAAGCGGGATGGCTCTGGGGATAGATGCGGATGGGCACAGAGGGGCTCTGGCGGGTGGAGGAAAAAGCTATGCTGTGCTTGGGTGTGGTGTTGACGTTTGTTATCCTAAATCCAACGACTATCTGTATGATAAGCTGCAGAGGCAGGGTGGAATCCTTTCGGAGTTTCCCCCTGGGACGAAGCCGCTTCCGGTGCTTTTTCCACAGAGAAACCGAATTATTGCAGGTCTTTCGGATTATACGGTGGTGATTGAGGCTCGGATAAAGAGCGGGTCTTTGATTACGGCGGATTTTGCGATGGAACAGGGGCGTGAGGTATATGCCCTGCCAGGGCGAATTAATGATCCCTTGAGTCAGGGGTGTAACAGTCTGATTCAGCAGGGAGCAGGTATTATAACCAGTGTGGAGGATTTTTTAAAGGAAATCAGTTTGGACACCTCAAATTTGGCGTGTCAGATGGACTTTCGGAAAAATCTTCTTGAAAAAGATGAAACGTTGGTGTATAGTTTATTCGATTTTTATCCCGTGGGACTGGGAACGATGGTGGAGAAAACCTCTTTGGGGCTTTCGGAACTGTTAGATATTCTTGAACGCCTGGAACATAAGGGATTCATTCGGGAAACAATCCCGAATTTCTATATTAAAACAATCTGATTCACATAAAGGAGCATACCCGCATGGCAAAGTATCTGGTAATCGTGGAGTCACCCGCGAAGGTTAAGACAATCAAAAAATTTCTGGGAAAGAATTACGAAGTAATGGCATCCAATGGTCACGTGCGTGACCTGCCGAAGAGTCAGCTGGGGTTTTCCCCGGAGAACGATTTCGAACCCAAGTATATTACGATTCGTGGCAAGGGAGAGATTCTTGCAAAGTTGCGTAAAGAAGTGAAAAAGGCTGATAAGATCTATCTCGCAACCGACCCGGACCGTGAAGGAGAAGCGATTTCCTGGCATTTGACCAAGGCTCTCAAATTGGAAGATAAGGATGTCAGTCGTATCAGCTTTAATGAAATTACGAAGAGTGCAGTCAAGGCATCACTGAAGAATCCGCGGGAGATTGATATGGACCTGGTGGATGCACAGCAGGCGAGAAGAATGTTGGACCGCATGGTTGGTTACCGGATCAGCCCGCTTCTTTGGGCAAAAGTGAAGAGAGGCTTAAGTGCAGGTCGTGTACAGTCGGTTGCTCTGCGGATTGTCTGTGACCGGGAAGCGGAGATTGATGCTTTTATTCCTGAGGAGTACTGGTCACTTGAGGCAGCGTTACTTCCGGAAGGGGAGAAGAAACCGATTATTGCAAAGCTTGCGGATTATAAAGGTGAAAAGATAGAAATTCATTCGCAGGAACAGATGGATCAGGTTCTGGACGAAATGAAGAATCAGGATTTTGTCATAAAAAGTATCAAAAAGGGAGAACGCACAAAGAAAGCACCTCTGCCATTTACGACGAGTACCCTGCAGCAGGAGGCATCAAAGGTGCTAAATTTTCCAATCTCCAAGACGATGCGTATTGCGCAGCAGCTTTATGAGGGTGTGGACATCAAAGGTCAGGGAACGGTCGGTATTATCACCTACCTGCGTACGGATTCTGTCCGCATTTCTGAGGAGGCAGATGAGACTGCAAGAGCATTCATTCATGAAAATTATGGGGATGAGTATTTGTCTGCCGGTGAAGGAAGCAAGAAAAGCAATGCAAAAATTCAGGATGCCCATGAGGCAATCCGTCCAACGGATATCAATCGGCTTCCATCGGAGATTAAGGAATCGTTAAGTCGTGATCAGTTCAGGCTGTATCAGCTGATCTGGAAGAGGTTTGCAGCCAGTCGGATGGCAAATGCGCTCTACGAGACAACTGCAGTCAATATCGGAGTGGGAGACTACACGTTTCGTGTTTCAACTTCAAAGATTGCTTTTGAAGGATTTATGTCTGTGTATACTGAGCCGGATGAGGATAAGGAAGGAAAGCAGGTCCTGCTTAAATCCATTAATCAGGATACAAAGCTTTCGCTGGTGGAGTTTGACCCCAAGCAGCATTTTACGCAGCCACCCGCACATTATACGGAAGCATCTTTGGTAAAGACACTTGAGGAACTGGGAATCGGACGACCGAGTACCTATTCTCCAACCATTACAACAATCATTGCACGCAGATATATTACCAAGGAAAATAAGAATCTGTATGTGACGGAAATTGGGGAAGTTGTGAATTCGATTATGAAGGAGTCATTCCCGTCTATTGTGGATGAACATTTTACTGCCAATATGGAATCGCTTCTTGACAGTGTGGCGGAAGGGGCAGTCAACTGGAAAACAGTTGTTTCAAATTTCTATCCGGATCTGGAGCAGGCAGTACAGGCGGCAGAGAAGGAACTGGAGAAAATAACCATTGAGGACGAGGTGACAGAAGAAATCTGTGAGGAATGTGGGCGCAACATGGTCATCAAGTATGGACCGCACGGGAAATTTCTTGCATGTCCGGGATTTCCGGAGTGCCGGAATACCAAGCCATATTACGAGAAGATTGGAGTTGCCTGTCCGAAGTGTGGAAAGGATGTCGTTATTAAGATGACACGCAAGGGAAGACGGTATTATGGTTGTATTGATTATCCGGAGTGTGATTTTATGAGCTGGGGACGTCCGGTTGCGGAAAAATGCCCTCGTTGCGGCGGTTATATGGTGGAGAAGGGAAATAAGCTTGCCTGTGCGGATGAGCACTGCGGCTATACACAGGTGAAAGAAAAATAACTTTATTTTACAAAAAATATTGAATTGTCAGAAAAATAGTGTTAAACTCATGCTGAATTGAAATTATAGGATATAGGTTTTTAGATGGCAGGAGGAAATGTATGAGTGTTCAGCTTTTGGACAAGACCAGAAAAATAAACAAGTTGCTGCATAACAATAATTCGTCCAAAGTGGTGTTTAACGATATATGTGAGGTACTCACCGGAATTCTGGATTCGAATATTCTTGTTATCAGTAAGAAAGGAAAGGTTCTCGGCTCAAGTGTCTGCAATGGTGTGGATGAATTGAAGGAGCTGATTGTGGATGAAGTTGGTGGATTTATTGATGCGGAACTCAATGAGCGCCTCCTTGGCATTCTTTCTACAAAAGAGAATGTGAATCTCGAGACGTTGGGATTTGGTGAGGAATCCCGCAGATACCGTGCAATCATTACGCCAATCGATATTGCGGGAGAGCGGCTTGGTACGCTTTTTGAGTATCGGAGCGAGAGGGAGTATGATATTGATGACATCATCCTGACAGAGTATGGTACAACAGTTGTGGGACTTGAGATGATGCGTTCTGTGAATGAGGAGAGTGCAGAAGAGGCAAGAAAAGTGGCAATTGTGAAGTCGGCTATCAGCACGTTGTCTTTTTCGGAACTGAAAGCAATCACGCATATATTTGAGGAACTGGATGGAAATGAGGGAATTTTGGTGGCCAGCAAGATCGCGGATCGTGTGGGAATCACAAGGTCGGTCATTGTCAATGCACTTCGCAAGTTTGAGAGTGCCGGTGTCATTGAGTCGCGCTCATCCGGTATGAAGGGAACCTATATTAAGGTTGTAAACGATGTGGTGTTTGATGAATTGGAAGAACTCAAGCGCAGGAATAACAAATAAATGAATTGTGGAAAGGGACTTGTTTGGGAAGATAGGTCCCTTTTTTGTTTTATTTCTCTTTTTTTTGACAAAAGCACTTGTAATTTGATGGAAGTATACTATAATTAGTATGATAGAATAATTAGGTACACTAGATGAAGGAGGCATATATGCTCAGTACAGACGCTTTTAACTATGTGAATGTGTTGAACAAGGCTGCGGATGCGAGCTGGCAGAGAGAGAACATTCTTACCAATAATATTGCCAATGTAGATACACCCGGATACAAGCGCCGTGATCTGGATTTTGAGAGTACACTGAAAAATGAGTTGTTGGGCAGTCAGCAGAAATCCCTTGATGCGACAGTTTCTCAGGTGGATCTTGATAACCTGGAGCCTGCTGTATATACAGATTTGACAAATTATTCATATCGTTTAGACGGTAGTAATGTGGATATTGATACAGAGGAAGTAGAGTTTGCTTCTGAACAGATCCGCTATCAGGGAATTACGGCGGCAATTAACAATGAATTTAATCGTATGAGAGCGGTACTTAAATAAGGGGGAACAGACTTATGGCAATGTTTCAGGCATTTAATATCAGCGCGTCAGGAATGACGGCAGAACGGTTCCGCACCGATATCATTGCGGAGAATATTGCAAATGTTAACACGACATCGACCGAGAGCGGGGGACCGTACCGCCGCAAGATTGTGACATTTGCAGAACGACCGGTGACACCGTTTTCCCAGTTTTATTCTGCATCAAAAAATGCAGCCATTGGGAACGGAGTAAAGGTGACATCGGTCAGAGAAGATACGGAGACAGATTTTGTGATGGAGTATGATCCGTCAAATCCGGATGCAGATGAGAATGGTTATGTTTCTTATCCGAATGTTAACACAGTTACGGAGATGACGAACCTGATCGATGCTACCCGCGCGTATGAAGCAAATGCGACGGCTTTTGAGGCAACGAAGAGCATGGCTCAGACAGGACTTTCCATTGGCCAGTAGAGGCTGACGGAAGCTTGAAACAGATCATTTGAGAGAGGATGTTAGCAATGGATATAACACAGTTATCAGGTGTGACTTCTGATTATTTAAATACATTTGCACAGAAAACCAATCTGATTGAGGGAGAGGATGACAGCTTTAGTTCAGTTCTCTCGGCTGCAATGAAGTCTGTGGATGAAACGAATGAATTGCAGAAGAAAGCAGAATCGGAGGAGGTCCGGTTTGCTTTGGGAGAAGCAGATAATCCACATGATTTACTGGTGGCGGAAACAAAGGCCAATATTGCACTTCAGTATACCGTTGCAGTGCGTGATAAGCTGATCGATGGTTATAAAGAAATTATGCAGATGTCAATTTAGTAAGCGAGGATAGAGAACATGCCAGAACAGGTACAGAAAATACTCAGCCGTGTGACTGAGTGGTGGAAAAAGTTTAATACCAAGCAGAAAACATTGATGATAAGTCTGACGGCAGTGGTTATTCTGGCACTGGTAATTTTAAGTGTTGTGGTTTCGAGACCGACTTATACAACACTGATTGATTGTGAGAATACCAAGCAGGCCAGTCAGGTGAAGGAGTTGCTTGACAGTGATGGAAGCATTCGTTATAAGGTGACGAATACGACACACTTTGAAGTTAATAAAGATGATGAGAATGCAGCCAATATGCTGCTCGGATCGAATGATATCGCGACAATGGGATTTGACCTGACCAAGGCTGATATCAACGATGTGGTTGGCGGTGGCTTTTCCACGACGGAAGCGGATAAGCAGAAACTTTACAAGGCTTATCTGGAGACAAAGATGGAGGAGGCTCTTGCAGCAAATGATCTGATTGCGTCAGCAAAGGTGACTTTGGATATTCCGACCGATGATGGAACTTTGATTTCCCGGATGCAGGAAAGTTCGGCGAGCGTTTCTCTGGAACTGACCGGTGATATGGACAGCAATCAGGCGTATTCCGTTGCCCGTCTTGTGGCTACAGCTCTTGGAAATGATTCGACGGAAAAGATTACAATTCTGGATCAGAAGACCTCTAAGATTTTGTATTCGGGTGCAGATCAGGATTCAGATGCTGCCATTTTATCTTCGAAGCTGGATACGACCCAGAAACTGCAGAATATGATGGAAACCAAGGTTGAGAATATGCTTGTGGAATCCGGAATGTATTCCAATGTGCAGGCAGTGACTAATCTTGATGTGAATTTTGATCAGGTTGAGACGGCAACTCATGAGTATTGGCATAATGATGGGCAGGATCAGGGTGAACCTCTGACAAAGTCAGAGTATAATGCTGAGGCAACCGGCGGTCAGGCCGCAGTGCCGGGAACCGACTCTAATGATGATACACCAACATATCTGACGGAGGATGGTGAGCCGTCTTCTTCGAGTGTTTCCAAGCTTGATGAAACATATGCACCGAATGAGAAGACCTCCAAGACAACCAACAGTGGTGGAGAAGTGAACCCGGAGAACAGTTCTATTGCGGTTACCGCCACAAGATGGATCGTTTATGATGAAGATGAAATGAAGAAAACCGGAGAGCTGGACGGAACGACCTTCGCAGAGTTTAAGGCTGCGCACAGTGATCCGGTGCAGGTTCAGGTAAGTCAGGATGATTTGAATCTGATTTCGCAGGCAACAGGCATCAGTACAGATAAAATTTCCTTTGTGTGCTATGAGCGCCCACAGTTTGTTGAGTCCGGCAAGAAGGGAATCGGTGTGACCGATATTCTTCAGATTCTTCTTGCAGTTCTTATTTTTGCTCTACTTGGATATGTTGTATTCCGCAGCACGAGAAAACAAAAGGAGACAGAGCCGGAACCAGAGTTGTCTGTTGAGGCTTTGCTGGAATCGACGGCAGATGCGGCAGCTGAGAATTTGGAAGATATCGGATACTCAGAAAAGTCGGAGACCCGGTTATTGATAGAAAAATTCGTTGATGAAAACCCAAGTGCGGCAGCGCTTCTGCTCCGCAACTGGCTGAACGAGGATTGGGAGTAATGTATGAGTGAATCTTACACAGGAGTACAGAAGGCAGCGATTCTTTTGATCACATTAGGACCAGAGAAGGCAGCTACCATCTTTAAGCACCTGAAGGAGGATGAAATTGAAGAGCTGACCCTTGAGATTGCTAACACACGAAGCGTTTCGCCTCAGACGAAGGAGGATGTGCTGGAGGAATTTTATCAGGTATGTCTTGCACAGCAGTATATTGCAGAAGGCGGTATTGGATATGCAAAGGAACTTCTTGAAAAAGCGCTTGGCAATGACAAGGCACAGGGAGTTATTGCCAAGCTGACGGCATCATTGCAGGTACGTCCGTTTGAATTTGTACGGAAAACAGATCCGAGTCAGCTTCTAAATTTTATACAGGATGAGCACCCACAGACGATTGCGATGATTCTCTCTTATTTGTCACCGGCACAGGCGTCTTTGGTGCTTGGTGCATTGCCGCCGGAAAAGCAGGCGGATGTAGCAAAACGTATTGCAACGATGGACCGTACTTCTCCGGATGTGATCAAGGAAGTAGAGAGTGTGCTTGAGCGAAAGCTGGCATCTCTTGTAAATCAGGATTACACCATTGTCGGCGGTATTGACGCAATTGTAAGTATTTTGAACAATGTAGACCGTGGTACAGAAAAACATATTATGGAGTCTCTTGAGATTGAAGAACCGGAGCTTGCAGACGAAATCCGCAAGAAGATGTTCGTTTTCGAGGATATTCTGCTTTTGGACGATCGCGCAATTCAGCGTGTGCTGCGTGATGTGGAAAATGCAGATCTGGAGCTTGCCCTCAAGAATACGACGGAGGAAGTTCAGAATGTTGTATTTAAGAATCTTTCCAAGCGTCTGGCTGCTATGATTAAGGAAGATATGGATTATATGGGACCTGTTCGTATGAAGGATGTTGAGGAGGCTCAGCAGAAGATTGTCGGTGTAATTCGTAAGCTTGAGGATGCAGGTGAAATTGTGATTTCCCGTGGCGGAGGTGATGATATCGTTGTCTAATTTGTTGAAACAGTGTTATGTCATCAATTCCGGTGAAGGGATGCGTATTATTAATTCTAATGCGAAAATCAATGAACGTCTGCAGGAGATTGGAACAGGTGCACCGGTGCCGGAGAATGAGAAGATTGAACTGCCGGGAGATTCTCGGGAATATGAATTTTCTGAAGGCATGGAGATTCAAAAAATTGATATTGAGGCCATGAAAAGTGAAGCGATGGAAGTGGCCAGAGCTGAAGCTGAGGAAATCACAGCCAGGGCAAGAGCGGAAGCAGAAACGATTCTTGAGGAGGCTCGGGAACAGGTAAAGGATCTCTTTGAGGAACAGAAACAATTAGGGTTTCAGGAAGGAGTCGCGGAAAAAGAGGCCGAATTTGCGGCCAGACGTGCAACCCTTGAGGAAGAGATGGATACGCGCAGGAAAGAGCTTTCTGAGGCATACCAGAGCAGGATGGAGTGCCTTGAAGCGGATATTGTAGATGCAGTAGCACTCGCTTTTGAAAAGGTTTTTCAAATCCAGTTCTCTGATAAAAGAGAAATTCTGCTTGCTCTTGTGACTAATACATTGATGGATGTTGATCCAGGTGATAAAATTCGTATTCGTGTCAATGATGAAGATCGTATGATGCTGGGAGAACATTTGGACGAGCTTCGCGAACAGGTCGGGGCGGATGTGGCAATCGAGTTTATGCATGACAACAAGCTTGCAGATGGCCAGTGCCAGATTGAGACTCCGTATGGTGTTTTTGACTGCGGAGTAGATACGCAGCTTACAAATCTGATTAAGGATATTCGATCACTTGTATAGAAAACGGAGTAAAATTTGTGGAAAAAGAAGCCGAGAAGTATTTGCAGCTTTTGGAACGCAAGTATTACAAAAGCTATGGAAAAGTCGTCAAAATAGTTGGACTTACAATTGAATCAGTTGGACCGAAAGCGCGCCTCGGGGATTTGTGCAGGATTTATCCGGATGAGGGGAGTCGGGATTATGTGATTGCTGAGGTGGTAGGCTTTCATGATTCTCAGCTGATTCTCATGCCGATTGACAGTGTTGAAGGTGTTGGAGTTGGATGTATCGTAGAGAATACGGGGCATCCATTATCTGTTTTGGTAGGTGATGAACTGCTTGGACATACGCTGGATGGAATCGGACGTCTGACAGATTCGGATGAGAAAATCCATGGGGAATACTATCCGCTTGAGAAGGATCCGCCGGATCCAATGGCACGGCGGATCATCAGTGAAGTACTGCCACTTGGCGTAAAAGCGGTAGATGGATTGATTACCGTTGGGAAAGGACAACGAATCGGTGTGTTTGCAGGCTCCGGTGTTGGAAAAAGTACGCTGCTTGGAATGTTTGCACGCAATACAAAGGCAGATATTAATGTGATTGCACTGATTGGAGAGCGTGGAAGAGAGGTTCGCGAATTTATTGAGCGGGACCTCGGACCGGAAGGTATGGCAAGATCGGTAGTGGTTGTGGCAACTTCAGACAAACCAGCGCTAATCCGGAATAAATGTGCAAAAACAGCAACCGCTGTGGCAGAATATTTTCGTGATCAAGGGAAGGATGTTCTTCTGATGATGGATTCCATGACACGCTTTTCTCAGGCGCAGCGTGAAATCGGACTTGCGTCAGGGGAACCGCCGGTGACAAGAGGTTATCCACCGAGTGTGTACTCGGAGATGCCAAAGCTTTTAGAGCGTGCCGGTACGAATGAAAAAGGGTCGATCACAGGACTTTATACCGTACTTGTAGACGGGGATGATTTCAATGAACCGATTACCGATACTGCCAGAGGTATTCTGGATGGACATATTATGTTGGATCGAAAGCTTGGTCACAAGAATCATTATCCGGCAATTGATATTCTGCAGAGTATTTCCCGTGTTATGAGCTCGATTGTCAGTAAGGAACATAAGGAACTTGCTGGAAAATTAAAAAACGTGCTGGCTACGTATCAGGAGGCTGAGGATCTGATCAATATCGGAGCATATAAGAGTGGATCGAATCCGGAGATTGATTATGCAATTCACAAAATCAAGGAGGTCAACACGTTTTTGTGCCAGCAGACCGATGAGCAATTTGCCTTTGATGAGGAGATTGAACTTCTGGCAAAGGTATTTGAAAATTAGACGAAAGGTGAAAAGAAAATATGGCTAAATTCGTCTATCGCATGCAGAATGTGCTGAATATCAAACAAAAGCTTGAAACCCAGGCAAAGATGGCATACAGTATTGCCAATCAGAAATATCTTGAGGAACAGCAACGCCTGCAGGAAATGATCGTTCGCAGAGTGGGATATGAAAAAGCACTCAGGGAGGCTGTGCAGGGAAAACTGGATATTCAGAATGTAACGCATGCACGCGAAAATCTGAACAATATGAAGACGTTAGTTCGAAGACAGATGATGGAGGTACATAAAGCACAAAAGGAACTGGATGCTGCAAGGAATGCCTTGAATGAAGTGATGCAGGAACGCAAGATTCACGAGAAATTGCGGGAAAAAGCATTCGATGAATTTAAGCAGGAGCTTGCGGTAGCGGAAACTAAGGAGATTGACGAGTTGGTCAGCTATACTTATAACAATAAATAAGGGAGAATACCATGGCGGATGAAAAAGATCTCGTTGAAGACGAGAAAATCGATGAGACGGGTGACCGGAAGAAAAAGAAGAAAAAAGAGAGAAAGCGAAAGCAGCCAAAGGATTCATCAGGAAAAAATGCACAGATGGATGATGAGGAGGAAGAGGAGAAAGCAGGAGGAAAGCTGGTTCTTGCTTTGGTTACGGTACTGATCATCGCTATCTGGCTGGGAATAATTGCAATATTGATCAAGAGTGATGTGGGAGGATTTGGTTCCTCTGTTCTTTATCCGATTTTAAAAGACGTACCATATATCAATAAGATTCTTCCAAAACCGGAAGGCGAATATGAGGTGGAAGATACACAGTACCAGTATGGTTCTTTGGATGAGGCGATTGCGCGGATTAAGGAACTGGAAGTTGAATTGGATGAAGCAAAGGGACAGAACAAAAAAGACTCTAAAACAATTGATGATTTGAAGGCACAGATTGAGGATTTGTCTACCTACAAAGAAGACGAGGCAGCCTTTGAGAAAGAAAAGCAAAAATTCTATGAAGAGGTTGTTTTTTCGGATGAAGCACCCGATATAAATGAGTATAAGACATATTATGAAAGCATTGATCCAGAAAATGCAGAAGTCTTATACAAACAAGTTGTTGAGCAGATTACCTATGATGAACAGGTTCAGGATTATGTTAAGACGTATTCAAACATGAAGCCAAAGGAGGCAGCCGCTATTTTCGATACAATGACGGATGATCTCGGGCTGGTAGCTGATATTCTCATGAATATGGGAGCTCAGCAGAGGGCGGATATTCTTGGCAAGATGAATGCTACGACTGCGGCGAAGCTGACACAAATCATGGAACCGTCCAAGTAGGAATCTGAAAACAGGAAAGGAGGAACGAGTTTGACGAGTGCAAATGTATTTAATTTGGGTTCTGTAAATCAGGGTCAGACATTAAATGCAAATGCTGGGACAGGCAAAACGAAGGCTGAAAATCCAGAGGTCGCTTCTGTTTTTTCATCCATGATGAATGCAAACTACTCTACAAATCCGACAGTTGTAAATGCCGGAAAAAAAGTGTTCTCATGGAGTGCAGACACCGGCAGTGAGTTTGAACGGTACCAATACAGCAACCGGGATATCGGGAAGGCGGATCAAGCCGCTATCGCTGATAAGGTTGGTGCCGCATCGGAAGAACTGGATACTTTTCAGGAAAAAGTGGTCCAGACCGTTGCAGAGGAACTTGGAGTTGACGAGGATACCGTCATGACTGCATTGAAGGACCTCGGGATGACAGTCTTTGATCTTCTGAATCCCCAAAATCTGGCACAGCTTGTTATGCAGCTTGGTACAGGGGAAACAGCGGCGGAACTGCTGACAAATTCACAATTTTTGGATTTGATGCAGAGTGTTGCAGATGCAGGGATGCAGCTTATGGATGAGCTTGGACTTGCACCGGATCAGATGGAAGAATTGATCGCCCAGATGGATGTGCTGGAGAAGCCGGAAGAATTATCGGGTTTTTCGGATTCGGTTGTGAACAATGCCGACACTGTATTGCCGGAAGGCGAGATGGCTGTGGCAGGACAGAAAACTGTTTTGACACAACAGACCGGACTGATGAACGAGGGAGAGACGGAACCGGAAAATGCCGATAAAGTTACCGTGTCGTTTGATGAGGATGCGTACTCGGCGAAACCAGAGATGTCTGATGGTAAGGACCAGCAGAATGCATCGGGAGAATTTCCAAAGAGTGATGCGCAGCCGGAAACGGTAGACACACAGAGGAATACTCATTCGACAAAAGAGCCTTTGGAACAGGTATTTGTGACCCCGGGGCAGGCAGCTCAGGAAATGGTGGCACAGGTGGCAGATACAGACACTTCATATCTTTCCATTGATACCATGGATCTGATTCAGCAAATCGCAGAACAGGTTAAGGTGAATATTTCAGAGGGAACCACTTCAATGGAGATGCAGCTGAATCCGGAAAATCTTGGTCGAATTTATTTACAGATTTCGGCTAAAGAAGGAACGGTTCATGCGATGATTGCGGCGCAGAACGAGGCAGTCCGGACGGCACTGGAATCCCAGGTGGCAGAGCTGCGTGAAAGTCTGAACCAATCGGGTGTTAAGGTTGATGCGATTGAGGTTACGATAGCGTCCCATGAATTTGAAAAGAATCTGGAACAGAACCAGAACAGAGAAAAGGAACAAGGAGAACGACAGCAGGAACAGCTGTCACACCGGAGAAGTATCAATCTGTCTTCCCTGGATGAATTATCATCCGTTATGACAGAGGAGGAAACTCTAATAGCACAGATGATGCGGGACAACGGAAATTCTGTTGATTTGACCGTGTAGAAAGGAGAATAATGGCAAGTACAGGAAATATTATAGCACCGGTAGAGAATGGAAAGCTGGTCAAAGACTATAGCAAGAAAAAGACGGAGTCCAATGGCTCAGAAATGGGATATGATCAGTTCCTGACACTTCTGTGTGCGGAGATGCAGTATCAGGACCCACTGGAACCAACCAGTAACACCGAGTATGTGGCACAGCTTGCAACCTTTTCACAGCTTGAGGCAACCCTTGCAATGCAGGAGACTCAGGAAAATAACACGGCTAATAATCTGGTTGGCAAGTATGTGATCTTAAAGCCGACGGATGAAGCAACCGGTAAGACCAGTTATGTGGATGGTAAGGTTGACTATATCATGTATCAGGATGATGGCAGTGTGATGCTGAGCGTCAATGGTGGTCTCTATTCGATGGATGATCTGGATACGGTTGCAGATACGGATTACTATGAAGCAATCGGTATGGCAAAGACCTTTGACAGCATGCTCGCACAGCTTCCGGATATTGAGAATATCAACGAAAGCTACAAACAGGCAATTCAGCAGATCCGGGATGTGTATGATGGTATGACATCTTATCAGCAGAGCTTTGTAAGCAGAGATTCTCTGGCAAAACTGGAGACTTACGAGAAGCATCTTAAAGAGCTTGGAGATGAGGAAAGCCAGCAGGAAACAGAGACGGTTGAGGATACGCAGGAGGAAAATGCATGAATGCAATCGCAAACCGTTTTTCGTCGATCGAGCAGGTAACGGACCAGTATTTAGGTCAGAAAAATGTGGGGAATGCCCGCAATACAACATCTGATCTGTCTTTTCAGGAAGTCTTAAAGCAGCAGCAGAGCAAGCTGAAATTTTCCAAGCATGCGATGCAGAGACTGGAAAGCCGCAACATCAGCCTTTCCGATGAGCAGAATGCAAGGCTGGAGGACGGAGTGAAACAGGCTGGTGATAAAGGAATCAACGAATCACTGGTATTGGTAGATTCGCTGGCATTTATCGTGAATGTCCCAAATAAAACCGTAGTTACTGCGATGGATCAGACGGAGACAGACACAAACATTTTTACAAATATTGACGGCGCAGTCATTATGTAGCTGGACCTTTCAGGAAGCTGCATGGTTCCCGACTGACAGACGGAACCAGAATAAACGCCGGATTTGGAGGTCAATGAATTATGATGAGATCAATGTATTCTGCTGTGGCCGGTCTTAAGTCACATCAGACAAGAATGGACGTAATCGGTAATAATATTGCCAACGTCAACACCGAAGCATTTAAGGCTTCAAGCGTAAGATTCAGCGAGCTTATGTATCAGACACTTTCAAACGCATCAGGAGGTAACGGTGCAGCCGGAACCGGTGGTGTCAATGCAAAACAGGTTGGTCTTGGCGTAAATACTGCATCAACAACAATTAATATTACAGGAGCCGGTTCTTCCGAGACCACCGGTAATCCTTTTGATTTAAAGCTTTCCGACAGCCAGACAACGAATTTTTTCATTGTCAGTGACGGAACGAACCGCTTCTTTACCCGTGCAGGTTCTTTCTATGTGGACGGAAACGGATTTTTATGTATGACATCTACCGGTTATACCGTACAGGGCTGGCAGGTAGATCCGACAACCGGAGAAATCCGCAAGGATACGGTATCTCCGCTGCAGGTAATGTCTCCGGCAAACCAGACTTCCTCCTCAGAGGCAACGACCAAGGCCTGTGTCAGCGGTGTGCTGGACAAGGAGGATGCAAATTTAAACAGTGATGGTGGTTATGTCATGTCCCTTGGAATCTATGATGATCTGGGATATGCATACAATGCAAAGTTCTCGGTAAAGCCGGTTGCACAGCCGACTGCGGCAAATGGTACACAGTTCACAGTGACATTGACGGATATTTTAGATTCGGAAGGAAAATCTATTTTGGGGGCTGATGCAAATGCAATTGAAACAAAAGCAAAGACTATTTGGGGAACGAATGGAGCGGTTACGGTTACATATGATTCCAACAATGGTTCTTTTGTGTCGGTGGATCCAGTTGCAGATGGAGATACGGAAAAGAAGACTACCACACTTAAGCTTGAAGGTTTGACGACGGGATATAAAAATCCTGCAGATGCAAATACGGTCAGCAATTTTAAGAATATTACCGTAGATTTCTCCCTGTCGATGAACAAGAGTAACAATGGAAAATCAACCTTAAAGATTGAGAAGGGCGATTCCCTTGGAGATGGGACTGGAAAGAAGCTTGGTGCGATGACAGGGCTTTCGGTTGACCAGGAGGGAAAGATTTACGGAAGCTATGACAATGGTAATACGGAACTGCTGGGACAGATTGCAGTAGCACAGTTTGCCAACGCTTCCGGTCTGGAGAAGGTTGGAAACAACTGCTACCAGACAACTTTGAACTCCGGCGAGTTTGACGGAATCGGTGTGGAAGTCAATGCAGACGGAAGTACGATTAATTCCGGAGAACTGGAAATGTCAAACGTTGACCTGTCCGGACAGTTTACCGATATGATCGTTACCCAGCGTGGTTTTCAGGCAAATTCACGTGTCATCACGGTGTCAGATACACTGCTTGAGGAATTGATTAACCTGAAGAGATAATGAGCGGCGAAAACGCGGAAAATAAAGGATGGGAAGTAGCGATTTGCTATTTTCCATCATTTTTTTACGTTTTTCAACAAAAAGAAAGTAGACAAGAATCGAAAAGTTTAGTAAAATCATATAAAGGGTGTTTTTATGCACTTAAATAAAGAAAGTAGAAGGTGTAGATATGGACATAGCATCTCTTGCCGGTATCATTTTAGGTATGGTATTGGTTGTATATGGAATTATCAATAGTGGTGGTGTATCTGCATTCGGTACATTTATCGATGCGGCTTCTGTCATTATTACGATTGGTGGATCCATTACCAGTACATTGGGTTGCTTTAAGATGAAGGATTTTGTCAATGGACTCAAATCCATTTCCCTTCCTTTTAAGGACAAGACTTCTGATCCGGCAGAAATTATCAAGACAATCATCGAGTTGTCGAATGTCGGACGAAAGGAAGGACTTCTTGCTCTTGAGGAAGCAGCGAATGGGGTCGAGGATGAGTTCTTAAAGAAGGGAATCATGCTGGTGGTTGATGGGACGGATCCGGAGTTGGTTCGGGGCATTCTTGAGACCGATCTCATGTGTCTGGAGGATCGGCATAAGACGGTGATTGCCTTTTGGGAAAAATGGGCTGAGTTAGGTCCTGCCTGGGGTATGATCGGTACCCTGATCGGACTGGTTAACATGTTGAACAAGCTGGATGACCCGTCGGCAATCGGACCGCAGATGGCAGTCGCGTTGATTACAACGTTGTATGGTTCATTGATTGCAAACTGGCTGTGTAATCCAATTGCTTCAAAACTTAAGGTAAATAACAGTCTTGAAGTTGTTAACAAGCAGATTGCCATTGAGGGTCTTTTGTCTATACAGGCAGGAGAGAACCCGCGTGTAATCGAAGAGAAGCTTAAGTCCTTCTTAGCACCAGCTTCCAGAGAGGCTATGGGCGGCGGCGAGGCCGGAGGTGAAGAATAGTGGCGAAAAAGAGACCAGAGGATCCGCCGGCAGGATCCCCGGCGTGGATGGCTACGTTCTCAGATTTGATGAATCTTCTGCTCTGCTTTTTCGTGTTACTGTTCTCAATGTCTACGGTAGATGCGGATAAGCTGGAACAGGTGGTTGCATCCATGCAGAGTACAATCAGCATCCTGCCCGCCGGAGGCTCCAGTATCGGAGATGGGGAATTGATTTCCGCCGGAGTGAGACAGCTGGAATTTATGGATTCTTATTATAATGAGATGGCGAATTCCGCAGCAGAGGACAGTAAGGTACAGACGGATGGTAAGCAGTCTGTACAGGAGGCTTACGAGGCACAGGAACTTTCGGAATCTGAGAAGATGGCAGAAGAAATTCAAAAAGCAATTGATCAGGCTAATCTGTCGGAGCAGGTTGAGGTGGATTTCAATGCGGAATATGTGCAGCTGAATATGAGTGGGGCAATCTTGTTTCAATCGGGAAAAGCTGAATTGGTAAAGGAAGCACAGCCGATTGTAGACAAAATTGGCAAGATCCTCGAAAAATACGATAAGCATGTAATTGAGGTGGAAGGACATACCGATAATGTGCCAATCAACTCGAAACGTTATGAGAATAATGAAGTGCTGTCACTTTACAGGGCACTTTCGGTGACGAAGCGACTGCGGGATAAGACGGATCTTGACCCAAAGTATATTAAGTTTGCCGGACGTGGAGATTATGTGCCGATTGCGGACAATAGTACGCCGGAAGGGCGGGCGAGAAACCGTCGTGTAGAGATTAAAGTGTATAATTCTTATAATTCGGATGTGGATTAAGGGAAGAAGGTAAAAAGATGAAGAAAAATTTGATTTCAGTATTGATACTTGCACTGGTATTCGCAAATTTTGTGATGACAGCAATTTTGATGTTTACGGTTTTGCCGGAGACAAAGAAGGCGAATACTTTAATTGAAAAGGTTTGTTCCGCAATTGATCTGGATCTGAACAGCGGTGCGGCGAATGGTACCACAAATGTTCCGATTGACCAGCAGGAAGTGTATAAGGTAAACGGTGGTGAGAAGATTACGACCAACCTTGCACAGGGATCAGACGGAAGAGCACATTATGCAGTACTGACAGTTTCGCTTGTCCTGAATACAAAGAGTGATAACTATAAGACCTATACACAGGAATTTCTGACTAATCAGGATGAGACAATCAAGAATGATATTATCAAGGTGATCAGTGGATATACCTATGAAGATTTTGATTCAAAGACAGAAGAGGTAAGAGAGACAATTCTTGCAGATATGCAGGAGTTGTTTGGTAAGGATTATGTGATCGGAGTGAACATCTCCGAATCAACAGCCGAGTAAGAATTTTGCAAGACTAACCGGGCTCCCCGGTTAGTCTTATGACGGTTACGACAGTTACAGGTGGTGAAAGACAGATGGGTGACGTATTATCTCAAAATGAGATAGATAGTTTGCTGGCAGCGCTTAGTACCGGTGAGCTTGACGTTGAAGAAATAAAAGATAATAATGAAAAACAGGTTAAAAATTACGATTTTGCCCGTCCTTCTAAGTTCTCGAAAGAGCATCTTCGTACTTTGGAGATTATTTTCGAACATTATGGAAGACTGCTTTCGACAAACCTTCCGGTTTATCTGCGGAAAAATGTGCAGGTGGAAGTGATGAATTCGGAAGCGGTTACCTATTCGGAATTTTCTAATGCATTGTCCAATCCGGTGCTCCTTGGTATTGTAAATTTTGCCCCTTTACAAGGGAATATTATCGTAGAGATGGCATCCAATCTGGGATATGCGATTGTAGATCGTATGCTCGGAGGCAGGGGAGACCCAATGGATAAGGTAAGGGAATTTTCGGAGATTGAACTTTTGATCATCGAGAGAATCATGATTGTGTGTGTAAATCTCTTGAAGGAGCCGTGGGAGAATGTGGTAGACATTCATCCGCGACTGGAACGAATTGAGACCAATTCACAGTATGCGCAGATTATTTCTCCAAGTGAGATGATTGCAATTGTTACGATTAATCTTAAGATTGGTGATGTTGAAGGATTGATGAATATCTGTCTTCCATTTATTACATTGGAAGACGTGATTGATAAATTGAATACCAAATACTGGTATTCGAATATGCAGGATCAGGATGATAAGGACTATACAGAAGCAATTGAGTCTTTGATTCAGCGGGCACAGCTGCCGGTTAAGGCAGTGTTGGGCAATAGTAAAATCTCTGTGAGCGATTTTGCTATGTTACAGAGAGGGGATATCATCCGGCTTGACCGCAAGGTGGATGATGAACTGGATATTTATGTTGGAAATATTCGCAAATTTACTGCGTTGCCTGGTTCGTCAGGTGATAATTATGCAGTCAGGATCACTTCGGTGATCAGAGAGGAGCAATAAATATATGGATGGAGTATTATCGCAGGAGGAAATCAATGCACTGCTTAGTGATCCGGGCGCGGGCGGCAGCTCTGAGGAAGGGGAGCTTTCAGTTGCTGAGAAAGACGCAATCGGTGAGATTGCCAATATCAGCATGGGAACCGCCGCGACAACCTTATTCTCACTGGTAAATCGAAGAGTGGAGATTTCAACTCCGGTTGTTTCTTATGCTACATGGGATGATATTGTTAGTAATTATGAAAAACCATGTGTTTTTATCCGGATTGCATATACTGTTGGTTTGGATGGAAGTAATATTCTTGTTTTAAAAGAGAAGGATGTTAAGATTATCACAGATCTGATGATGGGTGGAGACGGAACCAATACGGATGGTGAGCTTGGGGAATTACATCTGAGTGCTATCAGTGAGGCGATGAACCAGATGATGGGTTCAGCAGCTACTTCTCTTTCTTCTATGCTGAATAAGAAAATTGATATCAGTCCGCCAAAGTCGGATTTGATTGACCTTGCGGAGAATATTGATGAGAGCACAATCGATGAATTTTTGACAGGAAGGTTTGTGAAAATTTCTTTTCGAATGGAGATTGGAGATCTGGTTGACAGTGAGATTATGCAGTTATATCCAACCTCATTTGCAAAAGAGATGTGTGCAGGAGTAACAAAGAATATGGAAATGGATAATAGCAGCGTGAAAGAAGATACAGTACCAGCGCAGGCAGCTCCGACACCGGCACAGGCGCAGGCACCACAGCAGACAGCTCCGCAGATGGGACAGC
Source organism: Agathobacter sp. (assembly GCA_022775045.1). Classification (GTDB taxonomy): domain Bacteria; phylum Bacillota; class Clostridia; order Lachnospirales; family Lachnospiraceae; genus Roseburia. Next base: position 43,183 of record JALFLB010000051.1, on the reverse strand, counting down.
CAATGATGGGACAGCCGATGATGGGACAGCCAGTCAATGTACAGCCGGCACAATTTACCGCATTTTCCGGGGGCAGTGTTGGTACATATCAACCGGAAAATATCGATCTCATTATGGATGTTCCGCTGGAGGTTACGGTAGAGCTTGGACGAACAACAAAGTCAATCTCAGATATATTGGATTTCGGTCCGGGCAAGATCATAGAATTGAACCGGATTGCGGGAGAACCAATTGATGTACTTGTCAATGGGAAGTATGTTGCCAAGGGTGAAGTGGTTGTGATTGAGGAAAGCTTTGGTGTCCGTATTACAGAGATTGTGAATTCGACAAAACCGGGACAATAATAGGCAGATAATATGAATATTTTGTTATCAGGCTCGTGGGAGAGCTTTTTGCAGCTGCTTGGTGCTTTGATTATTTTTGTATTCGTACTAGTACTTGTTTATCTTGTTACGAGATGGATGGGTGCAATCCAAAAAGGACGCAGCAATAATAAGAATTTACATATCATTGAGACAATTGGTGTTGGCAACAATAAGATGATTAGTATTATTGAGGCTGGTACGGTATATCTTGTTGTCTCAATTGGAAAGGATGAAGTACACCTTCTTGCCCAGTTGTCAAGAGACCAGTTGAAGGATTTTTCCTTTGAGGAGGAAAGTGGCAGCCTGCCACAGGATTCTTTTGCTGATATTCTGGGAAAGTTGAAGGATAAGCTACCGAAGAAGCAGGATTGATATGAGCAGATATAAAAAAATATACTGCAGTGCAAGTTTTATTTTTGCGTGTGCAGTTTTTATACTTACAATTACATTATGTGCTGTTCAACCGACGAAGGTATACGCGGAGGCAACGGATCAGGACAGCATCACGGAGCTGACACCGAAGAATACGGAAAAAGCGGATACTGACAATATTCAGGACGGTTTGCAGATTGTCTATAATAATGATTCAGGATCGGTATCAACTCCGGTTAAGATGCTTTTGGTGTTGACCATTCTTTCTTTGGCTCCATCGATACTGATTATGATGACATCTTACACGAGAATCATCATAGTTCTGCATTTCGTTCGAACGGCCATTGGAACCCAGACGGCGCCACCAAACCAAATCTTGATTGGATTGGCGCTGTTTTTAACGTTTTTTATCATGTGGCCCACTTTTCAGCAGATTAATGAGAAAGCAATCCAGCCGCTGGACCGTGGTGAGATTACACAGACGGAATTTTTGAAAGCGGCAGAGGAACCGATTCGGGAATTTATGATCAAGGATGCCAAAATTCAGATTCGTGATGTAAATTTGTTTGCGGAGATATCCGGGCAAACTTATGAAGATGAAGAGAAACTTTCGGATGTTCCGTTTACGACGCTGGTTCCGGCTTTTATTTTAAGCGAACTTCGCAAGGCATTTATTATGGGATTCCTGATTTATATTCCGTTTATTGTGATTGATATGGTAGTGGCATCTGTGCTGATGTCCATGGGTATGATGATGCTGCCGCCGACAACGATTTCGTTGCCGTTTAAGATTCTGTTGTTTATTTTGGCGGATGGGTGGAATCTGGTGATCGGATCACTTGTCCAGACCTTTTATTAGGGGGTGTTTGAATGATAACGCAGGAAGCGGTACTGGATATTGCAAGAGATGCTATTTATACGATTATTATTACATCGGCACCTTTGCTGCTGGTGTCTTTAATTATTGGTTTGGTGGTGAGTATTTTTCAAACCGTTACATCCATTCAGGAGCAGACCCTGACATTTGTACCGAAAATTCTTGGTGTGTTTGTTGCAATGCTGATTTGCGGTTCCTGGATGCTTGACAATATGACAGGACTGATTGAAAGGCTATGGTCTAATTTCAGTTATTATCTGAGCTTGGGATAGTATAGTGGTTGATTATGTTTTTTCTTTGGACAATTTTGAATATTGGCTATTGATATTGGTGCGAATCACCTGTTTTATATATATTGCTCCGTTTTTCGGACAGACAGGGATCCCCAATCAGGTGAAAATCGGATTTTCTTTTCTGATTTCGTTGCTTTTGTATGGTGTTGTGGAGCGCCCGCAACTGGATTATGTCAGTGTAGTCGGTTATGCCGTTGTTGTATTGAAGGAAGCGGTTACGGGACTTTTGATTGGTCTTGCCGCAAATATCTGTAGCTCGATTGTTTTATTTGCCGGCAATATTATTGATATGGATATTGGCTTGTCGATGGCTACGGAGTTTAACCCTGATATGGGAACAGAGACGACGTTGACGGGAAACCTGTATTATTATCTGATTCTGTTACTTCTGGTGTGTTCTAATCTGCACACGTATTTAATGAAAGCAATTGCAGATTCCTTTACTGTGATTTCCATAGGAGGGCAGAATTTTGCATGGGATCATCTTATGAATTCAATGGTCCGCTATATCAGTGATTTGTTTGTGATTGGGTTTCGTATTTTCCTGCCGTTTTTTGCATGCATCATGATACTAAACTGTGTGCTTGGCATTATGGCAAAAGTTGCCCCGCAGATGAATATGTTTTCGATTGGTATGCAGTTGAAGATTATGGTTGGATTTTGTGTCCTGTTGTTTACGGTTTTTCTGCTGCCGAATGTGGCAGATTTCATATTTAAAGAAATAAAATTGATGGTGAAATTATTTGCAGAGGGTATGTACTGACGTAGGATGGAATAATCGAATATTGCGGTATAACCTGCAGTGGTTTGCCAAGGACGGGGAGGGCGGTGAAAAGACCGAACCTGCAACCGCCAAAAAATTAAAGGATGCCAGAGAGGAAGGAAAGGTAGCCAAAAGCAAGGAATTGAATTCTGCGTTTGGACTGATTGTACTGTTTCTGTGCCTGAAGGTTTTTATCTCCTATGTTGGAGAAAAGTTTCTCTCTGCCTTTGATTTAGTGTATGCCAATATGGCTGATTTTGTCAAAATCAATGAGGGGGGAATGACCACACAGGCTGTATCAGGTCTGATTTTTCAGGTCTTGGTGCTGATGCTGCTTACCGTGATCCCGTTTTTTATCTTTGGTTTTGCAATTGCTTTTCTGGTCAGCATTATTCAGGTGGGATGGACAGTTTCCACGAAACCAATGAAGCCCCAATTGTCAAAATTTAATCCGATCAACGGGTTCAAACGGATTTTTTCCAAGGACTCGGTTTTTGAACTTGTCAAATCCATTTTCAAGATTGGATTGATTGTTTATATTGCTTTTACTTCTGTCCGTGATCATGCGGAGGAATTGTTTGTTTTATATGATATTTCACTGAATCAGGCAGTTGCCTTGGTGGGAACTTTTGTGATTGATGTGGGACTGAAAATCAGTCTTGTCTATCTGGTTGTCGGAATTGCGGACTTTATTTATCAGAAAATCAAGTTCCGGGATGATATGAAGATGACAAAGCAGGAAGTAAAAGATGAGTACAAGAATACGGAGGGAGATCCGCAGATCAAGGGGCGGCAGCGCCGAAAAATGCAGGAAGTATCCCAGAAACGTATGATGCAGGATGTGCCGAAAGCGGATGTCGTTATTACAAATCCGACGCATTTTGCAGTTGCCCTTAAGTATGATGCGGATGAAAGTCCGGCACCAATCGTCCTTGCAAAAGGGGAGGATTATCTTGCCCAGAAGATCAAAGAGGTGGCAAGGGAAAATCAAATTGAAATTGTAGAAAATAAGCCACTTGCCCGGATGTTATATCACAATGTAGATATTGGTGCACAAATTCCGCCGGAGCTCTATCAGGCGGTTGCGGAAGTACTGGCTTTGGTATATCGGGCAAAACAAAAGTGAAAGGAGGTAGTGCAGGATGTTAAAAAAAGCGGATATAGGCGTAGGATTGTATTTACTTTGTGCAGTCATTTTCTTCATTGTTCCAATCCCGTCCGTGCTGCTGGATGTGATGCTTGCACTCAATATCTCCATAGCACTTATTATTTTGTTTAATGTGTTATTTGTACGGGAAGTTCTCGATATGTCGTTCTTCCCGACATTACTGTTGTTTACAACGATTTTTCGTATTTCCTTAAACGTTTCCTCCACACGTCTGATCCTTTTGACGGGAGATCCGGGTAACGTTGTTCGTACTTTTGGCAGTTTTGTCGGTGGTAACAATATGGTTGTTGGTACGATTGTATTTATCGTACTTGTTTTAATTCAGTTCATTGTCATCAACAAAGGTTCTGAGCGTGTATCAGAGGTGACGGCAAGATTTACACTGGATGCGATGCCGGGTAAACAGATGGCAATTGATGCGGATCTGAATACTGGTGCAATCACGGATGCGGAAGCAAAGGAGCGCCGTGAAAAGATTCAGAAAGAGTCATCCTTCTTCGGAGCAATGGATGGTGCGACGAAGTATGTTAAGGGAGATGCAACAGCGGGTCTGATTATTACATTTATCAACTTAATCGGTGGTACGGTTATGGGTGTGACCAGTATGGGAATGGAGTTTGGCGATGCCATTATGCAGTTTGGACTTCTGACCATCGGTGATGGTCTGGTTTCTCAGATTCCGTCACTGCTTATTTCTCTTTCCACAGGTATATTGGTAACGAAGGGATCAAATGAGGCTGATTTTTCCGGAATGTTGGTAAAGCAGCTTTTTGGAATCCCACGTGTACTTTATATTGTGGGGATTGTTTTGATATTCCTTGGTTTGGTTACTCCTTTAAACTGGGTGCTTTTTGTTGGATTGGGACTGGTATTCCTCGTTGCAGGAAGAAGCATCAGCAAGGATATTGGAGAGGAATCTATCGAAGAGGAAGTTCAGCAGGCAGAGTCAGAGGCGGAGGAAATCCGGCGACCGGAAAATGTGGTATCATTGTTGCAGGTTGATCCAATCGAGCTGGAATTTGGATATGGAATTATACCGCTTGCAGATGTCAATCAGGGCGGGGATCTGCTGGATCGTGTTGTTATGATCCGGCGCCAGGTAGCGCTTGAGCTTGGTACAGTTGTGCCGATTATTCGTCTTCGCGATAATATTCAGTTAAATCCGAATCAGTATATTATCAAGATTAAAGGCATTCAGGTGACGGAAGGAGAAATTCTTTTTGATCATTATATGGCAATGAATCCGGGGTATGTGGAAGAAGAAATTACCGGTATACCGACCTTTGAACCGTCGTTCCATCTGCCGGCAATCTGGATTACAGAAGCTCAGCGTGAGCGCGCTGAGAGTCTTGGCTATACCGTTGTGGATGCGCCTTCCATTATTGCAACGCATTTGACGGAGATAATCAGAAGTCATATTGCGGAATTGTTGACAAGGCAGGATGTACAGAATCTGGTCAACAATTTAAAGGAGTCCAATCCGGTGCTTGTGGATGAGCTTACGCCCAAATTACTTGGACTTGGTGAAATTCAGAAAGTCCTGCAGAACCTTCTGGAAGAGGGAATATCGATTCGAGATCTTCTTACGATTTTTGAGTCTCTTGCTGATCATGCACAGACGACAAGAGATACCGATGTGCTTACGGAATATGTACGGCAGAGTTTGAAGAGAGCGATATCCAGTAAGTATTTTCCGGCAAATGAGACCACCAGTGTCATTACGCTGGATCCGAAGGTGGAACAGGAAATCATGTCAAGTGTGAAGCAGACGGAGCAGGGAGCATATCTGACTATGGATCCGGAGAAAACGAAGGCAATCATGGATTCTGTGGAAACGGAAACACAGAAGCTGGAGAGTCTTGGAAAGAATCCGATTATAATTACTTCTCCGATCGTGCGAATGTATTTTAAAAAATTGACAGAGGATTATTTTAAGGATTTGATCGTTGTATCGTATAACGAGGTGGAATCCAACGTAGAATTGCAATCAGTAGGGATGGTGACAGCATAAATGACAATCAATAAATTTCAAGGGAAAACCGAAAGCGAGGCTATTGAGAAGGCAAAGGCAGAATTTGGTGAAAATGCCGTGATCATGAATGTAAAGGAAGTAAAGCCGAAAGGGATTTTCCGTGCGTTTAAGAATTCCACATATGAGGTGACAGCAGCAATGGAAGAGAAAGAACAGTTTATCAGTCAGTTCCGGGAAGCAGCCCAGGAATTGAATAAGGTACATGAAACGGTCAATCTGGCAGCCGATGAAAAGATTGATATTCCTAAACCGGTGAAACCGGCGAAGCAGGAGCAAAAAAGGATTGTACCTCCTTCTAAACTCGATGAGGAAAAGAAACTGGAAGCGAGGCTGGATGATCTGTCGAATCGTCTGGAGGAGACTCTGGGACATTCATCAAAGGAAATGGAAACTGTTAAGGAGCCGTCTTCCGAGGAATTGAATTTTGTTCGTATACTCTATAGTACACTGGTAAAGAATGAAGTAAATGAACAATATGTGAATCAGATTCTCGATGAGATTGAAAAATTCATCCGGCCGGGAAATAGTGTGGATATTATTCTTTCCAATGTTTATCAGAAACTGATTCTACGTTTCGGTCAGCCTAAAATGATTGATTTATCAGGAAACAAACCGAAAGTTTTGTTCTTTGTCGGACCAACCGGTGTGGGAAAAACGACAACGATAGCCAAGATTGCGTCAAAGTATAAAGTGGAGTATGGGAAAAAAATTGCATTTATTACGGCAGATACATATCGGATTGCTGCAACTGAACAGCTTCAGGTTTATGCTAATATACTGGACGCACCTATGGAAATCGTATATTCCAAGGAAGAAATGAATGATGCGATTGGAAAATTATCAGATTATGATCTGATCTTTGTGGATACTGCTGGTTTTTCACACAAGAATGAAGCACAGCGAAAGGATATGAAGCTTCTGCTTCAGGGAGTGAGCAGTGAGTACACCAAGGAAGTATATCTGGTCTTAAGTGCGACAACAAAATATCGGGATCTGTTGGAAATTGTAGATATTTATCATGAAATTTGCGATTATAAATTGATTTTTACAAAGCTGGATGAGACAACCACATATGGAAATTTACTTAACATTAAGCTCTATTCAGGAGCAGATCTGTCCTATACAACCAATGGGCAGAATGTTCCGGATGATATCGAGGTATTTGATACACAGAAGATAGTTAAGCAATTACTAGGAGGCAATTCGTAATGGATCAGGCACAGCAGTTGCGAAATGTTATAAAAATGCATAATCAGAACAATCAGAATACTGCAAGGGTCGTTACAGTTACCAGCAGCAAGGGTGGTGTGGGAAAGTCAAATCTTGCAGTTAATCTTGCGGTTCAGCTGCGCAAACTTGGAAAGCGTGTTCTGATTTTTGATGCAGATTTTGGGCTTGCCAACGTGGAAGTAATGTTTGGTGCAATTCCACAATATAATCTTTCAGATTTTATTTATCGGGGAAAAGGAATCCGGGATATTATCACACCCGGTCCGATGGAAATCGGTTTTATTTCGGGAGGATCCGGAATCATGGGACTCAATAATCTGCGTAGAGATCAGATTATGTATCTTGTAAAGACCATAAATGAGTTGAATGATCTGGCGGATTTTATTATTATAGATACAGGGGCAGGAATTTCCGAGCAGGTACTGGAGTTTGTACTGGCAAGTCCGGAGGTACTGTTGGTTTCAACACCGGAACCGAGTTCACTTACGGATTCGTATTCTTTGCTGAAGACTCTTTATCGAAATCCGGGCTTTATGGAAGGCGGTACAACCATTCATGTCGTATCGAACCGGGTAGGCTCTGCAGAAGAGGGCAAGGCAGTATATGAAAAACTGAATTCTGTCGTGTCCCAGTTTTTGCATGGAAGCCTTAATTATCTTGGAATGGTTCCGCAGGATACAGCATTGGAAAAGGCAGTACGTCAGCAGAAGCCGGTCTCTATGTTAGAGCCAAATTCCAAATCTGCAAGGGCGTTTGAAGTACTTACGGGAAATCTTCTTAACGGAACGCACAATCAGGTGGGGGTACGTTGGGGCATCGGACAGATGTTTTCCAGTCTGCTGTCAAGCCGAAAATAGGAGAATAAGTTTATGAAGCTTTCAGATGTGATAACACCGGGGGATAAAATTGATATCAAGTTTATGCATGAGGCGAATCTTGAAGTAAACGGAGGAAAGGATGCTGTAATTTACCAAAGCAGTGTCTGTGACATTTTTTCGGATACGGATCTTGAAATTTCTATGCCTACACATGGTGGAAGAATGGTTTTGTTTCAGACAGGGGCAGAGTGCATTTTTGTCTTTTACACCAAAGGAGGAATGTATCGGTGCTTTGGTGTGGTACAGGATCGTTATCGTGAGGGAAATCTTTATCTTCTTTCTGTGCATATGAGCACACCGCCGGTCAAGTTTCAGAGAAGAGAATTTTTCCGGGTGAATTATGTTGCACAAATGCAATACTATGAGATCACAGAAGAGGTGGCAGGTCTTAAGACAACGGAAGAATTGTATGCCTGTATTCAGAACGTTGAATATGAGAACAAGGCTGTGAAAGCAATGATTCAGGATATCAGTGGAGGCGGGGTGCGATTTACTTCCAAACAACTTCTCAAAGAAGGAGATTTTGTTCTTATTGTTGCCAGACTGACCAATGATCGGATCGATGAAACCTTTTATTTGGCCTGCAGGATTGTTGATTCGCAGAAGAATTCGAATGTGGAGGATCTGTATATTCATCGTGCAAAATTTATTTTTAAAGATTTAAAGGATCGAGATAAAATCGTTCGCTTTGTTTTTGAAGAGGAAAGAAAGATTCGCAGGAAAGAATTGGGGTGAAAAGATGAAAAAAAACATTTTGGTGGTTGATGACTCTGCACTCATGAGAAGAGTTATGTGTGATATAATCAATTCAGATAGTAATTTTGAAGCAACAGATTATTGCCGAGATGGTCTCGAAGCCTATGAGAGGCTGAAAACAAAAAGTTACGACGGAGTCGTTCTTGATGTTAATATGCCTCGCATGGACGGCTTGCAATTACTGGAACGGTTACAGAGAGAGGGAATTCGTGCACGAGTTGTTATGGTCAGTACTCTGACAACCAAGGATGCGGATGTTACCATTCTCGCAATGGAGCGTGGCGCCATTGATTTTGTGACCAAGCCTACAAACGTCATAGAGGCAAAAGGTGAGGAGTTTAAAAGACAGTTATTATCGGTTTTGGAAGCTGTGATTCAAACACAGACCGTAAGCAGAACGGCTCGTCAGACAACTAGACCGAGAACTGCACCGCCAATTAAGAGAATGTCTTCAACCGGAGGAAAAAATAAGCTGATTGCACTTGCCTGCTCTACAGGTGGTCCGAAGGCATTACAGAGTGTTATCCCTTATCTTCCGAAGAATCTCAATGCACCAATGGTTTTGGTACAGCATATGCCGGCGGGGTTTACCAAGTCCATGGCAGATCGTCTGAATGAACTGAGCCAGGTTTCTGTTAAGGAGGCACAGGACGGAGATGTGCTGGAGAAGGGACATGTGTATGTAGCACCGGGGGGAAGACATATGGAGATTGTTCGCTCCGCGGATGGTTCTCATCGGATTGCACTCAACGACATGCCTGCAATCGGTGGATTAAGACCATGCGCAAATATTATGTTTGATTCCCTTTCCAAGAGTACATACGATGAAATTATCTGTGTTGTACTGACTGGAATGGGAGGCGATGGAACCAATGGGATTCTCTCTCTTGGACGGAGTAAGCCGATTCATGTGATTGCGCAGGATGCAGCGTCCTGTGTGGTTTATGGAATGCCGAAGATGATTGCAGAGGCAGGAGTAGTTGACGAGGTCGTAACTCTGGCAGATGTTGCTAAGACAATCACGAAGAATGTGGGGGTAAAATAGCATGGATGTAAGCCAGTATCTTGAAATTTTTATTGATGAGAGTGCAGAACATGTACAGACCTTAAGTGACTGTATCATGTCATTGGAGAAGGAACCTGATAACAAGGATACCATCAACGAGATTTTCCGCGCGGCCCATTCGCTAAAAGGTATGGCAGGAACGATGGGATTCAAGAGAATGCAGCATCTGACACATGACATGGAGAATGTGTTTCAGGAGGTTCGTAATGACACGATTAACGTTGACAGTCAGATGATCGATCTTCTGTTTAAGTGTCTGGATGCGATTGATGGGTATCTCGAGAATATTAAATCAACTTCGGATGAGGGCGAAGAGGATAACGAGGTTATTATTAAGGAATTAAATAATTTCCTTGCAAGAGCGAAGGGACAGGCTCCGGAGGAGACAAAACCAGAGGAGACAAAGGCGGAATCACCATCGGATACCGCGGGAGAAGATCATAGAAAGTACAGACAGACAGACCTGACGGATCATGAACGTGATGCAGTGATGACTGCAAAAGATAGCGGTATGCATATATATGGAATTACCGTTGTAATCAAGAAGGATTGTCTGCTGAAAGCGGCAAGAGCATTTCTTGTATTCCGGGCAGTGGAAGAACTGGGCGAAATTCTTGTGTATCGTCCAAGCTCGCAGGATATTGAAGATGAAAAATTTGAATTTGATTTCAGCTTTTATGTTGGTTCACAGGAAAGTCTGGAACGCATCATTGATGCAGCAAAAAATGTCTCTGAGATCGAGGATGCGGTTGGTGAGGAGTTGAATGATTTCTCTCCGAAGGAAGAAGAAAAGCAAGAAACGAAGCCGGCAGCGGCTGAACCTGCTGTAAAGCAGGAAGTGAAAAAGGCAGAGACAAAAAAGGCAAATACGCAGAAGAAAGCTGCAGTGGGAAAACCGGCTACAAATCGTACAGTTCGTGTGGATATTGAAAAACTCGATGCATTGATGAATCAGGTCTCTGAGCTGATTATTGCAAAGAACAGTTTGGTTTCTATCAGTGGAACGGAAGAAGGGGGCTTCAATAACCAGGGATTCCATGAACAGATTGAATATCTGGAAAGAATCACAACCAGTCTTCACGAGTCTGTTATGAAGGTACGAATGGTGCCGATTGAGAGCGTTGTCAATAAGTTCCCTCGTATGATTCGTGATCTGTCAAGAACCCTCAATAAGAAAATGGAACTGGTTATGACCGGTGAGGATACAGAACTTGACCGTACGGTAGTAGATCAGATTGGTGATCCATTACAGCATTTGCTTCGTAACTCGGCAGACCATGGTCTTGAGGATACAGAAGTTCGTGTTCAGAGAGGAAAGCCGGAGACCGGTAGTATTTTCCTGAATGCATATCAGGAAGGAAATAATGTCATTATTCAGGTCGGTGATGATGGTAATGGTATCGATACCGAAGCAGTCAAAGAAAAAGCCATTGACCGTGGTATCATCACCGCAGAGCAGGCTGAGGCAATGTCACAGAAAGAGATTGTAGATCTGCTTTTCCTGCCAAGCTTTTCGATGGCAAAGAAGATTACGGATATTTCCGGACGAGGTGTTGGGCTTGATGTTGTGAAATCCAATATTGAGCAGCTTGGAGGAGATGTTGAGGTTAAGACGAAGCTCGGTGTTGGTACAACTTTTACGGTTCGTCTGCCGCTTACCCTTGCAATTATTCAGGCTCTTATGGTTGAAGTCCGTGATGAGAAGTATGCGATTGCATTAGGATCGATTGCAAATATTGAGAGTGTGCCGGTTACGGATATTAAATATGTAGAAGCAAAAGAAGTGATTCATTTGAGAGGCTGCGTTATCCCGTTAATCCGTCTGGATCAGCTTTTAGATCTTCCACAGCGTGAGGAGGAACCGGAGAACCTTACAGTTGTTATTGTTAAGCGAGGTGACAGTCAGGTGGGGCTTGTTGTTGATGACCTTATGGGACAGCAGGAAATTGTTATTAAATCGTTGGGCAAGTATATTAATGGCAACAAGCTGATAAGTGGTGCAACCATTCTTGGCGATGGCGAAGTTGCACTGATTCTTGATGTTAATACATTGATGTAACGGGGGTAAGGATATGGCAGCAAATAATAAAGCGGAAGCAATTGAAAATAAAGATAAAAAAATAATGCAGTATATTGTTGTGCAGATTGGAAGCGAAAAATACGGAATTGATATCAGCTATGTAGATAATATCGTGCGTATGCAGAAGATTACAAGAGTTCCGAAGGCACAGCCATATTTTAAGGGCATTATTAATCTTCGAGGCGAGATTGTACCGGTTATGAGCATTCGTACCAAGATGGGATTGGAAGATGATGTATTTACGAATGCTTCCCGTATAATCATTCTCAAAATAGAGGAAAAAGGATCTCTTGGTGTGATTGTAGACGAGGTGTGTGAGGTGGTAAATCTTGCAGAAGATGAGATTGAAACCAACAACATTAATTCGAATCATGTAAAGGATTCATTTATTAATGGTATCGGCAAAAACGGTGAGCAGTTAATTTCATTGTTTGATATCAGTGCGATTGTTGAAGAAAAAGATAATTCGTGATTGAATGATATATAGTGAGGCAATGCCTCACTATATATGGTTATTGGAGGAAAATATGGGAGATTTTACCTTAGATAATGTGAACGATATGTATATTGATGTGCTTCGTGAAATAGGAAATATCGGGGCTGGTAATGCGACTACTTCACTGGCCAGCATGCTGAATGAGCAGATTGATATGAATGTTCCGAAGGTTGAATTAATGGAGGCTTCTCAGCTCAGTTCGGCAATTTGTCCTGAGGATGAAATCATTGTTGGAATATTTCTGGAAGTAACACATGATATTTCCGGAAGTATGATGTTTCTGATTCGTATGGATTCTGCACATTATCTTGTTAATAAGCTGATGGGAAAGGATCCGGATAACCGGGATCCGTTTGATGAGATGGAAATGTCTGCAATGAAGGAAATCGGTAATATTATTGCAGCCTCCTATTTGTCGGCGTTATCCAGTATGACCAATCTGACAATTGCTCCATCCATACCGTATATTGCAGTGGATATGGCGGGAGCGATTCTGAGTGTACCTGCAATTCAGTTTGGACAGCTAGGAAATAATGCGTTACTGATCGAAACGGAGTTCGGAGATGATCGTATGATTAACGGATATTTTATCTTGATGCCAGAAGAGGATTCCTACGCAAAAATTTTGTCATCTCTTGGAATTCAGCTATAGGAGATAAAGGGATATGGGAGAAATTATTAAAGTCGGTATGGCGGACTTGAAAGTGGGACGGGCGCCTGATACGCTTACAACACTTGGACTGGGTTCGTGTATTGGACTTACGCTATATGATCCGGTTACAAAGATTGGTGGATTGGTTCATTATATGCTTCCGGATAGTACGAAGCTCAAAAATAATACCAATATAGCAAAGTTTGGAGATACAGGTATACGGGAATTGCTGCGGCAGGTCATTACACTTGGGGCGAATCAGCGTCGCCTTGTGTCGAAAATTGCCGGAGGTGCCTGTATGTTTGAGATGACCGGACTTTCCTCTGTTGGTCATGTCGGTGAACGCAATGCGGAGGCTGCAAAAACAATTTTAAGAGAGCTGCGGATTCCTTTGATTGCAGAAGATACCGGATTGAATTATGGACGGACAGTTGAACTAAGCTGTGCAACGGGAGATTTCCTTATCAAGTCGGTAGGGAAGGGATCTAAGATAATATAGGAGAAAAGAATGAAAACAAATTCAGTGCCGGCAGTGATTATGTTGACGGCGGGATTGATCGATTGTGTAATATCCATCTATTATCATTTGCCGCTTTGGAAGTTTACCTGGCAGCTTTTGCTGGTTTTGATTATTTTTTATATTCTTGGTTGCGTGGTTCAGATAATTCTGGATCGGAACTTTAAAGATATGGAAGATGAAAACAAAAAAGAGACACAGGAAATGGAAAATGCAGTAACTGATACCGAAGAGAATCTGGATGGAATGGAATCTATGGAAGAAAATGTGGAAAATATTGATTCTGACGAGAGTGGTGAATAACTTGGAGCGAGTTGAATGAAGGCTGTTGATAAAGAAAAACTATGGGAAGAATATCGGAAGAAGCCGACGCAGGAACTTAGAGAACAATTGATCATTGAATACTCGCAGCTAGTGAAGCTGGTGGCAGGCAGACTCAGTATGTATCTGGGGCACAATGTTGAGTATGATGATTTGGTCAGCTATGGGATTTTTGGACTGATTGATGCAATTGATAAGTTTGATCTTACAAAAAGCGTCAAATTTGAGACCTATGCAAGCCTCCGGATTCGGGGAGCAATCCTGGATCAGATACGAAAGATGGATTGGATTCCGCGAACGGTACGTCAGCGCCAGCGTAGGATGGACGAGGCAATCAAAGTAATTGAGATGCGTACGGGGAAAAATGCGACTGATGAAGAACTGGCAAAAGAGCTTGGACTTTCCGATGAGGAATTATGTAACTGGCAGTCTCAATTGAAAATTACCAATGTGGTTTCTTTGAATGAGTTTGAGGAGAATGGACCAGAACCGGTTTTTGATACCAATAACCGATCTCGTTTTTCCCAGCCGGAGGAGGTTGTCGCGGAGTCAGAACTGAAAGATATGCTTGCAGCGGCGCTGGATCTTTTGACAGAAAAAGAAAGGCGTGTGATTGAGTTATATTATTATGAGGATATGACACTGAAAGAAATCAGCAAAGTGCTTGAGGTGTCAGAATCACGTATATCGCAGCTTCATACGAAGGCATTGCTCAAGATGCGCAAAAAAATGGGAAGTTACATGAACATACTAGTAGAGTAGGTGAGAGAAAATGTCAATAAGACCAATCGATTATGCAATGGTTCAAAGAACCGCAGATGTAGAGAGTGTGAAGCATCGGGAAGAGACTAAGCCGATGACGGAGCAACAGAATATTCAGGTTCAGGTGGAACATCGTGAGGACAAGCTCCGGCATCAGGTACTGGATCCGAAAAACAGTGATCAGGCCAAGAACGATGCGGATGCCAGAGATGAAGGTAAGAATAAGTATTCTGCACGGGACACAGATAAAAGACGAGGAAAAGCGCAGAAGGATGGCGGACGTGTAGTACGGAAACAGAACAGCGGATTTGATATTAAGATTTGAGGACGAAAGATGACAGGAGTTGAAGTGACATTAATCCTGATAGGGATTATTTTGATAATTGGAAGCTTTTTTGTACAGGAAAAACTTTCACCCAGGGATGTGGAAGAGATTACCCGGCTGAGCGAGAAGGAACTTAAGGTGATTGTGGAGCGACAGTTAAAAGCTGCAGGTTCTCAGGTGGAGGAAATTATCAATCAGGTGATTGAAGAAACGCAGGATAGTGCAAAACGTTCCATGGAAAAAGAAACCAATGAGAAAATTATGGCAATCAGCGAGTATTCCAATACGGTGATTGAGTCTATGAATAAGACACATAATGAAATCCTTTTTCTGTATAATATGCTGAATGATAAGCATGTGGAATTGACGGATCTTGCATCCAGGCTGCAACAATTTTCAGATCAGTTAAAAATGACAGAAAACGAAATGCTCCAGAATCTTGC
This sequence comes from Agathobacter sp., assembly GCA_022775045.1. Classification (GTDB taxonomy): domain Bacteria; phylum Bacillota; class Clostridia; order Lachnospirales; family Lachnospiraceae; genus Roseburia. The sequence goes on along the minus strand of JALFLB010000051.1, from coordinate 27,787 downwards.
TGAGGCAGCAAAGGGTATCGAACAGAAGATGGAAACAGTGTCAGAGATACCGGTGGAAGAAGCGGAAACCGACATGGTGTCTCAGATTCCAACATCCCGGCAGGAGGAAGATGATGGCAATCACAACGAGAGGATTCTGCAACTGCGCGGGATGGGAATGTCAGATGTGGAGATTGCGAGAGCTTTGGGACTCGGGCTTGGAGAAGTCCGATTGGTGATTGGATTGTACAAAGGGGAAGAGACAGGTGAAATTTAAATATTATTTGCGTGGATGTGGTCTTGGAATTCTCATAACTGTTTTTATATTGATTATTGCTCTACAGTCAAGAGGCGGAGTGATGACCGATGAAAAGGTGATGGAACGTGCGGCGGAGCTTGGTATGGTGATGGCGGAGGATGCGCGGGAAAATCCGCAGCAGATGAAAGAAACAGAGGAGAGTACTCAGCAGAGTACTCAGCAGGCAAAGCCGGTTGTCAATACAGAACAAACGGACAAAAAACAGACCTCGGATGTTAAGAAGCAGGATTCCGAAAAGGGGGATACGCAGAAATCGAATTCCCAGAAATCGAATTCCGAGAAGGATACGCAGAAAAAAAATATTCAAGAGAAAGAAACTCAAAAAGAACAGGATGGCGACAAAGTGATTTCTTTCACTGTCAAGGGTGGGGAATACTGCAGAGCAATTTCTGAGAATCTTTATGAGGCAGGACTTGTTGCGGATGCAGAGGAATTTCGGAAGTTTATGCAGGATAATGATTACGATAATATGATACGTGTCGGAACTTTTGAATTGAAGAAAGGGATGACATATAAGGAGATTGCAAAAGTTCTTACAACAAAGCCTGAAAAATAAAAAATACTTGCAAGAAAGCCTTTGGTATGATATAATTCCAAAGGCTTTTAATTTAACTAATCACATGTATGGAGGTTGCCGGTGCCGGAGTTGCGCTTTCCGGTGGCTAACCAATTGGAAGTACATGGAAGAACACAACCAAATGGAGGTAAGTAAAATGAGCGTAATTTCAATGAAACAGTTACTCGAAGCAGGTGTTCATTTTGGACATCAGACAAGAAGATGGAACCCTAAGATGGCTCCATACATCTACACAGAGCGTAATGGAATCTATATTATTGATCTGCAGAAATCTGTCGGAAAAGTTGATGAGGCATATGATGCAGTTTCTGATATTGCAGCTCAGGGTGGAACCATTCTTTTTGTAGGTACAAAGAAGCAGGCTCAGGATGCAATCAAGACAGAGGCAGAGCGTTGCGGCATGTACTATGTAAATGAGAGATGGTTAGGTGGAATGCTTACAAACTTCAGAACTATCCAGAGCCGTATTGAACGTCTTAAGGAGATTGAGACTATGTCTGAGGACGGAACTTTTGATGTTCTTCCGAAGAAGGAAGTTATCGCGCTTAAGAAGGAATGGGATAAGTTAGAGAAGAATCTCGGTGGAATTAAGGATATGAAGAGAATTCCGGATGCAATCTTCGTTGTAGATCCGAAGAAGGAGAGAATTTGTATTCAGGAGGCTCAGTCATTGGGAATCACATTGATTGGTATTGCTGATACAAACTGTGATCCGGATGAACTGGATTATGTAATCCCAGGTAATGATGATGCAATCAGAGCCGTTAAGCTGATTGTTTCCAAGATGGCAGATGCTGTTATTGAAGCTAAGCAGGGAACTGAGGAAGTAGCTGCTGAGGAAGTGGCAGAGGAAGCTGCAGAAGCATAATTTTAATATATTCAAGATTCGAGTTGGAGGAAAATAAGATGGCAATTACTGCTGCTATGGTAAAGGAACTGCGTGAGATGACTGGCGCAGGTATGATGGATTGTAAGAAGGCATTAAATGAGACAAACGGTAACATGGATGAGGCTGTTGAATTCTTGAGAAAGAACGGACAGGCTAAGGCAGAGAAGAAGGCAAACAGAATCGCTGCTGAGGGTCTTTGTGCAGTTGTTGTTTCTGAAGATAATAAGACAGGTGCTGTTGTGGAAGTAAATTCTGAAACAGACTTTGTGGCTAAGAATGATACATTTAAGGATTTTGTATATGCGGTTGCAAATCAGGCTGTTAAGTCTGATGCAGCAGATTTGGATGCATTTATGGCAGAGGCATGGATTGAGGATGCTTCCAAGACAGTTCAGGATGCACTTGTAGAGAAGGTCGCAGTAATCGGAGAGAACCTTAAGATTCGTCGCTTTGAGAAGGTGACAGCTGAGAATGGGTGTATTGTATCATACGTTCATGGTGGAGGAAGAATTGGTGTTATCGTTGAGGCTGAGACTTCTGTTGTCAATGATGCGGTTAAGGAAGCTCTTACCAATATTGCTATGCAGATTGCTGCATTGAATCCGAAGTATGTCAGCCGTGATGAGGTTAGTGCTGATTATATCGCCCATGAGAAGGAGATTCTTTTGGCTCAGATTCAGAATGATCCGAAGGAGTCCCAGAAGCCTGAGAAGGTGATCAATGGAATGATTGAGGGACGTATCAGTAAGGAATTAAAGGAAATCTGTCTTGTGGATCAGGTTTACGTTAAGGCTGAAGATGGAAAGCAGACAGTTGCAAAGTACTTAGATCAGGTATCTAAGGAAGTTGGTGCAACAGTAGCTGTTAAGAAATTTGTTCGTTTTGAGACCGGTGAGGGACTTGAAAAGAAGAATGAAGATTTTGCGGCTGAAGTAGCAGCTCAGATGAACGCTTAATCGGGTTATAGGTTACTGAACCCTTGCAAATGTTTAAAATCGGCATTTGCAAGGGTTTTTCTTTGCAAATATTCTTTACAAGAGATAAAAATATGGTAAAATAAAAAAGGATATTTCTCGGCGGAGGAGAAAAATGAATACAAATGAAGCAATGGCACTGGAACAGCAGCGTCAGAGGCGAAACCGGATCAATCGTATGAAAACGGGGATTATTCTGACCATTGTGGGGTGGATGATTATTTCATTCCTCGCTATTGTTATCCTATCTGTGCAGGTGGTACGTCTGGATCACAAAATGGACAGGCTGGTAGCGAACAATACAAATACTACTGCCGGGGTTGCTGGTATGAATACCGGATCGAAGAATGCGGCGCAGAAAGAAGCGGATTCTCAATCGCCTTATGGCGATGTCGTGACGGGAATTGATTCGCCGGATAACATAGCGGAGGATGGGGATACTCATAAAGTTTATCTCACATTTGATGGAGGCCCGAATGAAAATACGGATGCAATTTTGGATGTTCTGGACGAGTATGATGTGAAAGCAACTTTTTTTGTTGTGGGAAATGAGTCGGATGATATGAAGGATGTTTACAAGCGTATCGTTGCGGAAGGGCATACACTTGGAATGAATTCCTATTCGAATCAGTATAGTACAATATATGCATCGTCTGAGGCCTTTGAGGAAGATTTTGATAAGCTGTCCATGTATTTGGAAAAAGTTACCGGAGAAAAAAGTGTTTACTATCGTTTTCCGGGTGGAAGTGGTAATGAGATCAGCAATGTCAATATGGCTGAGCTTGTTCATGTTTTAAATAAGAAGAAGATTACATATTTTGATTGGAATGTTTCAGCAGGTGATGCTGCGTCGGATTATTCTGTTGATGATATTGTCACAAATGTGACAACGGGCGTATCACACTATAAGACCTCTGTTGTGCTTCTGCATGATGGAGAAAATAAGTCAACAACGGTAGAGGCACTTGGCCCATTGATTGAGGCATTGCAGAAAATGGACGCAGAGATTCTGCCGATTGATGAAAATACAAAGGTTATTCAATATATCAAAGCTGATAGTGTTGAATAAAAATAAAATGGAGGAAATGCGATGGGATTATTTAAAGATTTTAAAGAGGACTTTTCTCAGGCTGTGAATGAGATGATGCCGGGGGCTGATGTGCTGGAGAGAGAGGACAAGGCGGAAGATCTGGTGGTAAATACACTGGGAGAGGATGTTGATGTCAAGTCTGAATTGTCAAAGCTTGATGGTTTGTTAGAGCAGGTAAAGAGTGATGAAGAGCCGGAAGTAAAGACGGAGGAGAATCCGGAAGGAAAGATTCTTGAGTCAGAGATTCCAGTGATTCAGACAGAGGAATCAGTTGAATCAATGAAGGAAGAAAAAACGGAAACAAAAGTAGAAGAGGAGAAAACAATCATGAGTGATACATCAATGGATACAATTATGAACAGCAGCGTAAAGCCTGTAATGGAGTCAAAGCCAGTGAATACGGTAAGTGCAAATCCGATTGCAGATGAGACTTCTGTTATTACAGCAGGAACTACTTTAACTGGTGATGTGGCTTCTGATGGCTCATTTGATATTCAGGGAACAATCAATGGTAATGTTACCTGTAATGGTAAGCTTGTTGTAACTGGAACCATCAATGGCAACAGTGCAGCATCTGAATTCTTTGCTGATGTGGCAAAGATTGAAGGTGAGATTGTAAGTTCTGGTACTGTTAAAATTGGCGCAGGTTCTGTAATCATTGGTAATATTTCAGCAGCATCCGCTGTTATTGCCGGTGCAGTTAAAGGGGATATTGATGTGCAGGGACCTGTTGTTGTAGATACTTCTGCAGTTGTTATGGGGAATATTAAGTCCCGTTCTGTACAGATTAACAATGGTGCTGTTATTGAGGGATTCTGCTCTCAGTGTTATGCAGATGTTGATGTACAGGGTCTGTTTGATGGCAGATAGAATCGAAGGAGAGGAATGTCGATGAAACGCATTTTGTTAAAGTTAAGCGGAGAAGCATTGGCAGGAGAGAAGCATACCGGCTTCGATGAGCCGACGGTAACGGTGGTTGCCAATCAGGTAAAGAAGCTTGTGGATTCTGGTGTACAGGTGGGAATTGTAATCGGTGGAGGAAATTTCTGGAGAGGACGTACCAGCGAGACAATTGATCGTACAAAGGCAGATCAGATTGGAATGCTTGCAACGATCATGAATTGTATTTACGTGTCTGAGATTTTTCGCTCTGTCGGAATGATGACGGCAGTGCTTACACCGTTTGAATGCGGTTCTATTACCAAATTGTATTCAAAGGACCGTGCCAATAAGTATTTTGCACATAATATGGTCGTTTTTTTCGCAGGAGGAACCGGACATCCGTATTTCTCTACAGATACAGCAACCGTTTTGCGTGCGGTAGAGATTGAGGCAGATGGTATCTATCTTGCAAAAGCGATTGATGGAGTATATGATAGTGATCCGAAAGTAAACGCGGATGCTAAGAAGTATGACGAGGTATCAATTCAGGAAGTGATTGACAAGAAGCTTGCTGTAGTTGATCTTACTGCATCAGTGATGTGTATGGAGAATAAGATACCGATGTATGTGTTTGGTCTCAATGAAAAAGATAGTATTGTCAATGCGGTAAATGGTTCATTTAATGGAACAAAGGTTACGGTTGACTAGGAGGATTTTGTATGGATGAGAGATTAGTAGTGTTTCAGGAGAAAATGACGAAATCCCTTGCTAATTTAGAGGAGGAATTCGCAGGAATCCGTGCAGGACGTGCCAATCCTCATGTGCTGGATAAGTTGCGCGTGGATTATTATGGGACTCCTTCACCGATTCAGAGTGTTGCCAATGTCAGTGTTCCGGAACCGAGAATGATTCAGATTCAGCCATGGGAAGCATCTATGGTCAAAGAGATTGAAAAAGCAATTTTATGCTCCGATCTCGGTATTAATCCAACGAATGATGGCAAACTGATTCGTCTCGTCTTTCCGGAGCTTACAGAGGAGAGACGTAAGGAACTGGCAAAAGATATTAAGAAGAAGGGTGAGAACGCAAAAGTTGCTGTTCGGAACATTCGCAGAGATGCGATGGATCACTTTAAGAAAATCGGGAAGGCTGAGGATATTTCAGAAGATGAGATTAAGGATCTTGAAGACGGAATCCAAAAGCTGACGGATGAGTATGTTGCTAAGATTGACAAGGCTGTAGATGCCAAGTCAGAGGAGATTCTTACTGTATAATGTTTGCAAGGGACATTGCCGCTGGCAGATGTCCCTTTTTGGATAAAAAAAGAATTTTGAGGTGCATGATGAAAATCCCAAAACATATTGCAATTATTCTGGATGGAAATGGAAGATGGGCAAAAGGTAAGGGTATGCCACGCAATTATGGTCATACGGTGGGAGCAAAGAATGTGGAAACGGTATGTCGGGCTGCGGATGAGCTCGGGGTAAAGTATCTGACTCTCTATGCGTTCTCCACAGAGAACTGGAACAGACCGGCAAGTGAGGTTGAGGCACTCATGAAGTTGCTGGAAAGTTATCTGAAAAATTGTATCAAGACGGCTGAGAAGAACAATATGCGTGTTCGTGTCATTGGTGAAATTGGACGTCTTTCCAGTAAATTTCAGCAGAAGATTAAAGAATTGGAAGCTGTTTCAGCAGCAAATACCGGTTTGAATCTGACTATTGCCATCAATTATGGAAGTCGGGATGAGATGTTGCGTGCCATGCGGCATATGTTTGCGGATGTCAAATCGGGTAAAATTACAGAAGAGGATATTGATGAAGAAATGTTTTCTTCGTATCTGGATACAAAGGATTTACCGGATCCGGATCTATTGATTCGAACAAGCGGAGAGCAAAGACTTTCCAACTATTTGTTGTGGCAGCTGGCATATACCGAATTTTATTTTACAGATGTTCCGTGGCCGGATTTCCACAAAAAGGAATTGGAATTAGCTATTGAGGCGTATAATAGTCGTGACCGCAGATTTGGTGGAATAAAGGAAGAGTAGTTACGGAGGACGACAAAGATGTTTAAGACAAGGCTTTTGAGTGGTATTGTACTGGTACTGCTCGCATTGATTTTTATTATATCAGGGAAGGAAATTTTGCTTTTTGCAACGCTTGCTATTTCCTGTATTGGGATGTTTGAACTTTATCGTGTATTTAAGATTGAGAAATCAGTATTGGCAATAGTGGGATATCTGGCTGCAATTGTATTTTACTGTAATCTTGAATGGAATTTCCTTCCGGATATCTTGATGCTTTTTATGTCATTTTTGATCCTATTAATGTTTGTGTTCGTATTTTCCTATCCCAAATACCGCGCAGATCAGGTGATGGCCGTATTTTTCGGAGTATTTTATGTTGCACTTATGCTGTCGTATCTGTACCAGATCCGGATGCTGGAGGGGGGCGTTTATCTCGCTTTTCTAGTATTTTTATGTTCCTGGGGTTGCGACACCTGCGCTTATTGTGTGGGTGTACTGATTGGAAAGCATAAGATGTCTCCAAAACTCAGTCCGAAAAAATCCATAGAGGGAGCTGTTGGAGGTGTGGCAGGTTCTGCCCTTTTAACCGCTCTTTATTGTTATATTTTTCGGACTCAGATGAACCTGACTGGAAGTGAGATTGGTATTCTTGCATTGATTGCAGGGGTTGCAGGACTGATTTCAATGGTGGGAGATCTGACGGCTTCGGCAATCAAGAGAAACTATGAAATTAAGGACTATGGGCATTTGATCCCGGGACATGGTGGAATATTGGATCGGTTTGATAGTATGATTATTACAGCACCGATTATTTATTTTTTGGCAACATATATGTTAAAGTTATAAAGGGAGCACTGTATGAGAAAAATTGCAGTCTTAGGCTCAACAGGGTCAATCGGAACGCAGACATTGTCGATAGTGGAAGAGCATCAGGATCTGGATGTTATTGCCCTTGCCTGTGGCAGAAATATTAAGCTTTTGGAGCAACAAATGCGTCAATTTCATCCAAAGAAAGTAGCAGTCTGGGATGAAAATGCGGCGCTACAGTTACGTCGCAACACGGTGGATCTTGGAATTACTGTTACGACGGGAATGGAAGGGTTACTGGAAGTTGCAACACTTGATGAGGTCGAGGTGCTTGTGACGGCAATTGTTGGGATGCTCGGCATAAGGCCGACCATCGCAGCGATTGAGGCAGGGAAGACAATTGCCCTTGCCAATAAGGAGACATTGGTGACAGCGGGGCATTTGATCATGCCACTTGCCAGGGAGCATGGGGTACCAATTCTTCCGGTTGACAGCGAGCATAGTGCAATTTTTCAGGCATTACAGGGAAATCAGGAGAATGCTGTTGAAAAGATTCTGTTGACGGCTTCCGGAGGTCCATTCAGGGGGAAAAAGAAAGAGGAACTTGCCAATATCCGGGTGGAGGATGCGTTAAAACATCCGAACTGGTCCATGGGAAAAAAGATTACGATTGATTCCTCAACGCTGGTCAATAAAGGTCTTGAGGTTATGGAGGCAAAATGGCTGTTTGGTGTAGAATTGGATCAGATTGAAGTAATTGTTCATCCACAGAGTGTGATTCATTCGGCGGTTGAGTATGCAGATGGAGCGGTGATTGCCCAGTTGGGAACGCCTGATATGCGTCTGCCGATTCAGTATGCACTTTATTATCCGAAACGCCGGACATTGTCCGGTAAGCGTTTGGATTTGTTTGAAGTGCAGAATCTGACTTTTGAACGACCGGATATGGAGACATTTAGAGGACTTGCGCTTGCCTTTGAGGCAATGCGACGAGGCGGCAATGTGCCAACGGCATACAATGCCGCCAATGAAAGAGCAGTTGCGCTCTTTTTGGAACGCCGGATTTCTTATTTGGAAATTCCGGAAATTATTGAAGCTGCCATGGAGCAGTGTGAGTTTAAGAATCATCCGAATGTGGATGAAATATTAGCAACAGAGCAGGAAGCCTATGAATTCATAGGAAGCAGGTGGTAAATTGGGAAGTCGTATTATATCATTTTTGATAGCTTTTTTAATTTTCAGTATTGTAATTCTATTTCATGAACTGGGACATTTTCTCCTTGCAAAAAAGAATGGAATTCGTGTCAATGAGTTTTGTTTTGGCCTTGGACCGACAATCTGTGGAATCCAGAAAGGGGAAACAAAGTATTCCATTAAACTATTTCCGTTCGGTGGTGCCTGCGTGATGGAGGGCGAGGATGAGGATTCCTCCGATGAGCGCGCCTTTGGGAAAAAATCGGTCTGGGCACGGATGAGCGTTGTTTTTGCAGGTCCCTTTTTTAATTTTGTTCTGGCCTTTGTATTTGCTTTTATTCTGATGTGTTGTATCGGTTATGATAAGCCGGTACTCTCTGATGTATCGGATGGCTTTCCAGCGCAAGAGGCGGGACTGCAAAAGGGAGATGAAATTGTTAAGATGAATGGTCTCTCCATCCATTTCGCAAGGGAGATTAGTGCTTATTCCACCTTTCATTCGGGGGAAACGGTTGAAATCACCTATGTACGTGACGGAAAGAAATATCAGAAAACATTAGAACCAAAGCTTGACGAGGAGTCAGGTCGTTATCTGTATGGCTTCGTGTATTCTACACAGATGCGGGTTAAGGGAAATGTTCTGACGAATCTGAGAAACAGCTTTTATGAGGTGCGGTATTGGATTTATACGACGATTCAAAGTCTTCGCCTGTTATTGACCCGTCAGGTATCGGTGACCGAACTGAGCGGACCGGTTGGGATTGTTAAGAATATTGGAGATACCTATCAGGAATCTGTCACAACCTATGGCTATTTTTCAGCATTTTTGAGTATGCTGAACTGGGCGATTCTTCTGTCGGCGAACCTTGGAGTCATGAATCTGCTTCCTTTCCCGGCATTGGATGGCGGGCGGTTGGTTTTTTTGATTGTTGAGGCGATACGCGGGAAGAGAATCGACCCGAATAAGGAAGGAATTGTGAATCTGGTTGGACTTGGGCTGTTGTTTGCACTCATGTTCTTTGTGATGTTTAATGACATTCGGAAGTTATTGTAAGAAGGGGAAAATATGGAGAGACAGCAAACGAAAGAAGTAAAAATAGGAGATCGCCTCATTGGACATGGACATCCCATCGCAATTCAGTCCATGACGAATACGAGGACAGAGGATGTGATTGCGACGGTTGGACAGATTCAGAAACTGGTTAGGGCTGGGTGTGAAATCATTCGCTGTGCGGTGCCGACAATGGAGGCCGCCGAGGCACTTTCTGAGATTAAGAAGCAGATTTCCATTCCGCTTGTAGCAGATATTCATTTTGATTATCGGCTGGCAATTGCGGCGATAGAACATGGTGCGGACAAAATCCGGATTAATCCGGGTAACATCGGAAGTGCGGAGCGTGTGAAGGCGGTTGTGAAAACAGCGAAGGAACGGAATATTCCGATTCGAGTTGGAGTTAACAGCGGTTCTTTGGAGAAGGAGCTAGTGGAAAAATATCATGGCGTGACAGCCGAAGGAATTGTTGAGAGCGCACTGGATAAAGTAAAGATGATTGAGGATATGGGATATGATAATCTGGTCATCAGTATCAAATCCTCGGACGTTATGATGTGTGTCAAGGCACATGAATTGATTGCAAAGCAGACCAGTCATCCGCTTCATGTGGGAATTACGGAGGCAGGAACACTGATCAGCGGTAATATCAAATCGGCAGTCGGACTTGGTTTGATTTTAAATCAGGGAATTGGTGACACCATCCGTGTTTCACTGACAGGCGACCCAATTGAAGAAATCAAGTCTGCGAAACTGATCCTTAGAACCCTTGGGCTTAGGAAGGGTGGCATCGAGGTAGTGTCCTGTCCGACATGCGGACGTACTAAAATTAATCTGATTGAACTAGCCAATCAGGTGGAGACGATGGTGGCAGAATTCCCTCTGGATATCAAAGTGGCAGTTATGGGCTGTGTGGTAAATGGTCCGGGTGAGGCTAAAGAGGCTGATATCGGAATTGCCGGCGGAATCGGGGAAGGCCTGTTGATTAAGAATGGAGAGGTGTACAAGAAGGTCCCGGAACAAGAATTATTAGATGCACTGCGCTATGAATTGGAACATTGGGGTGAGGAATAATGGCAAAGGCATTTAAGGATGCCTTCCCGACTCTGAAGTTGGAAGGAGAGTTGGAAAGCCTGTTAGAGACAGCAGAGGTGACTAAAATCAGTGCGAATCATGAATATACTCATATTCGCATTTATTTGTGTGCAAAAAGATTGATTTTTAAGAAGAATATCTGGAAGCTGGAGGAGGCAATTACCTCCCAAATTTTCAGGAACCGTGACGTTTCGGTTAAGATTCTGGAATCCTTTGAGTTGTCAGAACAGTATACGCCACAGTCTCTGATGGAAGTTTATAAGGACAGTATTCTGGAGGAACTGAATGCATACAGTGTGCTCGAGTACAATCTGCTTCGTACAGCAGAGATGGAGTTTGATCAGCCTCATCATATGATTTTGACACTTGATGAGACTATTATTGCAAAGACCAGAACGGATGAGATTGTAGAATTTCTGGAGAAGGTGGTCTGTGAGCGTTGTGGGATGGATTTAATCATTCACCCCCAGTATCGGAAACCGCAGAAAAGCAAGTATCGCAGAAACTCTGAAAAGCAGATGGAGCAGGAGGTTGCGGAGATTGCAGCACGTACCCGTCTGGCAGTGTTGGGAAAAGAAGCGGAAGAGTCAGCAGGTAATACAGATTCTGTAAGCAATGAGAAGGATGCATCGAAAATTGACAAGAAAGTTGCAAAGACAAAGGAAAATGATGGAAAGCCTGCAAAAAAGAAGCCGGATTATGAAAAGAAGGGAGAATTTCGCCGAAAATTTGAGCGTGATAATAGCAAGAAATCTATGAATCCGGATGTTATTTATGGACGTGATTTCGAGGATGAGGCGATTGAAATTGAAAAGATTGACGGTCCGATTGGAGAGGTTGTTATCCGGGGAGAGGTTCTATCAGTTGATACGAGAGAAATTCGCAATGAAAAGACCATTATCATTTTTTCGATGACAGATTTTACCGATACAATTGTTCTGAAAGTATTCGCAAAAAATGAAGATGTGCCAGAACTTTTGAAAGATATTCAGACTGGAAAATTTATTAAGGTTAAGGGTGTTGCAACAATTGACAAATTTGACAGTGAGCTTACAATTGGCTCGATCGTTGGAATAAAAAAGACATCCGATTTCCGGCAAACACGTATGGACAATAGTGCAGAGAAGAGAGTGGAACTTCATTGTCATACGAAGATGAGTGATATGGACGGAGTGTCTGATGTTAAGGATATCGTCAAAAGAGCCATGAAGTGGGGGCATAAAGCGATTGCAATTACAGACCACGGGGATGTGCAGGCGTTTCCGGATGCAAACCATGTTGTGGAAGGAAACGAGGATTTTAAGGTTATTTATGGGGTTGAGGCGTATCTGGTTGATGATTTAAAGGGTATTGTGACAGATAGCAGAAATCAGTCATTGGATGCCGATTATGTCGTGTTTGATCTGGAGACAACCGGATTTAGTCCGGAGACAAATAAGATTATCGAAATTGGAGCCGTAAAAGTACAAAATGGGGAGATTGTGGACAGATTTTCCACATTTGTCAATCCGGGTGTTCCGATTCCGTTTCGAATCGAGCAATTGACTTCTATCAATGATTCTATGGTTATTGATGCACCTTCTATTGAGCAGATTCTTCCAGAGTTTATGGAGTTCTGTGAGGGATGTGTGATGGTTGCGCACAATGCAGATTTTGATATGAGTTTTATCAAGATGAACTGCAGGCGTCAGGGCATTGCTTGCAATCCGACCATTGTGGATACGGTGGCTCTTGCGCGTGTTCTTTTGTCAAATCTCAACCGCTTTAAGCTTGATACAGTGGCAAAGGCGCTTGGGGTGTCTTTGGATAACCATCATCGTGCAGTGGATGATGCAGGCTGTACGGCAGAAATTTTTGTGAAATTTGTTGCGATGTTGAAAGAACGCGGAGTGCTGACTCTGGATGAAGTAAATGAGCTTGGAAGTGCATCGGTGGAAAATGTGCAGAAGATGCCGACTTACCATGCCATTATCCTCGCAACCTGTGACCAGGGTCGAACAAATCTGTATCGTCTGGTGTCGCTGGCGCATATTAAGTATTATAATCGAAGACCACGTATTCCCAAAAGTGAGTTTTTAAAGTATCGTGATGGTCTTTTGATTGGTTCTGCCTGTGAGGCTGGAGAACTTTACCGTGCTATTTTAAATGCACGACCGGAAGAAGAGATAGCCAGGCTGGTCGACTTTTATGATTATTTGGAAATTCAGCCTCTTGGAAATAACGCGTTTCTTGTGCGCGACGAGGATTCCCCGGTTGCATCCAATGATGACTTAATTGAGATTAATAAAAAGATTGTGCGGCTGGGTGAAGATTTTCATAAGCCGGTAGTGGCAACCTGTGACGTACATTTTTTGGATCCTGAAGATGAAGTATACCGCCGCATTATCATGTGTGGACAAGGATTTAAGGATGCAGATGACCAGGCTCCACTTTTTTTGCGTACCACGGAAGAGATGTTGAAGGAATTTGAATATCTCGGTAGTGCCAAGGCGGAAGAGGTTGTCATTACCAACCCGAACCGGATTGCTGATATGTGTGAGCGGATTTCTCCGGTTCGCCCGGATAAGTGTCCGCCAGTCATTGAAAATTCGGATCAGATGCTGCGGGACATCTGTTATAACAAAGCGCACAAGATGTATGGAGATCCATTGCCGGAGATTGTACAGGAGCGTCTGGAGAGAGAACTGAATTCCATTATCAGTAATGGGTATGCGGTGATGTACATCATTGCGCAGAAGCTGGTGTGGAAATCCAATGAGGATGGTTATCTCGTTGGTTCCCGTGGTTCGGTTGGAAGTTCTTTTGTAGCAACTATGTCCGGTATCACGGAGGTAAATCCACTGCATGCACATTACCTGTGTAAGCATTGTAAATACAGTGACTTTGATTCAGAACTGGTACAGTCCTATTCGGGACGCGGCGGCTGTGATATGCCAGACAGGATTTGTCCGAGATGTGGAAAGCCGCTCTCGAAGGAAGGGTTTGATATTCCATTTGAGACATTCCTTGGTTTTAAGGGGAATAAGGAGCCGGATATTGATTTGAATTTTTCAGGAGAATACCAAAGTAAGGCTCATAAGTACACGGAGGTTATTTTCGGGGAAGGACAGACTTTCAAAGCAGGTACAATCGGTACACTTGCGGATAAAACGGCATTTGGTTACGTAAAAAATTATTACGAAGAGCGGGGCGTCCATAAGCGAAATTGTGAAATCGACCGCATTGTGCTGGGGTGCGTTGGTGTACGGCGGACAACCGGACAGCATCCGGGCGGAATTGTTGTTCTTCCAATGGGGGAGCAGATTTATACTTTTACGCCAATTCAGCATCCGGCAAATGATATGTCGGTGGATATTACAACGACACATTTTGACTATCATAGTATTGATCATAATCTTTTAAAGCTTGATATTCTCGGACATGATGATCCGACCATGATTCGAATGCTTCAGGATTTGACTGGTGTGGATCCGACGCAGATTCCGCTTGATGATCAGGCGGTCATGTCGTTGTTCCAGAATACTGAAGCCCTTGGTGTTACTCCGGACGAATTGGAAGGCTGCCAGCTTGGTGCTCTTGGAATTCCGGAGTTTGGTACGGATTTTGCCATGGGTATGTTGATTGATACTCAGCCGAAAGAATTCTCTGATCTGATTCGTATTGCCGGTCTTTCCCATGGTACAGATGTGTGGCTTGGAAATGCACAGACGTTGATTCAGGAGAAAAAAGCGACGATTTCTACTGCAATCTGTACGCGTGATGATATTATGATCTATCTGATTAGTATGGGGCTGGATTCGGAGGAGTCATTCAAAATTATGGAGGCAGTTCGAAAAGGAATGGTCGCAAAAGGAAAATGTGACAAGTGGCCGGAGTGGAAACAGGATATGATTGACCATGGTGTGCCGGATTGGTATATCTGGTCCTGCGAAAAAATCAAGTACATGTTTCCAAAGGCACATGCTGCTGCATATGTTATGATGGCGTGGCGTATTGCTTATTGCAAAGTTTTTTATCCGCTTGCCTATTATGCAGCATATTTTTCTATCCGTGCTACTGGTTTTAGTTATGAACTTATGTGTCAGGGAAAGGAAAAGCTTGAAGCATATATGCATGATTACCAGAAGCGGAAAGATGAACTTTCCAAGAAGGAGCAGGATACGTATAAGGATATGCGTCTGGTGCAGGAGATGTATGCCCGTGGCTTTGAGTTTTTGCCAATTGACATTTATAAGTCACTGCCTCATCATTTTCAGATTGTTGACGGCAAGCTGCTTCCGTCCCTCAACACGATCGATGGACTGGGGGATAATGCTGCGGTTGCAATTGCGGAGGCGGCTAAGGACGGAATCTTTTTGTCCAAGGATGATTTCCGGGAGCGTACAAAAGTATCAAAAACGACAATCGAGTTGATGAGTGATCTTGGACTGTTTGGGGATATGCCAGATTCCAATCAGCTTTCGCTGTTTGATTTTGGAGCGTAGAAAATAGAAATCGTGAAAATTGGAATAAAGTAAATGAGAACGTCAGATGCAGGAGTAGAATTTGCTTACATCTGACGTTTTTGGCATCTTGAGATAAAAATTCTATCCTTTTGGCTAGTTTACTTATGCTGCCTTGATAGGATATCATATTACGGTAGGAGGAGTTCATGTCAGAAAATAAAATATTTAAGCCTGTTGTGGATGAGCATTATGTGCGTCCTCAGGTGGCTTGGGAGAAAATGAAGGCTGCCCAGAGAGCTTTGCAGACGGTATATATTTATGGCATCACAGGAACCGGCAAGACTACATTTGTAGCAGATTTTTTAAAAAGGAAACAATATCATTATATTGATTTGGCTGATACAGGGATTGTTGAGATTACCGGGATGGTGCAGGAACAATTGGATATACAGATGATCTGCGTAATTGATAATCTGCAATTACTGGAAACACAGGAGGATAGGAGTGTTTGTGCACAGCTGATTGAGAAATTAAGCGGCAGAAAGGATATCTGGCTGATTCTGATATCCAGAGCTCCGATGCCGAAATGGTTAAAAACTATTTATGTCAAGTATCTTTTTGTGATAATTGGGGAAGAAGAACTGTGTTTGGCAGAAAAAGAGCAGGAACAATATCTGGAGAAATGGGAACTGTCGCCTACAAAAGCTGCATTTGACAGAATATGGGAACTTGGACATGGAAATCCCTTGTTTCTGCGTATTGTAGCTATGAGATTTTGGGATATCCCCGAAGCTGAGGCAGTAAAGAATAAAGAAGATGCAGAGCTTTGTGCCATCGAGGAAGCCAGAAAGGATCTGTGGGATTATGTTGAGGCTCACGTGTACGACCAGTGGAGTGTTGAACTGCAGGAGTTTTTGGAAGCGGTATGTGTTGTGGAACAGTTTGATCTGCAGATGGCGCAGCAGATTACAAAGAAGAAAGAGGCGGGCAAATTAATTCAGCAGGCACAGGAAGCAGGAAATTTTGTAAAGGAGATAAGCAGGGGAGAACATAGTGTTTACGAGTTGAGAGCACCTATGAAATACTCCATGCGCCGGAGACTTTCTGCAAAATACTCGCAGGATTACATCTTGGAATTGTATTATAGTGCGGGAAACAGCTATGAGATAGAGGGAAATGTTCCAGAGGCTCTTAAGATGTATGAAATGTGTCATAATGAAGAGGGAATTTCCCGAATTTTGAT
This sequence comes from Agathobacter sp., assembly GCA_022775045.1. Taxonomy (GTDB): domain Bacteria; phylum Bacillota; class Clostridia; order Lachnospirales; family Lachnospiraceae; genus Roseburia. The sequence goes on along the minus strand of JALFLB010000051.1, from coordinate 11,213 downwards.
TGAAAACACCAGAAGAAATCCTGCGTCAGGAGATTATTTTGAATTGAAACGCTATTATCTGGCTCTTCCTGAGGAAAAAATAAAGGAGAGTGTGGAACTGATGACCGGCATGAGTATGCTACAATCTATGCTTTTAAATGAAGAAGAAAGTGAGCGCTGGTATCAGGAACTTTTAGCCTATGCAAAAGAAAGGACCGGGGGACAAAAAAGAGCAGCGGAAACAAAGCTTTTGTATTTGGATATCGCTCTGCCACACAGGGGAATCATTCAGATGACAGACCTGTTAAAGAAGGCAGGAACTCTTTTGGTAGAGAGAAAGACGGTTTTACCGGAGTTTTCTGTTACAAGTAATCTGCCATCCATGATGAATGGGGGGAAAGATTTTTGTGAATGGAGCAGGAAGGATAAGGAGTTAGTCAGGACACTTGGAAAGGTCTTAAGTCTTGTACTCGGGAAATATGGAAAGGGTTTAGTGAATCTTGCCCTTGCAGAAAGTTATTTTGAGAAGGGTGAGGATGATTACGAAGTGGCATCTCTTGCAGGAAATGGAAGGATGCAGGCGGAAGGTGGCGGAAAAACAGAGCAGGTCTTTGTGGCGGTTGGCATTCTCGTGCAGTTATCCGTTTTAAATAACCACATGGATGGGGCAGTTGATATGCTGGAGAGCTTTCGACAAGTGGCAGAACAGGAGGCGCCGAAACTCCTGCCGAATATTCGTGCGATGTCCGTAAGGCTGGACTTATATAAGGAAAGAAGCAGCGAAGCTTGCCAGTGGTTGGAAGAAGCACCGGATGAGGATGTTGAGTTTAATGGTATGGAGAGGTTTCGTTATCTGACTAAGGTGCGGGTATATCTGACATTAGGACGAAAAGAAAAGGCATTGCTTTTGTTGAATAAGATGAAATACTATGCAGATAAAATGCATAGAACTTATATAAAGATAGAAGTAATGATATTGGAAGCTATCACCATGTACCGTATGGAAAAAGAGGGCTGGCAGGATATTTTGCAGGAAGCTGTGGCAAGAGCAGAGGATTATCATTTTGTGCGAATTCTTACCAGAGAAGGCTCTGCGCTATGGGAGCTTTTGAAAGCAGGTACAGTTACATGGCAGGATCAGGCATTTAAAAAACAGGTTATATTAGAATGTAAACAGATGGCAGGATTTTATCCGGCATATATGAAAGAAAAGCCGGAGGGAAATGTGATTCTGAGCGATAAGGCATTGAAAATCTTGCGGTTGCAGTCGGAGGGACTATCTGTGGAACAAATTGCCCAGCAACTTGGTCTGTCAAAAGCTGGTGTGAAATACTATAATCAGGAAACCTATAAAAAGTTAGGTGTAAATAACAAGGCAGCTGCAGTTACAGAGGCCAGAAACAGGAGACTTTTATGAAAAAGGAAACAGTAACACGAACAAAAAAGGAGAGAAGTATTATGAAAAAGCCTACTATGAACGAACATGTAATCAGAGCAATTTCCATCGGCTTGTCAGCGATGATGGCCATGACACCGGTGACAGCTTTGGCAAGTGAAGTGAACCCGCAGCCGGAGGGAGACAAGGAGCCTCTTGAGGAGGGACAGAATCAGGAAACAATACAGGAGATCGCAGATGCTGCAGAAAAGACAGCTAAGGAGATCAAGGGGGAAGCATCTGATGAAGTAGCGACTGTTGTGGACGATGTAAAGGGTGTTGAGGAAACGGAAACAGACCTGTATCAGGCAGCAGATGAGCTGAATGGCAGCCAGACAGCAGTGGAAGATGAAGCGGGTAAGGTTATTGAGGACCTTGAGAAGGTGAAAAAAGCAGATAAGAGCGTGGATGGCTCACTGGAGGAGACAAAGAAAGACGTAGATCTTGCAGTGGATGCAGCAAATCAGGCAGACCAGGCCCTTGCGGAAAAGAAGACTGTCTATGAACAGCAGGTGGCAGAGATTTCTTCGGCAAAGACAACAGAGGAAGCCAGGAATGCATATGATGCAGCCAAGAAGACCGAGGAAGAGGCAAAGCAGACATATGAGGATGCCGTAGCCAAGTATGATGAAGACAAGAAAGCGTACGATGCGGCAGTTGCTGCCGTAGGGGAGGCACAGAAAGCTTATGATGAAGCTGTGGGCAATGCTGAAAAAGATGCCGAGGCAGCAAAAACGGCTTTAAAGGATGCACAGGATAAAGCGGAGGCGTTGAAGGCAGAGGCTGATAAGTCAGGGGAGGCAGTGGCAAATAGCGCTGCATATAAGATCGCCGAGCTTGAGGAGAAGATCCAGTCAGACAATAAAAGAGACTGGAACCAGCTGGATAAGCTCTTTATTGCCATTATGAATGACTATTATCTTCCGCAGCAGGAGGATGTGGCAAGTGTGAAGAGCAATGTTGTGACCAAATACCCGGATGATAGCAAGAATTATTTTACGGTTGTATACACTGATAAGAATGGGGAAGAGCAGACCGCATACTATAACTACAAGCTGGATGATGATAAGAACCTCCTGATTTTCAAGAAGACGTTCGAGGATGTCCTGGTGAAGGAGGGCAAGGAAGCAAAGTATGTGATCAAAGGGGAAGACGGTGCTGTTGCATACAGCTGTACGGAAGCTGAACTGAAGGATAAGCTGGATTCGGGAGAGATTATCAATGTCGGAACTGAGGATAAGCCGGAGTATGCCAGAGTCAATAAGGATGGAACGACAACGACTTTGGTCGAAACAGGAACCAAGACCGAGGGAAATGTGAAGACAGATGTTGCGGTTTCGGATACCAGCGTCAGTTATGTTTATGATCCGGCAACAGATACCTATACAAGGGTGGAAAAGGGAACCGTGACCACAACGAAGACTTATTCGAATGTGTCTCTTTCTTCTGATGAAAAGTTCGAAACCGAGGAAGCTGCCCAAGAGGCAGCCAAGAGTGCTGCAGAGGCAGATGCAAAGAATGTGGTGGGGGACGGTGCTTCCGTGACGGAAACGAAGGTCGACATCATCGAAGAGACCACGACAACTTATACCGGAAGTGCGACTTATATCTCTGCATTCTCCACGACGATCGATATGAGCGGAATCAAACAATCTTCCTGGAGCAGCGGAGGTACAGTTGCAAAAGATATCCAGGATAATGCCATCGATAGCGCAACAGCTGAATTGTGGGATAAGGGATATTATGTGCTGGAGAGTACAGGGAACGTAAAGGTTGACAAAACAAAAGATAATAAGATCTGGGCGGATGACTACAAGACAACCGGGGACTCATCCATCACCCTGACCTATGCAAAATTCACAACACAGCCTGTGGAGTATTCACTGTGGGATGATTTCAAGGATCTATTCCAGGGAGATAAAAATGAGAAGAAGCTTGCGGAAGAAGTGAAGAAAAAGGTGGAGGCAGAGGGAGGTCAGTTCATCAAGATCGAAGCCATCAACTGGAATCTGGGGACTGCAACCTGCTACTATGTTCCGGGCAATACAGTCAAGGTGGCAGAGGAGCAGAAGTCGCGCGACGATGCAGAGAATGTATTGAAAGATAGTGCAGACCAGGCGGCAGAAGCCGGTGGAACAGTAGACGACCAGATCCTGAGGATGGTATTTGGCAAGAAAAAGGTATTGGAGAACGGAACTACTACTTGTAATGTAAAGACAACGACCGACGAGAAGTCCGTTACGACATACCGGTACAGTGGAACATACACTGCTAAAACCCAGCAGGAGAAAGAAATGGATATTTCCCAAACCAGCGGCTATGCAACTGCCCTGTCTTACGAGAACGCGGTGGATCCGGTCTATGATAAGAACCGTCCGACCAATGCGGAATTCCTTGCGGGCAATATTCTTCTGAATGAGAAGGAGGATTTAGATCTCCGTGCATACATTGATGGAGCAAAGAAGCAGAAAGAAGACTATGACAGAATTGCAAAAGAGGCACAGACTGCTGTGGCTGCTGTGGCAACCGCACAGGAGAAGGTGGATACTCTCAAGAAGAAAATCGAGCTTCTGAAGAAGAAGAGCACTGCAACATCGGCAGAACTGGCAGGTCTCTCCGCTGATCTTGCAAGTGCAGAACTCGTCCTTAAGAATGCACAGGATAAGTACAATGAGATTGTACAGGAGCCGAATCGGGCAGATAACACCTACAAGGAGAAGGTCACCGAGCTGACCCCATCCAATCCGGGAGGCGGAACCGGTGGCAACGGAGGAAGCGGAGATAACGGAGGAACCGGCGATAACGGCAACAGTGGAAATGAAGATAACGGCGGAACCGGTGGCAACGGAGAAACCGGAGATAACGGAGAAACCGGCGATAATGGCGGAAGCGATAACGGCGGCAATGGCAACGGAACCGGCAATGAGGATCAGGGTGGAAATAAGAATGATCAGACAAAGAAGAATAATAAGGATAAAAACACTGTCGGAGGAAATGCACAGAATGCACAGGCAGGTGGAGCTACTGCCGCAGCAACGGTAAATACTGCAGCGAACACTCCGGCTGCAGCACCTGCAAACGCAACCGTTGCAACGGCAACAACTACAACGGTAAATGCAGCAAACGCAGGGGTTAACCCGGCAGAGAATGTAGCAAATATTGAAGATGAAGCTGTGCCGCTTGCCGATGGTGCACTTGATGCAGAGACTGAGGCAGACAACAATGAAGACATCGATGGAGCTACCACCATTGAAGATGGAGATGTAGCAAAGGCTGCGATGGCTGAAGAAGAGACAACGCAGAAGATGTCATGGTGGTGGCTGCTGATTGTTGCGATTCTTGGTGTGACAGGTGAAGAAATGTACAGAAGACACCTGAACAAAAAGAAAGAAGCAGAGGCAGTATCTCAAAAAGATATGAAATAGCAGCTCATGGCATAGCTGGGAAGGAATTTCCCGGCTATGCTATTTATTTACAGGAGGTATATGAGGCATGGAAGAAAGAAGAGAAATCAACCGAATTGAATTTCGTAAGAAAAGTGTGATTGTTGTCTGTGAGACGGAAGAGAAGATCTATGTGGATGTGAAGGATGTGAGTCCGCTCGGAATGGGAATCATCATGCCTGCGGGAAGTCCGGATCTGGTCGGGAAAGATATCATCATCGTGGTAAAGACACTGATCATGTATGCGACAGTAACACGAATGGTAGAGCAGGAAGACGGAACTTATGAAGTGGGAATTCAGGCGAAAGAATTCTCAGATGAAGTATTACAATATCTTTTTGAACATATCGGATAGTAAAACTTAATCATCTATTACACCCGGGTGGAACGGTTTGAGTTCCCCCGGGTTTTCTGTTGAGGTGTAGAACACCTGTCTTGTTTTAAAATCAGTAAAATAGATATAGTAGGAGGTTACATTGATGTTGGAGTAATTGCCGGATGCAAGCTCCCGGTAACCGGTTCCATCGTTTTTGATCATGCACAGGGCAGGATTGTCTTCTGAGTAACGCTGATAGTATATATAACTGCCATATACATTGTAGAGATCAATACTGTCTGTTGTCAAAGTGATTGGATTGTCTGACACAATGTTGGTGTGAACCAGAGCATTGTTCTGATTTACGTCCAGATAGTAGACATTATTATCACTGGTGACAATAGGCTTATAGCAGTTGCAGTCATAGATTTTCGTCATCTGGTCATTGGTTGTATCGTACTGATAAAGTGCGCCATCGGTTTCGGTTCCATTGGAATAAAAATATTGACCGAGGGCACTGCAGGTAAAGATATAAGGGGTATAGACCATCTGACGGTCTTTTCCATCGATACCGACTTTGTAGAGAGTTGTGGCATGTTCCTTATCATAGTGCAGATAATATACATAGTTGCCAATGAGTGTGGCATAGATACATGGATCAGGGTCTAAAACCGCAATAGCTCCTCCATTTCGCGAAATGCGGCATAAGCTGTTGTTATCAAAGGAGAAAAAGCCGTAGCTTGCACTGTTTCGATCGTTGTTACGGACATAATATACATAGTGGGAATCTGCGTTGATATACATAACGGTATCTTCACAGAGCTTTTTTAGATTCTTGCCATCTAAATCCATGGAATAAAGGCGGTAGTGATCATCCGGATTGGCAAAGAATACGGTTCCACTGTTTTCGCAGAAAAGACCGGCGTTGTAGAGATTGCCGGCGGTATTTCCATTTACATAACTTTCGTTGTATCTCATTCGAGTCTGGTAGCGGTAAAATAAGCTGCAGCCAATGGCGGCAATAAGCAGAACAATAACCAGTACGATTGCTTTCTTCTTCATCTTTTGTATCCTCCTGAAACAGAGATTTTTATGATAGAATTATACATTTCAGAATGAAATCTTTCAAGGTATACTTGCCTTTTGTTGGGATGTGTAATAAAATTTTTATAGAAAATAAAGGAGCATGCATATGAGGGATTTACTGGAAATACGTGAAGAAATCGACCAGATTGATGACCAGATTGTAAAATTATATGAGGAGCGAATGAATCTTACCTCAGAGGTCGCAGAATATAAGATTGGAACCGGAAAACAGGTTTTTGACAAGGAGCGGGAAGATACCAAACTGCGTACGCTCTCGGCCAAAGCTTCGTGTGAATTTACGAAAAATGGTGTGAGAGAGCTGTTTGAACAGATTATGGCTATGAGCCGTAAGAAACAGTATCAGCTTTTGACGCAACACGGGATTGCAAATGAGACAGGGTTTGTCCCGGTAGATAAGCTTGACTGTCGGAATGCAAGAATTGTTTTCCAGGGACTTGAAGGCGCTTACAGCCAACAGGCGATGGAGATGTTTTTCGGGGAGAACTGTGATAATTTTCATGTTGCCACATGGAAGGATGCAATGGAGGCGATTCGGGACGGACGTGCCGATTATGCGGTGTTGCCGATTGAAAATTCTTCAGCGGGAATTGTATCGGAGAATTATGATCTGCTGGTTGAATATGATAATTATATTGTCGGTGAGCAGATTGTCCGTATTGATCATGCACTTTTGGGTGTGCCGGGGGCAAAGGAGAGCGATATTACCAGTGTCTTTTCGCACAAACAGTCCCTGATGCAGTGTAGTGATTTCCTGGAACAGCATGCAGAATGGGAACGTTTTAGTTTAAGCAACAATGCTGTTGCAGCAAAAAAGGTCATGGAAGATGGGCTTAAGAATCAGGCTGCGATTGCAAGTGCCAAGAATACGGAAATATATGGACTTGAGGTTATGTGCAGTTCTATCCAGAACAATAAAAATAATTCCACTCGTTTTATTGTGGTGACAGGAAAGAAAATATATACAGAGGCTGCGCGAAGAATCAGTATTTGTTTTGAAGTTAATCATGAGAGCGGTGCATTATACCATGCGCTTTCCCATTTTATTTATAATGGCATCAATATGACGAATATTCAGTCGAGACCGTTGCAGAATAAAAACTGGGAATATCGTTTTTTTGTTGATTTTGAAGGCAGTTTTGGGGAGGAGTCTGTGCAGAATGCACTTCGGGGTCTAAAGGAGGAGACGATTTCCCTTAAGATTCTCGGTACATACTAATCGGAGGTGAGCATATGGCAGTTCATACGTTTGCGGCAATTTATATCGGAACCTATGATGTAAGCCTGAAGGTGTTTGAATTTACCAACCGCAAGAAGGTGCATGAGGTGGATCATATCCGGTCCAGACAGGATCTGGGAAGAGATGCTTTCAGTAAAGGAAAAATCGGCTATGAACAGGTGGAGGAGCTCTGTGAGACACTTGCCCAGTTTAAGCAGATTATGCAGGGGTACAAGGTGGACAACTATGAGGTTTATGCGGCTGCAGTACTCAGAGATGCATCCAATGAATTGTCTGTATTAGACCAGATCTATCTTAGAACAGGTTTCCGGGTTAAAGTGGTCAGCAATTCCGAGCATCGATTTATCAGTTATAAGTCTGTCGCAGGGCAGGAAATGTTTGAAAAAATGATTCAGACGAGCGCTGCTGTGATTGATGTAGGCGGTGCAAGTGTGCAGATTACGGTGTTCCGGAATGGAAAGCTGACAACGACGCAGCATATTGAGGCCGGAATCATGCGGATTCGAAATTTACTCGGCGATCGGGGACATGCCTTAAAGCTGTATGAGACACAGATTGAAGAGTATATGAACAAAAAGCTTGAGGGTTTTCGCGCAATGTATATGGCAGAGTCTGTAGATCATGTGATTCTCATCAGTGATTATGCGACGGAACTGATCAGGAGGATTGATAATAAAGAAACGGTCTGCCAGGTAAAGTCAGAGCGTTTTGTGAAATATATCGAAAAGCTCGAGAGCAAAACGCTTGAGGAGATTACGGCAGAACTCAATCTTTCGGATGACAGGGAGCCTTTGATTATTCCGGCAATTGTTCTGTTTAAGACGTTGGTTTTAAATGTCAGTCCAAAGGAAGTCTGGGTTCCGGGAGCAAACATTCTCGATGGGATTGCTTATGATTATGCACAGCGGAATAAGCTGCTTTCCATTACGCATGATTTTGATGCGGATGTGTTATCGGCGGCGCAGTATCTGTCACAGCATTATAACAGTTATTCCCCTCATATTGAAGCTTTATCAAAGCTATCCATTAAAATTTTCGACGCTATGAAAAAAGTGCACGGTCTTGGAAAAAGACAAAGGCTTTTACTTGAAGTGGCAACCATTCTGCATGATTGCGGAAAATTTGTAAGTTTATCGGAATCTCCGGAGAGTGCATATCATATTATCATGTCATCCGAGATTATCGGATTGACGCACAAGGAACGGGAGATTGTGGCATTGGTGGTATTATATAATACATTGCCACTTGATCCGTACGAAGAACTTTCGGATTGTCTGGATGAGGGGGAGTATCTGTGTGTGGCAAAGCTTTCGGCGATTCTTCGTGTGGCGAATGCTTTGGATCAGAGTCATAAGCAGAAGTTCAAGAATATTCGGATTGCAGTGAGAGAGCGCAGGCTTGTTTTTACTGTGGAGGCATTTGAGGATATTTCTTTGGAACAGGCGTTGTTTGAAGCTAAGACAGCATATTTTGAGAATGTATATAGTATGAAGCCGGTTTTGAAGGAAAAACGGATTTATAATTATTGAGGAGGAATACATGGAGGAAAAAATTGATTTTAAGAATCCAAAATTTTATGACAATCGTGAGCTTAGCTGGATTAAATTTGACAACCGTGTGTTAAGTGAGGCGAGAGATAAGACCATTCCGCTTCTGGAGCGCCTGAAGTTTATCAGTATCACTTCCTCGAATCTGGATGAGTTTTTTATGGTACGGGTTGCGTCGCTGCAGGATATGGTGCATGCCAATTATAAAAAGCGTGATATCGCGGGAATGACAGCAGCCGAGCAGCTTGCCGCAATTAATCAGGCAACACGGGAACTGGTGAATACACAATATAACACATATACTCGTTCGCTGGTTCCTCTCCTTAACAAGGAAGGCATTTATGTGATTGATGCGTATGAGGATCTTACCAAAGAGCAGGAAGCGTTTGTTGACCGGTATTTTATGGAGAATGTATATCCGGTACTGACACCGATGGCTGTAGATGCATCACGGCCATTTCCACTGATTCGAAATAAGACACTCAATATAGCAGCACTTTTGAGCAGTAAGCAAAGTGGGGGAGAGACGGTGTTTGCAACGGTTCAGGTGCCAAGCGTTCTTCCTCGACTTGTACAGATTCCGGGAGAAGAAGGAACGACGACGTTTATTCTGCTTGAACAGATTATTGAGCGCAATATCGGAGTTCTGTTTTCTAATTATAAAGTATTGTGTGCTTATCCGTATCGGATTATGAGAAATGCAGATCTGACAATCGATGAGGACGAGGCATCAGATCTTCTCAAGGAAATTCAGAATAAGCTTAAGATGCGTCAGTGGGGAGAGGTAATCCGACTGGAGATTGAGGAGAAGGCCGACAAAAAGCTGCTTAAATTTTTGAAATCAGAGTTGAAAGTGGCTGAGGAGGATGTATTTCATATTGCAGGTCCGATTGATTTGACATTTCTGATGAAATTGTATGGAATTGATGGATATGATCATTTGCGCTACAAGCCATATACACCTCAGCGGGTACCGGAAATCGAATCGGGGAGTGATATCTTTGCGGCAATCCGTAAGGGTGATATCTTTTTGCATCATCCTTATGAGACATTTGATCCGGTTGTGGACTTTATCCGTCAGGCATCGAAGGATCCGGATGTTTTAGCAATTAAGCAGACGCTTTACCGTGTCAGTGGCAATTCGCCGATTATCAGCAGTCTTGCACAGGCAGCTGAAAATGGCAAACAGGTATCCGTTCTTGTAGAGTTAAAAGCACGGTTTGATGAGGAGCATAATATTGTCTGGGCAAAAAAACTGGAACAGGCAGGCTGTCATGTGATCTATGGACTGGTTGGTCTTAAGACACACAGCAAAATAGCACTTGTTGTCCGCCGGGAGGAGGATGGAATCCGTCGTTATGTTCACCTTGGAACCGGTAACTACAACGATTCGACTGCGAAGCTTTATACAGATTGTGGTATTTTTACCTGCAAGGAGTCCATTGGTGAAGATGCGACGGCAGTCTTTAACATGCTTTCCGGCTATTCGGAACCGTTGGCGTGGAATGAACTGATTCTCGCTCCGTACTGGCTGCGTGATAAGTTTCTCCGTCTGATTGAACGGGAGAAAAAGCATGCCAGACAGGGACGAGAGGCACGTATTATTGCAAAGATGAATTCCCTTTGCGATCCGGGCATCATTGAGGCTCTTTATGAAGCTTCTGCCAGCGGAGTTAAGATTGATCTGATCGTGCGTGGAATCTGCTGCCTGAGAGTAGGAATCCCGGGAGTCAGTGAGAATATTACCGTGCGTTCCATTGTGGGAAATTTTTTGGAACACAGCCGAATTTTCTATTTCTGGAATGATGGTAACACGGAGATATATATGGGAAGTGCAGACTGGATGCCGCGCAATCTGGATCGAAGAGTTGAAATCGTATTTCCGGTGCTGGACGAAGAATTAAAAGAAAAGGCTCTTCATATTCTTGAAGTGGAGCTTGCCGATAATGTTAAGGCACGTATGATGCAGGCTGACGGACAATATGAGAAGCTTGATAAGAGAGGAAAGGTTCAGATTAATTCACAGGAACAATTTTGCCGGGAGGCAGAAGAAGCCGTGCCTAAGGAAGGACCGGTCAGCAGCCAGCGTATTTTTATTCCGGCAGAACCAATTGAGGAATAAATAGTACTATTGTTGGAATTGTCTTCA
>JALFLB010000059.1 GCA_022775045.1 Agathobacter sp. | reverse complement strand
ATTATTGAAATAATTCAACCACTCTTTCCACTGACATATGCCTTGTTTCCAAAGCCGCGCAAAAACCGGGTGAACATCAAATGTCCACCCGGTGTAATATAATTCTTTATTTTACTTTAATTGTCATCTTGACGGTCTTTTTTGTACCGTTCTTTAAGATGACGACTGCCTTGACGGTTGCAAGGATCTCTTTCGTGATCGCCTTGGATTCCTTTGCCGTGACAAGCTCGTAGGTTGCCTTTTTCGTCATGTTGACCGTGACGGTTCCCGCCTTTGATACCTTCGAACTGTCGCTGGTCTTGGTGACGCTCGCATTGGCGGAAGTGACATTTCCGTCCGCGTCAGTCTTGGTGGTCGTGGCGGAACCATCCTTATTCGTGATGGTAGTGGTATTGTCGGAGTTCTCAGGCTTGTCCCCGGTTCCGCATAAGCCTGTGACGGTATAATCCGTTCCAACTGTCGGGTTCGTCAGATCCGGAACCGTATCGCCGACATAGATGCTCTTGTTCTTCGCTGCTACTATGATCACTGCCCTGGTGATCTCAAAGCCGTAGCTTTCTGTTCCCACATAGGCATCGGATGTAATGGTAAATTCTCCCCGGTTGCAATCTCTCCCTCTTCGGTCTTCCATACCGGTGTGCCTGTATATGCATATCCTCATTGCAAAATACATGTAGTTCATCCAGACTTGTTGTGGAGAAACTGTACCCTTTATCAAGAAATTTTTTGATAGTTTGGGTTTTTATTTTCTCCCTCTGAAAGATCACCTGCAGATATTTCATCTGTTTTGGATGATTGCCACATGCCTGCCGGATGTACATTGTCCGCCTACATTTTGCACATGGTTCCCTTCCTTCCGGCGGAACAGGCGTTGCACGGAAATACCGGTCTTTAATCAGTTTGACGTCTTCACAGGTCTTGTCATGGTATACCTTGTTCCCATTGGTATGAGCCGAGTAACAATAAATCAATTTGGAATTACGTTCTTATTTTTCTGATTCTGCACATATGTAATCATCTGATTTCTAATTAAACTTTTTGGGTTTTAAATGTCTTATTGTTCATTTTTTTGCTTTTTTTCAAAAAAATTTTTGAAAACTCAAAAATCCTAAACAATTAATTTATCTCACATAATACGTTGCTATACATGGTTTATTCATTTGTTCACTGTATACTTTTTTGAACATTTCAATAACAATGAACAATTCTATTTGTGGACGCATTTGTTTCATTCACATTGATGATTTTACAAAGAAATAGCATCTTTATTGTTTATTTTTTCTACTAATTTGCTTATAATATATACAACACATCATCTTTCATACATTTTATTGCAATATGAACACATTTATGATAATATTATAATAACAAAAACGAAAGGAGCTGATTAATATGGCACAAGCAACTATCTCAGCAAGAGTTGACAGCAATGACAAGGCTGCATTTGATACATTTTGCAACGATGTAGGAATCAGTTCTTCCTCTGCAATCAATATGTTTATCAAAGCTGTTCTTCGTGAGCATCGTATTCCTTTTTCAATTAATAATGATCCTTTCTACTCTGAAAGCAATATGGCATTCTTAAGAGAAGGTGTTCAGGCTCTGAATTCAGGAAAAGGCACCATCCACGAACTGATTGAGGAGGATGATTAATGCAAAAGAGCTGGTATGACAAAGCTTGGGATGATTATCTTTACTGGCAATCACAGGATAAGAAAACGCTCAAACGAATCAACCAATTAATTAGAGATACGGAACGTGATCCCTTTAACGGTATCGGCAAACCAGAACCCCTAAAAGGTGACTTGTCTGGTTTCTGGAGCAGACGCATTGATGATACCAATCGTCTTGTTTACCGTGTTAATGGTGAGTTACTAGAGATTCTATCCTGCAAAGGTCATTACGAATAATTATGCAAATGGTTGGATGGAGATGACGAACGGTGGTCAGCCTAGGGATTAAGCCCCCTGTCAAAAAGAAATAGAAAACCCACGAGTTGTCGCTCTTGGGTTTTTGCTTTCCCTTAACCGGATGCCGTTCACAATGGAATGTTGCATAAGTCTCCAGTATTGATTAAACTGCTTTTCGGAAATCAAGACTTTTTCCCCCATCCATGCTACATTTTGCTTCAATACACTGAAGACTGATCATGTGGTCATATTTTATATATATAAGCCCACACTCATCATATTCAATGTTCAGCCGTTGGACAACATTTTTAAAGCTGCCGTTGTATCCTTTTATACTCTCTTTCTTATAATAGTATATCGCTTATTTCACTTCTTTTTAACCTTATGAACGCAAAAAATTGCCCGGCATTGACACCGAGCAATTTTTATTGTTCATTTTTTTGCTTTTTTCTCAAAAAAATTTTTGGGGTTTTACAGTTTGCGTTTTATATAAAATTTGTTTATAAATGCAGTACTCGCTCCTTGATTTCCTGGGTACGTCCCTGATTCCAGAACTGGGTTCCGATGTAACCGCAGGTACGGCGAGCCACGCTCATCTTATCCTGATCGCGGTTGCCACAGTTCGGACACTCCCAGACAAGCTTGCCGCTTCCTTCCTCCTCAACAATACTGATTTCGCCATCATATCCACATTCCATACAGTAATCGCTCTTGGTATTGAGCTCCGCATACATAATATTGTCGTAGATATACTTCATAACTGAAAGCACAGCATCAATATTGTCCTGCATATTCGGTACTTCCACATAGCTGATTGCCCCGCCCGGAGACAGCTTCTGGAACTGTGCCTCAAACTTCAGCTTGTCAAAAGCATTGATTTCCTCTGTCACATGAACATGGTAGCTGTTGGTGATATAGTTGCGGTCCGTAACACCCTCGATAATACCAAATCTCTTTTGCAGACACTTTGCAAACTTGTAGGTTGTAGATTCCAGCGGTGTTCCGTAAATACTAAAGTCGATGTTCTCTTTAGCCTTCCACTCGTTACATGCATCGTTGAGCCGCTGCATCACCTTAAGCGCAAACGGCGTCCCAACGGTCGGCTCCGTATGGGATACCCCTGTCATATAGCGGGTACACTCGCACAGACCTGCATAGCCAAGTGAGATTGTGGAGTATCCGCCAAACAGCAGCTTATCAATCGGCTCACCTTTTTTCAGACGGGCAAGCGCGCCATTCTGCCAGAGAATCGGAGCAACATCCGACGGTGTTCCGAGAAGCCTCTTGTGTCGACACATCAGTGCACGATAGCAAAGTTCCAGACGCTCATCCAGAATTTTCCAGAACTTATCCATATCCTTCTCGGACGAGCAGGCGACATCCACCAGATTGATTGTAACAACGCCCTGATTAAAACGCCCGTAATACTTTGGCTGGTTTGTCTCGGGATCTACATATGGAGTCAGGAAACTGCGGCAGCCCATGCAGGTATAACAGTGTCCCTCGCCGTTCTTGTCCACCTTCAGTTCCTTCATCTTTTTCTCCGAAATATAATCCGGAACCATACGCTTTGCAGTACACTGGGCTGCAAGCTTTGTCAGATAATAATACTGGGAATCCTCATGAATATTATCCTCCTCAAGCACATAGATCAGCTTTGGAAATGCCGGGGTAATATAAACTCCCTGCTCATTCTTGACACCCTGGATTCTCTGGTGCAGCATCTCCTCGATAATTGCTGCAAGATCAGTTCTTGTCTGTCCTTCCGGCACCTCATCCAGATACATAAACACTGTGATAAAAGGAGCCTGTCCATTCGTTGTCATAAGCGTAATGACCTGATACTGAATCATCTGCACACCACGGTTGATTTCTTCCTTTACACGAAGCTCCGCAACCTCATTGATTTTCTTTTCATCCAATTCAAGACCGATTGCCTGAAACTCTTCCTTGACCTGCTCGCGGAACTTCTCACGGCTGACCTGGACAAACGGTGCCAAATGAGACAGGGAAATACTCTGTCCTCCATACTGAGAGCTTGCAATCTGCGCAATCGCCTGTGTAGCAATATTGCAGGCCGTTGAGAAGCTCTTTGGAGAATCAATCATTGTCTCACTGATAACGGTTCCATTCTGAAGCATGTCCTCCAGATTGACCAGACAGCAGTTGTGCATATGCTGGGCAAAATAGTCCGCATCATGGAAATGGATCAATCCCTTCTCATGCGCCTCCACAATATCTTCCGGAAGCAGGAAACGTCTTGTGATATCCTTGCTGACTTCGCCTGCCATATAATCTCTCTGCACACTGTTCACCGTTGGATTTTTATTAGAATTTTCCTGCTTAACCTCCTCATTGTTACACTCGAGAAGGCTTAAAATCTGTTCATCCGTAGAATTCGACTTACGCACCAGAGCTCTCTTATAACGATAGGTAATATAATTACGGGCCACGGTAAAAGCACGCTGATTCATCAGCTGATTCTCCACCATATCCTGAATTTCTTCCACACTCGGAGAATGCTTCATATTCTCACAGGCAGTCTCCACATTAGCTGCGATCTCCTGAATCTGTTCCTCCGTCAGTTTCTCGTAATCAATGACCGAAGCATTTGCTTTTCGAACAGCTGCAATAATCTTATTAATATCAAAGATTGCTTCGCTGCCGCTTCTCTTAATAATTTTCATCCTCATCCCTCCAATATATAAAGAACGGTCGCATTCCGTTACCTTTTTTGTCACCTCTACAAGATACACTATATCTTGTGTTCTTGTCAATAGTCAGAATCAATATTATGTGATTTCACCCTTCCATTTCCTCCAGATTTTGTATGACCCGGTCAAGTAAACCGCGAAGTATCTGAAGTTCCTCCTTCGACATTCCCTTTGCCAGGTGTTCCTCCATATAAATAATGTCTGCGAAAGCCTGCTTATGGGCTTTGATTCCCTTCTCACACAAAACAATACGTTTACATCTTCCATCCCCCGCAAGCGGCATTCGTTCAATCATCCCCAAACGCTCCAGACCTTTCAACAGATTGGTGGCTGTCGCCCCGGAAATAGAGAAAGTTTCCTCAATGTCCTTCTGAAAAACATCCTGTTCTCTGTGATCATACAAATAATGAAGTGTTGCACACTGCGGGCGCGTCAGCTTTGGCTTCTCATTCTTACGTCTTCCTGTAAAATACTTATCAATTCTGTTATGAATAACACGAAAACGATGTCCCAGATGCTCCTCCGCAATTCTTCCGTTCTGCATAAAATTCCTTTCTAATTCGCTGTTGACATTGTAAAATCAATATACTAACATATATACTTAGCACACTAACTTTTCACTGTCAAGAGATGTTACACACAGGAAAAGCTGGTGAATCTATCAAAGAAAGAAGGGATTTCATGTTAAAAACCATACTCGCACAGGTCAAAGAATATAAAAAAGCTTCAATTCTGACCCCTGTGTTTATGTTTGGTGAAGTCATTATGGAAATGATTATTCCACTCCTTATGGCTTCCATTATTGATGATGGTGTCAACAAGGGCGACACCAGCCATATCTATGTCATTGGTGCATGGATGATTGTGACCGCCCTCTTTTCCCTGCTCTTTGGACTGCTCGGCGGTAAATATGCGGCCATGGCTTCCATGGGACTCGGAAAAAATCTACGCAAGGCAATGTTTGAAAATATTCAGAACTTCTCCTTTGCCAATATTGACAAATTCAACACGGCAAGTCTGGTTACAAGAATGACAACGGATGTGACCAATATCCAGAATGCCTGCCAGATGGTTCTGCGCATGTGTGTGCGCGCGCTGTCCTCTCTTGTTACAGCGATGTTTTTATCCTTTATTATCAGTCCAAGGCTTGCAAGTATCTATCTGGTTGCCGTTATTTTATTAGGTACCTGTCTTTCCTTCATTGTCAAAAAGGCCATGCGCTACTTTCAGGAAGCTTTCGCCAAGTACGATGATCTCAACGAAAGTGTGCAGGAAAATGTCTCTGCCATCCGTGTTGTAAAGGCATATGTGCGTGGGGATTACGAAAAGAACCGGTTCAAAAAAGCCAGTCAGAACATCTACAACATGCTCTTTCGCGCAGAGAGTGTCATTGTCTGGAATTCTCCGCTGATGCAGTTTACCGTATACAGCTGCATCCTTTTAATCAGCTGGTTTGGCGCACACATGGTGGTCGGGTCATCTCTTGAAACCGGAGATCTGATGGCAATGCTTACTTATTGTATGAACATCCTCATGAGCCTCATGATGCTTTCCATGGTCTTCGTCATGATTTCCATGAGTGTGGCAAGTGCGAGACGTATCAGTGAGGTCATCAACGAAAAAAGCACACTTGCCAATCCAACAAATCCTGATTATGTCATCCCGGATGGAAGCATCCGCTTTGACCACGTCAGTTTTCGCTACTCCTCTACCTCGGAGGCGCCGGTGCTTGATGACATCAATCTCAATATCCGCTCCGGTGAAACCATCGGTATTATCGGTGGAACCGGAAGTTCCAAATCCACTTTCGTCAACCTCATCAGCCGGCTCTATGATGTGGACAGCGGCTGTGTATATGTGGGCGGCAAGGATGTGCGCACCTATGATCTGGATACCCTGCGCAACGAAGTATCGGTTGTTCTGCAACAGAATGTCCTTTTCTCCGGCACCATCCTTGACAACCTGCGCTGGGGAAAAGCGGATGCAACCCGTGAGGAATGCATTGAAGCCTGTAAGCAGGCATGCGCCGACGAATTTATCCAGACCTTTCCGGACCAGTATGACACCTATATTGAGCAGGGGGGAACCAATGTTTCAGGCGGTCAGAAGCAGCGGCTGTGCATTGCCCGGGCACTGCTAAAGAAACCTAAGATTCTGATCCTGGATGACAGCACCAGCGCCGTTGATACCGCAACGGATGCCCGCATCCGCCAGGCATTTCGCGAAGCGATTCCAGGCACTACCAAGCTGATCATTGCACAGCGGATATCCTCTGTTATGGATGCCGACCGCATCATCGTTCTCGATGACGGCCATCTCGATGGTTTCGGTACCCACGAGGAGTTACTGAAAAATAATACAATCTACCGCGATGTCTACGAATCACAGACACAGGGCGGCGGGGATTTTGACGAAGGAGGTGTTTCCTAATGCCGGGACCACACGGACCTAAAGGACCAAAACCAAAAATTAAAAATCCGGGGAAACTTTTTTCCCGCCTGATGGGATATGTCTTAAAACGCTATGGTGCGCTCTATATTCTGGTGCTCATCTGTATTGTACTCAGTGTCCTCTGCAACACACAGGGAACCATGTTTATGAAGACACTGATTGACGATTACATTACTCCAATGCTAGAAAGCAAACATGCGGACTACGCCCCATTGCTGGCTGCAATCAGCAGAGTGGCAGGCTTTTATGCCCTTGGGGTCATTGCGACCTTTATCTACAACAAGCTGTTAATCTACATTTCACAGGGAAGCATCAAAAATCTGCGGGACGATATGTTTTCCCACATGCAGGATCTGCCAATCCGCTACTTTGACACACATTCCCACGGCGATATCATGTCTATCTACACAAATGATATTGATACACTCCGTCAGATGATCAGTCAGAGTATCCCACAGCTTCTTAACAGTCTGATTACCATTGTAAATGTTTTTATCTACATGGTAATCTTAAGCGTCCCTCTGACGCTTCTGACACTGATCATGGTAGCTGTCACACTGTTTACCACCAAGTGCTTTGCCGGTTCTTCAAGCCGCTACTTTCTGGCTCAGCAAAAGGATCTTGGACACGTCAATGGGTTTATTGAGGAAATGTTAAACGGACAGAAGGTCGTCAAAGTCTTCACCCATGAACAGCAGAACATTGAAGAGTTCAATGAGCTCAACGAACAGCTCTTTGACAGTGCCTACAATGCCAATCGTTACTCCAACTATCTCGGACCTGTCAACGCACAGATTGGAAACTTAAGCTACGTGCTCTGTGCCATGGTGGGTGGAGTCCTTGCCCTGACTGGATTTAGCGGTCTGACATTAGGTAAGCTGGCAAGCTTTTTGACCTTCAACAAGAGCTTCAATATGCCAATCCAACAAGTCAGCATGCAGCTAAACAGCATTGTTATGGCTCTGGCAGGATGTGAGCGTATCTTCTCCCTGCTGGATGAACAGCCGGAAACCGATGACGGCTACGTCACTCTGGTCAATGCCAAAGAAGAAAATGGAAAGCTAGTGGAAACCACAGAAACAACCGGTCTTTGGGCGTGGAAACATGTACATCAGGCGGATGGCTCCATCGATTACATCAGGCTGACCGGTGATGTGGTATTTGACGACGTGGACTTTGGCTATGTGCCAGAAAAGACAGTTCTCCACAATGTAGATCTCTACGCCACCCCTGGACAGAAAATTGCCTTTGTGGGCTCCACCGGTGCCGGAAAGACAACAATTACCAACCTGATCAATCGCTTTTACGATATCCAGGACGGAAAGATCCGTTACGACGGTATCAATATCAACAAGATCAAAAAAGCTGATTTACGTCACTCATTAGGCATTGTACTTCAGGATACACACCTGTTTACCGCAAGCGTTATGGACAATATCCGCTACGGAAAGCTGGATGCAACTGACGAAGAGGTTTACGCTGCTGCCAGACTTGCCAACGCAGACACCTTCATCCGCCAGCTTCCGAAGGGCTACAATACCATTCTGACCGGTGACGGGTCCAACTTAAGCCAAGGTCAGCGCCAGATGATTGCGATCGCCCGTGCTGCCATCGCCAATCCACCGGTATTGATTCTCGATGAAGCCACCAGTTCCATTGACACCCGTACAGAACGTATCGTTCAGGATGGAATGGATAAGCTGATGGCAGGACGAACCACCTTCGTCATTGCCCACCGACTCTCCACTGTCCGCAACAGCGACTGTATCATTGTTCTTGAACAGGGACGGGTCATTGAGCGCGGAAACCACGATCAGCTGATTGCCGCTAAAGGAAAATATTATCAGCTTTATACCGGAAAAACGGTATAGGCTTCTTCATCTTTTAAATTGCATCCAGTGCCTGTGCCAGATCTGCAATCAAATCCTCCTTGTCCTCAAGTCCACAGGAGATGCGGATCAGACCAGCCGGCACTCCGGCTTCCTTCAGCTGCTCCTCATTCATCTGGCGATGGGTGGAGGTAGCCGGATTTAAGCAGCAGGTTCTCGCATCTGCCACATGTGTCTCGATAGCAGCAAGCTTTAAGTTCTTCATGAACTTTTCCGCTGCCTCTCTGCCACCCTTCACCTCGAAGGATACAACACCGCATCCGCCATTTGGCATATACTTTTGAGCAATTTCATAATACTGGTTACTCGGAAGTCCCGGATAGTTGACATACTCAACCTTTGGATGTTTCTCTAAAAATTCTGCAACCGCCTGTCCATTCTCCACATGACGCGGCATACGCACGTGCAGTGACTCCAGACCAAGGTTTAAGATAAAAGCATTCTGAGGAGACTGAATACATCCCAGATCACGCATCAGCTGGGAGGTGCACTTGGTGATAAAAGCGCCTTCCTTACCAAATTTCTCCGCATAGGTAACTCCGTGGTAGGACTCATCCGGCGTACAAAGTCCCGGATACTTATCCGCATATGCCATCCAGTCAAAGTTGCCGGAATCTACAATGGCGCCCCCCACTGCTGCACCATGTCCGTCCATATATTTTGTAGTGGAATGCGTAACAATATCTGCTCCCCACTCAATTGGGCGGCAGTTGACCGGTGTCGGGAAGGTATTATCCACAATCAGCGGAACACCGTGTGCATGGGCAGCTTTTGCAAATTTTTCAATATCCAGAACCGTCAGAGCTGGATTTGCAATGGTCTCTCCAAATACCGCACGGGTATTATCCTGAAATGCCGCATTTAACTCTTCTTCTGTACAGTCCGGAGATACGAAGGTAACGTCGATTCCCATCTTCGCCATCGTAACAGAAATCAGGTTGAAGGTTCCACCATAGATGGAGGAGGAGGCAACGATATGACTTCCGTTCTCACAGATGTTAAACAATGCAAAGAAGTTCGCTGCCTGTCCGGAGGAAGTCAGCATTGCCGCTGTACCTCCCTCAAGTTCCGCAATTTTTGCTGCAACATGATCGTTGGTCGGGTTCTGCAGTCTCGTATAGAAATAGCCTTCCGCTTCAAGATCAAACAGTTTTCCCATATCCTCACTGGTATCATATTTGAAAGTAGTTGACTGAATAACGGGAATCTGCCTTGGTTCCCCGTTTCCCGGTGTATAACCGGCCTGTACACATTTTGTATTAAACTTGTAATCGCTCATCTTTTTCTCCTTTTCGTTTCTGTTTTTATTAATAATAATCTAGTATTATCTTACAGGCGTGTATCATTGCGCAGCACATCGATAAATTTTCCAACCTCTGCCCAGGCTTTCTTGGATTCCGGTATATTTAGATACGCCATCTGGAACACATGGAACATGCCCTCATAGACACTGAGCCGGACTTTGACGCCCTGTTGCCTCGCCTTTGCCGCTGCAGAGACAGAATCGCTAAGAAGCATCTCAAGCGATCCCACCTGAATCAGCATCGGTGGAAAATCCCGAAAATCTCCAAACAATGGGGAAATATAATAATCCATCTTATCATGATCCCCCGGATAGTCGTTCATATAGATCAGGCTCTCCCTGGTGTTACCAAAGAGCGGATCCTTCTCATAATTTGTAGTATAAGACTCCCCACTCGCTGTCAGATCGGTCCAAGGTGACATCGCCACAATTCCTCCCGGAAGCGGCAGCCTGTGATCCTTTAGATACATACACAGTGCCATCGCAAGGCCTCCTCCCGCAGAATCTCCCGCAAGAATAATCTGTTCTCCGTAATATCCCTGATCCAGCAGCCACTGGTACGAGGCTAGCGCATCCTCAAGTGCTGCCGGGTATGGCTGTTCCGGCGCAACACGGTAATCCGGCGTCAGCACATCGCAGCCGCGGCTCACTTCGTTGTAAAGCCCCGCAAACACATAGTAAGCATTGCGCACAGCTCCCATATACCCACCTCCATGTAATTGCAGAATCACATGGTCAGTGTTTGGATTTTCTTTCCGAGACAAAAGCTTCATGGAAAACTGCTCCATCGAAATACTTGTCATGTTAAAACACGCCGGTGGAATCCACGGTGGCTCCTTTAAGCGTCTCCGTAGCTCGCCGCTTTTTATCTTTTTCCCAATTTGAAGGTCGTTGGTCACGTGTGACAGCAGCTCTGCAAGGACACGCCCCTTTACACTTGCTTCACTCTCTATCATATATGAAATCTCCGTTTCAGTTCTGTTCTTGCCCGCTGATCCCCAAGAATCAAGGTTCCCAGAAACAGAAATACCGATGCCGCCAATGCAATCCATACAAGATATGGGAACTGAATAACACCCATGACCCGCAGAATAACCGGAATCAGGGACAATAAGATTGTAAACAGCTGTGGCATCATATAACTCTGCCAGTTTCTGCGATTGACCAGCATCAAAATAATGAGTACCAGATCCAGCGCCAAAACTCCGCATGGGAGCACATAGTCTAAGGACCAACGGCGATATCCGGTCAGATAATCAATTCCAAGCAACATCACAATTGCAAGTATGACAAGCGTTAATGTTTTGAACATATACCCGCTCTTCCCCACAACCGCCATACGAAATACCGCATTTGCATAAATAAGTATAAGTCCCACGACCAGACTCCACGCCACCTCTGGATTTACACTGTAATTAATCCATACCAACAATGATTCCACCAAAATGGAAAGGAATAAAAACAGATTTTCCCAAAAGCGAAAACGCTTTGTCACAGCAATTGCATTGGGATAAGCGTTCTCTGCCATCCCTCCATCTGACTGCAATACATGCTGACATAGCGGACACCGATCCGTATCATCTAAAATAATCACATTACATTTCTGACATCTATTCATAATACACTCCGTTCGTCTCAATTCTCACTTCCACCCCATCACAAGCAATCTTACGGAAAAACGCTTTCTGTACCAATGCCTCCGAAAAAATGGAACTGAATGTAAATACCAGAGTATCTCCATAGGAGCAGATTGTCCCCTTGATAGACTGTCCTTTTGACATTGCAATAAACGCATCAAAACCCTCAATATACGGCTGATACAACTCATCAATTTTGATATTACCAATATTCGTAACGGTCGAGGTATTCGCTACTGCCGATTTTTCATAAACCAGCCGCATCGCAATATTCTTAAGGAAAAGTGGGATCGGCCTCATCAGCTTATTCATCTGATTTGATACACTGTACGAAAACAAATCCTCCAGATGCTCTTTATTAATCTGGGAACGAAGGCTCTCACAAATAATCTGCACAACCTCTTCAAAAGTATAAGACTCTTCTGTCGGTCGAAACTCTGCGGACACCATAACAAAAAAGTTCTTTGTCGTATCCGAATCAAAAAACGGACGCAGATTTACCGGTACTGCAATGCGAATTGGTCTTCCTCCCGGTATCCCGTGTAAAAACTCCATATATACACTCCATACAAAAACAGATACCAGATATTCATTGAGCGATGCCCCATACCGATGAGCCACCTCTTTCAACTGCGTAACCGACATCCGTCCGTGCATGACACCAAACTCCCCCGCCGGAAGCTTGTCCTCTTTGATCAGATATGCCTTTTCTTTATTAAATCCGCTGGGTTTCCCCTTCTTATAATTTCTTACAAAACTGTCTTCACGGCTCAACGAAGTATCTTCACTCAAACTGTTTCCAGCCTGTTCTCCAAGCTGCGGATGTACAAGCCGCAAATACTGATACGTCAGTTCCCGCAAAAAATTGATACCGCCCATTCCATCTGTCAGCACATGGAAAACCTCAAGATTAATTCGTCTCTTATAATAAGTCACCCGAAACAGATAGCTGCGGTTTTTATTCTGGCGGATATAACGGCACGGAAACATGCTCTCCTCCACAACTTTCGGAGCCCGCTTCCCATTCTCCTCAAAATAGTACCAGAAAACCCCCATCCGCAATCGAAGATTAAAGCCATCAAACTTTGGCAGCACAATATCCAAAGCCTGCTGCAGATATTCCTTTTGAATCTCCTCCGTCAAAGTCACACTGATACGGTAAACATTTGTCATGCTCTCTCCCGCAATTGAAGGAAACAGATGCGCTGTATTGTCAAGCTTATCCCAGCGCACCTGACGTGGAATATGCTTTTTTGCCTTTTGCTTATCTTTCATGAAAAAACTTCCTTAAATCAAAAAATCTGTACTCCCGCAAAGCTAAAAATCATCATGATCACCCCCGCCAGAAGTACACCGAGCATGACCGCTGCAGTGGTAGATTTAAAATCCATATCCAGGATACTTGCCGCAAGCGTCCCTGTCCATGCTCCTGTTCCCGGAACCGGAATGCCGACAAACAATAAAAGGGCAAGAAACAATCCTCTGCCGGCCTTTGCCTTTAACTTTTGTCCGCCTCTTTCCCCTTTTTCCAGACACCAGGAAAAAAATCGGCCAATTACCGGTTTATCAGCCCCCCAGACCAGAACTTTACGCGCAAACAGATAGATAAATGGCACCGGAAGCATATTGCCGATAATGGAAATCACATAGGACTGAATAACCGGCAAATGCCGAATCTGTGAAACCGGTATAGCACCGCGCAGTTCCACCAGCGGAACCATGGAAATAAAAAACACCCACAGATAATCTTTTAACATGAATGCATCCTCATTTCTGTAATAGTATTAAGCCGAAAGATAGCTGCGCAGAAAATCAATCAATTCCTGCATCTGCTCGTCTGTGCCAATGGTAATTCGCAGATACTCATTGATCCGTGCAGGTTTGCTGAAATGACGTACATAGATGTCCTGTTCCTTCAGCACCTCAAACAATTTCTCTCCGGACACCTTCGGATGCATGGCAAAAATAAAGTTACTCTTCGAATCGCCAAACACAAATCCGAGCTCCGCAAGCTGCTCTTTCGTCCACTCTCTCGTCTTAATGATTTTATCCCTTGTCTCCTCAAAATATGCCCGGTCACGAATCGCAGCCGTACCAAGTGCAATGGTGATAGAATCCATAGTATAGGAATTGAACGAATATTTCACATCATTCAAATACCTGATCAGTGCAGGACTGCTGATGGCATAGCCGATACGCGATCCCGCCATGGACCGTGACTTGGAAAAAGTCTGCACCACAATCACATTATCATATTTCTCGACAAGCGGCAGCGCACTCATTCCGCCAAAATCAATATATGCTTCATCCACCACAACAATGACATCCGGATTTGCCTTAATGATATCCTCAATCTGCGCAAGCTCCATCAATTCTCCGGTAGGGGCATTCGGATTTGGGAAGATCACACCACCGTTTGGCCGTGCATAATCCTTTGACTGAATCCGGAACTGTTCGTCCAACGGTACCTTTTCATAAGGAATGCGCAGCATATCTGCCCAGACATCATAAAAAGAATATGTGATGTCCGGGAATAAAATCGGCTTATCTGAATTAAAAAATGTCATAAAAATCATTGCCAGCACATCGTCAGAACCCACCCCGACAAATACCTGATTACTGCCTACCTGATAAAAATCAGCGATTGCCTGCACCAGATCCCCGACAACAGGATCCGGGTAAAGTCTCAGCTTATCGGTATCGATGCATTTCAATGTCTCCGCAACCCCCGGTGCCGGCGGGTAAGGATTCTCATTTGTATTTAGCTTTATCATGCGCGCTTTTTTCGGCTGCTCCCCCGGAACATATGGAACAACCTTGCGTATATTCTTTTCCCAGTTCTTCATGTATGCCTCCTCGTATTGTCTAATAGTTACACTTTACCGCATTCTTGAAAAAATGTAAAGAATTACAGCATCGGCCGGAATTCATACCGTGGGCGGAAATCATTTTCACTGTAAAGCTTATAATATTGTGTGAAAATCCGCTCCAGAACCATGGGAATATTATCTTCTCCAGCCTCCATCAAAATCAGAAGATACTGCATGGAGCTGTACCGCGTACAGATATCCACATTGCGGATATTCTCGCGAATCGCCATCTCCATGCACCCCAGCGCCTGTTCGATTTTCTCAATGTATAACGTATCATCCGAAATTGCATCCACAGTGATCAAAACGAGATGACAACTGTGCTCATACCGTTCCCCAAGATTGCTGATATATTCATATATCTTGGAAAATTCACGATTCTCCAGATCCAGAGCCCCGACATAGCTTCCACTCTGTCTGAGAGCATTGGCAATCTGTTCCAGATCCTTACCGTTTCCCTGTGACACCGTATCCATCTGTCCAGCCTGCTGATAAAAGGAATAACCATTTTTCCCATTCTGCTTCACAACATACAACGCCTTATCTGCCTTGGAGTAGCATTCCTGAAAATTATCTCCTTTTATACACATACACAGTCCTCCGGACAGAGAAGCATCCCTGATTTCGACATCAGCATCCTTTTGTGTCGTAAAACACTCAAACATCTGCCCCACCAGTTGTTCTGCTGCTTCTCTCGTTGTGTCCGGGAGAAAAATTAAGAACTCATCTCCACCAAGTCTGCAGGCAATAACGCCTTCTGCAGAAGTAAGAATCGTGTCTCCCAACAACTTTAAAACGCGATCTCCGGATTTATGACCATAGAGATCATTGATTTTCTTTAAATTATCCATATCCCAAAATACCAGACAACCGGAATGCATCTGCATAGCCTGTGCAATCTGCTGTTCTCCGAGATTTCTCATCGGAAGTCCTGTCAAAAAATCGATATTCTCTGTTTCCTTACGACTCTGCATGGTATCCACCACGTTAGAAATAAACGTTCCTGCCTCCACCGGAAAATCCCTTACATCCTCCCTGACTTTCTGTATGCACTTCTCATCCAGAAGCTTTAAAAAGGCATCTGCAACCACCGGATCAAACTGAATTCCTTTATTGCGAACAATCTCCTGTCGAATCACCTCCGCCGGAAGCGGATTCCTGTAAATCCGCTTGGAATTCATGGCATCATAGCTGTCTGCCACTGCAACAATTCTGGCAGACAAAGGAATCTCTTCCCCCCACAGTCCCTCCGGATATCCTCTCCCGTCATACCGCTCGTGGTGATATCTCGCCACCTCCTCCACATGATCGATCAATGTAATATTTTTCAGAATATCAGCACCAATTGTCACATGTGTTTTGATTACATCATATTCCGCATCTAACAGCTTTGTGGGTTTGTTGAGAATCGTATCCGGAATCCCTATGTTACCCACATCATGCAGATATGCTGCATTTTTGAGATTCAAAATCTCCTCCTCACTCCACCCCAGCTCCTTTGCAATCAGCCCGGCATATTCCGCCACACGGAAGGAATGTCCCTTCGTATATTCATCCTTTGCCTCAATGGTTGTGGAAAGTGTCTGAATCATCTGCAGCGACATTGCTTCCGTCTGTTCTTTATGACGCTTTTCTTCCAGCTTACGGACATCCTTTACTGTCTTAATAATTGTAAAAAACAGTAAAACAAGCAGCCCCGCTCCAAGAAAAAGTCCTGACATGCTGACAACCACATAGGTCGATATCACCTCCATAAGAGTTCCAAGTATTCCTGCAAAAATTCCAGCTACACTCAACAGGTATTCCCGGATTTTCCCTTTACGGAAATCGCAGATAAACGTTCCAAGAATCGCCAGAGCTGTGATGCCAAATATCACATGCGATACAATCATCGTTTCCAGATAATCCGCGATCTCTGCAAACTGCAGGATTGTGGAAATGGTCAGATTGGCAAGGGCAATTCCTGCAATGATGTTATACAGCTTCCGATATCTCCCATTCTGGATACTGTCCACGTAAAACAACAGTGGAATCGGGCACAGCATTACCACCACAAAACACAGGTTCGCAAGGATTGAAGCATTGGGAACCAGAAGCTGACGCAGCTTGGATTCCCCCAAAAGCCACATTGCCCCCAGAAGAAGACACCATCCCAGATAAGCCAGATTAATTTTTGTTTTATAGGCAATTCCCAAAGCAATACTAAACAGAATCGTTATAATGCCGACAAAAAGGATAAACAATCCATTGATGAATTCAAATCCGTTGATTCTGAAAATATAAGACCAGATATCTGCTTTATCCCCACAGAACAATTGATTAACAACACCGGAATACTGTTTTGCATTTGTTACCAGTTCTATCCGCAGTTCCTTTCCCGCATCAGCCTCAGAGGTCCTGCAAAACACATACCGGCTGACTGAATTAGAGCCAAATGGTCTTGATGCCTCTGTGTTATACTGACTGCGCAGCCTCCCATCCACATAAAAACGGACACTTTGCTGCGAAGAGCGGATTTCTATTGCATTTTGCGCATAATTGTCCGGAAGTATGGTTGTAATCACCATCGTGTCTCCCGGTTCTATATCATAGTTGCCCGGAGCCTTTATTTCCTCCCTGGTTCCATCCGGCTTCTCCCATACCAGTGTCCCTTCATAAATCAGGCTTTCCGGTTCTGTTCCAGGCTCTCTCTCTGAGGGATAGAGGCATTCCATACAAACGAAACCTACCAATATAGTCAAAGCAATCGTATAAAAAATCAGTCTCAGATACCGATTTACTGCATACTCTGTCTTCATCCTTCGTCTCTCCATTTTTAACTGTATTTTTCTTATTTTATCAGATTACGCTTTAATAGTGAACCATCCAAAAGGATAGTTTTCGTATTTTCTTCTACATAAAAAACCGTCATATCACAATTGATATGACGGCTTTCCTCAAAATATATGTTCGTTTTGTTTTATACAGCCTCAATAAAGCGGAGAAATGCAGTTCTGCCCTCATCCGTGCACTTATACACACCGGCATCTTCCAACACATCCTTGAATACAATTCCGATCTCATCATGCAGAATATCCATCACATTATCTTTATTGATGGAAGGATATTTCGGAAGGAATCCCTCCGCCCAATCTGCATGGGAAGAAAGTGTCTGTGTGGAGTGCAGATCCTTTCCCAAAACCAAAGCATCAGCAAGTTCTGCCATCTCCTCCTTCAGGCGGGCCGGAAGAACAGCCAGCCCCATTACCTCAATCAGACCAATGTTCTCCTTCTTGATATGATGCAGATTTGCATGTGGATGGTACACTCCAAGAGGATGCTCCTCTGTTGTGATATTGTTGCGCAGCACCAGATCCAGTTCAAAATCCTCGCCCCGTCTTCTTGCAATCGGCGTAATGGTGTTGTGCGGCTCCCCATCCGTCTCTGCAAAGACAAATGCTGCCTCATCCGTATAGCCTCTCCACGTGACAAGAATCTTATCCGCAAGCTCAATCAGTCGCTCCTTATCCGGTCCGCTGATACGGATGACAGACATTGGCCACTTAACAATTCCAGCCTTGACATCGGAAAATCCCTCAAAGCTTAACTCCTTCTCGATTGGAGCCTTCGCCATGGCAAAGGTGTAATGACCTCCCTGAAAATGGTCGTGACTTAAAATGGAACCGCCAACAATCGGCAGATCCGCATTCGATCCCACAAAATAGTGCGGAAACTGTGTTACAAAATCCAGAAGCTTCCCAAAAGTTGCACGCTCAATCTTCATCGGTGTGTGTCTGGAATTGAACACGATACAGTGCTCATTGTAATATACATACGGCGAATACTGGAAAAACCATTCACTGTTGTTGATGGTAACCGGAATGATCCTGTGATTCTGCCTTGCAGGATGGTTTACCCGACCGGCATAGCCTTCATTCTCCTTGCAGAGCTGGCACTTCGGATAAGCGCTCTGCCTGGCATTTTTAGCCGCAGCGATGGCTTTGGGATCCTTCTCCGGTTTGGATAAGTTGATGGTGACATCCAGTGTTCCGTACTCCGTATCCGTAGTCCACTTCTGATCCTTTTGGATTCTCTGTCTTCTGATATAATTGCTGTCACAACTTAATTTGTAGAAATAATCTGTTGCAGCCTGCGGTGAGACATTCTCATACAGATTCTGAAACTTGGCACGGATCTCACTTGGCCGTGCCACAAGACATCCCATAATCTTCGTATCAAACAGATCCTTGTAAACGATGCTGTTCTCCTTCATAATTCCATTCTTATAAGCATAGGACATCATCTCCTCGAGAATCCCTTCAAGCACAGACTCTGCCCTTTCCTGCGTCATGGCAGGCTTTTTCCCCTGAGCCTCAAAAACAGCATCTTCAATATCATCCACCTCAAACAGTTCCAGCAGACGATTGATTGTATATGCTTTGTCTGCCGGCTCCACCAATCCGGTTGCCAGTCCGTAATCAACTAAATCTAAAATATTCTCCTGGATCATCGCTCTCCCTCTCCCTTTCTGTTCTGCCTGTCTTTATACCAGTCTGGTTGGTCCGTCACCAACTGCAACCACATAGAACTCCGGTGTCTTCCCGACTTTTTCTTCATAAACTTTACTCAGCTGCTCCTTAAAGGTATCAATGGCCTCATCCTTTACAATACTTACGGTACATCCGCCAAAGCCGCCACCTGTAATACGTGAACCAATCACCCCCGGAATCTTCCATGCTTCTTCCGCAAGGATATCGCACTC
This sequence comes from Agathobacter sp., assembly GCA_022775045.1. Taxonomy (GTDB): domain Bacteria; phylum Bacillota; class Clostridia; order Lachnospirales; family Lachnospiraceae; genus Roseburia. The sequence goes on along the minus strand of JALFLB010000059.1, from coordinate 55,811 downwards.
CTCACAGGATGTCTCATAATCATCCCGAAGAGATACATGAGATGCATTCATCAGTTTTCCAAAGGTCTCAATATCCTGATTCTTTAGTGCCTCAACTGCCTGAATGGTGCGCTGGTTCTCATAGACTGCATGCTTTGCACGACGTCTGTTCGTCTCATCCTTAATGGAAGATTTGAACTTCTCGAACTCTTCCTCTGTCAGTTCTCCGAGACTTTCGATGCCACAGACGGCCTGCAGATCTGCAAGTGCCTGTGCGCTCTCATTCCGGCGGTCATTATATGCCGAGGTGACAAGGCTGTGCTTTACCATACTGTTGGTCACAACAATCTTTGCCCCATCTAAAACAATAGGTGCATATGTATAGGAAAGGTCTGCCGTATCAAGGAAAATGGCATTGTCCTTCTTGCCCATGGCAGAAGCGAACTGATCCATGATACCACAGTTACAGCCATTGAAATTGTTCTCAGAATACTGCCCAATCAATGCCAGATCCTGATTGGTCACATCAAATCCGAAAAGATCCTTCAGCATATATCCGGTAACCACCTCAAGAGAAGCGGAAGAAGAAAGACCCGATCCATTTGGAATATTTCCGTACAGAACAACATCAAGTCCACATTCCAGTTTCATTCCCCGTCCTTCAAATGCCCAGATTACACCAACCGGATAATTGGTCCACTCTCCATCCTCCTTCGGCTTCATCTCATCCAAAGAGATCTCGATCACACCAAGCTTTTCAAAATTCATGGAATAAAACCGTAACTTACGATCGTTTCTCTTTCGAGCTGCCATATAGGTACCGATTGTCAATGCACAAGGGAACACATGCCCACCATTATAGTCTGTATGCTCACCAATCAGATTCACACGCCCCGGCGCAAAATAAATACGGATTTCCCCCTCATCCCCAAACAATTCTTTGAATTTTACTAATACATCATTCTCTATCATTTTTCTTCTCCTTTTACTGATAACTCCCTAACGCACGAAAAAGCGTATCACATGCGCTGTTCACTTGATAATTCCATTATACCCCGTGATGCGATCTTTGCAATACGCTTTTGGCAAGTTGCAACATTCCGCTGAAATCATGCAACATTTTTACATATTAAATCACTTTTGAAAATCTCTGATTACGGAAAGTGCCGGCAACACGTTCCCTTCATAGTCGAACAGCGCCTGATTTGCCCACTCGTTGCCGCATGGTCCCGGATCATTCATATACTTTAAGGATGCCGGAGTTGCCCATGCACTGCCGGGTACCGGAATCCATGCCGGCTCCCACCAGAAAAAGCCTGCACCCTTATTGTCCGCCACATGTGCCACACGATTTAAGAAATCCTTCGTAAAATCCACCTGTCCCTGAATTGTCATCGGATACTCAATCTTAGCGACCAGCTCCGGTTTGGTTGCATAACCTTTACGCTCCTCATCAGAAAGCTTCTCATAATCCTTATAATCCTCCATTGTGTATCCCATGGATACCTCAGCAATAATCAGTTCCTTTCCATAACGCACCGCGATATCATTCATGTTATCCTCAAGCATCTGAAGGCTTCCGTGCCAGAATGGATAATAGGACAATCCGATATAGTCAAAGTCCTCTCCTCGTTTCGTGTAATTGTCAAACCACTCCCGGTAAAGGGCATTGTTCCCGCCGTTATCCAGATGAATCATAATCGGGATATCCCCTTTAACTTCCCGGCAGGCACGGATTCCAGAACTGACAAATTTGGCAATATTTTCATAGTTCGGCACCTTTCCCTCCGGCCACAGCAGTCCGTTGGAAAGCTCATTCCCAACCTGAATCATCGTCACATTCACACCTGCATCCAGCACCTTGGCAAGAGATTCCCTGGTAAAATTATAGACTGCCTTTTCCAATTCCTCCACACCATAATTGGTCCATGCCTTCGGCTTGATCTGTTTGCCCGGATCTGCCCAGAAATCACTGTAATGGAAATTGAGAAGCACGCCAAAGCCGGCATCGCTCACCCTCTGTCCGATGGCAATAGTCTCATCCAGATCATTGTTCCCGGCGCCATACGGCTCTCCCTCCTCCGAACGGGGCTCATTCCACAGACGCAGACGAATCGTATCCACATCATATTTTTTCATGATATCAAGTACATCCATCTCCTGTCCGTTGTCATAATATTTAGCGCCACAGCGCTCCAACTCGAGAAGTGTTGATAAATCCATTCCCTTAATAAATTTACTCATTCATGCTCTCCTTATTCACGTTATATTCCACGGAAACGGAAGGTAAATTCTTTTCTGTCGGTGACATCCACCAGATATTCCGGATGCACACGCGCCCCCCAGCTATCATCGCCTCCTACGCCCATCTGCTGCTGGGCTACTCTTACAATTGTATAGTGAACAGGGGGGAGTTCATAGCCATGCAACGCATTTTCCACCTCATGGGGTGTATATGGCAGCACATTGACAGACATCTCGTCTCCTTCAAATATTATACCTCGTTTCTTCCTGTTTGTCACTTTCATATAGCGCACATCACACTTATTTCCACATTCCTGTGGTACCAGATATTCCGCCATATTATCTACAACTTTATTGCGGTAGATACCAAGCTTTCCCCCATGCTTCCGATCCGCATATGTCTCCGCTCTGCCAAGTCCATACCACTCCATCTCTTCATAATCTGCATCCATCCGGAACATCATTCCAAACTCCGGCATATCGGAAAGTTCCTTTACCGGATCATAGCTCAAGGTAGTCTCCACCGTTCCATCTGCAAATACCCGGTAGCTTACTTTACACTGGCTTTCCGGCGTGGTCGGCATGTAATAAGTAAAGGTCAGCCTTATACTGTCTGACAATTCCTCCACCTTCGGCGCGGTATCCTCAAATCGGTCCTTACTCTTTGGGGTAATGTACATGCTTGCGATCTTCCACTGCGCATAGCGCTGTTGCATACAGCTTCCTGCATCATTGTCAACAGGTGCCCGCCAAAAATTCGGCATGGGAATCGTTTTAAACAGCTCATCGCCTCCATAAACATAGGAAGTCATCCCACCTGCCAGTGCTGAAAACATCACCCGGAAGTTCTCTCCTGACACACCGATATTATTGATGCCATAGACAACTTTTGGTGCACCCTCGCATTTATATGACAGGAATTCTTTCTTATAAATATGCTGGCCGAAAGCCACCTCATGTCCCGCTTTTGCCCACAGCGTATCCTCTTTTAGCTTAAATGATACAATCACCGTAAATTCCGGAACTTTTGTTCCAAGACTGCACGCCCCCTCCTCAAGGCTATGCACTTTCTGAACAACCGCCTGCGGAATCTCAAAAACATCCTCCGACAACGGCTCTACCGAGATTTTTTCACCAACCCTCAGTATCTCATTTCCATCTGCCAGAAGAATCACGTCGGTGTTAAATTCATCTGTATTCACAAACAGATTACGGTTAATTACCCGATAACTGTTCTCCTGCGGGAACGTCACCTCAATATTCTGATAACAGTATTTAATCTCCTGCATCTTCGGAGAAGGATTCCGCTCTCCTCCATACACAATGCCATTTCCACTGAAATTATAATCTGTCGGACGTTCTCCGAAATCTCCTCCATAAGCCAGGAACCATTGCCCGTACCGGTTCTTTTTATAAATGGACTGATCTACATAGTCCCAGATAAATCCCCCCTGATACCTCGATTCACGATTGGACAGTTCTGTGTATTTGTGGATTCCTCCACAGGAATTTCCCATGGCATGGGTATATTCGCAGCAGATAAACGGTTTCTCTTTATGCTCCGCAAGAAATTTCTCGATTTTCTCCACCGGAGTATACATCTGACTCTCCATATCACTGGTGTCATTGTAGGTCCTGTCGTGGAACACACCCTCATAATGAATTAGCCTGTACGGATCCAGCCTGCGAAATTTCTCCGCCATTTGATGGATTACACTTCCTCCATATGACTCATTTCCACAGGACCAGATTAAAATGGACGGATGATTCTTATCCCTCTGATAGCAGGAGTTCACCCGGTCCAGCATCATGCCAAGCCACTCCTTATGATTGTTCGGCACAATAAAATCCTCTCCCGTAACTCCTCTTCCATAAGCCTCCCAGCTTCCGTGGGATTCCAGATTATTCTCTGCCATCAGATATAGACCATATTCGTCGCACAGCTCGTAGAGTAAACTGTCATCCGGATAGTGGCTTGTCCGGATGGCATTGATATTATTCTGCTTCATCACCATAACATCCTTGATGATTTCCTCACGGTTCGGCACCCGCCCGGTGATGGAGGAAAACTCGTGCCGGTTCACACCCTTGAACACAATGCGTTTTCCATTGAGGCACATAATTCCGTCTATCATCTCGAACCGGCGAAATCCCACTTTCTGCTGAACGTATTCCGTCTGCCCCCCGCGGTTATCCCTGATCCGAATGATTACCCGGTACAAATTCGGATGTTCCGCACTCCACAGCCGGGGCTTCTCCACGGATTCAAAACTGCCACGAAGCTGCTGCTGTTCATCCTGCCCGTCAAAATTCAGGCTTAGCGTCTGTAGCACATCCCCGTCATTGCAAAGTTCAACCTCTGCACTGCCCACACCACTCAAAGTAAGAACAAAGTCCAGTTTTCCTTCTGTCAGACTCTCATTCACGGTCGGAACAAGGCTCACATCCCACAGGTGCGCTGTTGGAACCGCCATCAGATACACGCTTCGGAAAATCCCGGAAAAGCGGTAAAAATCCTGGTCCTCACACCAGCTGCTGCTGGTCCATTTCCATACCCGCACTGCCAGCTTATTTTCTCCCTCCTGAAGATAAGGAGTCAGTTCAAATTCCGCAGGATCAAAGGAGTTTTCGCTGTATCCAACATAATTTCCGTTCAGCCACACTGCAAAGCCGCTTTCCACGCCCTGAAAGGAAATCACGACCCGTTTGCCCCCAAAATTCTGGGGTACCGTAAAATATTTGACGTAGCTTGCCACCGGATTAAACTGCTGCGGGATTTCCCCTGGACGGATGTTTTCCGTCCCATCCCACGGGTAGGTGAGATTCGTGTAATGCGGGACACCATATCCCTCCATCTGAATATGTGCCGGAACCCGGATGTCCTCCCAGGAGGAACAATCATAATCCGCCTTTTCAAAATCCTGCTGTGCCAGCAGCATATTCTGCGCATAGGCAAACTTCCATACTCCATCCAGTTCCATCCGGTAGCTACTCTGTCCCAGCTGCATTTCGCCCTCATTTTTGTAGCACACATGATCCGAATGGGCTTCCAGACGATTCTGCTGAAAGATTTCCGGATTTTTTACAATAGAAAAATCAAACTCTCCCATAAAAAAATACTCCTATTTCAAAAAAGCTGCCGCACTTCTATTGCTCATCCGTGCGACAGCTTTTTCTATTTTTTAGTCAAAATCAAACTTTTCAAATCTCTTGTACATTGCGCCGTATTTCTTGCGGACATCCTCATTTCCCGCAAGCACCTGCTCCTCTGTTCCTCTGAACTGGCAGCGAATACAGCTGTAAATCCCTGTATCTTTATTATAGAACATATCGATATCCAGATCTCTCATGAAGCAGATTGGACATCTGTAATTTAATTTGCCTTTTCCAAGTTGAGCCATGTTGCAAATACCTCCTTCGATTCAATTTTCTTCTTGTATCCAAGCTTGAACATTGGAGAGAATGCATAACCCTCTTCAATATATCCTTCTGCCTCTGCGGATGGTGTAAGAGAAACCTTTGTCTGGATTGCCGGAACAACCGCACTGACAGCGGTAGCACCCTGCATCTTCGCATCACGGCACTTGTACTCGTAATTGATGGTCTGCGGATTCTCACCCTCGCAGGTAAGTGTAATTCCTGTCATATCCTCCGGATACTCAGTTGTACCGTAACAAGCGGTAATGTACTCATCCAGATATACTTCTGCATTTGGATCACTGATATCAAGGATGTTACGCTCAATCTTGATATTGGAAGCCCCCTCTTCGAAGTACTCTTTTGTCTGAAGCTTAACAGTAACACCGTTGAACTGAATCTCTACCGGATCCAATGTGAGGATACGATTCTTCTTGCCGTCAATCATTTCCTCTGAGAAATGGGAGTGAGTCGGGCAAAGGCACAGATCAACTTCCTCTCCGTTGTAACAAAGCTTTGCAGAACGAACGGTACCTGCTCCTGCATAGTGGGTGAAGTAGCCTGCACGGTATTTCTCCTGAATCAGGAATGGGTAGGAAGCATCCTGCACATGCTTGGTTCCGATACCAACCGGCCACTCAAGCTTTGCAACGTAAGGACGAAGGTCTACGATTGCACCACCCTGATCCATATTCACACAGGCTCTCATATATGGATCACAGTACCAGAATACCTGCTTGTCTGATCCGTAAAGAATATCTCTCCAAGGTGCACACTCCGGCTCATTGTAATTGCCATCGTTGACACCCTTCTTCTCTCTGTAGTAATCTGCAAACTCCGACATGGTCATGTCAACCAGCTTGCCTTCCTTCTTGAGCTTACCATAGTAAGCACATCCATCGGTGTAAGACTTAAGAAGAAGCTCATATGGCTGCTCCCAACGTCCCATCTTATTCATCCAGCCCGGTCCAACGAACATCATGTTGTATGCATATCCATTGTTGTACTTCTCCAGGTCACGGTACTGGTCAATTAAGTTGTAAAGATATGGGTACTCCCAGGTCTTGGTATCGTAGATCATACCACGGAGTACGTTCTGCGGATGGGTTCCGAAATTGGAACCGTTTCCATCATAGCAGGCAAGCAGATCACGGGACAGATGTGGGATTGCAACGATTCCACTGTCCTCTTCCTTGTTTGCTGCCGGTGCGTGTGTATTCTGCTTAGAAGGAATCCATGGTGCCCATGGACCTCCATCAAACAACGTATACCATGAGTTGTTGCAGGTGTGATAAGCCTTTGGACCTTCCTCCCAGCAGGTGGCAACTGCGCATTTAACAGTTGGATAAGTCTCTTTGATATAGTTGATCAAATCGGCATCCATGTAATAAGAACCAGTAGATTCCGGATAAAATCCAAATCTGTCGTGAAATTTCTCAAACACATCATTCACGATTGCTTTCTTATCCTCCATCGAGAACATCCAGATACAGAAGTCCTTTGTCTTATACTTATCGCGGAATTCCTCACAAGGAAGACCTAACAGAGAGAGCGCGATCTCATCTCCATATACTTCATGGTCATGCTTTGCCAGTTCTACCGCCTCATCATTAAACAAGGCTGCATACGTCATCTGGATCGTACACTTGAGCCCGTTCTCATGTGCCAGTCTCTGCTGTGTCTTAAAGATATCCAGAGACTCTGTAATCAGTGCCTTATCTCCGATATCCTCTTCCTTGCCCTGTCCTGTCACGGTTGCAGAATACTCCGGAACCATCTCTGGACGATGGATGATGTTCACAATAAATTTGTCCATCTCGTTTTCCCTCCACTTTTATGTTTATGTGCTTCAGATTACGCTTTTGCTTTTGCGCAATCGGTTGTTCTGTATTTGTAGTATACCGTGACTTTCCTCCCATGTCAATGTACAATTTTTATATATTTAGTGACTGTTTTTGCACATTTTTCACAACACAAATCCCGTTTCCCGCGCTATGGAGCAACCGCTTGCGCATATAAAAAATAGAGGATTCTCACTTTGTAGATTCCTTCAATACAACCTCATAAGACAACAGCGTTCGCTCCGGTACTTTCTCCCCATCAATCTGAGCGAGAAGATTCTTGCATGCCTCCATCCCAAGTTCCCGTGCATCAAAGGTCAGGGAGGTGATCGACGGAATGTTGTTCTCCAAAACTGAACTGTTGTAAAAAGACGCTACCTTTACGTCTTGCGGCACTTTTACATGTTCCTGACGCAATTTGCGCAACACCTGTCCACAAATAGCATCATCCATACACAAAATACAGTCCGCACCTTTTTCAAGTGCATTCTCTACTGCACGATCAATAAAAGCGCGGCTCTCCAGATTCATATACACAAACTCTTCGTCCAGTGCAATACCTGCCTGTTCGTGTGCCTGCACATAGCCCCTGTATCGATTCTGCGTTACAACATGGGATTCATTACCACCAAGCAGTGCGATTCGTTTCATCTGGCGCATTAAAAGAATTGAGGTCAGCTCCCGGCACGCACTCTGGTGATCATTATCTACCTGCTTTACTTTCCGGTAAGCTGTACTTCCGGTTGTAACAAACGGCACCTGCCTCTCCGTGAGAAGTTCGATCTGAAGATCCTTCATAAAAGTACGCAAAAGTACAACCCCATCCACCTTATGATTGTGTAAGATTCTCTCAAGATTGGATATATCATTCTCCTGACAAATACAAAGAAGGATATCATACTCGTTCATTCCTGCAATTTCCTGTATTCCTGCAATCACTTCCTGAAAAAAAGGAAGATCAACAATCGCATAGTTTCCCGGCATTACCACGCAGAGATTGAATGTCTTAGATTGCGCAAGTCCCCTCGCGATCACATTCGGTTTGTAATCATGCTCTTCTATGTAATCCAGCACCCTCTTGCGGGTTACCTCTCCGATTCTTCCTTTTCCGGATATTGCACGGCTTACAGTCGTCTTCGATACTCCAAGAGCCTCCGCAATATCTGATATTGTAATATTATCACTCTTCATACGCACCTCTCCACATATGCTTTCCTTTGCTGCGCAACTATAGTTTTATTGTCGTTTTTTTGCGCAACTTTGTCAAGCCTTGATGAAGAATCTGCTATTTTTTCTTTTCAAACTGTTTCCGGGCTTTGGTAAGTGTATCATAATTTTTGACATAAATTTTCTCGGTTGCGCTCAGCTTGTCGTATGCGGTCTCTGCCTTCTTGATAGCATCACCAGAATCCTCTGTTACCGTTCCAATCTCTTCAATCAGCTTCTCAACTTCCTCTGCGGCCTTCGGATTCGTCGAGTTCGTGCTCTCTGTCCCCGGCAGCTCATAAACCAGCACCGGATAATTCTTACCTACATTCTCATAAATCACTTTTGCCACATTCACCGGAAGGTTAATGCAACCATGGGACCCCCCGTATTTATAAATACTTCCGCCAAACTTGCTCCTCCAGCTTGCATCATGCATACCAACATTACCGGCAAAAGGCATCCAGTATGCAACCGGAGTCTCATAATCATCTCCCCTGAGCGTTGCATCCTTCTGCGTGTAGGTAATCCCATATGCGCCGGTCGGTGATCCATTCTCCTTTGACACATTTCCGGAAACAAAATCACTATCAATCACCAGTTGCCCATCCTTATATAAAAACAGATGCTGCGCCGTCAGATTGATTTCCACATAAGAGTCCCCATAATCATTTCCCTCATGAGAATTTGCCGTCATAGAATAATTCAGATCTCTCGTTGTCACCTCTCCCGCCTTGATGGTTTCAATGATTTGCTCTTTTTCTGCCTCTTCATCTACCTTCCAGCCATAATGGCTCACTGGAATTGTAACCTCTTTCCCATAAGAGGTCTGAAGCTTCTTTGCCGTGTAGCAGGTATTATACTTTGAAGCAAGATCACTGACATATTCTTTCACTTTTTTCCCGCGAAGCACCGGTTTGACATCTTTGTCCAGTTTAAACCATGCTCCAAAGGTGCTGACATCGAGCACCTGCGTCTTCTCCCCAATTGTATAAGTGATACGCGCCCCGGCACATTGATTCAAAACATCAATCGCTTCTGCCAGACGTTCATCGTCATCCTTGATTTTAGGATCCACATAAGCCCCCGCCTCTTCAACAGAAAGGGTTTCACACAAGCCGTTGATTGCTATCTCCACAGCATCGCTCATTTTATCACGGTCAATTGTTGTCCCCATTACGCAAGGTTCAATCGTATAACCAGCATCCTTATCCCACTCGGAAAAGGTTGCATTCTCCGGTGGTATCTGCTTTGTTTCATCCATACAGACAAGGGTCTGGATTCTCTCCTGAAGTTTTTCTTCATCGTAATCAACCAAAGTTTCGCTTGTAAGCTCATGCCTATAGAAAATCTGAACCGGCCACAAAAAAGCCGCCTGCTTTTCAATTAGTTTTTCTGTTGCATCATCCCACTGCGGCTCAAGATCAATATCTGTACCTTTTATAATTTCCGTATTTCCATCTCTTGTCAAAATTGATAACTGATAAGAATGAATTTCATCCGTCGCATCATCCTTTACCCGTTGTGCCGAGCATCCGCTCACCTTTCTTCCATTCAATGTTGTCCCCGGAAAAAAATGGTGCATAAAGAAAATTCCCATACCTATGTAAAATGCTGCCACAACCGCAAAAATTACGACAATAATTATTCTTTTCTTATCTTTCGTACTCATATACTTTCCTTTCCTGTTCTGCTTCTATTCCTAGATTATATCTTAGACCATTTTCTTGTCAACCACACCCTGCTGGAAATGTTTAACTTTTTATTAACAATAATTATTTCCTATTGTCGCTTTTTCCAAGTGGTGCTATAATCTGTTCATTACAAAGAGTAAGTATTATTATGAAAGGAACGAATTATGGTGTCACGCAATGGAGCCCGGCTCAAGGTTTGGTTTTTTAACCTGTATAACAACTATAAGCATTTGTTAATCTTGCTATATTTTTTTGTATATCTGGCCTGGTTTGGTTATGTCGAGAAGACCGTGACCACTCATTTTCATGTGATTCACGTAGCACTGGATGATTATATTCCATTTTGTGAATATTTTGTCATTCCATATTTTCTGTGGTTTGCTTATGTCGCCTGGGGAATTGTCTACATGGCACTTCACAACAAATCAGACTATTACAAACTGTGTGCGTTTCTTTTCACCGGTATGACGATTTTCTTAATGATATCAACGCTGTATCCGAACGGACATTTTCTTCGTCCGACCTATTTTACGCATCACAATTTATGCACGATGCTCTGCGAATTTTTATACTCATCAGATACTGCAACCAACCTGTTTCCAAGTATCCATGTGTACAATTCCATCGGCATCCATCTTGCAGTGGCACACAATGAGCAGCTGCGCAAGAATAAAACGGTTCAGATGCTCTCCTTCCTGTTAATGGTCAGCATCATCCTTGCAACCATGTTCTTAAAGCAGCATTCTGTATTTGATGTATGTACCGCATTTCTTTTGGCTTATGTCATGTACCGTGTTGTCTACCGACACAAATGGTCAAAGGTTTCTACGGCTCAGAAGTCCCGCGGAAATGTCTCCGTAGAATAAATATATAAATTTAAAAGGCTGATTTCGCAATCACGAAATCAGCCTTTTCTTTTTCATCATATCAGATCTACTGACCAGCTTTACGTTCAATTACATGCCTGAAAAGCGGATCAACCATCTGAGCAATCTCCTTCTGGTTCTTCTGCTGCGCCACAAATTCTTCCGCAAGATCCTCCATCTGCATACGGTTGCGCTCCTCGGACTTCACAATCTCTTCATCCGCATTCCGGAGTGTAGTCACCTGATTCATTATCTCCGTCAAGTCCTTATCAAGAGAAGTATCCTTCTGCTCATCCGCCTGGCGGACTGCCTCCTCGCAGGATTTCATCAGTCTGGCAGTTGCCATGTTGTTATCCTTAAGCAGGGTGACCAGATGATGCACCTGCTCTTCTAATTTTGCAATACGTTCATCCGAATCCTGAAGCTGCTTACGCGTAATCTCAATAACTCTGTCATAATTTGTTGCATAACTGCGAATTGCCTCGGCAGATGTAACAAACTGCTTGCCGGATTCTCCAAGTCGTCCAGCTTCTATTGCAGCATTCAGTGCAAGAACCCCCATCTGTTTGCTGTATTCTTCCATCTGATCCAGCTGCTCCCGACAGATCTGATTCTGAGCCTTAAGATTCGCAGGAAACTTGCTTAAAGATTTGGATGGCGAGGTAAAATGCTTATTCTCATCCACCAGACGCGTTGCCTCATCCAATACCTGATGATATCCTTTGCGCACCTGCTCCTGCCGCTCCTGTGTCTGTACAGCACATTCCCGGCATTCACTGATTCTGCTGCTGAGTATTGATTCAATCTCCACATTTCCAGCTGCAAGCTCAGCTGCACTCCTAATATTCTCACGGACCTGATTAACGTCTGCATCAACCTGATGATAGGACTCTGTAATCTCCGACACTGTTGCTTCGAACATATCCTTTCCGTCTTCCATTCCCGCAAAAAAATGATCATCGATCTCAACAATATTTTTTATCTTTTCAATTTCTTCCTGACTTACTTTATTTCTGCCGAACATGACTCGCCCTCCACTGTCTCTATTTTACAATGTACGCACCTATTTTTCAACGATAATATTGAATCTCAAACTGCAGACTTTCACTATTGTGATAATTATTGATCTTGGGTGAATATACCATCGACAAACGAATTGTATTCTCTCTTCCATGCATCGCCTTCGCAAGCGCATCCTCTCCAAACTGGCACCTGATATATTCCAAAAACGCATCGATATCCCCAAAATAAATACCGGAAACCGGACGCCCATGTTCCGATACCAGCGAAAGGCGCAAAACGTTTTGCTTCTTTCCGATGACCCACATCCTGCTAACACGGAGATTTCGGTCTGCAAAAACAGGCTTTGGATTATCCTTTCCAAATGGTGCCAGCAGCTCAAACTCCCTTACAAGCGCATCTGTCACATAATCCACCGGCATTGGAACGTCAATATGTACTTTCGGCTGAAGCTGTTCTACCGACAGCGGACAGTTTTCATTGATCTGCCTGCGAAACTCCTCCACATTCTCCTCCGGCAGAAATAATCCCGCTGCCATCGGATGTCCTCCGAAACGGGTAAAAAGCGCACTGCATTTGCACATCTGTTCATACATGGAATACTCCTCCGTAGAGCGCCCGCTGCCCTTTACTCCATCCTCACTTTTCGTCAGAATAAAGGTCGGCCGGTAATAATATTCCCTAATTCTGCCGGCAATAATCCCTGCAATGCTTTCATGTACGTCCGGAAGATAAAGTACCAGCACCGGGTCCTTCTCATAGTCTCCCTCTTCAAAGAGGTGTTTCGCCTCTTCAACCCCTTTAAAGGTCATCTGCTTGCGCTCCTCATTGAGTACAACAAGCCGGTTTGCCATCTGTATTGCTTCCGTCTCATTCCGGGTCTGGAAAAGCGATAATGCTAATTTTGCAGTCTCCAGCCGTCCGGCCGCATTGATACACGGTCCCAGCACAAAGCCAAAATGATAACAATTTATCTGCTCCGGCAAAAGTCCACATTGAGCGATCAGTGCCTTCATACCGACATTTTCCGTATGATGAATCCGCTTCAACCCCTCCTTCACCAAAATCCGGTTCACGCCGGTCAGTGCCACAACATCCCCTACTGTCGCAAATGCCACAAACTCCAGCAGTTCTTCTGTCTCCTCCCGCTTCATTTCCAGCTTCTCATACAAAAGAGAAACTATAAGCCAGGCAACCGTGGCACCACACAACTCCTTATATGGATATCGGCACTCCTGCTGATGTGGATTCACGACCGCATCTGCAAGACTGTGTTTCTCCCGATGTATTCCGCTCTCTTCGCAAAATGGAATCGCATGATGATCTGTCACAAGCACCGTCATTCCCATTTTCTTCGCATAAGCAATCTCATTGATTGCAGCAATTCCGTTATCACAGGTGAGAATGGTATCCACGCCTTCTTCCCATGCTTTTTCGATAAGATTAAGATTTAACCCATATCCATCCTCAATACGGTGTGGAATCGCTACATCAACTACTGCCCCGATCCGTGTCAGTGCCTTCCACAGCACATAGGAAGACATCACTCCATCGATATCATAATCTCCGATAACACGGATTTTCTGTCCTTTCTTCACTTTCTGCACCAGAATCTCCACAAGCCGGTCCGCATCCATTAACAGATGCGCATCTGGAAGATCCGAGAGCGTGCCATGCAAAAAGCAACGAATGTCCTCATCCTCCACCACATCACGGTTACGAATAATTCTTGCTGTCACCTGGTCAATATGAAAGCGGCTGCCAATCCCTTTAAAATCTGCCTTTTTATTCGTCACCAACCACTTTTCCATACATAACCTTCTCTAATCGTAATCCCTGCGGCGGTGCCGTATAGCCTGCCATTTCGCGATTTTTTGCTTCCAAAATTTCTTTCATATTCTCCGGCTCACGCTCGCCCCGACCGACCTCTATAAGGGTTCCGGTAAGAATCCGAACCATGTTCTGCAAAAATCCATTACCTGTATAACGGATTTCAATTTCATCCGGACTCTCCTTAAAACAAATATCAAATATCGTGCGCCGAGTGGATTTTTTCATATGCTTGTTGCCGCAAAAAGAGGCAAAATCATGTGTTCCAAGAAACTGCACTGCCGCCTTCCTCATCCGCTCCAAATCGAGAGGCTGCCCATAATGATAGAGGAAACGACGCTCAAACACATCCGGCACCGGATTAGTCCGAATCCGATAGCTGTATGTCTTTCCGGTAGCCTGATAGCGGCTGTGAAACCTCTCATCCACCTCCATAATATCAAGAACTGCAATATCCTCCGGCAGATATCGATTGAGATAATTAAAAATCTCCTTCTCAGAAAAATGCTCGTCCAGATGAAAATTGGCAACCTGACCGAGAGCATGCACACCAGCATCAGTTCTTCCCGATCCGATCACCTCAACATTATGGCCGGCAAGATTCATAAGCACCATCGAAAGCTTTCCCTGAATAGTCGCATCCGTACTTTTTTGTATCTGCCAGCCTTTATATCTGCTCCCGTCATATGCAACGGTAATTCTGTAATTCTTCATTCTTTTCCCCTGTATCTTTGCGTGTTCTTTCTTTCAATTTAACCACAAATAAACAGGAATGTCTAGCGTAGCTCCGCAATCCGTGACACCGCCACGTAAATATCTGAAATCTTATACCATGTCGGATAATCAACGATCCCTGTTACCGGAAGTCCGAAAACAGACTGGAATTTTTCTACTGCCTCCTTTGTCCTGTTTCCATAAATTCCATCTGCAGTAACAGTAGGAATCGCCGGATAAGAACGCGAGATTCTCGCAAGCTGTTCCTGCAGCTGACGGACCTTGTCGCCACTTGCGCCAACACCAAGATCATATCCCGGCCATGATGCCGGAATGCCGGAAATTCCCTGCGCAGAATTGATGTACATATCATCCCCATAATAATTGCGCAGAATCTCTATTGCAGAATATCCCTGATCGCCCAGATATTTGCTACCCCACTGCGACATCCAGTTCGGACAGCTGACTCTCTGTCCGTCACAGTACTGGGTCAGTATAGGCTGGCGCACATTTGGACGGGAAAGATAGTTTTCAAACATTTCATCCACCACACGGGAAATACTTTGAAAAAAATTACGTCCGTACATAAATTTGTGATCATAAGCCGTTGAAGAAGTGATCGTAAACTGATATCCTTTTCCACGATACCACTCCGTATAAACCCTGTTCAACGTGAAGGACATGATGGCAAGTATATTCGCCCGAAGCGTTGCATCCGGCCATGTGGCATAAATTTCAGAGGAAGCAACATTCTTGATGTAGTCACGATATCTGATATAATAGTTTGCTGCCGTCGAATCCGATGGTGCTCCGTCATGAACAACAATATACTCCGGAATCACAACACGGCTTAAGACAATCTCTCCCGTCTCCTCCATCGGTTTGATTTCGTCCTCCGGAATCTTCGGTGGATATTCAGCATAAAGCGTATGGGGTTGAATCACTATCGTATCAATCCTGTCTCCCGGAGCATCCTCCGCTTCAAGCTTTACATTTTGAATCGCCGCTTCCCCAGGAAGAATGTCGATCGCCGAAACCGTAATATCCCGATAGCCCGGGGCCTGCACATGGATCGTATATTCCGCATACGGCTGCTGCTCACTAGGTTCCATGGAGTATTCCAGCGGTGGAGCATTAAGCGTAAGTTCCTCACTATTTCCGGAATCATCCGTACTCACCTCCTCAAGCGTCACTGATGGGTTGCCTGTATAGGAAATAGCAATTTTTGCCCCCTGCACGGGACTTCCAGTCGATTCGTTGGTCAAACTGATACGCAGGGTTCCTTTATCTACATTGTTACTGGCATTTTCATTCACATTCTGCTGCAGATCCATACTAGATCCTTTTTCTTTTCTCATGCTATTGTATGCAGCTTGCGAAAAAATGTTACCATTGGTATACTGTACTTAAAAGATTCAGCATAAAATATTATAAAACATAGGAGGATTTGCTATGCATGCTTTTCAACCATACCCAATCGATCAGTTGAAAATGAACCCCTTTACAAAAATTGGAAAAGAATGGGCTCTTGTTTCTGCTGGTAACAAGACGAAATGCAATACCATGACCGTCAGCTGGGGCGGTGTTGGTGTCCTCTGGGGCAAAAATGTTGTCTATATCTTTATCCGTGATTCCCGCTATACAAAGGAATTTCTCGACAAAGGAGATTTGTTTTCCCTCTCTTTCTTAAACGAGGATTACCGCACTGCCTTAAATTACTGTGGCAGCCACAGTGGAAGAAACGAAGACAAATTTGCCGAAGCCGGACTTACCCCTGCATTCCGCCACGATATTCCTTATCCTGATGAGGCAAATCTTGTTCTCCTTTGCCGCAAGATGGCAGCCGTACCGATGACTGAGGACAGCTTTACAGATTCTTCAATCTCATCCAAATGGTACAGCGACCACGATATGCACACCATGTATGTTGGAGAAATCATAGAAGCCGTTGCCCGCTGACAAATAATAATCCCCGCGGTCTTTAAAGCCGCGGGGAATTTTTATTCTATTTGCATTCTGTACTGATGGACTCAATTGCAACTGCCCCGCCACGTACAACACAAATATTTTTAAATTTTTTCTTCAGGAGCGCAACCAGATCATTATGCTTATGCTCTGTCCTCTTACACTCAAGCATCACACTGTGAACTCCGATATCCACTACATCCACGCGCATCGCCTGTGCGATCTGAAAAACTTCAGTCATCTGCGCTTCATCCAGATCTGCAATCGTGACAAACATCAGCTCCTTCATTCGAAGAGGTACATCTGTCAGATCAATCACCTTAATTACTTCCACCATACAATTGAGCTGCTTCTTGATCTGCTCAAATGTAATATCATCACTCTCCACTCCAATTGTCATACGGGAGACGGTCTCATCCTCTGTGGTTCCAACAGTCAGAGACTGCAGATTATAGGATTTCGCAGAAAACAGCCCGGAAACCTTCGCAAGTACGCCCACCTGATTCTCAACGTACAAAGCAATCCATCTTTTTTTCATTTCAGACATCATTTTCCCTCCTATTTTAAAATCATCTCACTCATCGGATTTCCACTCTTTACCATAGGAAGTACCAGTTCATCCGTGGCAATCATAAATTCGATAACTGTCGGTGCATCCGTATGCTTCTTTGCCTCAGCAAATGCCGCATCAATTTCTTCCTCTTTGGTCACACGAATCCCATAAGCGCCATAACTTTCTGCAAGCTTAACAAAATCCGGTACATACGGTGGACAGGCATCGGACGGTCCCTTACAATCTGACGGACACGACGGACGCTTGCGGAGACAGGTTGCACTGTATCGCTTCCCATAAAACAGTTCCTGCATCTGACGAACCATGCCCAGATAATAGTTGTTGAGAAGACAAATCGTTATCCCGGTTCCCTGCGTGACCGCAGTTGCCATCTCCTGAATATTCATCTGAAATCCACCGTCCCCTGTAATGCATACCACATCCTTATCTGGATTGGCAATCTTTGCTCCAATTGACGCCGGAAAACCAAATCCCATCGTTCCAAGTCCGCCCGATGTAATCAGCTGGCTTCCCTTATCCAGCTGCAAATACTGAGTTGCCCACATCTGATGCTGGCCGACATCCGTCACATAAATGCTATGCGGGAACTCCTGATTGATATGTTCCATAATCATCTGTGGACTCATGCCGCGATCTCTGCGCATCACCAGCGGATTTTCCTCGTCCCAGGAACGGATTTGCGACAGCCACTTCTCTGTTTTTTTCGGCTCCGTCCACTCCAAAAGCTTTTCAAGCGCAACTGCTGCATCTGCTACCACCGGAACGTCAACCACCACATTTCTGGAGATGGATGCGGTATCGATATCGATATGTACAATCTTTGCATTTGGAGCGAACTCATTAAGATCTCCCGTAATGCGGTCGTTAAATCGTGTACCAATAGAGAAAAGGACATCACACTGGCTTACTGCCATATTTGCCGCATACTTGCCATGCATTCCACAGTTTCCAATATACAGTGGATGTGTAGTCGGAATCGCTCCTTTTCCCATAATGGTTGTCACTACCGGAACCTGCTCCTGCTCTGCAAAGGCCTGCAGCTTGTCATTGGCTCTTGCAATATTGATTCCCCCGCCAGCAAGAATAAGTGGCTTCTTCGCGGCTTTTAGAAGCTTATAAGCACGTTTGAGCTGCCCCACATGTACGCCGCTGCTGATCTTATATCCACGGATATCCACATGTTTTGGATAATCTGCCGGTCCCGATGCAATCTGAATGTCCTTCGGAATATCAACCACAACCGGACCCGGCTTTCCACTTTGTGCGATATAAAACGCCATCTTAATAATTCTACCAAGATCTTGCCTGTTTCTCACTGTCACACCATACTTTGTGATGCTTCTGGTCATTCCAACAATATCCACTTCCTGAAAAGCATCATTTCCAATCAATCCAAGTGGAACCTGTCCCGTAAAACAAACTAATGGAACACTGTCATAATGTGCATCTGCAAGTCCTGTAATAATGTTGGTCGCTCCCGGACCACTGGTAACAAGACACACCCCTACTTTTCCTGTGGACTTGGCATACCCTTCTGCCGCATGAATCAATCCCTGCTCATGACGTGGCAAAACCAGATTAATGGAATCCGTTTTGTATAATTCATCAAATAAATCCGTAACCGTACCGCCCGGATAACCGAAGATGGTATCAACCCCTTCCTCCGCAAGCGCTTTTACGAACAATTTTCTTCCTGTAATATCCATTATTTGCTTCCTCCTATATTAACCCAAACCGGCGAAGCAGAAAAATCCATAACGTCAGCGTAAATGCCGCGAGAAGTGTTGTCGCGACCACCACGCTTGCCGTCAGCACGCCGTCATTTTTCATATTTTTTGCCATAATATAGCAGCTTGGTGTCGTCGGTGATGCCAGCATAATTAATATGGCTATCATCTTCTCCCCTGTAAATCCCATCCATGCAGCCACCGGCAAAAAGACAAGGGGCTGAATCACAAGCTTGATTGCCGAAGCCCAGAACGTTGGCTTTATTTTAGCAAGTGCCTTACGCCCCTCAAATCCTGCACCAATCACAATCAGTGCCAGCGGTGTTGCAAGCTGTGCCACGGAATTAACAGTCTTATCCACCATCACCGGAAAATGAATCCCCAGCATTGACACAGTCAGTCCCAGGAAAATAGAGATTATAATCGGATTTTTTAAAATATTGATACATGCCTCTTTAATCTTTGCAGTGTTTCTGATTCCATCCTCACCACTTGCTTCAAATGTCAAAACAATTACCGCATATATATTGTAAAGTGGCACTGCACCAATAATCATGAGTGGTCCCATCGCAGAGGCTCCATAAATATTGCTGATAAATGCAAGCCCCATCACAGCCGCACTGCTGCGAAACGAAGCCTGAACAAACGCACCACGAATGCTATTCTCCTTTACAAGCAGCTTAGATACTCCCCAGATTCCCCAAAAACAGATGCTGCTGGCAACTGCACAAAAAAGTACAAACTTAAGATCAAACACCTTCCAGATATCAACAGAAGCAATATCCCGAAACAGCATAAACGGAAGAGTCACCTTAAAGTTAAATTTATTTGCCACTGTAACAAAATGCTCATCCAGCATTCCGATCTGACGCAGCACCCAACCAATCACCATAACCAGAAAAATTGGCAGCGTCACGTTGACACTGAATAAAAAATCACTCATTTCTATTTCACTTTCTCATATTTGTAAAAATAAAATTCCAGATCAAAGTATGTCTGTTCCTCACTGTCCGCAGTAATCTTCCACTCCGGCTTTTCATCCAGATTTGGAAAATATGCATCTGCATCATAAGAAAAATTTATCTTAGTAATATGTGCCACATCACACTCATCTAACAGCTGCTCATAAATCTTTTCTCCGCCGATCACATAAATATCATCACTGTTATATTTTTTCAGTTCCTCATGCAGTTCATCCATGGAGTGAACAACAATTGCATCCTTCACCTTGTAATTGAGGTTATGTGTCAACACAATATTTGTCCGATTCTTAAGTGGAAGACCATTTGGGAAACTTTCCAGTGTCTTTCTGCCCATGACAACAACTTTTCCGGTTGTTGTCTCCCGGAAAAACTTCTGATCCATCGGAATACGCACCAATAGATTGTTATTCTTGCCAATCGCCCAATTATTATCGACAGCTGCAATGATATTCATAAAACGTACCTCCTTAAATCTTTATACCGCAATCGGAATATCCTTAATCTGTGGTCCAGTTACATAATCCGTAATCCGGATATCATCTGTAGTGAACTGATAAAAATCCTTCACCTCAGGGTTCAGCCAGAACTTTGGTGCCGGGTGCTGTTCCCTTGAAATCAGCTCCTTTATCAGCGGTACATGCCGGTCATAAATATGTGCATCAGCAATCACATGTACCAGCTCACCCACCTTCATATCGCACACCTGTGCCAGCATATGCATCAGCACCGCATACTGACACACATTCCAGTTGTTCGCCGCAAGAACATCCTGTGAGCGCTGATTTAAGATTGCATTGAGCGTAAGCTTCTCCTCCCCCGGCTGCTGCGTCACATTAAATGTCATACTGTATGCACAGGGATAGAGATTCATCTCATGCAGATCCTCATGAACATAGATGTTGGTAAGAATTCTTCTGCTGAATGGGTTATGCTTCAGATCATAAATCACACGATCCACCTGATCCATCATTCCTTCTTTATATTGATGCTTCTGTGCCAGCTGATAACCGTACGCTTTACCGATCGAGCCGTTCTCATCCGCCCACTCATCCCAGACCGTACTCTTTAAATCATGGATGTTGTTAGACTTACGCTGCCAGATCCAAAGCATCTCCTCAGTACAGGTCTTAACGGCCGTTTTACGGAGCGTAATTGCCGGAAACTCCTTCGACAAATCATAACGATTGACAACACCGAACTTCTTGATTGTATAAGCACTGGTGCCATCTTCCCAATGCGGTCGGACCAACTCTCCCTCCGTACTTGTTCCATTTTCCAATATATCTTTACACATATCGACAAATATCTTGTCTGCCAGACTCATTCTCTTTCCTCTCTTTTCCTTTCATCTACAAGTACCTATTGTAACGAATTTATCACAAAAAGTCTATGATAATATTTGCTGTACTATCAGGCGGTATTCCACCAGCGACTGACATTTTTGAATCTGCTTTAAACGCTTGTCACTCTCTGGAAAGCGCTTCGTCAGGTAGAACCAGATTTCTTTCATATGGAACACGACATCCCGTTCTCCTCGAAATGTTGCAAGACATCCTTCCAGAATTTCATCATGAAATGCCCGTATCTGTCTCTTATCAGCTGCCGGATGTCCCTTGATTTCACCGACCAGACCGGGATTGGCAAGCAGTCCCCTGCCAATCATCACCCGATCCACCGTTGGAAACAGCCGCGTAATTCGACGGTAATCCTCCACTGTATTAATGTCGCCATTATAACACAACGGCGCAGAAATCTGTTCCACGGCCTTTGCAAACGCATCCAGCCTCGGCTCGTTTTTATAGAAGTCCTTCTGAATACGCGGGTGAATAATCAGTTCCTCCAGGGGATACTTTGCATAAATCGAACACAACTGTTCCCACTCATTCTCACTTTCCATCCCGATCCGTGTTTTTACCGATACACGAAGCGGACATTTAGTAAGGACCTCATCCAGCAGGCAGTCAAGCTCATCTGGACAAGACAGAATACCCGCCCCTCTTTTCTTTGCAACTACTGTTCCAGACGGACAGCCCATATTGAGATTCACACTGGTAAAACCAAGGTCTGCAAGCTGTTCTGTCATCATCAGTATCTCATCAGCACGATTTCCGATCAACTGCGGAACAAGCCGGATTCCCTGATTGTGCTCTGGTGCAAGATCCCTTAAAATTTTTTGATTCATCCGTTTTGCTGCCGGAATAAATGGGGTATAATATTGATCAATATAAGGAAAATGATGTGCATACGCGTTCCTTACAATATATCCGGTAATTCCCTCAAGGGGAGCTAAATAGAAAAGCATTGTTTTTCCTCCACTTATCCATTATATTATTTTTTAGGGAAAAATAAATACGAAAGGAAAAATTTATGGATCAATCAAACCTGAAACAGAAAAAATGGTTCCAATTACTAATGGGCATCGCTGCAATTTTGTTTCTGGGTGCCTTATGTTATTTTATTGGTCGTCCGCTTGTACAATTTGTTTCGGAACCGGAGCAATTCCGTCTTTGGGTAGATGCAAAAGGATTTTGGGGCATTCTTGCCTTTATGGGAATGAATATTCTGCAGGTTTTCCTCGCCATCATCCCCGGCGGTCCCTTTGAGGTTGGAGCCGGCTATGCTTTCGGTGCCGTCAAAGGAACGATCATCTGCGATATTGCAATGACAATTGCAAGTATTCTGATTTTTTTATTTGTGCGCCGCTTTGGAATGCGCTTTGTGGAACTTTTTGTCAGTCGGGAAAAGATGAAATCTGTCCGTATATTAAAAAATTCCAGGCGTCTGGAAAGCATTCTTTTTTTGCTTTTCCTCATACCCGGAACTCCCAAAGATCTCCTTTCCTACCTGGTAGGACTTACCGATATTAAGCTTTCGCACTGGATTTTTATCTCAGCTGTCGGTCGTCTGCCGGCCATCTTTTTATCGGTAATGAGTGGCAGTGCACTCGGTGAAGCAGAGTACAGTACCGCCGTAATCGTATTTATAATTCTGGTTGTTCTCTACATTGCCGGTATGCTCATCTACCGCTATCACAACCGGAAATCCAAAAAAGCCTGAGCGCCGTACTAATACGGCGCCCGGCTGATACGCACGGGGTCATCCCCACGACCATCTCCCAGAATCTTGTTAATGCAGACTTCACACACATCCCCATCTCTGTCCTGCACACGAATCACATGGGTAGACACCCATTGATAATGGTTTCCCCTTCCTTTTTGGTACAACTTGACACTGACTTCCCGTTTTCCCTGTCCAAACAGATGCAGCAATCGCTCCCTTGAAAAATTTTCAAGAAATACTCCCTGATAGTTCGGATGAATATTCTCTACTCCATAATCAATCAAATCATCGTATTTTCCGGTCATTGGAATATGATCTGCCAGAAATCCGTCCTCCTTAATCATTGTGTATGTATTCTTCGTCAGATTCGCCGACACAATCATCGGAAATGCCTGCGATACGGCTTCGAAAACGGAAAGAATCTCCTGCACACTAATTCCATTGACAGCCTCAAACTCTTCAAAGGTTTTTCCACATTTCATCTTTTGCGCACCTCCCTCTTGTAATACCCACTTTTACCTTTTCCCCTTGTCTATATTATAAAATCTATTTGCTTTTTTTACAAGATACAGAATTGAAAGAATGTATGATTTGGACTGTTGGTACTGAGGAACATCTGCTTTATTCCTGCAATAAAAAAGGATATCCTTACGGATATCCTTGTGTCACAAGAGCGATAGACGGGGCTCGAACCCGCGGTCTCGACCTTGGCAAGGTCGCGCGTTACCAACTACGCCACTATCGCATTTCTTAATTTGCTGTGTTCTCCTGAACACATTTAGTATAATAACAAACGTACCCTCATATGTCAACACTTTTTTTCAATTTTTTATATTTTTTGTACGATTACAAAAATTTTCCTCCATGCATGAATCACTCCCCCCACGCATACACTGTATGGAACAGGAAATGGAGGCAAATTATGAGTGCAAAAACCAAAATCGTCGTTCTTCATATGAAAAAACTTCTATTTGCGGGAGTCGCAGCCGCATTAGGAATTATATTTCTTATCTTACTTTTTTTCATGCTACATACCAGGGAGAACTCAGCCGGAGAATCCGTGCCAACCATGTATACCCCGGGCGTATACACCTCCTCTGTCATGATAGACCAGAATGCCTTGGATGTACAGGTTGCCGTGGACGAAAATCATATCAACTCCATTTCACTCGTCAACCTCGATGAGACAATGGAAACCATGTACCCACTTGTCGAACCCACACTCGATGAATTGTCCGAGCAGATTCTATCCCAACAGTCCCTCACGGATATTACATATTCTCAAAACAATCAGTACACCTCCATGCTGCTGCTTGAGGCAATCTCGGATGCATTAGAAAAGGCATCGCCATAAATGGCGATGCCCAAACAAATTCATACTATTCTGTTTCTGTATTCAAACCACTCAGATAATCAGAAACTGCCGAAACATCTGTATAAAATGTTTTGCTTGGTCGGTTATCCTCATAATACTGATATCCGGTATAACCTGCCCAGCCAACAATCACAATCAGAATTGCCCATGCACATACTCTTCCTGCAATACGTGCCGCCTTCTCTTTCGCCATTATCTTCTT
This sequence comes from Agathobacter sp., assembly GCA_022775045.1. Taxonomy (GTDB): domain Bacteria; phylum Bacillota; class Clostridia; order Lachnospirales; family Lachnospiraceae; genus Roseburia. The sequence continues at coordinate 31,114 of JALFLB010000059.1, read as the reverse complement.
TCGGTTTGCCTTTTCCTTTTTATATCGTTCTACCTTTGCCTGACTCATGATTTTTCTCCTACCTATTATGTAATTCTTTTCACTATTTTCTTATTGTACACATATTCATTGCAAAAAGCAAGTCCAAGCTATCCCAACCCAACCAACATACCAGCCAGACGGACTCCAAATGCCACCATCCATGCAATGACACATTGTACAAGGACAACAAGCACTGCCCACTTACCTCCGAGTTCTCTCTTAACAGAGGCGATTGCCGCCACACACGGCGTATACAACAGGGTAAACACAAGAAACACCGCCGCTGTAAAAGGACTCAGAATATTGACTGCCGACAAGACCGTCAAGGTACTTACCACACTCTCCTTCGCCATAAATCCGGTAATGAGTGCTGTTGAAATTCTCCAGTCTCCAAACCCCAGAGGTATAAATACAGGTGCAATCAAGCCTCCAATTGCCGCAAGAATACTGTCCTTCGAATCTGCCACGATATTCAGATGCAGGTCGAAACTCTGCAAAAACCAGATAACAAGCGAAGCCAAAAAAATAATCGTAAAGGCCCGGGTAAGAAAATCCTTCGCCTTATCCCAGATCAACCGTCCAACACTCTTTGCACTTGGCAGGCGATAATTCGGCAATTCCATAACAAATGGCACCGGTTCGCCTTTAAATGCCGTGTGATCCAAAATACAGGCAAACACAATACCTGTAATAATTCCGGTAAAATACAGGGCTGTCATCACAATTGTTCCATGCTTGGGAAAAAATGCCGCAGACAAAAACGCATAAATTGGCATTTTCGCCGAACAACTCATAAACGGAGTCAAAAGAATCGTCATTTTACGATCCCTCTCAGACGGCAATGTTCTGGTTGCCATAATGGCCGGTACCGAACAGCCAAATCCAATAATCATCGGAACAAAACTTCTCCCGGACAAACCGATTTTTCGCAAAAGTTTATCCATAACAAAGGCAACTCTTGCCATATATCCACTGTCTTCCAATAGAGAAAGGAAAAAAAACAATGTCACAATCACCGGCAGAAAACTTAAGACGCTTCCCACACCGGAAAACACACCATCAATGACCAGCGAATGTACCACTGCATTCACATGTGCAGCCTTAAGTAAGCTGTCTGTCCAGCTCGTAAATGCATCGATCCCCAGCTTCAAAAAATCCGACAGCCATTTGCCCACCAGACCGAATGTCAGATAGAAGATCAGAACCATAATACCTGCAAATACGGGAAGTGCCGTATACTTTCCAGTAAGAATCTTATCAATTTTGCGGCTTCTTATATGTTCCCTGCTTTCGTGCGGACGAACCACCGTTGCTGAACAGATTTTGTGAATAAAGGTAAACCGCATATTCGCCAAAGCCGCCTGACGATCCATCCCGCTCTCCGCTTCCATCTGTGATATGATGTGCTCAATCATTTCACATTCATTCTGATCGAGATGAAGCGCCTTTTCTACAAGCTTATCTCCTTCCACAAGTTTGCTTGCCGCAAAACGGGTTGGAACCTTATACTTATGTGCATGATCCTCAATCAAATGCATAATTGAGTGGATGCATCGGTGCATCGCACCTCCGTCCGCTCCCTCAGCATCGCAGAAGTCCATTCGACCTGGTCTCTCCCTGTACCTTGCCACGTGAACCGCATGTGCCACCAACTCATCAATTCCTTCGTTCTTTGCTGCCGAGATTGGCACCACCGGAATTCCAAGTGTATCTTCAAGGAGATTGATATCGATGGTACCTCCATTCTCCCGCACTTCATCCATCATATTTAACGCCAGCACCATCGGGATATCCAGTTCAATTAGCTGCAGGGTCAAATAAAGATTACGCTCAATATTTGTTGCATCTACGATATTAATAATTCCCCGCGGACGATCCTTTAAGAAAAATTCCCGGGTCACAATCTCCTCGCTCGTATATGGAGACATGGAATAGATTCCCGGCAAATCTGTCACAAGCGTATGCTCCTGCTTGCGGATTGGACCATCCTTGCGGTCCACAGTTACTCCCGGAAAATTTCCTACATGCTGATTGGAGCCTGTCAACTGATTAAACAGCGTTGTCTTTCCGCAATTCTGGTTTCCCGCCAATCCGAAGGTCAGCAATTCGCCCTTCTCAATAGTCTCTCCTCTTTTTCGCACATGATAGATTCCCATCTCACCTAGTCCCGGATGACTGGAATCTTTGACTCTTTTCTTGGATCTGACTTTTTCTTCCGGTCCGGCTTCCACAGACTCCATCTGATCAATCTGAATCTGCTCCGCCTCCGACAGGCGAAGGGTAAGCTCATATCCCCAAACCCGGTACTCAACCGGATCCCCCATAGGTGCAGCCTTCACATAGGTAACCTGTGCGCCCGGAATCAGCCCCATATCTAAAAAATGCTGACGCAAAGCTCCCTGTCCCCCGATTTGAGTCAGGACAGCTTTATGCCCCTCTTTCAATTCTGCAAGATTCATAACACCACCTAAATATGCTACATATTTCTGGAAATATCAAGACACTTCATCATTGCCTCAATCACACTGCTGCGCATTCCCTTTTCCTCAAGTACACGCACTGCCTGAATCGTTGTACCAGCCGGAGAGCATACCATATCTTTCAGCTCACCCGGATGCTTTCCGGTCTCCAGTACCATCTTCGCACTTCCAAGTACTGCCTGCGCAGCAAATTTGTATGCCTGTGTTCTTGGCATTCCACCGGCAACTGCCGCATCCGCCATCGCCTCGATAAACATAAAAACATAAGCCGGTGAGCTTCCACTTACTGCCGTTACCACGTCCATTAAATGCTCCGGAATCACTTCCGTCTCGGAAAATCCACTGCAAAGTTCACGGATTTCTGCCATATCCTCCTCAGTTACCTGACTTCCGGCACACATTCCCATCATCCCCTCTTTTACCATACAAGGGGTGTTCGGCATAGTACGAATCACCTTTTGATTCTCGCCCAAAAGTTCTGAGAACCAGGCGAGTGTTTTTCCAGGTGCAATGGACACAAGAATGTCATCCTCTGTCAATGCATCCTTTATTTCACGCAACACTTCCTCATAAAACTGTGGCTTTACCGCCACAAATAAAATATCTGCAAAGGCTGCAACCTCACTATTATCTGTCGTAATCTGCACACCAAATTCTGCCTTTTTCTTTTCCAGTGTTTCCTTCGTCCGGCAGGAAATCATCATTTCCTGTGGTTCACATTTTCCGGAATCAAGAATTCCTGCTATCATGGCAGTTCCCATATTGCCACAACCGATAAAACCAATTTTTTTATTCATACTCTATCCTCCTGTCTATTTAAAGATTACGATTTATCAGTGTATAGAGACAAAGTGAATTTGCAAAGCACACCTAATACACCGCTCCACTTCTTTAAATCTAAAAAAAGACAAAGTAGTAAATTGATACTATTGGTCATTTTGTAAATTCACTTTGTTTCGTTTTTGCAAATACACTGTGTTGGGGTACATCAGGTCCGATAGTCCCCATTAATCTTCACGTAATCGTAGGTCAGATCACAGCCCCATGCTTTCGCTTCAGCCTGTCCCTGATGCAGATCAATATTGATATAGATTTCGTCCTCACCGAGAACTACCTTGGCTTCATCCTCAGAAAAATCAACCCCTGCACCATCTCTGCATACACTGATACAGCCTTTTGCGGACACAATATCAACTGCAACCTTACTGATATCAAACTCTGCTTCAGAGTATCCGATTGCACATAAAATTCTTCCCCAGTTGGCATCCTCACCAAACATTGCACACTTTGTGAGCGGAGAGCGAACCACGCTCTTTGCCACAATGATCGCTGTATCCTGATTCGGTGCACCGGCACAGGTACATTCAATCATTTTCGTTGCACCTTCACCATCCTTCGCCAACATTTTGGTCATGGTCATAAGAACCTGATATAATGCTGCCTTAAAGAGCTCATAATCTTCATCCTCTGCCATAATCTCAGGATTACCAGCCAGTCCATTTGCCATAATGCTTACCATATCATTGGTTGAAGTATCCCCGTCAATGCTCAAACAATTGTAGGTTACTTTTACGATTTCTGACAAAGCCTTCTGAATCAGATCGGCAGATATTGCAATATCCGTTGTAACAAAATTAAGGGTCGTTGCCATATTCGGATGAATCATTCCACTTCCCTTTGCCATGCCGCCTACCGTACAGATCTTACCTCCAAGGGAAAATGTCACTGCCGTCTCCTTTGGGAAGGTATCCGTTGTCATAATCGCATTTGCTGCCTTTCCATGGTTCTCCGGCGACAGCCCTTCTGCCAACTCCTTGATATGACTCTCTATCGGTTCAATCGGAAGTCTCTTACCAATCACTCCCGTGGAAGCAACAATGACCTCCTCCGGCTGAATCCCCAGTTCTCCGGCTGCAAGGGCACACATACGTTCCGCTTTTTCTTCTCCGTCGGCATTACAGGTGTTGGCATTCTTGCTGTTTGCAATTACAGCTTTTGATAAACCACCTGTCTTTGCCAGATGTGCCTTAGTTACTAAAATCGGTGCACCTTTTACCTTATTGGTGGTATACACAGCTGCTGTCTTGCAGGCTGCTTCAGAATAAATCAATGCCAAATCATTTTTATTCTTGTCAGCATTCAGTCCACAATTGAGCCCGTTTGCCGAAAATCCCTTTGCGGCACAAACGCCGCCTTCTACCTGCGTAAATTCCATATATATTCCTCTCTTCCCTCTTTGCAATTGCTAATCTCCAAATAACAAATGAGCATGCCTCCTGCCCATAAGCAAGAATACATGCTCATTATTATAGTCTTATTTCATGCATTTATCAAGTTGATGTGAATTATTCCTTCTCCTCCATCACGCTCTTATAGGCTGGTCGAATGATCTTGTTCATACCCACGATTTCCTCCAAACGATGTGCACTCCAGCCTGCAATTCTGGCAATTGCAAACAATGGCGTATACAATTCCATCGGGATATCCAGCATCTCATATACAAATCCGCTGTAAAAATCAACATTCGGGCTGACACCTTTAAAAATATGGCGCTTCTCGGCAATCAATTCCGGAGCCAGTTCTTCAATCGTATTGTAAAGATCCATATCCTTCTGACGTCCCTTTTCCACTGCAAGATGCTCCACGTATGACTTGAAAACGCGCTCTCTAGGGTCCGACAGGGAATAGACTGCATGTCCCATTCCATATATCAATCCCTTTTTATCAAAAACCTTTCCATCGAGCATCTTGGAAAGATAAGCGCGCACCTCATCGCGATCCTCCCAATCCTTCACATGTGCACGGATGTCATTCATCATCTCAATTACCTTGATGTTGGCTCCACCATGCTTTGGTCCCTTAAGGGATGACATTGCCGCCGCAATTGCAGAGTACGTATCTGTTCCCGCCGACGTTACCACGCGCGTTGTAAATGTACTGTTATTACCTCCCCCATGCTCCATATGAAGAATCAGTGCCACATCCAGCACCTGTGCCTCAAGTTTGGTATACTTGTTATCCGGTCTGAGCATACGCAGAAAATTCTCCGCTGTGGACAATTCCGGCTTCGGGCGGTGAATATACATGCTCGAATCATTTTCATAATGGTTATACGCATGATATCCATAAACCGCTAACATTGGGAAATTTGCTACCAGCTGCATACACTGGCGGATATTGTTCTCAATCGAGCCATCCGAAGTCCTCTTATCGTATGCTGCAAGTGTCAGGATACTTCTTGTCATGGAATTCATGATGTCCTTGGAAGGTGCTTTCATGATGACATCACGGGTAAAATTCGTTGGAAGTGTCCGACTCTCTCCAAGTACCCTGCAGAATTCCGCTTCCTCCTCCTTATTCGGTAATTCTCCAAACATCAGAAGGTATGCTGCCCGTTCAAACCCAAACTCATCGTTACCAATGGATTCGATCAGGGTTTTCACATTATAACCGCGATACCATAATTCCCCATCACAGGGAACCGACTTTCCGCTTTCATCCTCCTTAAAGGAAACAATTTTAGAAATACGGGTGAGTCCGGTCAGAACACCCTTACCGTTCACATCACGAAGACCACGGTTAACACCATACTCCTGAAACAAACTGTCCGAAATGGTGTCATTCTCAATACACATATTCTGTTTTTCTGCTGCATAGTTTGCCAAAAGTTTTCTATCTGCCATTCTTCACTCTCCATTCTGTAATAGACTTTATTATATCTTACTTAAGCCTTAAAAAAAAGGATTTCATAAAATTTTAACATTTTGGCATCGTTACTTCTTAAAAAACTGTTCCCGGAGTTCCTTTCCACTCTGTGCTAAAAACTTCCACAGACTGTCACGAAGCAACTCCTGATCTTCCCGGTCCAGGGAAGATCGAAGCCTCATCAATTCCATGAACTTGCCCGCACTCATATTGGCAAGATCATCTATCGTGCGGATATCCGCCGCTTCAAGAATCCCAAACAGCGTATCAACAAATGCCTCCCTGCGCGTCTCATTCATTCCATCCAGCCATGATTTCATCGTTTTGTCCAAAAGAAGCGCCTTACCATCCACATGGCTTAGATGAACCATTTGTGTGCCCTTTACTTCCCAGCTCATAACATCGTGCTGCCCAGCCCCGCTCCCTGAGCTTGCCACTACCTCATACTCTTCTTTATGCTCAAACAACATCCCGACAATGGAATATTCCGGAACAATTGTCCGGATTCTCGGCAAAAGATGCTCATAATTATCCATCTGCAGCATCGATTCCGTAAAACCAGGCCCATCATTATTATAGATTACTTCCACCCGGTCATAAATGGATACAAAACAGTGCATCGCCGCATAAATCGCCAGATTTCCTCCCTTCGAATGCCCCATAAGCCTAAGCGGTTCCCTGGTCTTAGCTGCCACATTCTTCAGATATTCCACCGCCTTAATCTGTCCTGGTGTCTCATCCAGAAAACTCATATTAAAATCTTCTTTCCAGCCAACAATTGTAGAATCCGTTCCACTGTATACTACATTCGTATATCCATCACCCAGCTGTACTGTCATCGCACAGAACTGGGACTGTTCATCCAGGCTGATATCATTGATATAATCTGCAAGAAGGATCTGTCCAAAACGCTTTGTCTGTGCCATCTTCTGCATCAAAAATGCTGCCATGCGGGTACTGGACACCCGCGCATTGATTTCTTCCTCGGTATGTATGGAAAAAAAAGCTTCAGAGGCTTTAGCAAGTGTTACTTTTTCCTTTCCCATTGCCGGAACAATCCCTTCAAAATCCACATAGACCAATTCCGACAAAATCAGATTATCCACCTCATTAAATGCTGACACCGACCAGTCCAAATCCCCTCTCCAATCCAGATAATCCATGATGTTTGCCATAATTTCCTCCCCCAAAAGAAGAGCAGCCCCTGGGCTGCTCCCGAAGTCTGTCTTTTCAATTATAACCTAAAATCCACCTGCGTGCCAACTTGTAATTCTTTCTCCGTTTTCACGCTGTCACCCATCCTTCGTCCTCCCTGATCTGAATATTCATATATTATTATCGGATTAATTTCCGCTTTTCTTAACTCCCTCATATCATTGCAGTTCCCTGACTGCCTGATAAACGTCCAGTTTTCCATATCCCCATGAAGGATTTGGAAATTCCATTTCTGAGCTCCGTTTGCACCCGCGAATCAAAATATTTCCAATCTCCACCGAATTCAATGCAAGATCTCTTCGGCGCACCGCCCCCCACTCCATCAGCTGTGCACAGGCTCCTGCAGTAATCGCCGCTGCAGCACTTGTTCCTGTCATGGTCACATAATTTCCACGGATTCCAACTGCCTGCACCCCGACAGCAGGAGCTGCAAAGTCCGGCTTTACAACAGATGAAACCGTATACCCTCTGCCGGAATTCAGATACAGACTTCCATCCGTAGTCTGATACCCACCGACTGTGATTGGAATCGCTGCTGTTGAGGGAATCGTAAGGGTCACTTCCGGATCCGGACGCAGGAATACCACATCATGCTCAAGCATTCCGGTCATGGGCAGCCACACATGAAAATTTCCCGTAATGGTTGTATCCGGGAATACATTGAGCGTCCATATTCCACGCGCAGCCCGCTCAAATCGAATGAATACCAACTGATCTCCACGGGTGCGTCCGACGGTACGATAATCCATCTCCACCCTCGTATTTTCCAGAATAAAATCATGCACCTGATGACTTCCTGTCCCCGGAGACCCTGCCGGCAACAGTGTTCCTGCCGGAGAACGGACAGACACAGAAAACAGTTCCGGTGCGGAAGCCCATAATTCCAGATAGAATCCCCGCATGTTCTCTTCAACATTAATTTCTACGGCAACCGGCATTCCGTTTTCCTGCCGTCCCGTGCCTTGCGTATTCCTCGCACCATGATTACTCCTTCCAAAAAAATGATGACGCGCCGATGCCTCATTTCCGGTTGCCGTAACCACACATCTTCGCCAAAGACCTCCAATATCGTTCAAATACTCAGATAGCACACTCGCCCCTGAATGACTTCCATTATTCGTCCCTATTCCAAGACAGATAATCAGCGGCTGCCCATATTCTTCCGCCTTCTTTTCCAGATATGCAACAGCCGCCATAATATCGTTTTCCTGATACACTGTGGCATTTTCCGGGATATAATAAAACTCCTTCAAATACAATTTAGCCGGTTTTAACTTCACCACAAGTATATCGGAAAGCGGTGCCGCCCCGACAAAATTGGCTGTAGCATCCTCACTTCCACAGGCAATACTGGCCAACATGGTCCCATGTCCCTGCACATCTGTCTGGGGAACAATCTCATATGGATTTTCCGACCGAAGTGCCTCATTGATTTCCTCCATAGAATATTCCACTCCATAGGCGAACCCTTCCGGAAGCATCTCCTCATTCTCTGGCGTAGCTGTCTGATCCCATATGGCACGAATCCGTGTACTGCCATCCGTCCTGCGGAAACAGGCATTCTCATAACCAATCCCTGTATCCACAAATCCGACAAGAACGCCCTGTCCACGAAGGGACAGGGCCGGTTGTGTCTGCAGCTGCAAAATTCCACTCTCTTCAAGTGCAGGGGTATCTAACAGTCCAAAACATTTTGGAATTGCAGAGTATGTGTAATTTTGAATACTTAAGGGTGCAACCTTCTGCCGGTTGTAATAGTAGATTTCATAGGCATCGCTGATGCTTTGCATACATTCTGGTTCCTGGATTTCACGTTCAAGGTACTCTCTCGGAATAATGACATCATAGGTATCATTGGATTTAATAATTTCGTCACAATTCATAAAAAGTCTTTTCTTATATGATATGCTCCATCAAACACTAAAATGCCCCATACTGTCCTCGAGACCATCGGCAATTGACCGAAGATCCTCCGTGCTTCCTTCAACGCTTCCAAAACTTTCTGTAACTGTATTGACAGTCGCACATACTTCCTGCGTTGTCGCCGCATTCTGACTTGCAATATCAGAAAGCTCCTGTACCGTGCGCACAATTTCCTGCCGCGCTGTATTTAGATAAGCAACACTTTCTTCAATAACCGCCATGCTGTTCATGGATACGCCAAGTCGTTCCCGTACCTCCTGTGTCATCTGGCTGGTCTGCTGCATATGTTCTGTCTGTGTAAACACTGTAGCCATGACCTGCTCCATCGTACGGACGGTGAGATCAGAGTCCTCAATCAGTTGATGGATAATCTCTTCAATTTTTTTACTGGACTCCTCAGACTGCTGTGCAAGCTTTTGAATCTGTTCTGCCACCACAGCGAAACCTCTTCCATTCTCCCCTGCACGGGCTGCCTCAATACTGGCATTCAGACTCAACAGACTTGTCTCATCCGCAATGCTTGCAATGATATCGGTTGCCTCTTTTATTTTCTGCACTGACTCATTCGTCTGACTGGTCTGCTGTGAGATTTCTCGAACCAGTTTCTCCACCTCGCTGTTGCCCTCTAACAACCGTTCCATCGTGGCTGCTGTCTCCTCCTCTGAATCTCGCATAGCTGCTGCATTTTTCTTCATATCCTCCACTTCACGACTGGTCTGTTCAATCTTTTCTCCCATTCTGGCAACATACGCAGATGCATCCCCTGAAATCTGCGCCTGCTGAGAAGCACTTTCTGCAATGCTGTTCATGGAATTTTCCACCTCTTGCATCGAATGTGTTGTCTCTTTTGCGGTTGACTCAAGTGTGCCGGATGCAGCAAGCACTGCCTTGCTATTTTGCGCAATCAATTCAATACTCTTGGTCATCTCATCCTGCAGACGCTTGATTCCCCTTGTGAGATCTCCAACCTCATCTCTCTGTTTCAGCAGTTTCTCATCCACCGGTGTTCGGAGATTACCGGTGGCAACTGACTGTACCGCACCAATACTCCGCTTGAGCGAACGGGAAAGTGAAGATGCAAAAAGGAAACCAAACAGCATACAAGCTGCCATCAAAATTACAACCATCACAATAATCGCATAAACAATCTGATTTATGACAGCATCCTTTTCTGACTTTTTTGCACCGACAAATACCATTCCGATTGGAGATGCCCCCGAAGTCTGGTACACAGGAACATAATAACCATAGTAAAGTGTTCCATTGATTGAAACATTTTTACTAAAATATTCCTCTCCCCCTTTCAGTACTTTGTCCACAATCACATCGCCAGCCTTCGATCCGAGAATACGGTTACCATCCTGATCCTTTGCAGAAGTCATGATTCTACGATCCCCATAGAAAAAGGTGACCTCTACTCCGGATTTTTCTTTAATCGTATCTACAATACTGTCAGACTTTGATATATTATATCCGCCCTTCCAGATATCTCCATTTGTGGATTCCACATAATCTCCGGCATTCTGGTCATACGCTGCATAAGTAGCCGTTGCCACACTCTGCAGTGCAAGACGAACCTCCCGAATCAGCGCCCCCTTAATCACAGTCGTGGCAAGAATAATAACCATCAGTCCTAGAACCAAAACCGGAAGAAGAATCATGCTAAGAATTTTCTTTTTCAATGTCATCCCAAATTTCCTGTTCATAGCCAATCCCCCTTATTCCACAATAAGCACATTCTTGTAATACCAGTTAATTCCGCCTGTAATCGTCCCATCATCCAGCGTAGTTCCTTCTGCTCCTACTGTTTCCCCGGTATTAGTCTCCATAACACCATCAAAAACATTGCATTCCCCTGACAAAATGGATGCGCGCGCTTCCTCCACCGCCTCCTGTGTTCCATCCACGCAAAAATCGGCAAGATTGGTAATATCCACAAGACCTTCTGCCATACCGCCATAATAATTTTCGCCTGTCCAGGTACCGTCAATCACACTCTGTACTGCAGCTGTATAATATGCGCTCCAGTTCCAGATTACACTGGTCAGACACGAATTCGGTGTTTCCTTGCTCATGTCAGAATTATAGCCAATTCCATATACACCCGCATCCTCTGCAAGCGTCTGCGGTGAGGCTGTATCACAGTGTTGTGCCATCACATCACATCCCATATCGAGCAATTTCTTTGCAGCAGCCTCTTCCCCCTCCGGGTCATACCAGCTGTTCGTCACAACGACATATATTTTAGCATCCGGATTGACTTTTGCAACTCCGATTGCAAATGCATCAATTCCCCCTGTCACCTCAAAATTAGAAGAATCCTGAGCTGCAACATAACCTATCTTATCACTCTTTGTATTCATTCCTGCAACAATTCCGCTCAGATAACGAGCCTGATATATCCGTCCGAAATAATTGACAAAATTTGTGCCATTACTCATATAACCAGTGCCATGACAGAAATAAATATCCGGATATTCTTCCGCCATTTCACTGGTTGTCTCCATATATCCCCAGCTTGTTGTAAAAATGATATTACAGCCTTCGTCAATGCATTCCTGGATTGCCTGTCTCGTCTCCTCGGCATTCGTATCATCCACATTAACCTTACGGACAATCTGCTCATCCGACAATCCCAGATTCTTCTGCATTCCCTGAATTCCTAAATCGTGCGTATAAGAATAACCATTTCCCTCTGCCGGATCTGTCAGATGCAAAACCCCAACCTTAATCTCGTTTGCCGGGATTCCACTACTTTTATCAGCTTCTTCTCCGTCTTTTGCTGCCGTTTGTACATCCTTCTCATAACCTTCATTCGTCGCATAATCATCAATTTGGGCGCTCCCACCGCACCCCGCCAGCAAAAGTACACATACTGACAATAAGCCCAATATCCTTTTCTTCATGTAATCCCTCCCGATATCTCTATAACATAAATAATTTTGTTATAAGTATAACATAGTTCTTCTTTTTTCGACACTTTTTTTGTATAAATTTTTTTCAGACCATTGTACATCGGTATTTTGATTCCAACACTTGCTTCCGCTTGTGTTAGGGTGTAACATGGTATTATCAAAACAAAAACAAAGAGGGCTTGAATATGGAGAAAAAGATACTATTTCCGCAGCTTGGCGGTTTAATGCACGGGGGGGATTACAATCCTGAGCAGTGGTTGGACCGTCCGGATATTTTGAAGGAAGATATCCGCCTGATGAAGGAAGCCGGGATGAATTGTGCAACATTAGGAGTTTTTGCATGGTCTACCTACGAACCGCGTGAAGGTGAGTTTCATTTTGAATGGCTGAAGGATATTATGGACCGCTTGTATGAGAACGGAATCTATACGATTCTTGCTACCCCATCCGGTGCCCGTCCGGCATGGCTGGATGAGAAGTATCCAGAATCAATGCGTGTAGATTCCTATGGTGTACGCGCACATCATGGAGTCCGTCACAATCATTGTATGAGTGCACCAATTTACCGGGAAAAGGTTTCGGTAATCATTAATAAAATGATTGATGAAGTCGGCTCCCACCCGGGACTTCTTATGTGGCACATTTCGAACGAATTTGGCGGAGAATGTTTTTGTCCGCACTGTGTAGCACGTTTTCAGAATTATCTTGCCGAAAAATTTGACCACGATATTGATAAGCTGAATCACGACTGGTGGACAGTGTTCTGGAGTCATAACTACAATGATTTTTCACAGATTGAACCGCCATACAACAATGGCGAGTCCAGTATCATGGGGCTGAATCTGGAGTGGAAGCGTTTTACAACATGGAGCATGAACGACTATATGAAATCGGAAATTGCCATTTTGCGAGAACGCACACCCGAGATTCCAATCACCACTAATTTTATGAAACTGTACGATGGCCTTGACTATCGAATAATGGCGAAAGAATTGGATGTTATTTCCTGGGATTCCTATCCACGCTTTCATAATGATGAGGAAAGCTTTTCCGATACCTTGGCAGAGAATGCCTTTGATCATGCAGTCATGCGGTCTATGAAAAAAAATCAACCATTTATGCTAATGGAAAGTGCTCCGGGGTTGGTGAATTGGCATGGCTACAATAAGATGAAGCGTCCCGGGGTACACAAACTGGCATCCTTACAGGCAGTTGCGCTTGGATCCGATACAGTTCAATATTTTCAGTGGCGCAAGGGGCGCGGATCTTCTGAGCAGTATCACGGAGCTGTGCTTGATCACCTGGGCACATCAAATACACGTGTATTCCGTGAAGTTGCCGAGGTTGGCAGAGATTTAAAAAAGCTATCCGATGTATGTGGGACAATAATAAAATCCAAGGTTGCAGTGATTTTTGACTGGGATACAATGTGGGCCATCGAGGATATGAGGGGAATGGCACAGGAGACAAAGAACTATCCGAAAACCTGTATTGCCACATATCGCAATCTGATGGAACTCGGCGTGGATGTAGACGTCATAGCATGTGAGGATTCTTTTGCTGATTATAAAGTTATTGTTGCACCAATGCTTTATATGTTAAAGCCCCAAATTGCAGATCGCCTGAAATCCTTTGTCAACGATGGAGGTCAATTGCTTGCAACATATGTGACCGGATATGTAGACGAGAATCAGCTCAATTTCCTCGGTGGTTTTCCAGGCGATGGTCTGAAGGATTTATTCGGTGTAATCAGTGAAGAGCTGGATACTCTTTATCCAGCAGACTGCAATCAGGTAAATTTTGTAGATGGATTAACCGGACAGGTACACGATTACGCGGAAGTACTCCGGATTGCGGATGCTGAGACGCTCGGAACCTATCAAGATGATTATTATGCCGGTACCCCCGCGGTTACGAAGAAAGTATATGGAAAGGGAAATGCATATTATGTGGCAGCCAGACTTGATGATGCCGCAATGAAACATCTTTTTGCACAGATGCTTACGAATGCTGACGTTGCCATGCGCAGACTTCCAAAAGGGGTTGAATGCCATACTCGCCAGTCTGATAATCAATGCTATACGTTTTATCTCAACTGTACACAGGAAACACAGACGGTAGAGGACGTGCATGGAACAGACCTGCTGACCGGAACCGTGATCAATGGTGTTCTCACCATGGACAAGTATCAGGTAGTGGTGCTCGCATAAACAATCCCCCTTTGATTGAAAGTATTTCATTCAAAGGGGGAAAAATATAAATATTATGCAGGATTTCGACTGGAATGGCAGGTGAAATACAGGATCTGATATTCTGCCGCAATCTTTTTCAAAAGCTCATTTCCATGAATTACCTTATCCTCATCCAAATTGACAAACGGATCATCGAGAACCAAAAACGGCTTTTCATCGGGATACATCGCATCTACCAGAGCCAGCCGCATACAGACTCCCAGTAAATCCTGATACCCTGTTGACAGCCACTTTGTCTCCCTAAGCTCTCCCTGTTGTTTCAGCTGCACCGCAATATTGGCATTTACCATCCATTCCTTACTGGTATCACCGGTCAATAACTCATAATACTTGCCAAATCCTCTCTCAATTGGTCCGAGATAGCGCGCCGAAAACTGTTCTTTTGCCCTCTGTAAAAACTCCTGCGTCATTCCAAGTGTCTCATATACGTGCATCTCACTTTCTTGTTCTTCCCGGCAAAGAGCAAGCTGCTGTTCCTTCTCATCCCTCACATCCAGCTGCTCCTGCAAATCCTCCATCTGATGACTGTACTGCTCAATTGCAAGGCGCACATCCTCAATCCGGTCATCTACATCATGAATCATTGCATTCAGTTCATCCAGGGAATATGGACACTTCTCAATCGCTGCAAGCTCCTCCATGTGATACTCTTCCTCAAAAACTTTCTTTTTATGAAGCGCTTCCTCATAATTTTTCTGCGCCAAACGGTACTCGGCTGCTTTCAGCTGCATCTGACTGATGCCAGCCGCAATATCTTCTCCAAAATCCATCCCTGCATCCTTTCCAAATGCCAGAATCAATTCTCTTGTCCGATCAAACTCCTCCCGAGCTGCCACGCTTCTGTTCTCTCTTGTTTTCAGACGCTCATACTCATTTACCTGACTTCGCAGTTCATACAGACTTGTACGGGCATCTGCAGCACCACAAAAAATATGATATTTACCGAAAAAAGCAATCGTGTTTTCCTCAATCCTCTTTGTTTCCCTCGCTGCATCATCCATCGTCCGCTGAATATCTGCAACTGGCTCGCGCAGCTTTTTTTCTTCCTCCTGCTGCTTGATTTTCATTTCCCTGGCTGCACGCTCATCCTTTGAAAGAAGCAGATTGCGCGCCCCAATGAAAATCAGACCAATCACCGCCACAGCAGTCATTCCGACTCTTATCGGAATAAGAAATCCCGGCTGCGATGGCAGCAGAAAGGTTGCCCCCACCGCTGTAATGCCAATCAGAAGAAGCAGAATTCCAAGCACCAACATCGCTGTTCTCTTTTTCACTGTAAAAACAGGATCCTCACGCTTCATTGCGATTGCTTCAAAATAAGAAAGCTTCGTCTCCAGCTGCGCCTTTTCTTCCCGAAGCTTTGAAAACCTTTCCAGTTCCCTTTCCATCTCCTGCAATTCCTGTTCCGTAGGAACTCCCTGGACAAAGGTATCGGATAATTTCTCATATTGCGTCCGTTCCTCATCGGTCAGTCCCAGATTATAGAGTGTGGTTTTGAGCACACCAAGCATCTGCACTTCCTGATTTTTCTGGATAAACTCCTCGTCCTCCGGCACTCTTCCCGGGAAAATTTCCTGATAGGAGACCAGTTCCTGTCTACGTTGCTGTTCCTCCTCACAGAGTGTACGATAATTTTCCTTAAGACTTTCCCGACGACTCTCCTCACTTGCTACCTGCAACGCCTTCGCATACTGTCCACGGATATCCGACAGTTCCCGACGCTGCTTCTGCTTTTCAGAAAGTTTCTCCGACAGTTCCCTCGCTGCATCCTCTGCTGCATCAAAGCTTCGCAGTTCCTCCGTAAGGAGGGTAATGGTATTCCTGCGCTTTTTGATAGAACCGGTAGCACGATCCGGAGACAGCTTGTTCATCCGGTCGTGAATTCGCTTCTGAGCAGTATCAAAATTATTAATATCGTTTGTATTTTCAACCAGATTACCAAGTTTCGCATTGATGGCATCCGTAGAAGCACATGCACAGTCATTCTGGGCAATAAATGCACTTCTCTTAAAGGAAGCGCTGTCCAATCCAAAAATTTCACACCCAATCTCGGATGAGAAATCATGACACTCCAGATTTGTTGCCAGATCGTACAGATGAAACTCATCCGTCTTCTCGGTTTTTCCAAAGGTTCGACTAATACGGTACGATTTATCCTTATAGATAAAATCAAGCTCCCCACCATATGTACCACCTTGCCACGGGCGATAAACCACACGCTCCTTATCGAATGCTCCTGACTCCTTTTTGGAATCGAATCCATAAAACATCACACGAAGAAATGCCGCCAAGGTACTCTTGCCCCATGCATTCGGCTCATGAAAGAGATTCACTCCCTCCGAAAAATCAATATGTATATCTGATAATTTTCCAAAATTGTCTACATGACAGGAAATTAATTTCATAATTCTATATCTCCTCTCCGGACAATGCGAGTATTCCGCAGCGAATAACTTCCGCTTTCTGCTCCTCACTCAGTTCTGATCCCAGTACCATCCGGATAAACTCGCCTTTTAATGAGGCATCATTCTCATACTCTCTGTAATCAACCCGAAGATGTGTCCGGTCATACACCTTCTCAAAATAGAAATAATCTGTGAACAGATCCCTGAGATAATCACAATTTATCTCCGCATCTACCTCCACCTCTCCCGTGAGCACAAATTTGACCAGACTTCCGGATGAATAGGAAGTCTTTGCAATTGCCTGTTCCATCCGAACCGCCGCTTCCCGTGTAGTCATCACACCGCTGACATCCACTTCAATCGTATAAAACGTACGTGCAGCAATCGGAACAAACGTGGTCTGAACCCGGTGCTCCTGCTCGTTAATATCCAAAAGCACAAACCCTTTAGGACCGCATTCATCAAATCCTCTTCCTTCCAGACATCCTGGGTAACAATAGATTCCCCGATTGTCCAGCTTATCCATCACAAAAGTGTGCACATGTCCCAGTGCAAGGTAATCAATGTTGTGATTACGCAGATCCGACAAACCAATCCGTTCCACCTGCTCCTTCCCCGCATAATTTTCCAGTTGTCCATGCAATGTCACAATATTAAAATCATCATGATTCAAAACAAGGGAATTATACACCGTTGCACTGTTCTTTGCAGACCGTTCCAAACCTGAAATCACAATAGATCCATAGCGGTATGCAGTCCATTGATCCCCAAAAAGCAGTAAATTTTCCGGTATCTCCTCCATCTTTGACAAAAAATTATCACTGTCATGATTGCCCCGCAGATACAAGAAATCAATCTGCGGATGTGTACAGATCATATCCTTCACCGTATTTCGCGCCATGGCTGATACACTTCTTGTATCAAACAGATCTCCGGCAATCAAAATCGCACGGACATCCTGCGTCTCAGCATACTCAACCATCCTTGTAAAAGTCCTTATGATTTCTTTCCTGCGCTCCCTTGCCTGCTCCCTGGTCAAATTCGCTGTCATTTTAGAATCCAGATGCAGGTCGGCACAATGAATAATTTTCATATTTCCTCCTATTTTCACTCTCCGAAAGAATGTGATATATTTATGATAACAATTTTTAAATACAGAATCTAGAGGTATACGTAAGTTTTTATAAAAAGAAACAGTCGACATCCAGACGGATGCCGACATAGTTTGCATTTGTATTCAATTAAATCCCTGCAGACTGTTCGATGGAAGCCACACCACGCATCTGAATCAGCGGACCGCCTTTCTTTTCAACATAGTCTTCCGTAATGGTAACTCTTCCAATATTATCATCCTTCGGAATCTCATACATAATATCCAGCATAAATTCCTCAATAATAGCGCGAAGTGCGCGCGCACCTACTTTCTTCTCCTTAGCCTGTCGGGCAATGGCATGAAGTGCTCCTTCATCAAAGACCAGATCCACCTCGTCCATAGCAAGCAGCTTCTGATACTGTTTTAAAATGGCATTCTTCGGTTCCGACAGAATCTTGACCAGCATATCCTCTGTCAGAGCCTCCAATGAAAACAGAATTGGAAGTCGGCCTAAAAACTCCGGAATCATTCCAAATTTACGTACATCCTCGACCGTCACCTGACATAATAAATTCTCATCATTATCATATTTATCCTTAAGATCCGACTTAAAACCAATTGAAGCAGCTTTGTTAAGACGTTCCTTGATAATCTCATCAAGGTCCGGAAACGCCCCACCACAGATAAAGAGAATATTCCTGGTATCCACAGTTGTCATCGGAACCATCGCATTCTTACTGCTGGCTCCAACCGGCACTTCAATCTCCGCCCCCTCTAACAGCTTTAACATTCCCTGCTGCACAGACTCACCACTGACATCCCGCTGATTCGCATTGCGCTTCTTGGCAATTTTATCAATCTCATCGATAAAGATAATGCCATGCTCTGCACGTTCCACATCGTTGTCTGCTGCGGCAAGCAGCTTGCTTACCACGCTCTCAATATCGTCACCAATGTAACCGGCCTCAGTCAACGAAGTTGCATCGGTAATTGCAAGCGGCACATCCAAAAGACGCGCTAACGTCTTAACCAGATAAGTCTTTCCGGAACCGGTCGGTCCAATCATCAGCATATTGGACTTCTCAATCTCAACACCATCCCTGTCATCACTCATTACTCTCTTATAGTGATTGTAAACGGCAACGGACATCACCTTCTTAGCATGCTCCTGTCCAACCACATACTCATCAAGACTGGCCTTAATCTTATGGGGAGCCGGAATCGAATGGATATCAAGTACCGGTGCTTCCTTCTTCTCCTTCGGCTTTTTCTTTTTAAGTTTCTGCGACTGCGGAATAGCCCCCTGCAAATCAGCCAGATTGATCATGCTGATATTCGGCATCTTACCTATATTCATATTGAACATGTCGCCCAAATTCATACCGCCGCTGCTATTCATGGCATCAAAGGTTTTCTGCATACAGTCACTACAGATACAGATATCTCCCTGAATATGTATCATAGGTCCCGTAACGCTCTCCGGTCTTCGGCAAATATAACAAACGTCCTCATAATCTTTGGACTTTACTTCTTCCTCATTATTCTGGATCTCAGACATTGTTTCAAACTCCTTTATCAGGTTTAGGGTGCGAAACGCACCCACAATACCTTGCCATTATACGACATGCCCCCTCCAAAGACAAGGCAGAAGCATATTTTTTATCATTCTTTAAGAATTAAAGCAGCTCCTTCAGAATCTTATTTACAATTCCAGGATTTGCTTTTCCCTTCGTGGCCTTCATGGTCTGTCCTACCAGAAAACCAATGGCTTTCTCTTTTCCGTTATGGTAATCTTCCACCGACTGCGGATTATCCTTGACAATCTGTTCAATGGTAGCACGAAGGGCATCCTCATCATTATCACTCTTAAGGCCATGTTCCTCCACATACTTTTCCGGATTTACATCCTCTTTGAAGATATTCTCAAATACTTCCTTCGCCACTGAACCATTGATGGTCCCAGCCTCAGTCATCTCAATTAACTTTGCGAGATTAACCGGCGAAAATTGAATATCTGCCGCATCCATCTCATGCTCCTTGAGAAGACGCATCGTCTCACCCATCAGCCAATTGGACACCTTTTTAGGTTTCTTGCAAAGTTCTGTTGTTGCCTCAAACAAATCTGCCAGTTTCTTCTCCGAGGTAAGAATCTGTGCATCGTACTCCGGCAGTCCAAACTCGGCTTCATAACGCGCCAACTTTTCATCCCGAAGTTCCGGCTGATTATCCTTAATCTGTTGCAGCCACTCATCACTAATGACAATCGGTACCAGATCCGGCTCCGGGAAATAACGATAATCCTGTGCATCCTCCTTGGATCGCATCGCATAGGAATAGCCCTGTTCATCGTTCCAGCGGCGCGTCTCCTGTACTACTGCCTCACCCGACTCAATCAGATCAATCTGTCTGGCTGTCTCCGCTTCAATGGCTCTTGCAATGGCCTTGAAGGAACCGATATTCTTCATCTCCGTTCTCGTTCCAAACTCACTTGCCCCCTTTTTGCGCACGGACAAGTTCACATCTGCACGCATGGATCCCTCCTGCATCTTGCAGTCACTGGCACCGAGATACTGGATAATCATGCGCAGCTTTTCAAGATAAGCGATCACTTCATCCGCGGAGCGCATATCCGGCTCGGATACGATTTCGATCAGCGGCACACCGGAACGGTTGTAGTCCACAAGAGATACATCCTCCCAGTCATCATGCACCAGCTTTCCGGCATCCTCCTCCATATGGATTTCGTGAATTCCAATGGTCTTCTTTCCACCTTCTGTCTCAATCTCCACACCGCCATCATGGCAGATTGGAAGATAGAGCTGGGAAATCTGATAATTCTGTGGGTTATCCGGATAAAAATAATTCTTACGGTCAAATTTACTGTACTGATTGATCTGGCAGTTTGTTGCAACACCAACAGCCATCGCATATTCCACTACCTTTTTGTTCAAAACAGGAAGTGATCCCGGCATACCGGTACAAACCGGACAGGTATGCGTATTCGGCGCGCTGCCAAAGGCAGTGGAGCAGGCACAGAAAA
The DNA here is from genome assembly GCA_022775045.1 of Agathobacter sp. Taxonomy (GTDB): domain Bacteria; phylum Bacillota; class Clostridia; order Lachnospirales; family Lachnospiraceae; genus Roseburia. The sequence goes on along the minus strand of JALFLB010000059.1, from coordinate 10,065 downwards.
TCTTCGTCTTGGTTGCTAATTCTACATGGACTTCCAGTCCTATGACAGTCTCATATTCTTTATGCATTTTCCGCTCCTCCTTTCCTAAGCCTCTGCCACCGGGCTGTGTTTATACTCTCTTGTCTGTTCAAAGCTGTAAGCTGCACGGATGATATTCTTCTCTTTAAAGCAGTCTCCAATCATCTGCAGACCAATTGGCAGTCCCTTGCTATCAAGCCCGCATGGCACCGTAATTCCCGGCAATCCTGCCAAATTTACAGAAACTGTATAAACATCACCAAGATACATCTTAAGTGGATCACTTAAGGATTCCCCCAGTTTCGGCGCCGTCGTCGGTGCTGCCGGTCCGATAATCACATCATATTTTGCAAACGCCTTGTCAAAGGCCTGCTTGATCAATGCTTTCGTACGCAGTGCCTTCAGATAATATGCATCATAATAGCCAGAACTCAGCACGAAGGATCCCAGCATAATACGACGTTTTACCTCCGGTCCAAAGCCCTCAGACCGGGATTTCTTATACATATTATGAAGTCCCTCATATTCCTTTGTCCGGTAGCCGTATTTAACGCCATCAAAACGGGCAAGATTCGAGCTTGCCTCCGCTGCTGCAATGACATAGTAAGCAGGAATCGCATACTCCACAAGACTTAAATCAAATTCCTCTATAATGGCGCCTTTTTTTTCAAGCTTCTTTGCTGCGGCAAGGATGGCATCCTTCACCTCTGCATCCAGACCCTCGCCCAGATAATCCCGCGGAATACCAATCTTCATACCCTTCACATCATCTACAAGGGCCGAAGTAAAGTCCGTATCATCTCTCTTGACCGAAGTGGAATCCTTCTCATCATAGGAAGTGATTGCCTCTAAAATGGTCGCACAGTCGGTCACATCCTTTGCCACTGGTCCAATCTGATCCAATGAGGAACCATATGCTATCAGACCGTAACGGGAAACCGTACCGTAGGTCGGCTTGATGCCAGTCACACCGCAGAAGGAACTTGGCTGACGGATGGAACCTCCGGTGTCTGATCCCAGCGCATAGTAACACTCTTCCGCTGCCACTGCTGCACAGCTCCCTCCAGAGGAACCTCCTGGGACATGCTCGGTATTCCATGGATTTCTTGTCACACCAAAAGCCGAGGTTTCAGTGGTACTTCCCATGGCAAACTCATCCATGTTGGTCTTTCCGATGATGACAGCTCCCGCCTTTTCAAGATTGAGAACGGCCTCCGCTGTATAAGTTGGAATAAAATTATATAAAATTTTGGAGCTGCAGGTAGTCAGCATCCCCTTTGTACACATATTGTCCTTGATAGCAACCGGCACCCCTGCAAGCGGCCCTGTTATGATTCCTTCATCAATGCCCTTCTGCACTTCCTTTGCTCGCGCCATGGCTCCTTCTTCATCAACTGTGACAAAGCTGTTGATAGTTTCTTCCTTTGCACGAATTGCATCAAGGGCAGCTTTTGTTGCTTCCTCGACAGTGACTTCGTGCTCTTTTATTTTCTTTCCCAGCTCTACGGCTGTGAGTGATAATAAATTCATATTTGTCCTCCTTTTTGTTGACACCTATTTCGGGAACACCTATCCCTCTACAGTTTTTGGGACAACAAATGCACGGTCACGCCGCTCTGGCGCATTTGCAAGGGTTTCCTCCCCGCCGTCTCCGTTGACAACAACATCCTCCCGGAATACGTTCTTAACTGGGAAAACGTGAGACATCGGCTCCACTCTGGAGGTATCCAGTTCGTTCAATTTATCAATATAATCGAGCATACTTTCCATATCCTTCTTTGCCGCTTCTTTTTCCTCATCGGAAAGTTCCAGCTTGGCAAGGATTCCAACATACTCCATAGTCTCATCTGAAATTACATTTGCCATAATTTTCTACTCCCTTACTTTGATGTGCACTTCTCGAAGCTGTTGCTCAGTCACCTCATTCGGTGCACCACACATCAGATCCTGTGCATTTCCATTCATCGGGAACGCAATGACCTCGCGGATATTATCCTCATTGCGAAGCAGCATGATCATACGGTCAACTCCCGGTGCCATACCGGCGTGTGGCGGAGCTCCATACTGGAATGCGGTATACAGTGCTCCAAACTTATTCTTTAAGACTTCCTTATCATAGCCTGCAATCTCAAATGCCTTTTCCATAATCTGCATATCATGGTTACGAACAGCTCCAGAAGACAGTTCCACACCATTGCAGACAATATCATACTGGTAAGCCAGGATCTCCAATGGATCCATGGTCTCAAGGGCTTCAAGACCTCCCTGCGGCATAGAGAATGGGTTGTGGGTGAAACCAATCTTCTTGGTCTCCGGATCCTTCTCGAACATCGGGAAATCGTTTACATAGCAGAAACGGTAGGCATTCTTCTCAATCAGATCCAGCTTCTCACCCAGCTCGGTACGAATCATGCCTGCATAATAAGCGGCACGCTCCTCCTTATCAGCCATGAAGAAAATCGTATCGCCAACTTCCAGACCTGCCAACGCACGGAATTCTTCCTTACAGTCATCCGGGATAAACTTGTCGATTGGTCCTTTGTATGAGCCATCTTCCAGCACTTCAAGATATCCGAGTCCCCCCATTCCCAGTCCTGTGGCAAACTTTAACAACTTCTCATGGAATCCTTTGGACATATCTGCATGTACCCGGATAGCACGAACCGTCTTGCCGATAAACGGCTTAAAGGTACACTTCTGGAAGAAATCTGTCACATCAATAATTCGCAGCGGGTTACGCAGATCCGGCTTGTCCGTTCCGAACTCCAACATCGCCTGTTTATAGCTGATAATCGGATAAGGCGCCTTGGTAATCACGCTTCCCTCCGGTGCGAATTTCTCAAATGTAGCAGAAAGCACTTCCTCTCCCACTTTGAAAACATCCTCCTGCGTTGCAAAGCTCATCTCAAAATCCAGCTGATAGAACTCTCCCGGGGAACGGTCTGCTCTGGCATCTTCATCACGAAAACACGGTGCAATCTGGAAATACTTATCAAAGCCAGACACCATCAAAAGCTGCTTATACTGCTGGGGTGCCTGCGGCAGGGCATAGAATTTACCCTTAAATTTTCTGGAAGGTACAATATAGTCTCTCGCACCCTCCGGTGAAGATGCACAAAGAATTGGTGTCTGCAGTTCCAAAAATCCCATCTCGGTCATCTTCTCCCGCAGGAAAGAAATGACTTTAGACCGGAAAATAATGTTGTCCTTAACCTTCTGATTTCTCAAATCCAGATAGCGATACTTGAGACGGACATCCTCGTGAACACTTTTACTGGTCATAACCTCAAACGGAAGCTGGGAATATACCTCTCCAAGTACGGTAATCTCCTTTGCATCCAACTCGATCGTTCCAGTCGGAATTTTCGGATTATAGGTCTCCTCATCTCTCTTTTCAATAAGTCCCTGCACAGTGATAGCCTGCTCCTTACGAATGCCCTCTAACAGTTTTCCATCACGGATAACGATCTGCATCACCGCATACATATCTCTCAAATCGATAAAGGATACCCCTCCATGATCACGGATGTTCTCGACCCAGCCTGCGACACGGATTGATTTTCCAATATCGCTTTCACTCACCTGATTCAATGTAACGTCTCTGTAAATATTGCTCATCTTCTACTCCTTTTCCTTCCGGGGCTTTTCTTACATTCAAACTATTACTATTCAGAACCCATTCAAATTGAACAATTGAACATAAGAAAAGCCCCGGAATACTTAAATTGTATTCCGGGGCGAACATTGTGCTTAATCTTCGATCAAGTACCTACGCACTTGCTTTCGCGTCAGCGAAATTCTCATGCATGTGCTTCTTCTTGATCTCACTCAGTACATTATCCGCGGTACCACCCGCATTGAAACATGAACCGTAGCTCATCTTCCCTCTCTTACGCGTAACGTGCGCCAACGTACGAACCTACTTTTTGTGCTTGTTCTGATTCCATGTTCAGCCCGTCTGCTCCGGAGTGTTCCCCTATGTGCTCAACCTCTGATTGAGTGCCTACGCACATGCTTTCGCCTTATCACCTCATCCAAACAGCGCTCTCAGTCGGTGACGCTGTATTCCTGTCGGCCTCTGATGATTGGAGTCTCCTTCACTGCATTTTCATTTTTTCTATGTTTGTTTTATCACAATCTTTTGGTGATTGCAAGAAAAATTTTCCGCTTTTGTCAGAAATACTCCTTTAGTTCTATGAGTGATTCCACTTTCGTGTATATCATTTGCTGAAGTTCTTGGTCCGGCTGCGTCTGGTCGGGTACCATAGCAACCTTACATCCTGCATGATACGCGCTCATCACACCGTTCGGGGAATCCTCCACTGCCATACATTTTGACGGTTCCAGTCCCAACTGACTGCAGGTATAAAGATAAACATCCGGCGCCGGCTTTCCTTTCTCTACCATCCGGGCAGATATAATTCGATCAAAACGAGCATAAATTCCAAGGTCTCTCAAATATTTCCCGGTTCTCTCCAAATCTGTCGCCGTAGCAACCGCTGTCAGAATTTTCTTTTCTTTTAAATAAGCGAGTAATTCCAACACCCCCGGCTTTAATTCAATCCCCTTTTCCATTACCATCTGATCCATCAACATCTTTCGATAATCACGAACTTTTTCATATTCAAAATCCAATCCATACAATCTCTGAAAATATTCCTGGACAAAAGGACGTCCCAGTGAACGCAGGTCATACGCCTGCTCATGGGTAATCTCATATCCAAAATGCCGGATTGCCTCCATCCAGCAAATATGGTAATACTTTTCTGTATCTATCAAAGTTCCATCCATATCAAAAATTACTGCTTCTATCATTTCAACTCCCTATTCAGTCCCTTTTTCCAAATTGGATGCACGCTGCACCGCTCCTGAACCATAACGCGTTCGGATTGCATCCATTGCCCGGTCCAGTTTCTCCAGCTTTTCGTAATCAGTGGTATCAAAGAGCGACATCTGTCTCCCCTGCTGTTCATGGGACACTTTCGTTGCAGACACGCCCAGCAACCGAATTGGTGTTCCATCCCACATTTCATCAAAAAGCTGACAGACATGCTCATATATTTCCTGCGTGATATTCGTTGCTGTCGGAAGCGGACCTTGATGCGAAGCACGCATGAGATCATCAAAACGCAGTTGAACTGTCACCGTCTCCACACGGACATCATCCCTCCGCAGTCTCGTGCATACCTGCTCTGACAATTTCAACAATACACTTTTGGCATCTGCTGCGTCTGTAATGTCAAAAGGGACTGTAATAGAGTTGCTATAACCTTTGGCATCCGGACTCTCCGTCTCAACCGGCGAATCATCCATCCCATTGGCATATCGCCACAGCACCTCTCCATGCTTCTTGAGTACACGGGAGATCGCTTTCTGATCGGTGTGTGCCAAATCACCGATTGTACGAATTCCAAGGGACTTCAGGCGCTGCTCTGCCGCCTTTCCCACAAAAAAGAGGTCACGTACCGGAAGCGGCCACATTTTTTCTTCAATCTCCTCCGGAAAAAGGGTATGTACACGGTCAGGTTTCTTAAAATCACTCGCCATCTTGGCCAGAAGTTTATTGGAAGATATCCCGACATTGACCGTAAATCCCAATTCCCGGGAAATCCGATTCTTTATCTCCGTTGCCGCTTCAAGCGGAGGTCCGAACAGGCGCTCCGTCCCAGTCATATCAACAAATGCCTCATCCACGCTAAACTGTTCAATCTGATCTGAATACTGCTGCAAAATTTCCATAAATGCATGCGACTTTTTCTTGTACATGGCATGATGTGGCTTTACCAACACCAGTTCCGGACATTTGCGCAGAGCATCCACCACTGGCTCCCCGGTTGTCACACCATATCTTTTTGCAGGAATTGACTTTGCCAGAATTACACCATGACGAGTCTCAATATCTCCCCCGACAGCCGAGGGAATCTCCCGAAGATCCGTCTTTTCGCCTGCATCCAGTCTCGCAATCGCCTCCCAGGAAAGAAATGCACTGTTGACATCTATATGAAAAATAATCCTGTTCCTCTTGCATGTTTCATCCATTCCAACCCCCTATACCTCGAGGAAGCGATTCCAAAACTCCTCATCCCCACTGGCCGCAACCTTTAGCATATACGTCCGGTCATTGGTTCCGTCAATCACAAAACTATACACCCCGTCTTCAAGTTTCAATTCGTAGACCGTTCCCTCAACCAGCACCTCCTCCGTCTGCTTGTATTGTTCCTGTTCAATGGTCCTATCCTCATAGATATGTTTCAGATTTCCATCTGCATCATACTCTCGATATCCCTCTTCTACAAGAGAGATTATTTCCGCCTCGTCAAGTTTCAAAAGCATTTCATTTGTGCGCATTGTTCGGATATCCCTGTTACAGGAATTTTCCGGTTTGATTTTTACATTGTCCAGCACTGCATGAAACATCCGATTCGTCATCTGAATTCCACCGATTACGGCCTCCCCAAACTCAAAATGATTGATTTCATTAATTGAATTGTATTTATAATCCATTGCAATCCGTCCTTTCTTACTTTTTCATATCTGATATAGTACCACATTTTAACTCAGTAAAGCCATATTTTTCCAAATCAACCTTGCCATTCTTAACTTCTACTCCCTCTCTCTGAAGCAACTCTTCCTGTGCATCCTTTCCTCCAAAAGCAAATTTCCCTGCCAACTCTCCTTTCGCATTGACTACGCGGAAACAGGGAATATTCTCCGGATCCGGATTCCTGTGCAATGCATTTCCAACAGCCCTGGCCATCTTCCTATCTCCCGCCATCTCTGCCACCTGTCCATAAGTTGCCACATGCCCCTTTGGAATCCGACGAACAGCATCATAAATTCTCTTGGACGGGCTATCCACTACCAGATCATAGCTTTCTGCAATCATACGCCGTATTTCCAGATCCGGTATGGAACCATCCAGAATAATGGTATTCCAGTGGTCTTTGTTCTGATGATAGGCAGGAATCACCGCCTCAAAAGACGCTCTCCAGAAATCCCTCCATTCCGGATCCACCTTCACATTCAGATTCACATATCCTTCCCTCTCATAAGTCCATAAAAACACTTTTTTGCTTCCTTTTACACGAACCAGTTGCCAGTTCGGATCGTGAAACGGCGCCTCCTGATATGTATTGGGAAACGATAATCCATATTCTAATGCTTCTTCCCTGGTTTGCATAAATCTCCCCCTACTTACCACAGACATAATCCAAAAAAGCAGCACACCCCGTCATAACATCCCGGTAGGTTTCATCAAATCGTCCGCTATACCACGGGTCTCTGCAGTCCCTGTCACTACCCGCAAAGGAAAGCAGCTTATAAATTTTTTCTCCACCAATATGTCCGGTCATTCGCTCCATATTCTTGATATTCATGGAATCCATACCGATAAGATAATCATAAAAATCATAATCTGAAGCTTTTAGCTGGACAGCTCTTTTGCCTTCACAGCTTATTCCGTGTTTAGCTAATTCTTCTCTTGCAGGTGGATAAACCGGATTTCCAACACCATTCCAGATTTCCTCTGTACTGGTAGCTGCTGATGCAATCTCAAATTGATCTGCCATCCCTCGCTTTTGTACCATATCCTTGAGGACAAATTCGGCCATTGGGGAGCGACAGATGTTGCCGTGGCACACAAATAATATTTTAATCATGCCTTAAAAACTCCTTGAAAATGCTGATTTTCCTTGATTTTACGCCACTTTATACGATTTGCTGTGATAGATTGTTTTCTTCGTTTTCGTCGCATATCGTGGCATAAATTCGTATATTTTGTCATCCAAATTTAGTAAAAATCTTAGTAAAACAGCTCGATTTTCTCATTTTACTAAAGACTTTTTCCACTTAGGTTATCTTTTAGTTGTATCAATATTTTTAAATTTTAAGCCATTTTAGCATATTTGCCAAGTTCTTCCTTGGCATCCTCTGCTCCCAGATGCGTATATGTATTCAGGGTAACTCCTATATCAGAATGCCCCATTAGATATTGAAGTGTCTTGGGATTCATTCCGCTTTTTGCCATGTTACTGCAATAAGTATGTCTGCAAACATGAGGTGTGATCTTAGGTAATTGTTCCTTATAGATTCGATTATGTTTTGCCAATGCCCACTCAAAATGTTTTTCCCAATGCAAGGCAACTTCCGGCATATCCTTCTTATCCAAAAACAAAAATCCCTTATATCCATCAATCACAGGTTCCTTCTTGGGTTTTTTCCGATTTTCAACAATACGCTTAAAACATTCATACACTTCTTCGGTCATAGGAATGATTCTGGTTCCACTTGATGTTTTCGTATCCTCAATAATATACTTCATTCCTCTGGTCCTTTGAAGCTGATGATTTACACTTATTTGTTTTTCTTCAAAATCAATATCGGAAAGTGTCAATCCGCAAAACTCTGAAATACGAAGCCCGGTTTTAAAGAGGATAAACATACCATCATAGTATCGTTTATAATGCTCATCATTCTTAATAAATTCCAAGAACTTTCTTTCTTGTTTTCTGGTTATGGCTTCTCTTGTTACACTATCGTTTACAACTACTGTACATAGTTGAAACTCGAACGGATTTTTACGAATCAAATCATCGTCTACAGCCATTTGAAAAGCAGGTCTTACCACTCCCCGGACTGAATGAATGGTGCTATATCCCCTACCATCTGCCTGAAGCTTAATCAACCACGCCTTTGCATCTGATAGTTTTACCTTATCAATCCTTTTGGCACCAAATTCCTCTTTCTTAATAATGTTGATAACAAAGTTATAATTCGCTTCTGTATTATGACGAACACCTGTCTTTTGACCTATATACTTCTTTACTAACTCAAGAACTGTCAAATTGTCACCATATGGAGTAATACCATCATTTATATCTTTTAAAACGGCTTTTTCCTTCTCTCTAAGTGACTGACAGGGTCTTCTTCCTGCCGGAAGTGGATCTGTCGATTCTAACTTCCAACTGTAAAGGAATTTCTGCTTCCCAAAGCAATCTGTATAAACAAATGCATATCTTCCATCCGTTCGCTGGCTTTCTCCGTTTCGTAAAATACGTCCTTTCTTATCACGTCTTTTCTGATTGCGATTTCTTTCACTCAAACGCCTTCGCTCCTTTCTACGAAGAAGCCCTAGCACGACAGTCATATTATATCATACTAGGGCGGCATTTACCACTTTAAAGTGATAAAGTTCTGTATTTCTTTTATTACTACAAAGAAGTTGTCTGATTAAGGAATTCCTCAAATTTATGTCGGTTTATCAATGATTTATTCCCCACCTGAACAGTAAAGCAATAATCGGAATCAACGTTCTCAGAAATTAGCAGCCTTATCTTCTTTTCTCCAATTCCAAAATATTGAACAGCCTCATCAACTGTTAGCATATATTTCTCCCATATTGGAACCATCTTTCCTTTCACTTTTGCCTCTGTATTATCTATTTTCAACACCTCCATCTTTCTCATAATAGGCAGCACTTTATCCGCCCATGACAAACAGGAATCTATGCTCCTATTTCTCATCAGCAGATAACAAAAAATCCATACAGGTGGCAGTTCATTACTCTGCCCACATCGGTCTTGCACCGTCATTCAAATTGACCGGATCTCTCCGGAAGTATCATTATCACAGATATGCTTCATCGCCCTGTGTAACTGCTACACATTTTGCCAAATTCTTCTCGCTCCATACCTTTGCTTCAATGTAGTGTTTCAACATTTCCTCACGTTCACTCAAAAAGAGCAGGTATCTCTTGGCGAATCTGCCTAGTGGCTCCGCATATCCTCACGTCCTGTATGCAATCAATATTCAGTTGTCAAGGTACATGGTGCATACGCACCGATCAGCGAATGGAAAGGGACACCGCTGACCGACTGCTATGCAACTTCAAAAGCCAATATTTTCGTAATCAGCTTTGTTTCTAATCTGCGACGTAAAGTTTCATCAACACAGTAATGCGGATTCCCGCACTCATCATAGAGCATTCTTGTAGACAGAGCTGCAATATACCCCTCGTAATGTTTCAAAACCTCATTGATTGCTTCCACA
>JALFLB010000050.1 GCA_022775045.1 Agathobacter sp. | reverse complement strand
TCACTTATAATAATCAATGTTCCGCGTGAGTGAGACATGCCTAGTTAGCTCAGTTGGTAGAGCAGAGGACTGAAAATCCTCGTGTCTCTGGTTCGATTCCGGAACTAGGCATTATGCGGGTGTAGTTCAATGGTAGAACACCAGCCTTCCAAGCTGGATACGTGGGTTCGATTCCCATCACCCGCTCTACAGTAAAGAAATCCTTATTTCAAGGATTTCTTTTTTTGTATATGATTCACACAAAAAACGACCTCAAGATTTCTCTCAAGGTCGTTACATTCATCTTTCAGCTGCCTTCCGGCGGCTTATTTTATATTCAATACATTCTAGAACAGATCTACTCTTCCAGTGAATTTATCATTGATTACATAGTATGCAGCATACTCTTCCGGCTTTACATAAATGTTCAGCTTCTTAATGGTACCTACTCTGTGTCCCTCTGCTGCGAACTGAGCTTTAACACGCTCCTCAACCACTTCAGTTGTCACTTCAAGATTCTGATACTGTACTGTAATCTCAGGCTTTAATACTTCCTTAGCAGCTTTCTTTGCTGCTGGCTTCTTAGCTGCTGCCTTCACCTTAGTCTCAGCCTTCTTAACCGTCTTCTCAGCTGCATCTGCTGTCTTTGCTGCTGCAGTCTGTGTCTTCTCTGCAACATCTGCTGTCTTTGCTGCAACTTCCTTAACCGTCTTCTCGGCTGCATCTGCTGTCTTTGCTGCCGCTTCCTTAACCGTCTTCTCAGCAGTATCTGCTGTCTTTGTTACTACGTCCTTTGCTTTCTTAGCAATGTCCTGAACTGTCTCTTTTACTTCTGCCTTAACTTCCGGAGTCTTTACTAACTTTGCGTTCGAACTTGTCTTGTTTAACTTCTTGTTCTGCATCACATTGTCCTCCTGTGAATTATTCACATACTAAAAATTTTTCAATTGCTACCAGTGCTTCCTGTTCATCTTTTCCTTCTGTAACAATGTCAACAGACATTCCCTCAGATGGATTAAAAGCCATGATACCCATAATGCTTTTCGCATTAATACGACGGTTATCGCTTTCTAATATGATGTCGCTATCAAACTTGCATGCCACCTGAACAAGTTCAGCAATAGGATTATCATGTCCTTCTGCCACATTAGAAACGATCACATTTTTCTTACTCATACGCTCTCCCTTTCCAACTCTGTGTAACACATAAAGAAAATATAGCTCACTTCCCGAACATTTGCAAGAGACGAACTCTATTTCTGTTAAAGTTTCACGAACAGGTTGCAAAACCTGATAGGTTATTGTTCATTTTCACAACAAAAAATTCCTTTGCCATACTTAACGATTCAGGTAGGTAAAGAACAGATTTCCGGCTTTGGTAAAAAGCTTATCCGCAGCATCGAGACTCATTGATTTTGTCGAGCCGTCTGCCGGATCATAATAGTAAATATTCGTCTGTGAATATCCGGTCACAAGTACCGCACTCTTACTTCCCGTCATTGCAAAAACAGGGCTTCCCTGGCTGACATAAAACAGGATTTCATTTACCGTACAACCAGATACGTCAAGTACCACCGAATCCGTCAATGTTTCTTCCAGCACACTCTTTGGCGTTGCTCCGTTGTCTACGAGCTGCTTTACGCCAAGTCCCTTTCCACAGTAATCCAGCATTGCACTGACTGCCTGCACAACGGAAGATGCCCCCTTATCCGCACTTGCTACCTTAAGACCTGAGAATGCACTCTGCATATTCTTACGCGCGCGCATCCACACATACTGCTGGTTATTGTCCACTACAACACCGAGATTTTCATTTGCACACAGGATTGCATCCGCAATATGATCCGTCGCCAATACAACATCACCTTTTTCATACACATAGAAGCGTTCCTGATCCTTGTTATCCTCAAAGGTCAGCGTACGCGGCTCCTCCAAAAGTACCAGTTTGGATGTAATCATCTTGACCTTCTTCGTATCTGCGCTGTCCTTCATCGTAAGCTGATACTGTGTCTCTTTCCGTTCCGTAGCGGTGGACTCAAGTGTAATCTTCGTCTCCGTATCCGCCTCACGGTTCATGATTGAATCTGTTCCTGCTGTCAGGTACTGACTGCCGGACTTCTTCATCAGTTGTACCGTCACAGTATAATCTGCGACACTGATGCTCTCTACCCTGCCCTTGGATGGCTGGTATTCTTTGATGATCTCATGACTATCTTCTGATGTTGCCATAATCTTAAGCGTCTGCATCGGGAACTGCGTGTTACCGGCCTCACCGACACTGACCTCTTTGGCTTTGGCAATCCCATAGATGAAATCATTGTCAATAAATCCGAGCGGACGAAGGTATTCGTTACCGGATTCACTGATCTCATAAGTCGATCCATCATTCAGATTCATCAGTGTAATCGTACTGCTTGCAAATTCCTGATTGGCATCTACCCATGCAAAATACTGGTTCGACTGTGATATCTTATAACAGTTTTCCTTCAGCCCCTCAACAAGAACTTTCGTCGAAAGAGAATCCAGATTAACCTGATAAAGCTTCTCGTCAAGAATCAGATAGAGCATTCCCTGCTCGTTCACATACATCAGCTGTCCCATCTGCGCTTTTAATATCTCATAAGACGTATCGGACGGAATAAAAACTTCCTCCTCAATCGTCTGCACAAGACCATCGTAATGGTACACCGCCGTACCGACTTCACCCTCGTGCTCACCGCGGTTCATATATCCATAGACCACAAAGTCCACACTGCCCGCCTCATCGACACGGGCGATCTTGATATCATGCTGATCCCAGTTATCACGTGCATCAATTCCCTCTTCTTTGCGGAAGCTGAACACCTGCACGATCTTATTATTTACCCGGTCAAAGCACCACAATTCCCCCTGCTGCACAAAAGCGATCACATCGCCCGTCTTACTGATCTCATAATCCACATTTGCATCACGGATTCCAAGCTGGATTGCATTGTCTCCATTGAAGAAGTTGTTCTCTCCACGGAAAATCTGTTCCATCGTGCGCTCAAAATTAAGCACATACATCCGATCACTTGTCATGCGGAGACGATAGTACTCTTCCACATTATAAAATTCGGTTTCTCCCGCATCATTGACATATGTCACAACATAATCGATTGTGATCACATTGTAGGAGCTGTTAATCTCCTTGTAGGAAGCAACCACATCGCCGAGCACCTCCGGTTTCAGGTCCGCCCATGTGATCTGATTCAACGTACAGCTTAAGTCCACATAATTGAACGTTGTATTATCACCGGTTGTTGCATCCATATATTTCGGAATAAACTTGTCCGCATCATCGCGAAACGTATAATCATGGAATTTCAAAGCAAAGTCCAGACACTCTGTTGTATAATAATCGGTTGTCTGCATGAGTCTTGTATAATAATAGATCTCGCTTTTACCGGAAGCCAGCGTGATCACCAGCGTATACTCCTCATTCGCAGTCAGAAGATTCTGAATCTGAAGATCTGCCGTAATCCGGTTTCCATTCGTCTTGTAATCACTGACTTCACTTTTGGCCACAAGACGCTGTCCATCCATGCTGCGGATCTCATAAGTGATTCCATCGATTTTGCGTCCGTATGTAGAAACCGTCATCGGCAGGATACGTTTGTCATCCACCGGAGTGATCGTATCACGCATCGCGGTCGAATCCATCTTCGTGACATAACCGTGCAGTTCGTTGACTGCAGTATCCCCTTCATAGAACTCCACAACAGGAAGTGTTGCCTCCGAAAGCGTCGTAGTCAGATCTTTATTATCCTTATTTGTAATTACACTAAAAAAAACGACTGCCACAAGAAAAAGAGTAAGCAGTACTACTGGTTTGATTATTTGTTTTTTCATTTCACTTTCCCTGCACTGTATGTCTTCTTATCTGTTCTTCCTTCGTCTATTGTCCCCCCGACACCAAAACACCATACGGGTTCCGGTGCCAGGTAAACACATATGACCTGATGTTACTTAGTGAAAAAAGCGAGCAGCTACCACCAGCGTCTGCATCTGCGATGTCTGCATCGTCTGCGGTAAAGCTCTGTTCCAAAAAGCACACCTACCATACTACACAGCCAGTTATCGCCGCATCCTCCGCGCGGTGGCGGTGGTGGCGGACCTCCCGGCCGGCCTCCGATTGACATCGGAACCATCTCAAAATAAGACAGTTCCTTCATCTCCTGCACCGGCTGTTCCTCAGAATCTACAAGCTTCCTGTACAGACGATCCACTTCCATCTGGATCATGGTACGATCCGGCTCCTCATCGTAGATCCGGCTTCCCTCATACTCAAGTTCATCTAATCGTTCTTCCACCAGCTTCATGATTGCCTTTGTCTCGGACGGATAGTACGATTTCATGCGTTCCATATCCTTCTCATATTCCATCTCTGTAAGATACATGCTCTGCATCGGATAAGTCATATAAAAAGGAATCTTTGGGTACAAATTATCCCTGTAATCCACACGCACGCTCCAATCTCTCATCCCTATAGACTATGCAGCATGCGTGCCAGGGGTTCCTATTGCTCCATTGTCAGGAAATCCGCACGGATATATCCTTCCTGATCGTTAAAGCTGACTTTCACCCAGCCATCCTCTTCTCCGATCATGCGCACCTGTGTGCCGACACCCAATACCGTGACAACCGCACTGTCGGTGTTTGGCTCACTTCGAAGATTAACACCGTCCGTTGTCCACATATAGGTCATCTCAACCACTTCCGGCGTTTGCGTCTGTGTCTCTGGTTCAACCACATCCGGCACCCATTCCTCACGCTGGGTCTGCGTCTGTGTCTGTCCCATCTGCTGCGTTGCCCTATCACTCTTATGCGCGCGCACAAGCATGACAAGACCAATAATGATCGCAACTAAAGCGACACACATCGCAGCAAAAATAATTCTTGCAATAATAACGTCTTTTCTGTGGCTTTTCTTCATAAACCTTCTCCTTTGTCCCTCACTCAGCCTTCCATCCGAACCCGCTTTTGAAAAGGCTATCCTATTGGTTACAGATAATCTTCGTCTTGGAAGGATCCACCTTGTCCTTCTCGATGATCAGTTCTCCGATGTGATCCACCGTAATTGTTCCCCCGGACGGATTCATCACACTTGTAATATTGCTGACGATCTCCGCATCCACGGTCGAGTATTCGAACGCCAATGTTGTATTGATCAGCTTGCAATTCTTCATCACAAGATTGTCGATGTAACACATTCCCTGCAGACTCTCGATCGTACAGTTGATCAGCGTCAGATTCTTCGCATTCCAGCCCAAATATTCACCGGAGATAAAAGAATCATACACCGTAACATGGTCTGTATTCCAGAACGCATCCTTCGAGAGCAGGCGGGAATTATGGATTTCCATATTCTCCACACCATCAAAGGAATAATTGCCGATCAATTCAAAATGATCAATCTTCATATTCTTACAGTTCATTGCAAAATAATCACCGGTTGCTGTCACATGATCCAATGTAACATTCCGGCAATTCCAAAGCGTCTCCTCCGCATGCGGAAAATTAACATTTTGCAATGTTACTCCATCACATCTTCTGAAATTCTTCGGTGCTTCAATGATCGTATCCTTCACACTGATATCGTTCGTATACCATACGCCGGCTCTTGCCATGTCAAACCATGTGCAGCGCTCCGCTTTCACATGATTGCAATACCACAACGGATACTTCCACCGAAACAGACTGTCATATAACTCAATGTTCTCGCTCTCCTTGAGCGGTGATTCCCCATCTGCAAAAACACTATCATATACTTTAAGATCTTTTGACATAAAAAGCGCCCGCTCCCCTGTCAGGTACTCCTGTCGTACTTCATTCAATTGCATTTCTTGTCCTCTTCGACTAGTATTCCTTTTTTCGATCCTATTTTATCACGTTACGTCCGCAATCACAAACATTCCTTTTGCTTTCGTCGAATACCCTAACAATTATTCCAATAACAGATCCTCCACTGTCACAAATTCATAATTTTCCTGCTGCAGACTGTCAATTACTGTAAAAGCCGCCTGTACCGAGGACGCAGATGCATCGTGCAAAAGGATAATACTTCCTTCCGGCGCTCCTTTTAAAATGCGTTGCACTACAAGATCTGCATCTTTCGTTGCCCAATCCTGCGGGTCAATGTCCCACAACACCTCGATCAGTGAAACCTTTTCATCCAAAGACTTATTCCAGCACCCATACGGAGGTCTTATAAAACCTGCGTATTTTCCAGTCACCTCGTGGATGGCTTCCTGCGTCTTTGTAATCTGTTCCAAAGTTGCCTCGTCCCCGACTTGCCCGAAATTCACATGTTCATACGAGTGCACGCCGATCAGGTGCCCTCCCTCATCGATTGCCTTCACAATATCCGGATATTTTTCCACCTCGGCTCCTAACAGAAAAAACGTGGCTTTCACACCACGCTTTTGTAATCCGTCCAGCAATTTCATTGTATATTCCGGATTCGGTCCGTCATCAAATGTGATCGCAATCTTGTGTTTTTCCTCAATATTCGTATTACATTTTATAACATCTGTCTGTTCCATATCTGCACGCCTTCTATCTGTTTTATCCATGCTCACACCCAGGCACACACCGAATGCATACGCAGCCACGATCAGCAGCAGATTGCATAAGATCCGGCGTTCAATACGATCCAAACTGCTTTTGTTTTTCCGCTCACCCATAATAATTCCATAACATCAAGAATTATTACAGTCTATGCCATCTGCCCCTGTTCTAATACATTTTACTGTGCCTCATCCAACACATAGAGCATAAAGTCCACTGCAAGATCTGCGTGATCCGCCGCTGCACTGACACCGATCACCGGATTTTCCACGTTTGCATACCAGCCCGACTTCTTCAGCCATGCATTATCCTTCAGACGGATGCCGACAGGAGCGGTCTCATTCGTATCCACGCTTGTTGCATACACAATATCATCCGCGTATTTATCCAGCACATCCTGCGGCAGTATGGTGGTAATATCTGCAAGGTATCCCATCTCGCCGAGACTCGTTGCAAACGCCTCATCCGCCAATACATCATCAACAGTTCCTGCCATAAGCTGCACCTGGATTGCCTGCAGATTCTGCATACCCGCGCTGTTCGACTCATCCTCCGAGACACTGACATTGCTTGAAATTTCCACTTCCACATCATCGGTATTCTCCACATGCGTTTTCAGGAAATCCTCATAGAAAGACTGTTCATCCGCAGCTGCCGATGTTGTCGCTATATCCTGCGCATTAACTGCCATAATATTGAGGACAACCTCCTTCGCAAAAGCAAAATGCACGATCAGATAGATTACAAGCGCAATCGCTGCGATCACCGCCAGAATCTTGAGTCCGTAATACTGCACGATAAAGATGACCTTGTCCTTAAATTTCATGGACTTTAATTTTTCTCTCGTTGTCCGTGTATCCTCCGGCCGGTAAAGCTGCGAATCCCTGGATAAAACCGAATTGTCCGGATGTATATTGCCTTCCGGCTTCTTATTATTCTGTTGCTCCATAATCCATTCTCCTGTGTATCCGGTACTTCTCCCATCCCGGAGTATTACTGATCACTTTAAACAAGAATTGTATAGCCTGCATCCCAGTTTTCTCCTGCTGCAAGCACATTCTCATATTCTCTGTCTCTTAATTCTCCCGCGTAACCGATTCTGTCACTTCTTCCATACCACGGTTCAATACATACGAAAGGAGCGCCCGGATCCGCCGGTCTCCAGATTCCAAAAAGCGGTGCATCCATCTCAATCGTAAGGAATGCCTGTTTCTTCGGATCACATAACGAAACCTTCTTAATATTCTGCTTCTCAATGATCAGTGCATCATTGTCAAACAGATGCTCATCAATACGAAGCATTCCATCTTCAAGTTCATACGTATCTACCCTGTCACCGACAAGATAGCCATCAATCGTCGAGCACTTCAGAGAGCCTGCAATGTCAAACTGAATGTAACAGTCACTCTGCTTTCCACCACTCGTCACAGGACAATAGAACGCCGGGTGACCTCCGATTGCAAACGGAAGTTCCTCCTCGGAAGGATTCTCCACATGCCAAAGCACTTCCACCTTCGCTCCGTCCAGCCGGTATCCAAGTTTTAACACAAACTCATACGGATATTTTGCAAGTGTCTCCTCATTGGAACGCAGCACAAACCAGATCTCATTGTCTGTCTGTGACTCAAGCGTAAACTCCATATCACGGGCAAATCCATGTTGTCCCATATCAAAAGTCTTTCCCTTCGTGCGATACTGCTTACCGCTCACATTTCCTACAACTGGAAAGAGAACCGGCGAGGTTCTTCCCCAATATTTTGCATCTGCACACCACATATATTCCGCACCGGTTTCCTTCTTGACCAACGATTTCAGCTCCGCACCGTGCGAATCAATCTCGATGCGGATCTTATCATTTTCCAAACCATATCTTGCCATAGATAACTCCTCCTTATTTTTCATCTCACTTGTTTTCTATTATAACAGACCTTGCGTTTTTTTCATCTGACGGTTGTACATTTTATACTTTTTTAAGGAGTTGTGTTACCCTCATTTGTTTCCAGATAATGATCCACATTGTCGATCGTGACCTTCTGATACGGAAGATAGACTTCGGTTAGATTTTCAAAATGGATCCCGTCCAATCCTTTTCCCGATACCGATGCAAATACGATAGCAGCCATCATCTTCGCCTGACCTTCTTTATCATTGTAAACCGTTCCTGTAAGACGTCCATCCTTCACAGCCTCTAAAGCTTCCTGCATACCATCAACCCCTAGCATCATCGGCATATTATCCTTTGTATATCCCATGATCCGGTAACTGTCCAATGCTCCCAAAGCCATATCATCATTATTGGACAGCACCAATTCAATCGTATTTCCATACTGCCTGATCAGCTGTTCCATTCGGTTCTGGGCCTGTGCACGCTTCCAGTTTGCGATCTCATAACTAAGCTTTTCCATCTTTATGCCTTTGACAAGAATCGTCTCCACCGAGCTGTCCGTTCTTACAATTGCATCCTGATGCCCCATCTCGCCCTCCAAAACCACATACTGGATCTTTCCATCATGATTTTTGTCGATCGACTTATCTTTTAAAATGAGATTCGCTGCAATTTCTCCCTGCATCTGTCCCGACTGTCTCGCTTTCGCGCCAACATAATAAAGCTTATCCCATTGCATCATATCTTCCGCGACCGGTTCCCGGTTAAAGAAAATGATCGGAATATTTTTTTCTTTTGCACTATCTATAATTTCAGACGGGTCTGTGCGGTCCACCAGATTAATGCACAAAATGTTACATCCCTCATCAATCATTTCTTTTACCTGATCGTTTTGTGTCCTCTGTGAGCCCACAGCATCCCGGACCGTCACCATAACATCATACGAATCGCCTTTTTGACTATTTAATTCATTCGTCACTTTGCACTATATAAAAGTAGCAAAAAGCCTCTCCATACTTGCCATATAATTATCCTGCCCGGCTCCATAGACTCTCGTATCCGCAATCGGATAAGTATGGTCCAAAAGCGTGATTGCTTTGCCGTCATATTTCCTGGATGCATACACGCTGCACCAATGATCGCACGAAGCATTTTGGTCTTCGGCTCCTTCTCGCCGACATTCCCTCCACGGAGAAGCTCAATTGGATTTACAAGTCCGATCTGCATCAGATTATATACAAGCGCCAGGAAATATAGGATTCCAAACACAACCAGCGTAAATTCGATTCCTTCATAGTTGATAAACTCCTTCGGACTTATCCGAGTATATCAGCTATTCTTTATTGCCACTGTCCTTCTTCGTAATTCCCGGCACCATCGCCGCAGGCTGGGTGATCGCCGTACCAAGTATCATTTTCACGATCCACACAAAGAAAACCATAACAAGAATCGGAATCAGGCAGGTCGTAACAATGAGTACTGCAAGTCCGTCAATGAATTTGTTCAGCATATACTTGAATTGTTCTGTTGCAATACTGGCAGTATCCTTTGCCTGTTCGATTGTATCTTTTGCTTTATCCACAAGTCCTGCGAAGAAACCTTCATCCCCTGAATTCTGATTGGATTCTGTACTACTTTGGGCATTTTCCTCGGTCTGACTGATCAGATTCTCTGTCTCCGCAAGCGTCGTATCAATCGACTCCTGGTACGTGTTATAGATTAATTGAGACACGTGCACACTCACAGGAATGACTGCATAGACTGCCAATCCGAAGATCAGAATCTTTACCCCGAGTTTCCAGAAGAAATCTCTCCGGATTCCAAAATACAGAGCAATTGCAATCATCGCAGCCGGTATCAGCCACCGGAAGGTGAGTGCTCCCAGAATCGTCAGTAAATATTTCTCGAGATAGATTGCAGAAACCACAATCAGGAAATATCCGCTTAAATCGGTCAGTTTTTCCGCAATCGGCGTACCGGTATCGCCCGGTATCAGTGTAATTGCAGCGGAAAGTGCCGTTGCTCCTGCGCATAACTCCAGTGCAGTCGTCTTCTTTTCATCGAGGTATGTGATTGTTTTCTTGTTCACAGTGTATTCCGGCGAAGAATAATTTTTCGCCAGTACAATATTCGACACTAACGCGATCACAATACATAGCACAATCATAACAATTCGAAAAATATGGTTCTCTTTTATTCTTTTCTTATCCATGCTCTCACCCTCTGTTGTTCCTATTCATCCGATTTTCTGTCAACTGTTCTCTTCTTTATTCTATCGCAGCCACTCTGTAACACAAGGGCTACTGTACTTATTTCTGATCCGCAAGATAGTTTACCGCAGAAAGCGCCGCAACATTGCCTTCTCCTGCCGCCTTAATGTATTGATACGGAGCTCCCGTGATATCACCACACGCAAAAAGCCCGGCAATATTCGTCCGGCAGCCTCTGTCAACAATCACCTGATTATTCTCAATCTGCAATCCCGGAACCAGTTGTGACGGTGCCACCTGATCTCTCAGTATAAAAATGCCATCCGTCGGAATACTTTGTTCCTGCAGTTTAAGTACCAGATGATCATTCTCTTTTTCCATTCCAACCGGTGTCACATTCTGCAACACCTTCACTTTGTTATTCCAAGGCGAGAATTCCTGATACATCGGAATATAGATTACTTCATCTGCCAGTTCCGACAGGAAATCAGCTTCCTTTTCCTCATCCCTGGAATATCCGATCACAACCGTCCTGCGTCCTCGGTACAACGCACCATCGCAGGTCGCACAGTAGCTTACACCTCTTCCCAGATTTTCCAGTTCTCCCGGAAATGGTTTGGCAGTGGACATTCCGCAGGCAAGGATAACCGTGTCTGCCTCATACATCGCTTGATGTCCCTGAATCGCGAAATATTTTCCCATCGCATATACTGCGTTCACTTTGTCCTCTGTGATCTTAATCTGCATCTGCTCCAGATGTCTCTGAAACGCCTTCTGCATCTCTTCTCCCGACACCTCCGGAAGTCCCAGATAATTCTGAATCGTATGCGCCTTATTTACTTTGTCACTCAGCAACTTACCTCCCAGCAGAAGAATGTTCTTATTCCGCACCTTCGCTGTAATTGCGGCTTCCAGTCCCGCCGGACCGGTGCCTATAATTGCTATATCGTATCGAGTCATCCTGCTTCTCCTTTACCGTTTCTGTTATCTATTTCTTCTCAATTTCTGGAAGATTACCCAATTCAAAACTGCTTAATGTTGTCATTTTGTCGTAATACGCTTTATACCTGTAAATCGTTCGTTCACTGACATTATTACGTTTTGCAATCTCCACCATAGTCATACCGCTTTCATAACCATCAACAAAATCATTGTATATTGCCATCCATTTTGCATTGTGTTTCTGCCTTCCGCTTAATTTACGATTTTTATAATATTCCAGTTCTTCACGTAATTTGGCATTCTCGTTTTCTAATTCTTCAATCCTTTTTATTGCCTCTTCAAGTGTTGTCACATTCTTCATCCACCCATTCCTCCACTCATGCCATTATCATTTTGTCTTTATTATATGTTTCTAATCCGTATTAGTCAATATGGTTTTGTCATGCCATATCATTCTTATAACAAAAAATTTCACCCGAAAAAAGCTGCTTATTTCCAAATACACTTGAAAATAAGCAGCTTAGCCGATAGTGATTTTTCCTTTTATTGTGCTTCCAAAATGTTGTTTTCTGACCTTTTTCATATAGTCTGCTCATATAATCTTAATTCACCTTTTTTGTTTTTTGCCTGATATAATGCTTTATCTGCTCTGTCATACAGAGTTTTTGTATCCTCATTTGCTGTTCTTTCCGTACCACCGATACTCAAGGAAACATTTAATTCCGGTATAATTTCTCTCATATAGCTCAAAAATTCTTTCTGAATCCCCTGCATAATATTCATGACATCTTTTTTATTTATGTCAGCATAAAAAAATAGTATATACTCATCTCCGCCCAGCCTTGCAAGAATTGACTTATCACCTGCTTGCTTTCTCATAATGTCAGCAAGTTTGATCAACACATTATCTCCAAACAAATGCCCTTTGGTATCATTTACACTCTTAAAATTATCAATATCGCAAATGAAGAAATATCCGCCTGCCTTTCTATTAAATTCTTTCTCCATCAAACTGACTGCATTTTTCCTATTATTTAGTCCTGTCAATGAATCATACCCTGCCTCATACTTTAATATTTCCTCTCTCTTTAACTGTTCTGTAATGTCCGTCATAATACTGATCATGGCTTCCCGCCCATCATTTGTAATGATTTTTCTTCCAATATCATTTACCCAGATAAGACGATCGTTTTTGCCAACAACACGATACACTATCTCATATTCGTTTTTTTCCTGTATCTGTTCCCCGATACTTTCTTCTACTCTTTGCTGATCCGCTGTATAAATAACATTCATCATCTTTTCATCCGTTACAGCAATTAGTTCTTCATAAGTATATCCAAGAATTTCCAACATTTTATTATTAATGGTATATAGTGGATAACCTTCTTCCAGATATCCACCCATAATACCTCCCGGAAGTGCATTTGTCACAAGTTCCGTAAGTTTTTCTTCGGATTCCTTCGACAATGTTCCTACTACACCTTTTCCGTAATAAAGCGGAAAGAATGCACCTTTTTCCTGATCGTGTTCTGGGGTAGACATATGCAGACTTGCAATTTTCCATTCATTGCCATCTTTTACACAGGTAGAAGTAAGTCGGGAATGTATTTCCGTAATTTCATTTTCTGCCTTTAATCTGATGTTAAAAACTGCTAACTGTGTACATATACTACCCCCTCCCGAAAAATTTTGCATATAATCACAAATCTCATATTCTAATGCATTTGGAAGCTCCTCAAATTCACTTAACAACAATTCACGAAGCTCTTCTTTATTCCTTGAAATTTCTTGTTCTCCAGTTCCCACCGTAACAACATCTTCTGTAAGAACTGCCAGTGTAGCTTCAAGATTCCGTTCCGTCAAATAATGTTGGAAAAATTTTTCTAATAATTTTCTCATAATGTCTCCTTTTAAAACCATTTTTTCTTTTTGCTTCAGACACATTTGGTTATCCGCAACCGGTTCTGCCCATCACGATAAATATATTGCATATCATCCATGTTTTTCTTAACCATAAAGATACCTAACCCACCGATTTTTCTATTTAGGAAACTCCTACCAGATAAAACACCACTTGTTTTTTATTCTGATTAGAAATTTTTTGGGATATATATTGATACTTTAGTATACAATAATGCAGTAAATTTGTTAATGTTTATTCATTAATTGACTTGTTTGCATTGTAAATCACTTGTTTTTTATCCCTTACTCTACTATAATCATTTTTGAATATATGTCTAAAAGCAAAGGAGAGCTGCCATGACAGCAAACGATTTAATTGATAAATCCATCCACATTATCACCGAATACTACAATAACAATCTCCAACCCTATTTTGACAATATAAGCGAAGATGTGTTGTGGATTGGTCCTGCTGAGAGACAGGAAATACGGGGACGTGAACAAGTTATTTCCACATTCTCAGCAGAGGTACACGGACTGAGCTTCACGATGGGATCAATACGTGCAATCTGTATTTCTCCCAGCAAAACCGCACATGAAGTTATCCTGCAATATGAAATCTATACCCATTATCCTGATGGAAATACAGATTTACACAATCAAAGGATTCACTACTCCTGGTACAAAAAAAAGGTACGCACAGAAAGTGGTTCTGATTTCCGCTGGGAGATTGCTGTTCTTCACATCAGTAACGCATGGCCATACGACAGCAGAGACACCATTTATCCGATACACTATCAAAGTTTAGGATTGCCGGTACAGTTGGTTGAAAAGCCGGAGCGTTACATGACTGTCACAGCGAATGACATGAGTGTGCACCGCATTTCAATAAACCATCTGCTATATATTGAAACGATAAAAAGAACTGCAAAGCTTCGTATTCACACAAGCACGGATACAATTATTGTAAATGGCACACTCCCGGACTTTGAAAAAACATACTCTGATTTCCTGCTTCGCATTCATTCAGGTTTTCTCATCAATCCTGAATGTGTCAGCAAAATTGAACGATTCACCGTTACCATGTCAAACGGTGCGAAGCTTCCTGTTCCCGAAAAAAAATATACCACCATCAAACGCCTGATACTCACAAACTTACAATCCAACTGAGTAATTTGAAACTCCTGCATTCTCGAATACATCGAATTCATCTATTCTGAAATCCATCTGATACGATGACTTTCAGATACAAAGAAAGACCGCTCACTTTCAATTTTTCTTGAAAATGAACGGTCCTTCACGCTTCTGTTATTTAGTTGAATGATGACACACCATCTGAAATTGCTTTTTTGTATGTTTTCCGGTCACTCTGGTCAAACCGAAAAAACCTCTCAAAGTACTGGAAGTCGAGAAGTTTTACGAATCTGTCCGATGTAGTGCAACTATTGTCTCCACATGCATTGAAACTTTAGTTCGCATTAACATTCGCGCACGTAATTTGAGAGCTTTGCTTTTTTACCCCCTTGCATACTTACGGAAGCATTTTTACCCCCGTAAAAGCATGACCGCCTCGGTATCTGCTGTATGCGCAAACTTTTTTCGAATATTCGGATTGACACCAAAACAGTTTTATTATAATATACTTAATAAGA
>JALFLB010000029.1 GCA_022775045.1 Agathobacter sp. | reverse complement strand
AGAGGACGGTAAACCCGTCCTCTATGTTTTTAGTACGACCTTTTATTCTGAGAAGGGATTGACATGTACCATTACATGCTTTACTTTCGGAAATTGTTCTTCCAGCTTATCATGTACCTCCTCTGCAATATCGTGTGCTTCCCAAAGAGTGTGGCTGCCGTCTGCAGCAATCTCAATATCTACATAAATTTTATTACCAAATTCACGTGTACGCAGGTCATCAATCCGAAGCACACCTTCCTGTGCGCTTACGCAGTCACGCATCTGCTGCTCGAGTTCTTCATCACAGGCGTGGTCCACCATCTTGTCTATAGCGTCACGGAAGATATCGTATGCCGCTTTGACGATAAAGATACAGATGACAAGGCTTGCGATGGAATCCAAGATTGGGAAGCCGAGCCTTGCGCCGCCGATACCGATGAGAGCGCCGATGGAAGAGAGTGCGTCTGAGCGGTGATGCCAGGCATCGGCCATCAAGGCAGCCGAATCAATACGTGTTGCGTTGATTTTAGTGTACCAGAACATGGCTTCTTTGGTAACGATGGAAATGATGGCTGCAATCAATGCCAGAATCCCCGGAACTTCAAGGTCTGCATAATGTCCTCCGGCAATTGTGCGGATGGCGTCAGCACCGATGGAAAGACCGGTAATAAAAAGAATCGTTGCCAGAATAATGGCGGCAACACATTCCAACCGTTCATGTCCATAAGGATGATCCTTGTCGGAATCCTTGGAAGAAATGTGGATTCCGATGATCACGACGATGCTACTGAATACATCTGATGCAGAGTGCACGGCATCACTGATCATAGCCCCGGAATGGGCAATGATACCTGCCAGTAACTTGAAGGCAGAAAGAATCAGGTTGCCGACAATACTGACAGAGGTAACCCGGTTAGCAGTTTTCTGAAAATCATTTGTCATATAAAATTCCCCCTTATTTTAAAATACAGAAAGAAAAACATTCGGCAAAAATAAAGATATGCCGAATGGGTTTCTATATAATATAGCAATTAATGGAAGGAAGTGCAATGACTTTGAGCTTTGCATCCCAATAAGTGCAAAGCAGTTTTGACTAACTTTTACAAGAAAAAGATGAAAAAAATTATTGACAACTGACTTGCATTAGTCTATACTAACCCGCGTAAGAAGAATAAAACCTGTGAAGAAGGGAGAAAATAATGCCACTTACAATGTCACCTCAAGGAAAACAACTGACTATTCAAAGAATCGGCGGAAAAGAAGAAGTGCGCAGACACCTTGAAGAACTTGGATTTGTAATCGGCGGTCTGGTTACGGTAGTCTCCGAGACTGCTGGAAATATGATTGTGAATGTAAAAGGTGCGCGGATTGCAATTGGATCAGCGATGGCAAATCATATTATTTGTATTAGCAAGGAAGAGGAGTAAAACGATGACATTAAAAGAAATTGGAATTGGACAGACTGCCACGGTAAAAAAACTTACCGGTGAGGGAGCTGTCAAGAGAAGAATCATGGATATGGGAATTACGAAAGGTGTGGAAGTGTATGTGAGAAAGGTCGCACCGCTGGGAGATCCCATTGAGATAACCGTAAGAGGCTATGAGCTTTCCCTGCGGAAGGCAGATGCCTCAATGATTGAAGTAGAATAGGAGGAAGAAGATGGCGATTAAGATTGCATTAGCAGGTAATCCGAACTGCGGTAAAACAACACTTTTCAATGCGCTGACCGGTGCCAACCAATATGTGGGGAACTGGCCGGGCGTAACGGTGGAAAAGAAGGAAGGTAAGCTGAAGGGACACAAGGATGTTGTAATCATGGATCTTCCGGGAATTTATTCTCTGTCCCCATACACATTGGAGGAAGTGGTTGCCCGAAATTATCTGATCGGTGAGAGACCGGATGCCATCATCAACATTGTAGATGGAACAAATATTGAACGAAATCTGTATCTGACCACGCAGATTCTTGAGCTTGGGATCCCGGTTATTTTGGCGGTCAATATGATGGACCTGGTTCAGAAGAATGGGGATGAGATTCGCTGCAGGGAACTGGCTTTGGTCCTCGGCTGTGAGGTGGTTGAAATTTCCGCATTGAAAGGAAACGGCATCACCAAGGCGGCGGAAAAGGCGGTTGCAGCAGCCCAACAGAAGAAGAAAATGAATCGCGTACACACATTTGCACAGGAAGTGGAAGATGCAATCGAGAGTGTTTCCGATAAGCTGGGGAGTGTTGTACCGGAAGAACAGAAACGATTTTTTGCAATTAAGCTTTTAGAGAAGGATTCCAAAATTTCTGAGCAGCTGTCGGCAATACCGGATGTTTCTGCAGACATTGCAGCTCTTGAGGAACGTTTTGATGATGACACGGAGAGCATCATCACAAATGAGCGCTATACATACATTACGTCTATTATCGGAAAATGTGTTAAGAAGACCGGCGGTAAGGAAAAGCTTTCCACATCTGACAAGATTGACCGGATTGTGACAAACCGTTTTCTGGCACTTCCGATTTTCGCACTGGTGATGTTTGTTGTCTATTATGTATCCATCACAACCGTGGGTGGATTCCTGACGGACTGGACCAACGATACGCTGTTTGGCAAGTGGATCATTCCGGGGGCACAGAGTTTACTGGATAACATCGGCTGTGCGGCATGGCTTTCGGGACTGCTGGTAGATGGTATCATCTCCGGTGTCGGTGCAGTGCTTGGCTTTGTACCACAGATGCTGGTGCTGTTTATCTTCCTTGCCATTCTGGAGGGCTGCGGATATATGGCGCGTGTGGCTTTCATTATGGATCGTATTTTCCGCAGATTCGGTCTTTCCGGAAAGTCCTTCATTCCGATGTTGATTGGAACCGGATGTGGGGTGCCGGGTATCATGGCAAGCCGTACCATCGAAAATGAGCGTGACCGCCGTATGACAATTATGACCACAACCTTTATCCCATGTGGTGCAAAGCTCCCGATTATTGCATTGATTGCTGGAGCGTTCTTCGGTAATTCCGGATGGGTTTCCTGGTCTGCATACTTTGTTGGTATCGTAGCAATCGTTTGTTCCGGTATTATCTTAAAGAAGACAAAAATGTTTTCCGGAGACCCGGCTCCTTTTGTTATGGAGCTTCCTGCATATCATCTTCCGACCGTTGGAAGTGTGCTTAGAAGCATGTGGGAACGTGGATGGTCCTTTATCAAGAAGGCAGGTACCATTATTCTTTTATCTACCATCGTTGTCTGGTTCACCACTTACTTTGGTGTGGTTGACGGAAGATTCTGTATGCTGACCGATGAACAGATTGACCACAGTATTCTGGCAGCTATCGGAAGATGTATATCATGGATTTTCATTCCGTTGGGATGGGGAGACTGGAAGTCTGCTGTTGCAGCCGTTACCGGACTTGTCGCCAAGGAGAACGTTGTGGGAACCTTCGGTATCCTGTTCCACTATGGTGAGGTCGGTGAGGCAGGAGAGGAAATCTGGGGCAATCTGGCAGCCAATATGAGCTCCATTGCCGCATATTCTTACCTGATCTTCAACCTCCTCTGCGCACCGTGCTTTGCAGCTATGGGAGCAATCAAGAGGGAGATGAACAACGCAAAGTGGTTCTGGTTTGCAATCGGTTACCAGTGCTTACTGGCTTATGTGGTATCGTTATGTGCATTCCAGATTGGAGGACTTTTCACAGGCGCAGCAACCTTCGGTTTCTGGACCGTCGTTGCGATTCTTTTGATCATTGGATTTATTTATCTGCTTTTCCGTCCTTACAAGGAGAGCAAGACACTGACGATTAAGGCTGGAAATATGGCAAAAGCCTCATAACGTAAAATGGATTGAGAAAAATGCTAAGCCAGAGGGATAAATCTGTGGCTTGGCATTTTTTATTTTGTATAGTTATCTCTTGCCTTTATGTGCTATACTACGTTATGAGAATTTTTTAAGGAGATAGAATATGCTGACACAGTTTTCGAGAACAGAATTATTGCTGGGAAAAGAGGCCATGGATCGGCTGGCAGGTGCAAGGGTTGCCGTATTCGGTGTGGGCGGCGTTGGCGGGTATGTATGTGAGGCCCTTGTGCGAAGCGGAGTTGGAGCCTTTGACCTGATTGATGATGACAAGGTCTGCCTGACCAATCTCAACCGGCAGATTATTGCCACAAGAAAGACCGTTGGAAAATATAAAGTGGATGTGATGCAGGAGCGGATTCTGGATATCAATCCTGATGCACAGGTGCGAACACATAAGTGCTTTTTCCTGCCGGAAAATGCCGATGATTTTCCTTTTGAGGAATATGACTACGTGGTGGACGCGGTGGATACGGTGACGGCGAAGATTGCCCTTGTCATGAAGGCACAGGAGAAAAAGGTGCCAATCATTAGCAGCATGGGTGCCGGTAACAAGTTGGACGGAAGCCAGTTCCGGGTTGCAGATATCTACAAGACCAGGGTATGCCCGTTGGCAAAGGTTATGCGCAGAGAACTGAAAAAACGGGGTGTGAAGAAATTGAAGGTGGTATATTCCGAAGAGCAGCCGACGAGACCAGTCGAGGATTTGGCAATCAGCTGCAGGACAAACTGTATCTGTCCACCAGGCGCGAAGCATAAATGTACCGAGCGCAGAGATATCCCGGGCAGCGTGGCCTTCGTGCCGTCCGTGGCTGGGCTTATTATTGCAGGGGAAGTTGTGAAAGATTTGTGTAAGTAAGACATGCTTAACGTACAACAGTTATAGAAGCAGACAGGAGAAAAGTTTATAGTGCTTACTATATATTGTGCGCTTTTTGTGGAAGCGCAGGAAATTATAAAGACATTTCAACTGAAAAAAGAAACGGAAAAACACCATTTCCAGGTGTTTTCGGATGTGGGAAAAGGAATTCGGCTTGTGATCACAGGCGTTGGTGCAATTGCGGCAGCAACTGCAGTGGCAGAGATTTCTACCTGTTATCCGCCGGGAAAGGCGGATCTGCTCTGTAACTTTGGCAGCAGCGCGGCGGTGGAAGGAATTCCGATTGGTACAGTATATTTTTGTAATAAGCTGACGGAGGAAAACACTGTCAGGACATTTTATCCGGATCTCTGCTACCGTCATCCCTTTGGGGAGGCGGAGCTGGTAAGCTGTGGACATGTTCGGACGGCGGAGCAGTTGGCAGGAGAACACGTTGCCTTATCGGTGGGGGAGTGTGTTCAGAGCATAGACTGCGCAGAACTTAGATTGTATGATATGGAAGCGGCAGCAATCTATCAGGCTGCCAATTTTTATTATGGACCCCATCAAATGATTTTTCTGAAAGTTGTGACAGACCATGGTTGCATGGAAAATTCTGAAATTATAGAAAATGTAGCCAAGGACACCATTGTTGGAGAAAGTGCAGTTGATGAGAAACAGAACAGGAGGTCATCAACACATACTGTCAATCTGAGAGAGCGGATGGAAATGCGGATGCAGAATGTGGCAATGTCGGTATGTCCATATATTGAGACTCTATGTGAAATCAGCCATGCCCAGGAACGGGAGTATCAGGATCAGGCACTGCTTCGCCGGAATACAGAGGAAGAGGCAGAACGGTTTGGAAATGAACTTCATTGTTCTGCGGTCATGGGCGGCGAACTCCGTCAGCTCCTGTTTTATTGGAGACTGACAGGTACGGATTACGAGATATTTTTGGAAGATTACCGCAGGCAGGGACGTCTGCCGGCAAAGGACAAGCGGGAAGGAAAGAGGATTTTGGATGAACTTAAGGCAAGATTATGAAAACCCACCTTTTACCCATATTTACGTGGAAAATTGTGTGCGGAACCATCCGAGAACAAGGGAGATTTTAATACAATTTCCTCAGGCGAAAATCGTGGAAATCGATCATTATAAGGATGTATTCAACCGGCGCGGGCAGGATGCGCTGCGTCAGCATCGGTCCCAGAGTCTGATCTTAGCGAGAAAAGAAGACCACTTTTTCTATGAGGGGGCTCCGGTTTGTCAGGACTTCGGCAACACGAACTTTTATTACTGTTCCACCATGATGAACTGTCTCTTTAACTGCAGCTACTGTTATTTGAAGGGGATGTACCCTTCCGGACATATGGTGATCTTTGTGAATCTGGAGGATTATTTTGCGGAGCTGGATAGGATTCTTTTGCATAAGTCCATGTATCTGTGTGTGTCCTACGATGCGGATCTGCTGGCGATGGAACCGCTGGTGGGCTATGCAAAGCTTTGGTCAGACTACGCGGCAGTGCATGAGAATCTGAAACTGGAAATCCGCACAAAAAGTGCAAGATCTGCAATGTGGGAGGAACTTCCATGCTTGCCGAATGTAATCTATGCCTTCACGCTTTCACCCCAGAGGATGATCGATGCCTTTGAGAGTGGGACACCGTCTGCAAAAGCAAGGATTGCATGTGCTCTTTTGGGACTGAAACAGGGATTTCCGGTTCGGCTATGTTTTGATCCGATGCTGTATTTGCCAACGTGGCGGGAGAATTATGGAGCACTTTTGTCAGAAATTGATGGGGTATTTGCTGATCATGGTATGACGATGCAGCAGCTTACGGATGTCAGTGTGGGAACCTTCCGCATATCGCAGGATTATATGAAAAAGCTTCGGCGTGTGGAGCCGATGGCACCGGCAGTGCAGTTTCCCTATGTGAATGTAGGAGGTGTCTATCAGTACCCGCCGGGACTCTTAGCGGAGATGGAGAATTATCTGATTGGGGAGCTGGAAAAGAGAATCGATAAGGAGAAAATCTATCATGAATAAAGCTGCGATAGTGACGGGGGCAAGCTCGGGAATCGGTCTTGCCATCAGCCAGGTGTTGTGTGAACTTCATTATGAAGTTTATGGATTCGGACGTGATTTTGAGCGAGAGGAGACGGCACACTTTGTTCAAAGCAATCATACATTTCACACTGTAATCGGAGATTTGTTGGACACCCAGAAGGTGTGCGATAAAGTAAAGGAGATTACAAGGAAAGCACAGGTGGAGGTGCTTGTCAACGCGGCGGGTGTCGGATACTATGGTTTACATGAACAGCTGAGCGTAAAACAGATCCAGACGCTGGTGCGCACCAATCTGGAACTACCGCTTATTCTTACAAACCGTCTCCTCCGTGTGCTGAAGGAACATAATGGATATATTATCAATATTTCGTCGATTACGGCAAAACAGAGCAGTCCCCACGGCTGCGCCTACGGGGCGACAAAAGCCGGTCTTACCAGCTTCGGAGAAAGCCTTTTTGACGAGGTACGCAAATACGGTGTGAAGGTGACCACCATCCATCCGGATATGACGCAGACGAATTTGTATCGGGACGCGGACTTCACCTGTTCAGAAGAAGAGGGAAGCTTTTTGGAGTCATCCCAGGTGGCGGAGGCTGTCCGCTATGTACTTGAACAGCGGGAGGGAAGTGTTGTGCCGGATATCACACTGCGCCCGCAACTGCATCGGATTGCCCGGAAATAGTGGAATTGACTTGAAAAGAATGGAGACTCTGTAGTATTATTCTTGATGATGTAATTAAACTTTTCATTAAAAGAAAATAAGTGAATAAGCAAATAATAAGTATGAGGTGACTTGACGAGATGATTAGAGAAGATGCATATGAACTTACAAAGGAATTTATTGAGAAAGCACAGATGAAAAAGGGGCAGCTGCTTGTGGTAGGCTGTTCTACCAGTGAAGTATATGGAAGTCAGATTGGCACAGATTCAAAGCCGGAAATTGCAGAGGATTTGTTTCAGGGAATCTATCAGGCTGTAAAGGAAGAGGGCATCTATCTGGCAGCTCAGTGTTGTGAACACTTAAATCGGGCATTAATTCTTGAGGAAGAAATTGCGGTTGCAAGAGGGTACGACATGGTAAATGTGGTTCCACAGCCGAAGGCAGGCGGTTCGTTTGCAACCATGGCATACAAATTTTTAAATGCACCTGTTGCCGTTGAGCATATAAAAGCAGATGGAGGAATTGATATAGGGGATACGCTGATCGGAATGCATCTTAAGGATGTGGCGGTTCCACTTCGGCTGACAACGGATAAGCTTGGAAATGCTCATGTAGTATGTGCCAGGACGAGGCTCAAATACATCGGTGGAGAGAGAGCACATTATCTGCAGGAAAAGTAATCGAGGAGTTAGGAAATGGAATTAACAACAGAACGATTAGTTTTGCGTCCCTGGCAGTATCGGTCTGATGATTGGAAAAGATAGTAACCTTGATTTGCCGGATACGGAAGGCGAAATCGGTTATTGGATTGGCATGCCATTCTGGGGACAGGGACTCATTCCGGAAGCGGTAGAGGAACTGCTTCGCCATGGCTTTGAGGATTTGCACTTGGAGAAGATTTGGTGTGGCTATTTTGAAGGAAATGAAAAGTCAAAGCGCGTGCAGGAAAAATGTGGTTTTACCTATCATCATACGAACCGGGATATTTACTGGAAGCTGATGGATGATATTCGCACCGAGCATATTACCTGTTTGACGAGGAGCAACTGGCTTTCGGAAGACAGTAAATGTGTTGTGATAAAGAATCGTACTGTATTTTCTCAACAGGATTGGGTGTTTGTCGGGCAGCAAAACAGGTTTACCATTGGAAATGTGATATTTCGACTGTCTTTTTTATACGTTGGCGTTTTCATGATGAAAAGAGGGGGAAGATTAATGCTTCCACCTATTGCTGTTTTCTTCAATAGAATTATGGCGCGAAGAAAATGTAAAAATTCGGGAATGAAATATCCCCGTGAAGCAGTATTTTTGGATGAGTATGTAAAAGTCAGTAATGTGGGGGATGGCAATTATCATGAAGACCATTATCCATATACGGCTATGGAGGAGTACATAGAGAAAAATAATGCTATTTATGTAAGAATTCAGGATAAAAGGAAAAAGACATTCTTGATTTTCCATGATGATGCATATATTGAGGGAAGCAGAGAAGATGTAATTTCTTTGCTTGAAAGTAAAGGTGTTATGAAAAAATAGG
Organism: Agathobacter sp.; assembly: GCA_022775045.1. Classification (GTDB taxonomy): domain Bacteria; phylum Bacillota; class Clostridia; order Lachnospirales; family Lachnospiraceae; genus Roseburia. The sequence continues at coordinate 75,444 of JALFLB010000029.1, read as the reverse complement.
ATATTATTGTTTATCAGCAGCCAGATATTGGATTTATCTGGCTGCCCATTTTTAGTAACATTAATTAGAATTCTTCAGATTCTTCTGTGCTGTTGAGAGCATTAGCTTGATACGGTTCAGCTGGTTTACCTCCGAAGCGCCAGGATCATAGTCGATGGCTACAATGTTGGCACCCGGATACTCGTGGCGGATTTCCTTGATAACACCCTTACCCACGATGTGGTTTGGCAGGCAGGCAAACGGCTGAGCACAGACAATATTTGTAGCTCCCTGGTTGATCAGCTCCAGCATCTCGCCGGTTAAGAACCAGCCTTCACCTGTCTGGTTACCGCAGGAGACAATGTGTTCTGCCTGTTTAGCCAGATCCTGGATATAGGCAGTTGGCTCAAAGTGCTTACTCTTGACCAGCTCATCCCTTGCGTCCTTTCTGAGCCACTCGAAGAAGCGAATCAGCAGGTTATTCATGCGTCTGGATTTCTCTGTGGCTCCCAGATGGTCTGCCTTAAAGTTCTGGTTGTAGCAGCAGTACAGCAGGAAGTCGGTCAGATCCGGTACAACAGCTTCCGCACCTTCGGATTCTAAAAGGTCAACAATGTAGTTATTGGCAGCCGGAAGAAACTTGACTAAGATTTCTCCAACAACGCCGACACGCGGCTTTTTCTCGTCAGTCATCGGCAGGTTGTCGAAGTCGCGGATAATCTGGCGGCACATCTTTTTATATTTGCGGTGTGACAGAATATTGCTGGTTCCTAAGAATTCAATCACACGTTTTTTCCATTTCTCATGCAATGCATTGGCAGAACCCGGAACTGCTTCATAAGGACGAACCCGGTAGAGACAGCGCATGAAAATATCACCAAATTCCAGAGCATAGAGACCATGCTGAATCAGGCTCGGCGTAAACTTAAAGCCGGGATTCTTCTCAAGTCCCACCATGTTAATGGAAATAACCGGAACATCCGGGTAGCCAGCCTTGATCAGGGCACGGCGGATAAATCCGATGTAGTTGGTGGCACGACAGCCACCGCCGGTCTGGGAAATCAGGATAGCAGTCTTAGTCATATCGTAATCGCCGGACATAACAGCGCTCATAATCTGCCCGATGACGATCAGGGACGGGTAGCAGGCATCGTTGTTAACAAACTTAAGCCCGACATCCACACACTCCCGTGCCGGGATATCCGGAATCACCAGATTGTAACCGGCGGCGCGGAACGCCGGTAGCAACAGATCAAAGTGAATCGGTGACATCTGCGGACAGATGATCGTGTAATTTTTGCGCATCTCTTCCGTAAATATCACACGTTCATAATTGGCTGGGTGGATGGTGCGCTTCTCCTGCTTTTTCTCCTTGACCCGGATGGCAGACAAAAGAGAACGGATACGGATACGAGCTGCCCCCAAATTGTTGACTTCATCAATCTTGAGGCAGGTGTAAATCTTGCCGGAACCGGTGAGAATATCGCTGACACAGTCGGTTGTGACTGCATCGAGTCCGCATCCAAAGGAGTTGAGCTGAATCAAGTCCAGATCGTCTCTTGTCTTGACGTAGTTGGCCGCCGAGTACAGGCGGCTGTGGTACATCCACTGGTCCATGACGATGAGTGGACGTTCCAGATTGCCAAGATGGGAGATGGAGTCCTCCGTCAGCACACAGATGCCGTAGGAGTTAATTAGTTCAGGAATTCCGTGGTTAATTTCAGGGTCTACATGGTAAGGACGGCCGGCGAGAACGATACCACGGCAGTGGTGTTCCTCCATGTATTGTAAGACTTCCTCACCCTTATGCTGCATTTCAAGGCGGGTAACCTCCAGTTCCTTCCAGCCTTCCGATACAGCATCTCTGACTTCAGATTCAGGGATGCCGAACTCATCTTTAAAGCAGATCACCAGCTGCTGGGAAAGCGTTTCCTCGTTGGTAAATGCCATAAATGGATTTAAGAAACGCATCTGTCCACTTGTGATTTCATCGACATTATTCTTGATGTTTTCCGAGTAAGAAGTAACAATCGGGCAGTTGTAATGGTTGTTGGCATCCGGAAATTCGTTCCGCTCATAAGGAATCGCCGGATAGAAAATAAAGTCAACATTCTGATGGATCAGCCATGCAATATGACCGTGAGCCAGTTTGGCTGGGTAGCACTCGGATTCACTTGGAATGGAGTCGATTCCAAGTTCGTAAATTTTGCGTGTGGACTGTGGTGAGAGAACAACGCGGAAACCGAGCTTCTTAAAGAAAGTTGCCCAGAATGGATAATTTTCGTACATATTGAGAACGCGCGGAATACCGACGGTTCCACGGGTTGCTTCCTTTGCAGAGAGCGGCTCGTAGTCGAACAGGCGTTGGTTCTTGTACTCAAATAAGTTTGGAATGTTTGCTTTATTTTTTTCTTTGCCAAGTCCGCGCTCACAGCGGTTGCCGGTAATGTACTGGCGGTTGTCAGAAAATTTGTTGATCGTGAGCAGACAGTGGTTTGTACATCCCTGACAGCGGGCAAGCTTGGTGGTATAGGTCAGTTCATTGATCTGTTCGATGGACAGCATCGTTGTCTGATAACCGGATTCATGGCGCTCACGCGCAATCAATGCAGCACCGAATGCCCCCATGATTCCGGCAATGTCCGGGCGGGTAGCGTGTACGCCTGCAATTTTTTCGAAGCTTCGAAGAACGGCATCATTGTAGAAAGTACCACCTTGTACAACAATATTCTCGCCGAGATCCTTAGCGTCTGAGAGCTTGATTACTTTAAACAGAGCATTTTTAATAACTGAGTAGGCAAGTCCGGCAGAGATATCGGCAACGGAGGCACCCTCCTTCTGTGCCTGCTTTACCTTGGAATTCATAAATACAGTACAGCGGGTTCCCAGGTCAATCGGGTTTTTGGCAAAAAGAGCTTCCTTTGCAAAGTCCTGAACGCTGAAATTCAAGGATTTGGCAAATGTCTCGATGAAAGAACCGCAGCCGGAGGAGCAGGCCTCGTTTAACTGGACGCTGTCTACCGTCTGGTTCTTAATCTTAATGCACTTCATATCTTGCCCGCCGATATCTAAGATGCAGTCAACTTTTGGGTCGAAGAAAGCAGCGGCATAGTAGTGGGCAACGGTTTCGACTTCGCCCTCATCGAGCATTAATGCAGCCTTTAAGAGTGCCTCACCGTATCCGGTGGAGCAGGAGTGAACGATGTGTGCCGTCTCCGGGAGAATGGAATAAATTTCCTGAATGGAACGGATTGCGGTGGCAAGAGGACTTCCGTTATTGTTGTCATAGAAAGAATAAAGAAGGTCACCATCTTCACTGACCAATGCAATCTTTGTTGTTGTGGAGCCGGCATCGATTCCCAAGTAGCAGTCTCCTTTATAAGACTTTAAGTCTGCCGTCTTTACATGGTTGTTGCCGTGACGATTGGTAAAATCATCATATTCCGTCTGATTGGCAAAAAGCGGGTCAAGACGGGCAACCTCAAATTCCATCTTGATACCAGAGGAAAGCATGGAAAGCAGTGTGCCCAGGGTCGTTACAGAATCTTCTTTATAGTTGAGAGCGGAGCCAATTGCAGCAAACAGGTGGGAATTGTCTGGTGTGATGGCATGCTCGTCATCTAATCCTAAAGTGCGGATAAAGGCCGCTTTAAGCTCCGATAAGAAGTGGAGTGGGCCACCGAGAAAAGCAACATGACCGCGGATAGGTTTCCCGCAGGCAAGACCACTAATCGTCTGGTTTACAACCGCCTGAAAAATGGAGGCGGATAAATCCTCGCGTGTTGCTCCCTCGTTGATCAGAGGCTGGATATCGGTCTTGGCAAATACACCGCATCGTGCAGCGATGGGATAGATTGCCTTGTAGCTCTTGGCATATTCATTCAGACCCGAAGCATCTGTCTGGATGAGTGAAGCCATCTGGTCGATAAAGGAACCGGTACCGCCCGCACAGATGCCGTTCATTCTCTGTTCGACGTTCCCACCCTCAAAGTAGATGATCTTGGCATCCTCGCCGCCCAGTTCGATGGCGACATCTGTCTGAGGAGCATAGTGCTGGAGTGCTGTGGACACAGAGATTACCTCCTGGACAAACGGAACCTCGAGATGCTTGGCCAGCGTCAGTCCGCCGGAACCGGTAATCATCGGAGCAACGGAAAGTTCACCCAGCTGGTCATAAGCCTTCTGGATAAGTGTCGCAAGGGTCTCCTGAATGTTGGCAAAGTGGCGCTCGTAATCGGAAAAAAGCAGGTTGTTCTGTTCGTCCAGTACCGCAATTTTGACCGTGGTTGAGCCAATGTCAATGCCAAGTTTATGTAGGGATCTGTTTTCCATAAAAATAACCTCCGTCTATTTCTATATAAAATAAGTAATAACTCTGCTCATAAACATACAACATTATACGACACGGAGGGACAAAAAACAATGTACGAAAAGATAAAGAAATTATAAAAATTTTGTAAGAATCTTATGCTACGTTGACAAGAAGGATTCGGAAAAAGTATAATGTCTCTTATCAATTGATCAAAACGGGAGACGAACATTATGAACTGGATGGATAAATTAGAAAAGAAGCTTGGACGTTATGCAGTGCCAAATCTGAGCCGCTACTTTATTGTTGCAATTGTGACGGGATTTTTGTTGGAACTGGCGTTTCCAACGCTGTTATCTTATCTGAGTTTTTCGGTCAGTGGAATTTTACATGGACAGATATGGAGGCTTGTTACCTGGGTGTTTATACCAGCCACATCATTGGATATTTTTGGAATCCTGTTTCTTGTGTGTGTGCTTTCATGGGGAAGTTCGCTGGAATCTTTTCTGGGTACTTTCCGGATGAATGTATTTTTGATTGGCGGAATTGTGCTCAGTGATATTGCGGGAATTTTGGTTTATGTAATCAGTCTGATTGCGACAGGAACGGGAATGTCGGTTTCTCTGAGTCTATACTATATTTTGATTTCAATTCTTTGGGCACTTGCGCTTTGTATGCCGGAGGGAGAGGTGCGTTTGTATTTTATCCTTCCAATCAAAATGAAATGGATGCTGGTATTTGAGCTTGCTTATCTTGGATACCAGGTTGTTCGGATATTCGCGTTTTATATTTCTACTGTGGGAGCAGGACTTGGAGTTGTGTACGGTCTGGTAAGCTGTACGGATATGATTGTTGCAGTTGTCAATATGTTTTTGTTTTTCTGGTTTGCGAGCATCCATATTTCCAGAAAACAAAAGAAGCGGCAGAAGCAGTTCCGTGCACAGTTTTCTGAGCCAAGACCAGGGTCAGGGATTTCTAAGCATAAGTGTGCAATCTGTGGTAGAACAGAGTTGACGAATCCGGAATTGTCCTTTCGCTATTGCAGTAAGTGTATTGGGAATAGGGAATATTGTGAAGAACATTTATTTACACACCGTCATGTAGTCTGAACCGATAATAATTAGATATATTAAAATGATTTATAAGTCAGACTAATAAAAAAGCGGCATTATGACGAAATTTGTCGTTTGGGAGAAATATTGGATTGACGGTTAAAAAGTGGTGTGGTACTTTTGATTTATCTTGAACAATGAACAGGAGGAGAAAAAATGAAAAAGAAGATTTTGAGTGTTTTGCTTACAGCCGGACTCGCAATTTCCATGCTTGCAGGCTGTGGTTCTGGAAAGATGACCGAACAGAATACACAAGGTGGCAGTGCAACAGCTGCATCGGATTTGAAAATCGGTGTCATTATGATTGGAGATGAGACTGAGACTTATACGAAGGCACATATTGATGGAATCAATGCGGCGGCAGAGAGTCTTGGAATCTCGAAGGACAATATTGAGTGGAAAGAGCGTGTAGAGGAATCCGAAGATTGTTTTGATGCAGCAAAGGCACTCGTTGCGGATGGTTGTAATCTGGTAATTTCCAACAGCTATGGACATCAGGATTATATGGTGGAAGCTGCAGAGGAGTTTCCGGATGTGAATTTTGTTTCCATGACAGGTGATTTTGCAGCAATTTCAGGTTGCGATAATTTTTACAATGCATTTACGAATGTTTATGAATCCCGTTATGTCTCAGGTGTAGTTGCCGGAATGAAGGTGGCAGAGCTTGATGCAAACGGTGAAATTCCAGAAGAAGGATATGATGAGAATGGAAATGTTAAGATTGGTTATGTCGGAGCTTATCCGTATGCGGAGGTAGTGTCCGGATATACTGCATTTTTCCTTGGCATAAAATCGGTATTTCCTAATGTCGTAATGGATGTACAGTATACAAGTTCCTGGTTTGATATTGAGGCTGAAGCTGCTGCAGCAGATAATCTGATCAAACGTGGATGTGTAATCATCGGACAGCATGCAGATTCTACCGGGGCACCGGACACGGTTGAGAAGGCATGGCAGAACGGAAAGGTTGTCTATTCGGTAGGTTATAATATGAGTATGCTAGATGTGGCACCGGATGCAGCTCTGACCAGTGCAACTAATGTATGGTCGGTGTACTATACTGAATTGTTCAAGGCTGTGCTTGATGGTGAGGCAATTCCGCAGGATTGGTCCAAAGGATACAATGATGGTGCAGTTGCGATCACAGAGCTCGGACCAAATGTAGCAGAAGGAACTCAAGAGAAGGTTGCAGAGGTTGAGTCTGCTCTCAAGGATGGATCTTTGCATGTCTTTGATACTACGAAGTTTACGGTAAACGGCAACCCTGTTACTGAGGAGGAGGCAACAGTTGATCTGTCCTATATGGATTACTCAACCAACACGGTGGTATATCAGGGCGAGAAGAAGTCCGCATTGGTAACTGACGATGCAGGCAATCAGTATTTTGATGAGTCGGCACTTCGCTCGGCACCGTATTTCCAGATCCGTATTGATGGAATTACAGAGCTGAATGTGGATTAATATATCATTAAGAGATTCGCTAAATAAGGGGAGCGCGTGGATTTCATGCGCTCTCAAATTGGTTATGGGCGGATAAAGCCTTTGAAAGGATAAAAGATGAGTGTAGAAAAACAAAAGCTGGCAATTGAGATGCGGGATGTTTCTAAGTCTTTTGGCACAGCAGTGGCCAATGACAAGGTAAATCTTGAGGTACGTTATGGAGAAATTTTATCTCTTCTAGGAGAGAATGGAAGTGGTAAGACCACACTGATGAATATGCTCTCAGGAATTTATTTTCCGGATTCCGGTCACATTCTCATTAAGGGAAAGGAGGTCACCATCCGTTCTCCGCATGATGCTCTCGAACTTGGAATTGGAATGGTACATCAGCATTTTAAATTGGTAGATGTGTTTTCTGCGACGGAGAATGTGATGCTTGGGCTGAAGGAAAAGGCTTCCCAAAAGCAGGTGGAGGAAAAAATAACATCCATTTGTGATAAATATGGGTTTGAAGTTCATCCGGATAAGAAAGTCTATGATATGTCGGTTGCAGAGAAACAGACCCTTGAGATTGTAAAGGTGCTATATCGAGGCGCAGATATTCTTATTTTGGATGAGCCGACAGCAGTGCTTACACCACAGGAGACAAAGAAACTTTTTGCGGTGATGCGCAATATGAAGGCAGATGGAAAAGCAGTTATTATAATTACTCATAAGCTGAACGAAGTGCTGAGTGTGTCTGATCGGGTGGCAATTCTTAGGAAGGGTGTTTCTGTTGGAACGGTGGATACTGCGAATGCAACCGAAAATTCACTGACAGAAATGATGGTTGGCAAAAAGATAGAATTGGATATTGAGCGTCCAACTGTTTCCGACAGGCAGCTGCGTCTTGCTGTAAAGCACCTGTCGGTGGAAAATGAATATGGAGCACTGGTTCTGGATGATGTGAATTTTGAAGCGTACAGTGGTGAAATACTGGGAATTGCAGGAATTTCGGGGTGCGGGCAGAAGGAACTGCTTGAGGCAGTGGCAGGTTTGCAGAAGACCCAATCAGGAAGCAGTATCTGTTATACAGCACCCGGTATGGAGGCGGAAGAACTTTTGGAGAAGACTCCGAAACAGATTCGTGAGTGTGGTGTGGCATTATCTTTTGTCCCGGAGGATCGTCTCGGAATGGGACTGGTGGGATCTATGGGAATGACAGAAAATATGTTGCTTAGGAGTTATTCGCAGGGCCGGTCACCGTTTCTTTCCATGAAAGAACCAAAGCATCTTGCAAAAAAGATAAGAGAAGAGTTGGAAGTCGTGACAACAGGAATCAATACTCCGGTGCGTAAGCTTTCCGGAGGTAATGTACAGAAAGTTCTCGTAGGCCGTGAGATTGCAAACGCACCGAATGTTCTGATGACGGCATATGCGGTACGTGGATTGGATATCAATACTTCCTATACGATTTATCGACTACTTAATGAGCAGAAAAAACGTGGTGTGGCAGTGGTCTATGTCGGCGAGGATCTGGATGTACTGCTTGCTTTGTCTGATCGTATTCTTGTTCTGTGTGAGGGGAAAGTGAATGGCATTTTGGATGCGCGCACGACAACAAAAGAAGAGGTTGGTCTTCTTATGACAAACCTGAGAAAAGGAGGCGCAGACAATGAATAGGGAACCACTGATTCGTGTAACAAAGAGAGATGGACGTCCGTTCTGGCAAAGAGTTCTGATTCGAGCAGGGGCGATTCTGATTGCGATGCTGCTAGTTGTGTTGTTTGTGCACTTTACAGCCGGAATCGATGCTGCACAGACGCTTTTCTATATGTGGGAAGGTGTGTTTGGTAATGCTATTTACATGAGAGATACCATTTTTTATACTGCTAAGTTACTGTGTATTGCGGTTGCACTGGCACCAGCATTCAAAATGCGTTTTTGGAACTGTGGTGCAGAGGGACAGGTGCTTGCAGGAGGTCTTGCAACAGCGATTGTCATGGTATATTGCGGAAATCTGCCAACACCGCTTTTGTTTTTGGTGATGATTATTGCGGCAATTGGACTGGCAATGATCTGGGGGGTTCTTCCAGCAGTTTTTAAGGCGAAGATGGGTGTGAATGAAACACTTTTCACCTTGATGATGAATTATGTGGCAATTCAGCTGGTAGATTTCTTCTATAACAAATGGAAAGGGTCGGCATCCTCTCTTGGAAAACTTAACAAAGGTACCAGGATCGGATATCTTCCGACTCTTTTTGGCAGTGAAAACTCATGGCTGGTTATAGCGGTTGTTATTTTGACAGTTGCAGTATATTTTTATCTATCCAAGACAAAGCATGGGTATGAGATTGCGGTGGTCGGAGAATCCGAGCGGACGGCAGAGTATGCGGGAATCAGTGTTCCCGCCGTTATGATCCGGACAATGGCAATCTCGGGAGCTATCTGTGGAATCTGCGGACTCATGACAGTGGCAGGGCATGATCATTCGATATCTTCCTCGACAACGGCAGGTGGATATGGATTTACAGCAATTATTGTTGCGTGGCTGGCAAAGTTTCATACCGGCCTTATGGTGTTGATTTCGGTTTTCGTGATTTTTCTGGAGCGTGGAACGGCTCATGTGGCGGATAAGTGCAGTGGATTTGATGCCAGTGCATCTAAAATTGTAATTGGACTTGTCTTGTTTTTTGTAATAGGAAGTGAATTTTTTGTTAATTACAAATTGAATTTCCGTGGAAACCAAAAGGAGGTGGCGTAGCATGGCAGCATTGATTGGGTGGATTGTCCGTGCAGTTGTTTTTGGAACAATTGTTATGTATGGTGCAATGGGAGAAATTCTTACGGAAAAAGCAGGCCATCTGAACCTTGGTACGCCGGGAATTATGTGTATCGGTGGTGCTTTTGGATTTGCTGGTGCGTATGCATATGAGAATGCAGCTACGGATCCAAACGTTTTTTTGTGCATCTTTATTGCGGTTGGAACAGCATTCCTGTCGGCAGCAATTGCAGGAGCAATTTATTGTTTCCTGACGGCAACGCTGTTGGTGAATCAGAATGTCGTGGGTCTGACACTCACAATTTTTGGTGTGGGGCTGGGTAAGTTTTTTGGAACGTATGTGATTCCTGAGGGCGCTGTGACGACGAAGGCAGTGTTTGCCAATAAAGTTTTTATTGCAAAGATTCCGGTACTTTCTGATTTGGGAGTTGTAGGAGAACTGTTTTTTTCTTATGGATTTATGATATATTTTGCGCTTGTGCTTGCAGTTGCTATTCATCTGTTCTTAAAAAAGACCCGCACAGGACTAAATCTTCGTGCCGTTGGTGAAAACCCGGCAACCGCAGATGCAGCAGGAATTTCGGTTTCAAAATATAAATATTTAGCAATCATGATTGGTTCCGGAATTACCGGACTGGGGGGAGTGCTCTATGTTCTGGATTATGGAAATGGAACATGGGCGACGGCTTCCGGAGATGCAATTGAAGCATTGGCATGGTTGTCGGTGGCTTTGGTTATATTTGTTCGCTGGAATACCCTTCGGGCAATCTGGGGATCGTATTTGTTTGGTTTGTGCTACTGGGCATACAATTATGTGCCGACGCTCATCGGAATAAAAATCAACACAGAGCTCGCCCAGATGCTTCCGTATCTTGTGACAATTGTAATCCTGATTGTCGGATGTACACATATGAAACAGGAGAACCGTGGACCGGCATATTTGGGTCAGAGCTATTTTCGGGAAGATCGATAGTGTTGACAAATTTTTGTTATGTACCTATAATAAAAACATCGCAGATAACGGGGCTGTGCTATGAGCTTGGCCCCGTTTTTTCTAAAGTGGAATGAGGAGTAAGTTGGAGGAACAAGAATTATGGAAAATGAAACAGTTTCCAAAAATTTTATTGAACAGATAATTGAGAAGGACCTGGAAGAGGGACATTGCGAGACAGTTGTTACCCGTTTTCCGCCGGAGCCGAATGGCTATCTACATATAGGTCACGCCAAGTCGATTCTTTTGAATTCGGGACTGGCAAAAAAATACGGGGGAAAGTTTAATCTTCGGTTCGATGATACGAATCCAACCAAGGAAAAGCTGGAATTTGTCGAGTCAATTAAAGAGGATGTCAAATGGCTGGGAGCCGATTGGGAAGATCGTCTCTTTTTTGCGTCTGACTATTTTGATCAGATGTATGAGGCTGCAATTGCCCTGATCAAGAAGGGAAAGGCGTATGTGTCGGATCTGACTGCTGATGAAATTCGGGAATATCGTGGAACTCTGACAGAACCGGGGCGTATGGATCCTTATGCAGACCGCAGTGTAGAAGAGAATCTTGCACTTTTCGAGGGGATGAAGAACGGAGAATGTGAGGATGGAAGCCGGGTGCTCCGGGCTCGTATTGATATGGCTTCTTCTAACATTAATATGAGGGATCCCATTCTTTATCGTGTAGCACACATGACACATCACAATACTGGTGATAAGTGGTGTATTTATCCGATGTATGACTTTGCGCACCCGATTGAGGATGCAATTGAAGGAATTACGCATTCTATCTGCACTCTGGAATTTGAAGACCATAGACCATTATATGACTGGGTTGTAACTGAGTTGGGATTTAAAAAGGATCCGGATGGAACACCGAAGCAGATTGAGTTCGCAAAACTGTATTTAACCAATGTGGTTACTGGTAAGCGTTATATTAAAAGACTTGTAGAGGAAAATATCGTGGATGGATGGGATGATCCGCGGCTGGTTTCCATCGCAGCACTTCGCCGCAGAGGCTATACGCCGGAATCGATTCAGAATTTTGTGGAACTGTGTGGTGTTTCTAAGGCGAACAGTTCTGTGGATTATGCAATGCTGGAATATTGTATTCGTGAGGATTTGAAACTGAAGAGACCACGTATGATGGCGGTTTTGGATCCGGTAAAGGTTGTCATTGACAATTATCCGGAGGGGCAGGTGGAAGAACTTCCGGTGGACAATAATCTGGAGAATCCTGAGCTTGGACAAAGAACGGTTCCGTTTACCCGAGAAATTTATATCGAGCGTGAAGATTTTATGGAGGAGCCGCCAAAGAAATATTTCCGTATGTTTCCTGGAAATGAGGTTCGCCTGATGAATGCTTACTTTGTAACATGCGTAGGCTGTGAGAAGGATGAAAACGGAAAGATTACCGTAATTCATTGTACGTATGATCCGGCGTCTAAGGGAGGCAACAGCCCGGATGGGCGCAAGGTAAAAGGAACTATTCACTGGGTATCTGCAGAATACGGAAAGAAAGCGACCGTTCGTCTGTATGAGAATCTGATCAACGAAGAGCTTGGTGTATATAATGAGGATGGAAGCCTGAATCTCAATCCGAATTCGCTGACGGTATTGACAGACTGTGTTGTTGAACCGGCATTGATGGAGGCAAAAGCATATGAGAGTTTTCAGTTTGTTCGTCAGGGATTTTTCTGTGCGGATTACAAGGATTCCAAGCCGGGACAGCCGGTATTTAACCGGATTGTTTCGCTGAAAAGTTCTTTTAAGCTGCCGGTAAATCCTGCATAAGTAGGGGGAAAATATGAATTTATTATCAGGTTTGGAAAAATTTGGTTTGGATCAGATGGATACGGAGCATCTGTTTGATGAAGAAAAAAAGGAAGTGGATAAGGATAGGGGACTGCAGGCTGCTGTCAAGCAGGAGGAAGTTCACACAGAAGAAGAATTTCTTCTGGATAAGTCTATCCGCTGCCCGGTATGTGATAACGTATTTAAAACCAGGATGGTAAAGACCGGACGGGTGAAGCGTCTTGAACCGGATGCGGATCTTCGTCCGAGATTTCAGTATATTGATACGAACAAATATGATGTCTCTTCCTGTCCGAAGTGTGGATATACAGCGATGAATCGTTATTTTTCGCACCTTACGACAGGACAGATTAAGATGATAGAGGAGGGAGTGCACCGTAAATTCAAGCCAACCGCTTCAGGGAAAGAGGAGTCTGCAACATCTTATACATACGAACAGGCGATTGAACGCTATAAACTTGCGCTCTATAATACGATGGTCAAGAAGGGAAAAGCAAGCGAGAAAGCGTATGAGTGTCTGAAAATTTCATGGCTTTACCGGGGATGGGGAGAGGAACTGGAAGTAGCAGAGCCAAAGGACGAAGCAAAGCTTACGGAGTGCCGAAAGGAGGATGCGGCTTATTATGGGCAGGCATATGAGGGCTTTATGAAGGCAATTGCTTCAGAAAATTTTCCGATGTGCGGTATGGAAGAAAGTACGGTCAATCTTTTGATGGCAAACATGGCGTTTCGTTTAGAAAAATACGATATTGCATCTCGTTTTGTTTCCATGATTCTTACCTCCCATGTGGCATCCCGTCCGGCAAAGGACCGTGCTATGAACCTGAAGGAAGAAATTATCCAGAAGCTTCATAAGGGGTAGTAGATTATGTCCAGAAAGTTTTATGCCGTCAGAAACGGGAAAAAACCGGGAATCTATTATTCCTGGGATGCATGCAAAGCGATGGTTGACGGATATAAGGGAGCCGTGTATAAAAGTTTTCCAACAAAGGAAGAGGCGGAATGTTTTTTGCAGGGATCGAGGCCGATGGCGACATCGAAAAGTGCAGGGAGTGAGTCGGAAAATTATGCATTTGTTGATGGATCGTTCAATGTTGCAACATCTGTTTATGGATATGGAGGATTTTTGGTCACAGACGGAATCCGCCATGTGATCCAGGGATCTGGAAAAGATCCGGAGATGGCATCCATGCGTAATGTCGCAGGTGAGGTCTTAGGCAGTATGGCTGCCATGGAGCAGGCGCTTTCGCTGGGACTTGATACACTGACCATCTATTATGATTATATGGGAATTGAGATGTGGGCGACCGGTGGCTGGAAGAGAAATAAGCAGGGGACGATTGCCTATTACAATTATGTACAGTCAATAAAGGATCGGCTGAGGCTTACGTTTGTAAAAGTAAAAGGTCATTCCGGTGTTGAGGGGAATGAGGAAGCAGATCGGCTGGCCAAGCAGGCTGTTGGGATTGAGACGTAGAAGAGAGGTGACAAAGTGAGCGTATTTAATGTGGAATTGAAACGGATGGTAGATGACAGTTATGATATTGAGATTGGATATGAGCTGACAAACAAGCTGGTGGAAGATCTTGACACCGGACTTCTCGGTAAAATCAAAAAGCTTGCAGTGATTACAGACAGTAATGTGAAGGATTTGTATGCAAAGCCAATTTGTGAGAAACTGGCTCATGCTGGATTTAAAGTTGATTTGTTTGTTTTTCCGGCAGGGGAAAAGAGCAAGACAAGACAGACAAAGGAGCATCTGGAAGATGCTATGCTTGCAAAGGGATATCGCAGAGACTGCGCCATTATTGCAATCGGTGGAGGAGTCGTGACGGATCTGGCCGGATTTGTTGCTGGTACATTTGGGAGAGGTGTCCCGTTTATTAATTATGCGACCACGCTGCTTGCGGCAGCGGATGCATCGGTTGGTGGCAAGACAGCAGTTGATACGCCATTGGCAACGAATCTGATCGGACTGTTTAACCAGCCGGAGAAAGTGTATATTGACATTGCTGCGTGGAAGACACTTCCGCGAAGAGAGATGATTAGTGGATTATCAGAGACGATTAAGCATGCTTGTCTGGCCAGTGAGGACATGTTTGAATTTATCGAAGAAAATCTTACGGATATTTTGGAATATAAGAAATTTGCCTGTGAGTATATTGCTGAGAACAATTGTAAGATCAAATATCATGTTGTGATGAAAGATGAGCGTGAGAGCGGGCTTCGGGAGATTTTAAATCTTGGGCATACTGTTGGAAGGGCAATTGAGACGGTCAGCGACTATAAGCTTTTACATGGGGAAGCGTTGTCGATTGGTATGGCGGCAGAGGTACTTTTGTCCGCACGACTTGGATATATGTCTGAGGAGGAGGCGGAACGTGTCATTGCACTTTATAACCGTGCAGGGCTTCCGACAAAGATTCCATCCTATATTGATCGTGAAGCGCTGGTTCGCAAATTGTATACAGATAAGAAGGTTCGTGATGGTAAGCTGCGGTTTGTATTACAGAAAGGAATTGGTGATGTGGTGGAGTTCGCTCCAGGTGTTTATGCGAAACCGATTGAGGAGGAGCTTGCACGGGACATTATCATGGAACTTTAGGAAGGCATCCGAAGGATGGAGAGTCCCTGTGTGTATTCATTTGGAAGCTTCTTATGGCTTTGCATTTCAGCAATGCTGCGATAGAGATCGGCTGTGCGGATATCGTGAGTGAGAATCTGCATCGCATTTGGATTCAGTTGATGAGAGGCATCTGCAACCTTGGTGACAAGGGGAACGGATGCTTCTTTTTTTATGATAGAAAGAAGATTAGCTGCATCTTGCCGGAAGCCTAGAATACGAAGGTAAGGAATGCGGGAATCTTTGGAAACTGTTCTGCAATCTTTTTTTCGAATGTCTAAAAGAATGTGGGTGAGAGCACGACAGACTCTTGTGTAGGTGATTTCACGGCTTTTCAGTAATTCTGCAAACTGTGTGTAGCTCATGTAATGATTCAGCTGGTTTTGAATCTTGTTGGACAGTGACTGACTGCAGTCAGCAAATTGGCTGTACCCCGCTTCCCGAAAACTCCAGAGTCTTGTGTACAGCGCACTGGAAAAGGCATCTGGATATAGAAGAAGGTTCGCTTTCCGGGCTTTGTTAAGTGCGGAGAGTGTAAAGTCCGGCACTTTTCCAGAAAGGCGGGTTTGAAAATCCGAGCTGTCAGTCTGCGCAAGTACATGGCGGATAGCTGTGGCAGATGCGTAGGCGGAATCAAGGGTTGTACTGTGATAACCGGATCCGACACGCAGGATGGGGTGTGAGGAGAGTGGACGGTGTCCCGCGGCGTTCCAGAGCGCGATTGCTTTTTCATATTCCAGGGCAAGAATGTTGTTGGGAGATGATAAGAATTTGTGAATCTGATCCGGAGAAAAATTGTCAAAAAGTCCACACAGGGCTTTGGCACGTGCTACGGGGTAGGATTCTCCTGCACTTATCCCCGCAGAAAGAAGCTGTGTGTAGTCTTCCGGCTCCTCGATCAGCTTGGAAACAAGTGCCTGCATAAGTGCCGGTTCGTTCTCCTCACATCCGTAGCAAAGAAAGTCAACAACGCCGGTCTGTCCAAGAAGCTGGACACCGGCAGAGGCGAAAAATTCGGCGGAGGAGGTTGCCCAAATTGCTGGCAGTTCCAACACCAGATCTGCGCCGGCGTGAAGAGCCATCTGAGTGCGTTCATATTTATCGAGGAGAGCAGGAACCCCCCGCTGTAGAAAATCTCCGCTCATGGCAACGATTATATAGTCTGCGCCGGTCTGACGGCGAAGTGAGTCTATCTGATATTGATGTCCGTTGTGAAGCGGATTGTATTCTGCAATAATTCCAGCAACCTTCATTTCGGGAAAACCTCCTATGCTTTTTTCAAAGAATAGCATATATTTATCCACTTTTCTACTTGTATGCACGATAAATTGTGTTTATAATAATAAAAGACTGTTGTGGAATACCACAAACTATATGAATTAGTAAGGGAGAATTCAAATGAACGTATTAGTGATTAACTGCGGAAGCTCTTCCCTTAAGTATCAGCTGATTAATTCGGATTCAGAAGAGGTACTTGCCAAGGGCTTATGTGAGAGAATTGGAATCGATGGTAGACTGGTATACCAGAAGGAAGGTATGGAGAAGGAAATCACCGAGGCTCCGATGCCTACCCACAAGGAGGCCATTCAGATGGTTCTCGATGCGCTGCATAACCCAAAGACCGGTGCAGTGGCAAGTCTCAGCGAAATCGATGCGGTAGGACATCGTGTGGTACATGGAGGCGAGAAGTTTGCAGAGTCTGTAATATTGAATGAGGAGGTGCTTGCAAAGGTTGAGGAGTGCAATGAGCTCGCACCGCTTCATAATCCAGCTAATCTGATCGGAATCCGTGCATGTCAGGAATTGATGCCGAATGTTCCAATGGTTGGAGTATTTGATACGGCCTTCCATCAGACAATGCCGAGAAAAGCGTATCTGTATGGACTTCCGTATGAGTATTATGAGAAATATAAGGTGAGAAGATATGGATTTCATGGAACCAGCCACAGTTTTGTATCCAAAGCCTGTGCAGAGTATTTAAAGCTGGATCTGAAGAACTCCAAGATTATTGTTGCCCATCTTGGAAACGGAGCGTCTGTCAGTGCTGTTCTGAATGGTGAGTGTGTGGATACTTCCATGGGACTGACACCGCTTGAAGGATTGGTGATGGGAACCCGTTCCGGGGACATTGATCCGGCGATTATGGAGTTTATTGCCAAGAAAGAGAATCTGGATATTGATGGTGTGATGAATGTGCTAAATAAGAAGTCTGGTGTTGAGGGGCTTTCTGGTGTATCCAGTGACTTCCGTGATCTGGAGGCTGCATACAATGAGGGAAATCCGCGGGCAATTGATGCCTGTGAAGTATTTGCATACCGTGTGGCAAAATATATTGGTTCTTATGTAGCTGCAATGAATGGTGTGGATGCCATTGCTTTTACGGCCGGAATCGGTGAGAATACTTCTTTCATCCGTGAGAAGATCATTGCTTATCTGGGGTATCTGGGAATTGAGTTGAATCAGGAGGCAAACAAAGTCAGAGGTGAGGAGGAAATTATTTCCACACCGGATTCAAAAGTGACTGTGTGTGTAATCCCAACAAATGAAGAACTGGCAATTTGTAGAGAAACTGTTGCGTTAGTTGGATAAAATGTGTAATTTTTTGTTGACAAACAATGAATGCATATGTATAATTGGTTAGGTGTGAGTAGGAGAATACTGTGAATATTGATGTTTCAATGATTACAAAGTCCATAAACAAGGAACTGACACAGCAGGCGGATCTTTCCCTGGAAGTGTTTCATTCCCGCATGGGAGATTTTCCTATTATCAGCAAGGCACCGGTTGAGCTTCGTGTTCGTAATGAAGAGAATGCAACTGTATTTATAACAGGTACGGTTGACATTGAAGTGATAATTCCGTGTGCACGGTGTCTCGAGGATGTTCGGACACCAATCCATTTTGAAATTGACAAGAAGCTTCGGATTGAGGAAGAAGGGCTTGTGGATGAAGAGATGGAGGAACCGGATTACCTGATTGGGTTTGAACTGGATGTAGATAAACTTGTCTACGCCGAGATTTTGGTGAACTGGCCAATGAGAGTTCTGTGCAAGGACGATTGCAAGGGAATTTGCAAAGTCTGCGGGATGAACTTGAATAAGGGAGCCTGCAGTTGCCAGAGAACAGAGCTTGATCCAAGAATGGCAGCAATCCAAGATATATTTAACAAGTTTAAGGAGGTGTAAACAAATGTCAATTTGTCCAAAGAATAAATCTTCTAAGGGAAGAAGAGATAAGAGAAGAGCAAACTGGAAAATGTCTGCTCCAACCTTAGTTAAGTGCAGCAAGTGTGGCGAGTTAATGATGCCTCACAGAGTATGCAAGAACTGCGGATCATACAATAAGAAAGAAATCATTCCGCAGGACTAATTGAAGAATTAAGGCTTTCCGTGTGGAGAGCCTTATTTTTTTGTGTTTCATGGTAAAATACGGATTGATTTATAGAAAAAGATATAGTATATTCTCTAATAGATGCATAAGGAGGGTGAGACCATGCAGACAATTACAAAGGTAGCATTGGATGCGATGGGTGGCGATAACGCACCGGGAGAGATTGTGAAGGGTGCGGTAAATGCGGTTTCTTCCAGATCTGATATTAAGGTTTTTCTAGTAGGACAGGAAGATGTTGTCAAGGAGGAATTGAAGAAATACCAGTATCCGGATGGACAGATCGAGGTGATACATGCACCGGAGATTATTGAGATGGCGGAGCCGCCGGTACAGGCGATTCGCAAGAAAAAGCAGTCATCCCTTGTTGTGGGTATGAATATGGTGAAACAAAAAGAGGCAGATGCGTTTGTTTCGGCGGGAAGTTCAGGAGCGATTCTTGTAGGCGGACAGACAATCGTTGGGCGGATTAAAGGAGTGAAGCGGCCGCCTCTTGCACCGATTATTCCAACGGAGACGGGAATATCACTCTTGATTGATTGCGGAGCTAATGTGGATGCGAGACCGGAGCATTTACTCCAGTTTGCAAAAATGGGCTCGATTTATATGGAGAATGTTGTTGGAGTAAAGAATCCACGGGTGGCTATTGTCAATATTGGCGCGGAGGAAGAGAAGGGGAACGCGCTGGTGAAAGAGACCTTTCCATTGCTTCGGGACTGCAAGGATATCAATTTTGTAGGAAGCATTGAAGCAAGGGAGATTCCTCACGGAGGAGCTGATGTTATCGTCTGCGAGGCATTTGTGGGTAATGTTATTCTTAAGTTGTATGAGGGGCTGAGTTCCACGCTGGTGGGTGTAATCAAGAGGGGATTGATGAGTACCCTGAAGAGTAAAATGGGTGCGCTACTAGCTCTGCCTGCCTTGAAAAAAACCTTGAAAGCATTTGATGCGAGTGAGTATGGTGGGGCACCGCTATTGGGATTAAACGGACTTGTAGTGAAAACCCATGGGAGTTCCAAGGCGCAGGAAGTCACGAATTCCATTTATCAGTGTGTGACATTCCGTGAGCAGAAAATCAATGAAATTATCCAAGAAAAAATTATAGACTCTGATGAAAAAGAGGAGTAGAAAGGAAGAAGTATTATGGAATTTGAAAAGTTGAAAAAAATTATTGTGGAAGTATTAAATGTGGATGAGAATGAGATCACGATGGATACTACATTTATTGATGATCTTGGAGCGGATTCACTTGATGTGTTTCAGATTATTATGGGCCTTGAGGAAGAATTTGATATTGAAATTCCGAATGAACAGGCTGAGAAGATTGTTACCGTAGCAGATGCAGTTGAACAGATTAAAAGTGCACTCAATAACTAATTAGGTGATGATAAGGAGTCCGGTGTGCGGGCTCCTTATTTTGACATGGATATAGAAAGGAAAAAATATGACAGATATCAAAGCGTTTCAAAAGAAAATCGGATATCATTTTAAGAATGAACAGCTTCTTCGTCAGGCATTGACGCACAGTTCCTATGCAAACGAGAAACATTTAAAGAAGATGTCGGATAACGAGCGGCTGGAGTTTCTCGGGGATGCAGTTCTTGAGATTATATCGAGTGATTTTCTTTATCAGAATTATCCAAATCTGCCGGAGGGAGAACTGACCAAGCTTCGCGCCAGTATTGTTTGTGAGCCAACGCTGGCACTCTGTACGAAGGAAATTTGTCTGGGAGATTATCTGCTCCTTGGAAAAGGGGAGGATCAGACAGGAGGACGCAGTCGTAAATCTATTTTGTCTGATGCTCTGGAGGCAGTTATTGGAGCAATTTATTTGGATGGTGGTTTTGCTAATGCAAAAGAGTTTGTGTTAAAATATATTTTAACAGACATTGAACACAAGCAGCTCTTTTATGATAGCAAGACTATCCTGCAGGAGATTGTGCAGGGGGAACATGAACAGCTCACCTATATTCTGACGGATGAATCGGGACCGGATCATAATAAGAGCTTTACGGTGGAGGTCTGCGTGGGAGAAAAGATTCTGGGGACAGGAAGTGGCCACACTAAGAAAGCGGCGGAGCAGGAGGCTGCATATCAGGCGCTTCTTACGATTAAAGCAGAAAAAGGGAGCAGGGAATGTATTTAAAGAGTATCGAGGTTCAGGGATTTAAGTCGTTTGCCAATAAGATTGTTTTTGAATTTCATCAGGGAATTACTGGAATTGTTGGACCAAACGGAAGTGGAAAGAGTAATGTGGCGGATGCTGTGCGCTGGGTGCTTGGGGAGCAGTCGGTCAAGCAGCTTAGAGGTTCTTCCATGCAGGATGTTATTTTTGCCGGAACAGAGAACCGTAAACCGCTAAGTTACGCTTATGTCGCAATTACACTTGATAATTCGGATCATCAGCTGGCAATTGATTTTGAGGAAGTTACGGTTGCCAGACGACTCTATCGATCCGGCGAGAGTGAGTATTTGATCAACGGCAATCCTTGCCGTCTGAAGGAAGTATCCGAGCTTTTTTATGATACGGGTATTGGTAAAGAGGGATACTCTATTATCGGGCAGGGACAGATTGACCGGATTTTAAGTGGTAAGCCTGAGGAGAGAAGAGAACTTTTTGATGAGGCTGCTGGAATTGTAAAATTTAAAAAGCGCAAAGCAACCGCGCAGAAGAAGCTGGACAACGAGAGAGAGAATCTGGTCCGTGTCAATGATATTTTAACAGAGTTGGAACGCCAGGTGGGGCCGCTTGAACAGCAGTCGGAGAAAGCAAAGACTTATCTGAAGAAGAAAAATGAATTAAAAGACTATGATGTCAATATGTTTCTGTTGGAGTCTGAAAGGATTGAAACACAGCAGAAGGAAGTTGAAAAAAAATTTGATATCGCAGATGCGCAGCTGAAAGAGAGTAATCAGGCACATGAGAAGATTAAGGCGGCGTATGAAAAGCTGGAAAATGACATGACGGAGATGGATGAGCAGATTAATTCGATCCGTGAGAATATCAGCAATACATCGGTGATGAGAGAAAAGCTGGAAAGCCAGATTCAGATTCTGACAGAACAGATTCATACAGCGGAAATGACGGATGAACATCTGCAGAGCCGTTTGGATGCGATTGAGAAAGAAAAGAAAGAACGGATGGAGGCACGGGCGGTCTATGATCAGGAGAAGATAAAGCTTGACGGACAGCTTGCTCAGATTGGGGAGCGTGAGGCGGCCGCGCAGGCCGGGCTGAATCAGATTCAGGCAGAGATTGCCCGCTGTAATGCAGGGATTGAGAGTGGTCAGAAGGAATTGTATGAGCTTCTTAATAATAAGGCCGGTATTCAGTCAAAACAGCAGCGATTTGATACAATGCTGGAACAGATTAATATTCGTAAAGCTGAGTTGAGTAAACGTCTTTTGGACCGCAAGACACAGGAGGCAGATCTGAATTCGGTTCTTGCGGGATATCAGAAAGATTATGATGAAGTAAACCAGAGAATCGAGACACTTGCCGAGAAAGAGAAAAGCTTAAATGCTAAAGATAAGGAGTGGCGGTTTAAGGCGAAGGAGAACAACCGTATCCGTGAGGAGAAGCAGACGGCATTTCACAAGCAACAGTCCAGATTGGAGTCTTTACGAAATATTGCGGAGCGATATGATGGTTATGGTAACAGCATCCGTAAGGTAATGGAGCAAAAGAGTAGCAACAAAGGACTGCTTGGTGTTGTGTCGGATCTTATTCAGGTTGAAAAGAAGTATGAGATTGCCATTGAAACAGCGCTTGGAGGTAATATTCAGAACATTGTGACAGAGGACGAGGAAACGGCCAAAAGGATGATTCGCTTTTTGAAGGAGAATCGTCTGGGACGGGCAACATTTCTGCCACTTACAAGTGTGAGTGCGAAGGAAAATCCGAAGAATGAAGCTGCACTTGGTGAGCCTGGGGTGATTGATCTGGCAAACAGACTGGTTAAGTGTGATTCCAAATATGATGAGGTTACAGCTTATCTTTTGGGGCGTGTACTGGTTGTGGATGGAATTGACCATGCCATTGCACTTGCCAGAAAGAATCATTATAGTCTGCATATTGTCACGCTGGAGGGTGAATACTTAAGTCCGGGTGGTTCTATGACCGGTGGTGCTTTTAAGAATTCTTCCAATCTTTTGGCTCGAAAGCGTGAGATTGAAGAACTGGAGGAGCAGGTTCAGTCACTTCGAAAAGAACTGGAGGAATTAAGAAACCGAAAAGAAGATATTGCTACTGCAATTGAACTGAATGCAGATGAATTGCAGGAGGTAAAGGGGGAACTTCAGAAACAGTATATTTTGCAGAATACTGCGAAAATGAATGTAGACCGGGCTAATCAGCAGAGAAATGAGAGTGAAGCGGTGTTCACCGGACTGATGGGTGAGAAGGAACAGATCGAGCAGCAGATTGCGCAGATTGATGCAGACAAGCATCAGATTCAGGATGAGATTACATACGCACAAAAGCGTGAACAGGAAATCAAAGAAGCAGCAGAAGAATTTCAGAAGGTTTTGCAGCAGCAGGGAGTACTTGAGCTTGAAGCGAAAGAGAAACTTTCTGCGATTGCACTTGAACAGGCCAATATTCGTCAAAGTGCGGAATTTAACCAGATGAACATTGAGCGTATCAATGGGGAAATGGAGAAGTTTGATACGGAAAGTGCCGGCCTTTTGGAAAATGCAAAAAATTCCAAGGCAGATGCGAAGAAAAAGCAGCAGGACATTGAGGAGATTCGAAAGACGATTGCGGCATCTGCAGATTCTAAAGGAGAGCAGGAAGAAAAACTGCAGGCATGTATTGCAAAGAAGGAACAGATGTCTGCTGATTATCGTGGTTTTTTTCAAAAACAGGAGGAAATCTCCAAGAGATGCAACGAGCTGGATAAAGAGATTTTCCGTCTGAACAGTCAGAGAGAAAAATTAAAGGAGGCGGGTGAGTATCAGACCAATTATTTGTGGGAGGAGTACGAACTGACTCCGCATGCCGCTTTGGAATTGCGGAAGAAAGAGTATGATGATCTGAACGAACTGAAAAAACTGGTCATGACAGTGAAGGATGAGATTCGCAAACTTGGCACTGTCAATGTCAATGCAATCGAGGAGTACAGGGAAGTTTCCGAGCGATATGGTTTTTTGAAGAATCAGCATGATGATCTGATTGAGGCAGAGAAGACACTTATTGATATTATAGAGGACCTTGACAACGGAATGCGTAAGCAGTTCACTGAGAAATTTGCAGAAATTCAAAAAGAGTTTGATGCATCTTTCAAGCATCTTTTTGGTGGTGGACATGGTACACTTGAACTAGTGGAGGATGAAGATGTTCTCGAATGCGGTATTCGTATCATTGCGCAGCCACCTGGAAAGAAACTACAGAATATGATGCAGATGTCTGGTGGAGAGAAGGCGCTTACGGCAATTGCATTGTTGTTTGCCATTCAGGCACTCAAGCCTTCTCCGTTTTGTTTGCTGGATGAGATTGAAGCAGCATTGGACGATTCGAATGTTACACGTTTTGCGAGCTATTTGAATAAGCTGACTAAGAATACCCAGTTTATTGTCATTACCCATAGACGTGGAACGATGGCGGCGGCAGACCGTCTCTATGGAATTACGATGCAGGAGAAGGGAGTATCCACCCTTGTATCTGTAAATCTGATTGAGAATGATCTGACAGAATAAGATTTAGGAAGGGAGGAAGAAATATGAGTGAGAAGAAAGGCTTTTTCAGCCGTCTGGTAGCAGGGCTGACGAAGACAAGAGATAATATCGTATCTGGTATTGATGCAGTGTTTCACGGATTCTCTAAAATTGATGAGGATTTTTATGAGGAGCTTGAAGAGATTCTGATTATGGGAGATCTTGGGGTAAAGGCTACGGAGGCGATTCTGGATGAATTGCGGGTGAAAGTAAAGGAGAACCATGTGAAGGAGCCGGCAGAGTGTAAACAGCTTCTGATTGACAGTATCAAAGGTCAGATGAAGGTGGAGCAGACTGCTTACCGTTTTGAGGAGGAGAAATCCGTTGTGCTGGTGGTTGGTGTCAACGGTGTGGGAAAGACTACAACGATTGGAAAGCTCGCTGGCAAGTTAAAGGAGCAGGGGAAAAAGGTAATTATTGCCGGTGCAGATACCTTCCGTGCTGCTGCCGGAGACCAGCTCAAAGAGTGGGCGAACCGTTCCGGTGTAGACATGATTGGTGGTACCGAAGGGGCTGATCCGGGCTCCGTTGTTTTTGATGCGACAGCGGCAGCAAAAGCGAGAAACGCGGATGTGCTTCTGGTGGATACGGCAGGAAGACTTCATAACAAGAAAAATCTGATGAATGAATTGGGAAAGATTAACAGGATTCTGGAGAAGGAATATCCGGAGGCTTATCGTGAGACGCTTGTGGTATTGGATGCAACCACCGGACAGAACGCACTTGTACAGGCCAGAGAATTTTCGGATGTGGCAAAGATCTCCGGTGTTGTCTTAACTAAGATGGACGGAACGGCGAAAGGTGGAATCGCTGTGGCAATCCAGTCTGAGCTCGGAGTGCCGGTCAAGTACATTGGTGTGGGAGAAACGATTGATGACTTACAGAAGTTCGATTCAGATGAATTTGTAAATGCGTTGTTTGACGTAAAGAGTGATGAGGAAGAGTAGCAGGAGGAAGTGTGAAATGCTGACGTTGGATAAATTTGAGGAGGCCAGTGAGAAGGTCAAAGAGGTTACTCTCGAGACCAAGCTGGTATACAGTGATTTTTTAAGTGAGCAGACAGGAAACAAGGTATATTTAAAGCCGGAGAATATGCAGTTTACCGGAGCTTATAAGGTAAGAGGTGCCTATTATAAGATTAGTACCTTAAGTGAGGAGGAACGTGAACGGGGATTGATTACGGCTTCTGCGGGAAATCATGCACAGGGTGTTGCATATGCGGCAAAATGTTATGGATGCAAGGCCGTTATCGTGATGCCAACCACAACACCTCTGATTAAGGTTAACCGCACAAAGAGTTACGGTGCAGAGGTTGTGCTTTACGGGGATGTCTATGACGAGGCATGTGCCCATGCCTTAGAACTGGCAGAGAAAAATGGATATACATTTATACATCCTTTTGATGATCTGGCAGTTGCAACCGGACAGGGAACCATCGCTATGGAAATCTTTAAGGAGCTTCCGCTTGTGGAGTACATTCTTGTTCCAATCGGCGGTGGCGGACTGGCAACGGGCGTATCGACGTTGGCAAAGCTCTTAAATCCAAAAATCAAAGTAATCGGTGTGGAGCCGGCAGGGGCCAACTGCATGCAGGCGTCTTTTGCGGCGGGCAAAGTTACCACACTTCCGGGTGTCAACACGATTGCCGACGGTACTGCTGTAAAGACACCGGGAAGCAAGATTTTCCCATATATTCAGAAGAATCTTGACGATATTATCACGGTAACGGATGATGAGTTGATCGTAAGCTTTCTGGATATGGTTGAGAACCACAAGATGGTAGTGGAGAACTCCGGACTTCTGACCGTTGCAGCACTGAAGCATCTGGATGTAAAGGATAAGCGGGTTGTATCCATCTTGAGTGGTGGTAATATGGATGTTATCACCATGTCCTCAGTTGTGCAGCAGGGACTTATTTTCCGTGACAGGATATTTACCGTGTCCGTATTGTTACCAGACAAGCCGGGCGAGCTTGCGAAGGTGTCAGAGACTCTTGCTAAGGAGCAGGGGAATGTCATCAAGCTTGAGCACAACCAGTTTGTATCCACCAACCGCAATGCGGCGGTGGAGCTTCGCATTACATTGGAATGCTTTGGAACGGATCACAAGAAGCAGATTTTAAAAGCTCTGGAGAAGGCCGGATATAAGCCAAAGACTGTGCGCACAGTTATCTAGTACACCGATTATTAATTAACTAGACTTTATTACTTGCCTGTTTTCGTGATAGCATCATCCAAAAAGTCTCAGCGTAGTTGAGTTCTGCGAAGAGACAATGTGCATGCAGCATAAGCAGAGGATTAGGATATATTGATGAAGGTTCTAATAGAAAAAATAGATGAAGGGATAGAGGAAGCAATCATCCGAACGCGGAAAATGACACCGGATATCCGCAAGGCGGTGGCGTTGCTTGAGCATAACACGAAGCAGATTGTTGCAAAATCCCGTGGGGAGAAGATATTTGTCAATCAGCAGGAAATTTTATATTTTGAGAGTGTGAATGAGAAGGTGTTTGCCTACACCCGGGAGTCGGAGATGCAGACCGAGTACACACTGAATGAATTGGAAGGTATGCTGGGGCAGGATGGCTTTTTTCGATGCAGCAAAGCCTTTATTGTTAATCTGGATAAGATTGTGTCACTGCGAAGCGAGATGGGAAACAGGATTGATGCGAAACTGGAGAACGGGGAGCATCTGATTATTTCCCGCAGATATGCCAAGGAACTTCGCGCTATTTTAAAGGAGGGGCGCCCATGAAAAAGTGGAAAAAATGGATCCGCGCAGAGATGGATATGGAGTTTTTTGCCTGCGTTCACTGGGTTTCCCTTCTATGGTGTTACAGTCTGATTCGCTGGTTATGTGGAAAGGATGGGGTGTCCTTTTTCTTTATGACAGAGATGGGAGTCACCAGCTATGTGATGGCAATCGGTCAGCGATTTATATTTTGCAATGAGAGAATTTACAAAAGGATTCCATCGGCAGTTCGGTATACCTTGTGGACGTTAGTGCCGGCGGTCATTATGATAGCTGCACAGTTTTTGTTTGGCTGGTTTGGGGATCTGCCGTGTGTGGCATGGATATCCTTTGATATTATTCTTGTGGTATTTTTGGCGATTGTGGAGATATGTATTCACAAATTTTATGAGGATGACACGAAAGTTCTTAATGATCTTCTGACGCAGTATCAGGGCGGCAGGAGAGATGTATAGAAAACCCAACCATACAGGGTAAGGTGCAATTTATCGGTAGATAAGTGCATCTTACCCTGTATTTTATTGAAGAAACGTAACCGGGGTGTTAGAGTAGATTTCGATGAAGGGAAAGGAGATAGTGATGGAAACAGTAATTCAGACAGAGCATTTGGTGAAAAAATATGGGAAAGCAAGAGGGATTACGGATGTAAGCCTTACGGTCAATGCCGGAGAAATATATGGCTTTATGGGCCCGAATGGGGCCGGAAAAAGTACAACTATCCGCAGTCTGCTGGGGCTGATCCAGATCACTGGAGGAACGGCACAAATTTTCGGGAAAGATTGCACAAGAGAGAAAGCAGATATTTTAAAGAAAATTGGATACATGCCGTCCGAGACCGTCTTTTATAAGGGAATGAAAGTAAAGGATGTGATTGCTCTTTCGGCGAAATTAAGGGGAAAGGATTGCAGGAAGCAGGCGGATATACTCTGTGAGCGTCTTCGGCTGGATGTGGACAGAAAGGTTGAGCAGTTATCCCTGGGCAATCGAAAGAAAGTGGGAATTGTCTGTGCCATGCAGCATGAGCCGGAGCTTTGTATTTTCGATGAACCCACAAGCGGACTTGATCCGCTGATTCAGAAAGTGTTTTTTGATTTGATTCTTGAGAGAAACAAAGAGGGCGCAACCTTCTTCTTATCCTCCCATGTACTGTCTGAGGTAAAGAAATATTGTACGCGGGCGGCAATCATCCGGGAGGGGAAGGTGATTGCGGAGGACAGTGTGGAAAATCTTATTGCCGGCAGTGCCAGAAAAGTGACGGTCAGCGGAATTGCGGATCTTCCGGAGAAACTGCAAAAACGAGTAAAAAAAGTAACAAAAGATGGGGAGCAGATTCATTTTCTTTATCAGGGAGAACCGAAGATGTTGCTTGATATTCTGCATACCCAGCCTCTTACCGATCTTTTAATCGAGGAGCCGGATATGGAAGAAATCTTTCTACACTATTATCAATAAAATGAAAAGGAGCAAAAAGATGACAATATATGTACATGAATGGAAGCAGAATCAGAAGAGTTTGTGGATATGGACAATTGCGGTGGCTGCGATGATATTAATCTGTATGATGCTGTACCCGCAGATGAAGGAGCAGGCGGACTCGGTCAGCGAAATGTTTTCTCAGATGGGGGGATTCTCCAGTGCCTTTGGAATGGATCAGGTGAATTTTGGTGATGCGCTTGGTTTTTTTGCAATCGAGTGCGGAAATGTTCTGGCGTTGGGAGGCGTAATGTTTTCAGCACTTTTAGGAATTGGAATGCTGGGTAAGGAAGAAAATCTTCATACGGCAGAATTCCTGCTGACACATCCAATCAGTCGCAGAAGAGTTCTTGCACAGAAACTGGCTGCAATGTATACATTGTTAGTTGTGTTTTATGCTATCAATTTTGTGGTGACAACTGCCTCGTTCCTCGGTGTCGGAGAGGAGATTCCGTGGAAAGAACTGGAAATGGTTTATGCGGCAAATTTACTTCTGGCATTTGAAGTGTCCTCAATTTGTTATGCGGTCTCGGCATTTTTAAGGACTGCATCTGCCGGAATGGGAATTGGAATTGGAATCCTACTTTATTTTTTCAATTTATATGGAAATATTGCAAAGGATGCGGAGTGGGTAAAGTATGTGACACCTTTTTCCTATGCAGATGCTTCCAAAATTATTGCTGATGGTGCGCTGGATACAAAGCTGCTTTGGCTGGGACTTGTGTATCTGGTGGTGGGGATTGCAATAGCTTTTTTCCGCTATATAAGAAAAGATATTGCATAATATGGGGTGTCAAGAAAAAACACTTGACACCTGTTTCCTGTTATGGTAATCTATCCAAGGTGATTGATGTGGAAGAAAAGTTAGAACAGGCATACTTATATGATTTTTATGGCGAACTACTGAATGAGCATCAGCGCCGTATTTATGAGGACTTCGTGTTCAATGACCTTTCGCTGGGAGAGATTGCCGGTGAGGAGGGCATCAGCAGACAGGGCGTGGCGGACATGATTAAGCGTTGCAGCCGGAAGCTTTCAGACTATGAGAAGAAGCTTCATCTGGTGGAGAAGTTCTTATCCGTCAAGAAGGATGTGGAGGAGATTCACAGACTGACGGAAGCGTTTCATGAGTCTAAGGACGAGAGATTGATGGAACAGATTGCAACGATATCAAATCAGATATTAGAGGAGCTGTAGGATGGCATTTGACAGTCTTTCTGAAAAACTGCAGAACGTATTTAAGAACCTGCGCAGCAAGGGCAGACTGACTGAGGATGATGTCAAGACTGCGCTGAAGGAAGTTAAGATGGCTCTTCTTGAAGCGGATGTCAACTTCCGAGTGGTAAAGCAATTCGTCAAGGATGTGCAGGAGCGAGCAATCGGGCAGGATGTGATGAGTGGCCTCAACCCGGGGCAGATGGTAATCAAGATCGTCAACGAAGAGATGGTTCGTCTCATGGGATCGGAGACAACGGAGATTGCATTTCGTCCGGGTAAGGAGCTGACAGTCATTATGATGGTTGGTCTCCAGGGTGCAGGTAAGACAACAACCACGGCGAAGATTGCTGGCAAGCTCAAAACCAAGGGCAAGAAGACATTGCTTGCCGCCTGCGATGTGTATCGTCCGGCAGCCATTGAGCAGCTGCAGATCAACGGACAGAAGCAGGGCGTAGAAGTATTCTCCATGGGAGATAAGAACAAGCCGGCGGATATCGCGAAGGCGGCCGTGGAGCATGCAAAGAAGAACGAGTACAATGTTTTGATTATCGATACGGCGGGACGTCTTCATATTGATGAAGATATGATGGCGGAGCTGATTGAGATAAAGGACGCGGTGGATGTGTTCCAGACGATTTTAGTGGTGGATGCAATGACCGGACAGGACGCGGTCAATGTGGCCTCTACATTCAATGAGAAGATTGGCATTGATGGAGTTGTGCTTACCAAGTTAGATGGTGACACGAGAGGCGGTGCGGCACTTTCCATCCGCGCAGTGACAGGGAAGCCGATTCTTTACGCGGGAATGGGCGAGAAGCTGTCTGATCTGGAACAGTTTTATCCGGATCGCATGGCATCACGTATTCTTGGAATGGGTGATGTGCTGACAATGATTGAGAAGGCGCAGGAGAGTCTGGACGAGGAGAAAGCCCGGGAACTTGAGCAGAAAATGCGTAAGAACGAATTTGACTTTGAGATGTATTTGGAGTCGATGAGTCAGATGAAGAAGATGGGTGGTCTTTCCAGCCTGATGGGAATGATGCCTGGTCTTGGCATGGGGGGCGGCAAGATGCCGGATATTGATACCGATGAGGCGGAGAAGAATATGAAGCGCATTGAGGCCATTATCTATTCCATGACACCCAAGGAGCGCAAAAATCCGAATCTTTTGAATCCGAGCCGTAAGACGCGTATTGCACGAGGCGCAGGTGTAGAGGTTGCGGAAGTCAATCGTCTTATCAAGCAGTTCGAACAGACAAAGAAGATGATGAAGCATATGCCCGGTATGATGGGCTCTAAACGTGGTAAAAGAGGAATGTTCAAAGGACTTCCCTTTTAAATAAAAGAAATGTAAACCTATGAGGAGGTGAAAGTAATGGCAGTAAAGATCAGATTAAGAAGAATGGGACAGAAGAAGGCTCCTTTCTATAGAATCGTAGTTGCAGATTCCCGCTCACCAAGAGATGGAAGATGTATCGAGGAGATTGGAACTTACGATCCAACCAAAGATCCTAGCGAGTATCATGTAGATGCTGAGTTAGCTAAGAAGTGGTTATCTAACGGCGCACAGCCGACAGAGACCGTAAACAGAATCTTTAAGGCAGCTGGTATCGAAAAATAGGAATTGAGGGGTGGATGTAATGAAAGAATTAGTTGAAGTAATTGCAAAATCACTCGTTGATTTTCCAGATGAGGTTGTTGTGACGGAGACCGAGAACGAAAAAGGCATCGTGTTGGAACTGCGTGTTGCACAGTCTGATATGGGCAAGGTGATCGGAAAGCAGGGACGTATAGCAAAAGCAATCCGTGCTGTGGTCAAAGCCGCTGCATCAAAAGAGGACAAAAAAGTTATTGTTGAGATTATACGATAACTGTTGCAATGCCGCTTGTTGGTATTGCCGACGCACCGCACACGGCGTAAGCCATTCTTATGTGCGGTGCTCCTTTTATATTTGGGAGAAATAGGAGATTATATGGAAGATTTGCTACAGGTAGGTGTTGTTACGACAACCCACGGAGTGCGGGGAGAAGTGAAGGTGTTTCCGACAACGGACGATCCGGCACGATTTAAAGATTTGAAAAATGTGATCCTTGATACAGGAAAGACACAGATGGAGCTTGAAATCACAGGAGTCAAGTTTTTCAAAAATATGGTAATTCTCAAATTCAAGGGATTTGACAATATAAATGATGTGGAAAGATTCCGGCAAGCAAAGCTTTTGGTTACAAGGGAAAATGCAGTGGAGCTTGCTGCGGATGAGTATTTCATCGCGGATCTGATTGGCCTTTTGGCTGTTTCGGATGAAGGCGAAGAACTGGGGAAGGTTGCGGATGTACTGCAGACGGGAGCCAATGATGTATATGTTATCCAAAAAGAAGGATGTGCCGATCTTTTAGTACCGGCTATCCACGACTGTATCAAAGAGGTTGATATTTTGCAGGGAAAGATGACAATTCATCTGTTGCCGGGGCTTCGTGATGAATGAGTAAAAATTACAGTTAGATAAAAGGAGAATAGTTATGGGAAGATATGTCAGACATGAACTGTTGAATCAGCCGGAAGATTTCGTTCAGTATATGATGAATGATTTTTTATCCAAGCATGGATTCCAGTTTGTGGAGTTTAAAGGGCAGATGGTATTCCGCGCAGGAGGCGGCTGGTTTGAGATGCCAAAGTTTTTGGTGTGGAGTTATCAGAATGGTGTGTTTCATATGGAGGCGTGGATCAGAATGTTGATTCTGCCGGGAGTATATAGTAAGGAAAATGATATGAGTGGGTTTTATGGAGCACTCCCCAAAAAGATGTATAAGGATGATTTGGAACAGTTGATGAGTCTGCTGCATCAGCCGGTTGGAAATGCTCAGCAAAACACGGGACAGCCTATGCCGGGAAATTCTGTGGAGGGCATGACGGGGAACCGGATGCCGCAGGGAAATGGACCGATTGTTGTACAGGGGGTTGACACCAGCCGCTATGCAAATATGGCATTGGGATTTGGAATTACAGGTCTTGCCCTTTGTTGGACATTATTTGGATTATTCTTTGGCATTCTTTCAATCATTTACGCGGTAAAAGGGAAGGGGTCAGCGAAAAAAGGAAGAGCGACAGCGGGAATGGTGTGTGCGATTATCGCACTGGTCATTACAACGGTTTTATATTTTCTTAACATCCTTGCCGCAGCCCTGTAATATAGTAGGAGTATACGATGAATTTTCATATTCTGACACTTTTTCCGGAGATGGTGATGCAGGGGCTTATGACCAGTATTACCGGACGGGCAGTACAACAGAATAAGATTGGCATTGAGGCTGTCAATATCCGAGATTTCACGACAGACAAGCATGGAAAAGTAGATGATTATCCTTATGGTGGTGGGGCCGGCATGCTGATGCAGGCGCAGCCGGTCTACGATGCCTGCAGGAGTGTTCTTGACCGGCTTCCGGTATCAGGAATTCGAAGAGTTATTTATGTGACCCCACAGGGGACACCCTTTACACAGAAAAAGGCACAGGAACTGGCAAAGTGCGATGATCTGCTGATTTTGTGTGGACATTATGAAGGAATTGATGAACGTGTTCTTGAGGAGGTAGTCACCGATTATATTTCCATCGGCGATTATGTGCTGACGGGCGGAGAACTTGCGGCCATGGTGATTGTGGATGCGGTGGCAAGACTTGTGCCGGAAGTGCTAAATAATGAACAGTCAGCAGAGACAGAATCTTTTCATGGAAATCTGTTGGAGTACCCGCAGTATTCAAGACCAGAAATCTGGCATGACAGGGCAGTCCCTCCGGTGTTATTATCAGGTAATCAGAAAGAGATTGGAATTTGGCGAAAAGGTCAGGCAGTGAAACGTACAAAGGAAAGACGTCCTGATCTGTATCAGAGATATGAAACACTGGAAAAGTGCAAAAACTTTCTTATGAGGCAGAAACTACTTCATATTGATATGATCGAGTGTATCAATCGTTGCCGGGCTGAGGTTATATACTGGGATGGAAAAGAACTTCTTTTGCGAGAGCAAAAGAGTGGTGTGTTTTTTCATACCCGGGAGAATGTAATGGATTTGCCGGCGAAACCGGAGGAGTGGAAAGTTGGAAAAATGCTGGTTAAGGAGCAAAAGAGAGGCAGAATCTGTCTTGTTGTGCATCAGGAACAGATGATTCCCTACGTGGAGCAGCTGCTTTCTCTGCAGGTGAGTGTTTCCTGCTATCAGGCTGTTTGTACCAGAAAGGAAAAGCTTCCGGTACGGGGACTGTATCGTCCGGATACGATGGAGACGGTAAGTGGATATGTGATCAAACCCTTAGATATGGAGCTGCTTCCGCAGGTTGTGTCCAATTATGACGGCGATTTGTCCAAAGAATATTTTCAGAACCGTATCGCAGAAGGGCAGATGAAAGGTGTCTTTTGTGATGGGAGTATGGCAGGATTTATCGGTCAGCATGATGAGGGCAGTATTGGAATGTTGCAGATTTTGCCAGAGCACCGTGGGAAAAAACTTGCCCAGGTATTGGAGACGGTAATGGTCAACGAGGCTCTTGAGCGGGGGGAAATTCCCTATGCACAGATTCGGGTGGAAAATAAAGCATCTCTTTCCCTGCAGGAAAAACTCGGATTATGTATTTCAAAGGCACCTGTTTACTGGATGGAGTCTGTTTAAAGATCTTATATGAGGAGGTAATCTTATGAGGAAAAATAGTTGCTGGAAAAAAGCGGCAGCAGTGCTGATGGCTTTTGTGCTGCTGCTTTGCATATATCCGGCTAAGACTGAAGCAAAGTCGATTAAGCTGGGGAATACCTTGGAAAATCAGTTTCTTGGATCCGGAACAGTTGAATATAACAACCGGATTTATTATGGAATTTCCAGGAAGATTTATTCCATAAAGAAGGATGGAACGGGCAAAAAGCTTGTGTTCAAGATGAAGGATGGTGGCAATGGCTTTTACGAGATGGCGGTGTATGGCAGATATATCTATGCAATCTATGATTATTACGGAGATTCTGATTCGTCCGATAATCATCTGCTTAAAATTAAACTGGATGGAACCAGCTGCAAGAATCTCGGAAGAGTGAATGACTTTGCAATCGCGGATGGGAAGATTTATTGTACAAAAACCAGGAGAATTTCTGATGAATATGATAATCAGTACAATGAAACGAAGGGATTGTACTCCATGGACCTGAAGGGGGCAAATACGAAGAAACTGGTTTCGGGGAAAAGCCTTTCCCTTTATGGAACAGACGGGAAAACTCTTTATTTTGGCAGCTGCGATTGGGAGACTGGCAAGACAACTGTCTATACCAGTAATGTGAAAGGCACAAATAAGAGGAAGATCAAGACCGTATCCGGTCTGGAGGGAGTGTTCTTTTACAAGGGTAACATGTATTATAAGAGATCGAATCCGGACGATCCGATACAATGCGATATCTACAAAGTGGATAACAACACCGGAAAAACGAAGCTTCTTTATAATTCTTCGGGATGGATTTCTTCTTTTTGTGTTGATAATCATAATCTTTATGTCTCTGCGGATGAAGGTTTGCAGAAAATCGACTTGAATACAGGAAATATTGCAATGGTAAATAAGCAGGTAACAAACGGCATTCGTGGTATTCACGGATCTGTTATCATTGGTGAGCGTTATCGTATGGATATGAAAGCTGGAACAGATTTTGATGTCCTGATGTTAAAATTATCTGGAAAAATCATTAAAAAAATCGGAGCATATTTTACTTCATAAAAAATGCTTGCATTTTTGGGGATAATATGGTAGCTTATAAATGTTGTGAATAAAAATGATGGTCCTCTGTTGCAGAGCTTGCATTAAGAACGTCAAATGAATCAGGAGGTCACAAAATGAACGCAAGTGAAATTATTAAGAACATTGAGACAGAGCAGTTAAAGGCTGAAGTACCACAGTTTTCTGTTGGAGATACCGTTAAGGTTTACGGTAAGATCAAAGAGGGTAACAGAGAGCGTGTTCAGGTCTTCGAGGGAACTGTAATTAAGAAGCAGGGCGGAAGCAACCGTGCAACCTTCACTGTCAGAAAGCTTTCTAATGGTGTTGGAGTTGAGAAGACATGGCCATTACATTCTCCGAACGTAGAGAAGGTAGAGGTTATCCGCAAGGGTAAGGTTCGTCGCGCTAAGCTTTACTACTTAAGAGACCGTGTTGGTAAGGCAGCAAAGGTAAAAGAGTTAGTAAAATAATTTTGCCAAGGGAGCTGGTACAAAGGTGCCGGCTCTTTTTTCTTGCCATTTTCGGGCAGATGCTATATGATTATGAATGCAAAGACAAGAGACAGGGGATGTAAGGTTGAAGAGAAGGAACGGACTTAATTTCAACAGACGAAGAAGAAAGTTTAATATGCCGCTTTTTAAGGAGATTCTTTCATGGGCAGTGGAATGTACTATTGTGATCGTGATTGCCTATACAATGGTAAGCTTTTTCGGACTTCGTACCAGTGTGGTTGGAAATGCAATGTCAAAGACACTGACCAATGATGAACAGATTTTGGTGAATCGGTTTATTTATATGGTGTCAAGTCCCAAACAGGGGGATGTGATCGTCTTTTTACCGAATGGAAATGAAAAATCCCACTATTACGTGCGGCGTGTGATTGCAGGACCGGGAGACACGGTCTGGATCAATGATGGTGCGGTCTACGTCAATGGAGCAATTTACAATGAGGCAATTTCGGTATCCTCCATAGAGGATGCGGGGATTGCCGCTGATGAGATTGTGTTGGGAGCCGATGAGTATTTTGTTCTTGGTGACAATCGAAATCACAGTGAGGACAGCCGTCTTGCCAATATCGGTAATGTGAAAAAGGAATATATCATCGGGAAGGCATGGTTTTATTTTGATGGTATTGGCGATATGGGATTGATTCACTGAAAGGAAAGATAAGAACAGATAAGGATGGGATAAGATGAATTTTCAATGGTATCCAGGTCATATGACCAAGGCAAAGCGCCAGATGCAGGAAGATATTAAGCTCATTGATCTGGTGATTGAGCTTGTTGATGCACGAATTCCGTTAAGCAGCAGAAATCCGGATATTGATGAGCTTGGGAAAAATAAATATCGTTTGATTCTGATGAATAAGGCTGATCTGGCAGATCCGAAGGCAACGGAGGAGTGGAGTGCATTTTTTCGTGGAAAAGGCTATTATGTGGTGAGCCTTGACGCACGGAGAAAAGTGGGGATGAAGTCCATTACCGATAAGATCATGGAAGCATGCAGGGAGAAGATCGAGAGAGACAGAAAGCGAGGAATCAAGAATCGTCCGGTTCGTGCGATGGTAGTCGGGATTCCCAATGTGGGAAAGTCCACATTTATCAATTCCTATGCAGGAAAGGCTTGTGCCAAGACCGGTAATAAACCGGGTGTTACGAAAGGAAAACAATGGATCCGGCTCAGTAAGGAAGTAGAACTTTTGGATACACCGGGGATTCTCTGGCCGAAGTTCGAAGATCAGGCTGTGGGTCTTCGTCTGGCATTGATTGGTTCTATCAAGGATGAAATCCTCAATATCGATGAGCTTGCGATTGAGTTGATCCGCTTTTTGAAAATGAGTTATGCAGGAATCCTTGCAGAGCGTTATGCAGTGGATGAAAGCCGTGAGCTTCCTGATATTTTGTGTGAGATTGCGGAGAACCGTAAGTGCATTTCCAAAGGCGGCGAATTGGATTACAGTAAGGCTGCAGCTCTGTTAATTGATGAGTTTCGAAGTGGACGTCTGGGAAGAATTACGTTAGAGAGTGTGAAGAATGACAAGCAGTAAAATTG
Source organism: Agathobacter sp. (assembly GCA_022775045.1). GTDB lineage: Bacteria > Bacillota > Clostridia > Lachnospirales > Lachnospiraceae > Roseburia. Next base: position 38,079 of record JALFLB010000029.1, on the reverse strand, counting down.
GTATGATAAAGGAAGAACTGGCAGCCACCGATGCAAGGGAGCTGCCTGCTTTTATTACCTGTTATGAACAGGATGAGCGTGCGGGTGTGAAAAAGCTGGTGGAGACTGCCCGTAAACGCTATGAAAAGCTTCAGGAGGAGCTTGCACGTACCGAGGCATTAAAGAAATATGAAAAAGAATACGATAATTATACATATATCTGTGGAATTGATGAAGTGGGGCGAGGTCCTCTTGCGGGACCGGTGGTTGCGGGTGCTGTGATTTTGCCGAAGGATTGTGATATTCTCTATATCAATGATTCCAAGAAGCTTTCTGCGGCTAAGAGAGAAGAACTTTATGATGTGATTATGGAGCGTGCCGTGGCAACGGGAATTGGTATGGCGGGTCCGGAGCGGATTGACGAGATTAACATTCTTCAGGCGACATATGAGGCGATGCGCGAGGCAATCGCAAATATGAACCCGAAACCGGACCTTTTGCTGAATGATGCCGTGACAATCCCGCAGGTCGATATTCCGCAGGTGCCAATCATTAAGGGGGATGCTAAGAGCATTTCTATTGGAGCTGCATCTATTATTGCAAAGGTGACGAGGGACAGGCTGATGGTTGCCTATGAGGAACTCTATCCGGAATATGATTTCGCAAGCAATAAAGGCTATGGAAGTGCGCAGCATATTGCGGCTTTGAAAAAGTATGGACCAACCCCCATCCATAGAACCACATTTATTAAAAATTTCTTTTGATAAATTGATAGGAGCGGTGTATGCAGATTTCAGACTTGATGGGACAATACAGCCAGACTACGACGGGAACAGAGCGGCTGGCCGGAACAAAAGGTGTGGAGAATTTGGTATCATCCCTTCGTGCACTGACTAAGGGAAATATTTTTGAGGGAACAGTGAGTTCCATGAAAAATGGACAGGTGACGCTTGCACTATCAAACGGGCAGCTTCTGACCGCCCGCATGGATGGAAAAGTGTCCTTAAATGTTGGACAGTCGATGTTTTTTCAGGTGAAATCAAACGACGGGGCACAGATTGCAATCCGTCCGTTTGTGGTGGATGGAAACGGTGTGAATTATACGTTGCTGGAAGCGCTGTCAGCAGCAGGTATTCCCCGGGAGTCCAAGTATCTTTCCATGGTAAACCGGATGATGGAGGAACAGATGCCGATTGATCGCGCGAGCATTCAACAGATGGCCCGTGTAGTGAATGCGAATGCGGATATCAATGTGCAGACGCTGGTGCAGATGCAGAAGATTGGTATCCCGATCACCCCGGAGAATGCAGCACAATTTGAAAATTATATGGATGACCGGCAGGCTATAACGGAGGAGTTGGATCATTTTATTGATGAACTGCCGACTGCAATGCAATCGGAAAATGTTCCGGTGGGGCAGATTCTTTCCACAATTACGGAGGGGCTTGCTGACGTGCCTGAAGGAAACTGGCAGGGGATAATGCAGCAGATGACAGAAGCGAATGGCGCGATTGTACAGGAAGATGCTGTGCAGGAAACTGTTGGACAGGAACCGGCATTACAGAAAATGGCAGGGCAGGATACCGCGCAGGAACCGGTTTTGGAATCGGAAATAGAGAACTCTGCGCAGCAGAATCCGGTTGTGCCTCATACCCTGGGAGCAATTCTTGAGCCGGAGCAATTGAATCATCTGAATCAGATGATAGGCAAGCTGTTGGGAACAGAAACAGTAAATTATACCGGAAACAGCGGTGCGGTTGAGGTGCTTCGAGATCTTGAACAAGTGCTGAATGATCCGTTGCCAGTGGAACGTGAGCATTTGGAAAAACTTCTATCGTCGAAGGAGTTTAAAAGTCTTGTGAAGGATACGCTGGAGCAGCAGTGGATGGTAAAACCGGAGGCTCTGATCAGTGAGGGCAACAAGATTGACAAATTGTATGAGCGCCTGACCGGACAGCTGGAGCGCATCGAGAATGCAATGAAGACAACGGGACAGGAGGACACAACTCTCACACAGTTGTCTGCGGATATCCGGAACAATGTGGAATTCATGAATCAAATTAACCAGATATATACCTATGTACAGATTCCACTGAAAATGTCTGGGCAGAATGCCAGCGGTCAGCTTTATGTTTATACCAATAAGCAGGCACTGGCACAGCAGGAGCAGGATTTGACTGCATTTTTACATCTGGATATGGATCATTTGGGGGCAACGGATGTGTCTGTTCGTCTGCATGTAAATGAAGTTTCTACAAATTTTTATCTTGAGGATGATGGGGCTTATGCACTGATTGAAAAGAATATTCCTGTGTTGGAGGCGCGTTTGAAAAAGAGAGGATATCAGTGTAGCATCTCGGTAATAAATGAGGGGAAAAATGTGAATTTTGTGGAAGACTTTCTGAAGAAGGATCAGCCATCTGCAGGTCAGCTGCATCGTTACTCGTTTGACGTGAGAGCATAAGAGGTGTCAGATATGTCAGACAATCATTTTAAACCGTTTCAGTTTGAACAATTGCAAAAAGAAAAAAATAATCTGGATAAAACGGCTGTAGCTATTGCCTACGAGCCGGGAGAGGCTGCTCCGAGAATTCTTGCTACGGGAAAAGGCAGGGTCGCAGAGAAAATTATTGAAACTGCGAAAGAAAACAAGGTGCCTACGTATCAGGACAATAAGCTGGCAGATACGCTGTCAAAGCTGCAGATCGGTGATATGATTCCTCCGGAATTATATGAAGTTGTAGCAGAGATTCTGGTATTTGTGGACGATATGGATCGGATGAAGGCCAAGCTGGAACAGTATCAGTAATTGATTTTGGGGGAGAAAATGAATAAAAGACAGGTGGGAGCCAGTTATGAGAAGCTGGCAGCCGATTATTTGTGTGCGCAGGGATATGAAATTATAACCTGCAATTTCCGTTGCAGGAATGGAGAAATTGATCTGATTGCGCGGGAGGAGGAATATCTGTGCTTTGTCGAGGTGAAATATCGTGCGGGTACCGGCTGCGGTTCGCCGCTTGAGGCGGTAACCTGGCATAAGAGACAGAACATATTGAAAGTGGCGCGTTACTATCTGATGCGGAACGGGCTGAGAATGGACACTCCGTGCCGCTTTGATGTTGTGGCGGTGTGTGGGCAGGAAATCACCCTGATTCGCAATGCGTTTGGAGAGTAAAAGAGTATGAGATATTGTGATTTTAAAAGAAAGGATGGCAGACAGATTTTAGAATTGGATCATCAGGAATTACCCCTGCTTCGCTATCCGCTTTTGGAGCAGACAGGTGTGGTAGAACATGCATTTACCACAAGAGGCGGAGGGGTAAGCCGCGGCATCTATGAGAGCTTAAATTTAAGCTTTACGAGAGGAGATGATCCGGAGGCAGTTATGGAGAATTATCGGCGCCTGGCGCATGTGTTTGGAAAGGAACCAGATGCATTTGTCTGTTCCGATCAGACCCATACGACAAATGTGCTGCGTGTAGACAGAAGCTGTGCCGGGTACGGTGTGACAAGAGAAAGGCCTTATACGGATGTAGACGGATTGATTACGGATGAGGCGGGACTCATTTTATCCACCTTTTATGCAGATTGTGTACCGCTTTTTTTTGTAGATCCTGTGCATCATGCAATCGGACTCAGCCATTCAGGATGGCGGGGAACGGTAGGGAGAATGGGCGCTGTCACACTGGAAGCGATGGAACGTGAATTTGGCAGTGAGCCGGAGCAGATTTTTGCAGCAGTAGGTCCATCCATATGTCAGGATTGTTATGAGGTCAGTGCAGATGTGGCGAATGCTTTTTGCCGGGAGTTTGCAGGGCATGAGCGGGAGATTATGCTGGATAAAGGAAATGGAAAATATCAGCTTGATCTTTGGAAATGCAATGAGATTGTGCTGCTTGAGGCAGGAATCAGAAGGGAGCAGCTGGCCGTGACAAATATTTGTACCTGCTGTAATTCGCGGTTGCTATTTTCTCATCGCGCCAGTCATGGAAAAAGGGGAAATCTGGGAGCATTTTTAATGCTGAGGGAGAAATCTTAAGATTTTCCTAAGAAATTGTTTTGCAGTTATTAAATTACTGAAAAGAAATCTGTGTTACACTTGCTGTATCAAACTAGGAGGAACTGTTTTGATACAGCTGAATTACAGAGAGGAAAGGCTTCTCTACAAACAGATTAAGGAAGAAATACGTACAATCGTCATATCATATGCTTTTTCCGGAGAGGAAAGGCTGCCATCCGTGGGAGAACTGGCATCGAAGCTGGCGGTCAATCCCAAGACGGTTGCGGCGGTATATCGGGAGTTGGAGCAGGAGGGGTATGTCCGATTCGAGGAGGGAAAAGGGGACTGTGCGATTGCAGGAAAAGACCTTGAGAATTGGCAAAAAAAAGAATTGCTTCAGGAGTTTGACCGTGTGGTGGATCAGTTATGCATTCTTTCTGTAAAACCCGAAGAGCTTGTAAAGCGTGTGACAGAATTGACAAAAGGAGAAAAAAGCTTTGATCGAAGTGAATAATCTGATAAAAGGATTTGGGGAGTTCCGTGCGCTTGATGGCGTAAATATGAATGTTGGAACAGGGGATATCTATGGTCTCGTCGGTCCAAATGGTGCGGGAAAATCAACACTGATCCGGCATTTGACAGGAGTGCTCAGACCGGATGCCGGAGAAATTTTTATAGATGGAAATCCTGTCTATGAGAATCGGATAGTGAAGGAAAAGCTGGCTTATATTCCCGATGAACTGTTTTATTTTCTTCAGGCGGATACGCTTGAAATGATGCGGTATTATAAGGGAATCTATCCGGATTTTGATGAGACGATGTTCTACCGTATGCAGGAGTTTTTTCCGAGCATTGATATCAGACGCAATATCCGTCGCCTGTCAAAAGGGATGCAAAAGCAGGTGGCATTCTGGCTGGCAATCTGCTGTCGACCGAAGCTGTTGATTCTGGATGAACCGCTGGATGGGCTGGACCCGGTTATGAGGCGTCAGATTTGGGGAATTCTGATGGCAGAAGTGGCTGAAAAACAGACAACGGTGCTTGTTTCCTCCCATAACTTACGGGAACTGGAGGATGTCTGTGACCATGTTGGAATTATGAATCATGGAAGGGTAATCATTGAGCGTTCTCTTTCGGAACTGCAGGGAAATATCTGCAAGATTCAGGTAGCTTGCCAGAGTGGAATGCCAAAGCTGCCAGATCAGTTTGAAGTACTGCATATGTCCAATATCGGACGGGTGTATACGATGATTGTCAGAGGAAATCCGAAAGAAGCCGCCAAAGCCATTGCAACAGAGGGAGAGAATCTGGCAATTGTTGATATTCTTCCACTTACACTTGAAGAAATATTTATATATGAGATGGGAGGCTTGGACTATGAAGTCAAAGACATCCTTTTTTAATAAGGCTATTTTTAAGAAAAATGTTACACTGTACTGGCCAATCTGGGTGTGCTATCTGCTCTATGGTCTGGTGAAGATTCCGGGAAGTATCTGGTCGGGACTGCGGCAGAATGTGATTACAGAGGGAGATCGGCTGGAAACGCTGGCTTCTGCCCTAAATCTCAGAGTTGATATTTATGTTGTAGCGTTTGTTGCTGTGATTACAGGAATGGCGTTGTTTGGATATCTGTTTACGACAAAGAGTGCCAATATGATTCATGCTCTTCCGGTCACAAGAACAGAGTTATTTTTTACCAATGTTGTCAGTGGGCTTTCTTTTATGCTGATACCGCAGCTTCTGGTATTTTTTGTGTCAGTTTTTGTGGGCCTGTTCAATGGAATCACAAGCATTGAGCTGTTGGGAGTATGGCTGTTGAGTGTAATGGGAGCTGCCTTCCTTTTTTATGGCATTGTATGCTTCTGCGCAATGTTTACAGGGCAGATGTTTGCACTCCCTGTGTATTTTGGTGTATTCAATTATTTGAGTGTTGGACTGTGCACAGGAACGAGATATATTTTATCCTTTTTAGGATATGGGGTAAGCTTTTCGGATATATCAGGCATTCCTTTTTTGAATGCGCTGTCGCCTCTTGATTATTTTGCGGGAAATGTGTATTTTAAAACCAGCTACCAAATGGATGAAAAAGAGCGTATGGTTGCGAAGGCAATCAGTCTTCATGGTAGTAAGGTTGTCCTTTGTTATGTTGGAATTGCTGTGCTTTTTTATCTTTTTGCATGGTATTGCTACAAAAAGAGAAGAATTGAATGTACGGGGGATTTGCTCACATTTGGATGGGTTAAGCCGGTGTTCCGCTGGGGCGTCGGGGTCTGCCTGGGTTATTTTGTGGGGATTTTAGCGTCGGAGTTTCTTGGAGCGGTATCAATCTGGGTATCCAAGCCGGCTTTGTTTGCGCTGATATTGATTCTGGGACTGGTTGGTTTCTTTATTGCGGAGATGTTTGTGCAGAAGTCCTTTCGTGTTTTTGAACTTCGAAGGTGGAAGGAATGTAGTTTATTTCTTGTTTTCTTATCAGCCAGTTTTGCAGTGATCTATGGGATTGGCTACCATGTGGAACAGTACATACCGGACAAGGAGCAGATTGCATATGCATATATTTCGATGAACTATCCGGTTGAATTTACTGGCAAAGACGTGGATTGTGTAATTAATCTTCAAAAGGAAATTCTGGAACAGAAGAAGGAGTTTCTACGGGAGAAAGGCACAGAGCAGGATTTCGGGTATCTAACACTGAACTATTGTCTTAAGAATGGACATGTGATCACCCGTTCTTATAGGATCCCTTCTGGTGTGGAATCGAGTGTGGACATTGCAAATAAGATTACAGGCTATGAATCGGAACCGGATAATTTTATGACGAATCTTGCTGGGGATGATTATGACCACATAACAAAGGTGCTGGACGGACAATTGGAGATATCCGACGAAAACGCTGACTACACCACATACGAGCTTGATCAGGATTGTGCAAAGAAGATTTATGCTGCCCTGCTTAAGGATGTGGAGGAAGGAACCATTCAAAAATACAATCTGGGGAATTATCTGATGGATCCGGATCAAGAAGATACGCAATATTCTATGGCATATCTGAATATTTATATTGAGCATTCTACAATTGACTGGAAAGATTCCTATGGATGGTATAATGAGAGAATCCAAAGCGCGGATAAAGACTACGAATACACGGAAGGACCAGATACAAAGAGAGGATCGGTCTATGTTAATTTTGGGGAGGAGTGTACGAATATTATCAGGACATTGATCGATGAGGGTGTGATTGCATCGGAGAAAGAACTGAATTTTTCGGCAGCCAGTGACAGATAAGGAGGGTAGGACTTTACAACTGCCCTCGGTTATTGTAAAATCAAGCGGGTAGAACCTGCTTGATTTTTGTTTAAGATGAAAATTTCATAGAGCAGGGTGAGGAAGAGAGGTAGGGAATGAGCAGACCAATCGTTGCTATTGTCGGACGTCCGAATGTAGGAAAGTCCACACTTTTTAATACCCTTGCAGGGGAACGGATTTCGATTGTGAAAGATACTCCGGGTGTGACGCGGGATCGTATCTATGCGGATGTGACATGGCTGAATTATAATTTTACACTGATAGATACCGGAGGGATAGAACCAGACAGCGGGGATGTGATTCTCTCGCAGATGCGGGAACAGGCGGAGATTGCAATTGCGACAGCTGACGTAATCATGTTTATTACCGATGTGCGGCAGGGCCTTCAGGATGCAGATTCCAAGGTGGCCGATATGTTGCGCAGATCCGGGAAACCGGTGGTTTTGGTTGTCAATAAAGTGGACAGCTTTGAAAAATTTATGCCGGATGTTTATGAGTTCTATAATCTTGGAATCGGAGAACCGTATCCGGTTTCGGCAGCTTCCATGCTTGGACTGGGAGATATGCTCGATGAGGTTGTAAAATATTTTCCAGAATCTGCAACAGAAGAGCAGGAGGATGATCGCCCAAAGGTTGCCATTATCGGAAAACCGAATGTGGGGAAGTCATCACTGATTAATAAGCTCGCGCAGGAGGACCGTGTGATTGTGTCGGATATTGCGGGAACGACAAGAGATGCAATTGATACAGACATTAAATACAATGGGAGAGAATATGTATTTATAGATACGGCAGGTCTCAGACGAAAGAGTAAGATTAAGGAAGAAATTGAGCGGTACAGCATTATCAGGGCCGTTTCAGCGGTGGAACGCGCGGATGTGGTTATTATTGTGATTGACGCCACAGAGGGCGTGACAGAACAGGATGCCAAGATTGCAGGGATTGCGCATGAAAGAGGAAAAGGAATTATTATTGCGGTCAACAAGTGGGATGCTATTGAGAAGGATAATTCGTCGGTAAAAAAGCATACCGAGCGGATTCGTCAGGTGCTTAGTTTTATGCCGTATGCGGAGATTTTATTTATTTCGGCAAAGTCAGGGCAGCGTCTTCATAAAATCTTTGAAATGATCGACATCGTGATTGAAAATAACAGTATGCGTGTTGCAACAGGTGTCTTAAATGAGATTGTGGCAGAAGCAGTGGCGATGCAGCAACCACCAACGGATAAAGGCAAAAGGCTTAAGATTTATTATGTGACACAGGTCGCGGTCAAGCCGCCGACTTTTGTTGTATTTGTCAATGATAAGAATCTGATGCATTTTTCTTACACCAGATATTTGGAGAACCGTATTCGTGATACCTTTGGATTTCGCGGTACAGCTTTGAAATTTATTACAAGAGAGCGAAAGGAAGATTAAACATGATCATCGCAAGAATTATTTCACTGTTGATTGGCTATGTGTTTGGCCTGTTTCAGACGGGATATATCTATGGACGAAGCAAGGGAATCGATATCCGGAAGGAGGGGAGTGGTAATGCGGGCACAACAAATTCACTGCGTGTTCTCGGATGGAAAGCCGGGGCAATTACCTTCCTTGGAGATTTGTTTAAAGCGATTTTTGCGGTGCTTCTGGTGAAATTGCTTTTCAGAAATTCATACCCTGAGTTTGTGAAGGTGCTGGAATTATATGCTGGGTTCGGCGCGGTACTGGGACATAATTTTCCGTTCTATCTGCAGTTTAAGGGTGGCAAGGGAATTGCCTGTACATCTGGGATGATTTTGGCGGTTCTGCCGATATCGGCTCCGGCATCTCTCGTTTTATTTATTCTGGCAGTTGCAATTACAAGGTATGTGTCATTAGGATCCATACTTGTTGTATGTAGCTATCTGGTTCAGGTGATTGTGTTTGGACAACTCGGTTATCTGCATCTTGAGGGAGCTTACCGGATGGAATTTTACATAGTAAGTGCCTGCTTTACTGTAATGGCGCTTTGGAAACATCGTGAGAATATCAAACGTCTGCTTAACGGAACAGAGAACAGGTTTGGAATGAAGAAAGAGGAGAACTAACATGGCAAAGGTTGCAGTAATTGGAGCAGGAAGCTGGGGGATTGCCCTTGCCAAGCTGCTTTGTACCAACGGCAATGAAGTAACTGTCTGGTCAATTGATGAGGCTGAGATTGAGATGCTTCGTACACATCATGAGCATGTAGATAAGCTGCCGGGTGTGAAACTTCCGGATTCGATTATTTATACAACGGATCTTAAGGAGGCGGTTGAGGGAAAAGAATTTCTTGTGCTTGCAGTACCGTCCGTTTATACAAGAAGTACGGCAAAGAAAATGACCGTATTTGTAAGCGAGGGACAGATTATTGTCTGCGTGGCGAAGGGAATTGAGGAAGATACCCTGATGACCATCTCGGATGTTGTGGAACAGGAGATTCCATGTGCAGATGTAGCAGTAATGTGCGGACCGTCCCATGCGGAAGAGGTGGGGGCAGGACTCCCGACTACGGTTGTGGCGGGGGCAAGATCTCAAAAGACTGCAGAGAAAATACAGGATCTATTTATGAATCAGGTATTTCGAGTCTATACAAGCCCGGATATGCTTGGAATGGAATTGGGAGGATCTCTGAAGAATGTGATTGCACTTGCCGCAGGCATGGCAGATGGTCTCGGATATGGAGATAATACCAAAGCGGCGTTGATTACTCGGGGGATTGCAGAAATTACCGGATTAGCTGTGGCAATGGGGGCTCATCTTGAGACACTTTCAGGGCTGACAGGAATCGGAGATCTGATTGTTACCTGTGAGAGCAAGCACAGTCGAAACCGGAAAGCCGGAATGCTGATTGGGCAGGGATATACCATGGAACAGGCAACGAAGGAGGTCAAGATGGTCGTGGAAGGAATTTATTCAGCCAAGGCGGCCATTGCACTTGCAAAAAAATATCAGGTATCACTCCCGATTATTGAGGAGGTTAATCAGGTATTGTTTGAAGATAAACCAGTGAAGGAGGCTGTGACAGATCTGATGATTCGGGAAAAACGTACGGAACATCAGGGACTGAAATGGGATAAGGAATGAAAAAAATTAAAATAAAATATTTTACAGATGAGATTGAAAAACTGGATTATATTGAAGGGAAATCAGACTGGATTGATCTTCGGGCCTCGGAAGAGGTGCATATGCATGCGGGGGATTTCGCCCTCATTCCGCTTGGCGTGGCTATGGAATTACCACAGGGATATGAAGCACATCTTGTTCCGAGAAGTTCGACGTTTAAGAACTGGGGACTTTTGCAAACCAATAGTATGGGTGTGGTAGACGGTTCGTATTGTGGCGATAACGATATGTGGCGGATGCCGGTCTATGCGACAAGGGATACCGTGGTTCATGTTAATGATCGGATAGCACAGTTTCGTATAATGGAAAACCAGCCTAGAATTGAATTTGAGCAGGTGGCACATTTGACCCATACTGACCGCGGTGGTTTTGGAAGTACCGGTAAAGTATAAAAGGAGGTTATTACTATGGAAAATCGAATGGTAAAATTTTATTCAAAGGAGAGCAGTCAACTGGTTCTGCATGCGATTCCGGGACATTTTGCAACGAGCCATTCCCATATCAATTATTATGTGGATGTGACGAGCATAAAGACCCGGGCATCGGAAGCAAAGGAAGCTGCAAAGATTTTATATGCAAGAATGCCGAAGACCGAGTATGTGGATACAATCGTGTGCATGGATGGAACAGAAGTAATCGGCGCTTTCCTGAGTCAGGAAATTGAGCACGGAGGTGTGCTTTCTACGAATCGGCATGAGACGATTTATGTGGTTTCTCCTGAAATCAACAATAATAATCAGATGCTTTTCCGTGATAATAACAAAGGAGCAATTGCAGGTAAGCATGTGGTACTTTTACTGGCAACGACCACAACGGGTGAGACCATTCGCAGAAGTCTGGAATGCATCCGCTATTACGGTGGGCAGGTTGAGTGGATTGCGTCCGTTTTCAGTACAATTGATTCTGTGGATGGGATTAATGTGGAATCTTTGTTCGATAAAGATGATGTGACCGGGTATGAGGCATATACGGCTCATGATTGCCCATTTTGTAAGAACGGGCAGCAGATTGAGGCGATGGTAAACGGATTTGGATATTCCAAGTTGTAAGGAATCTTCCCGGCATGTGGGTCCCTCCTTAAGGAGCAGATGCCATGAGAGAGCGGCTGACGCCGCGGCATCTGCGTAGGTAGTAAGGAATCTTCCCACTATGTGGGTCCCTCCTTACTACATGGTTCGTCAAATTGACAAGAACAGGGACAAATATTTGGCGGTTTGACAGTGGTAAATGTTTCAGCTTTTTTGTATGATACCATTGTAAGGAGTTCAAGGGAACTTCACCAGAGAAAAAGGAAACACAATTAGGAGGTTTTTCAAATGGCAAGTTTATCTTTAAAGAATGTGTGTAAAAAGTACCCAAATGGTTTTGAAGCTGTAAAGGATTTCAATCTTGATGTAGAAGATAAGGAGTTTATCATCTTCGTAGGACCATCTGGATGTGGTAAGTCTACAACTCTTCGTATGATTGCAGGACTTGAGGAGATTTCTTCAGGTGAGCTGATCATCGACGGAAAGGTTATGAACGATGTAGAACCGAAGGACAGAGATATTGCAATGGTATTCCAGAACTACGCTCTGTATCCGCATATGACAGTATTTGATAACATGGCATTCGGTCTTAAGTTAAGAAAGGTTCCGAAGGATGAGATTAAGGCTAAGGTTGAAGAGGCTGCAAGAATCCTTGATCTTGAGAAGTTATTAGATCGTAAGCCGAAGGCTCTTTACGGTGGACAGAGACAGCGTGTTGCTATGGGACGTGCAATTGTTCGTAATCCAAAGGTATTCCTTATGGATGAGCCGTTATCCAATCTGGATGCAAAACTCCGTGTACAGATGAGATCTGAGATTGCTTCTTTACATAATAGATTGGGTGCTACAATCATTTACGTAACACATGATCAGACAGAGGCTATGACTCTTGGAACCAGAATCGTTGTACTGAAGGATGGTGTCATTATGCAGGTTGACTCTCCACAGAAGTTATACAACGAGCCGAACAATTTGTTTGTTGCAGGATTCATCGGATCTCCACAGATGAACTTCGTTGATGCAGATTGCATCGTGAATGGTGACAAGGCTACATTAAAGTTTGGCGATTATGCGGTTGTTCTTCCGGAGAACAAGTCTAAGAAGCTGATTGAGGGCGGTTATAATGGAAAGAAAGTAATCTTCGGTATTCGCCCGGAAGATATTTCTGATGACCCAGAGATGCTTGCAAAGAACAGTGAGTGTGTCATTGAGTCTGATGTAACCGGTTATGAGTTGCTTGGTGCAGAAGTATTACTGTACTATACAGTAGCTGGTGCAAACATGACAGCGAGAGTTGATTCTGATACTCCGGCTCGTTATGGTGATCATATTAAACTTGCATTTGATCCAAATAAGATTCATGTTTTTGATAAGGAAACAGAATTGACAATTACCAACTAGTTCGTTAAAATTATATAGTTGTAAATTATGAAACCGGGTGTGATTATTTACACCCGGTTTTTAGATTGAATATACAATTCAAAGGAGAGAACATGCTGTCAAATCAGAAACTTCAGAATTCATTGGATGAAATCAAAGAAATCAGTCGTATGGATACGGCATTGTTTAATGCAAAGGGAAAGTTGGTTGCGAGTACAGAAGAAATTGAGGTGACGCCAGAACTGGAGAATGTTGTGGCAGAGTTTGCAGAATCTATGGCAGATCGTCAGACTTTTCAGGATTTTCATTTGTATAAAGTGACCATAGAGAGTGAGACGGAGTATATTCTGGTGTGCCTTGTGACAGAGGATTCATTTGCAGTATGCGCACAGATGGCAGTATGTCAGATTCGTAATCTTGTTATGAGTTATGCGGAACAGTTTGACCGCAATAACCTTATTCAAAACATTCTTCTTGGGAACATGTTGATGGTTGATATATTCAGCAAAGCCAAAAAACACCATATTCTTGCAGGACCGAGAGTTGTGTTTGTGATTGACACCGGAAATAAAAATAATGATGTGGTGATGGAACTGGTAAAAAATATGGCTAATATCCGTTCCGGGGATTTTGTGACAAGTGTGGATCAACATAGTGTGATTCTGGTTAAAGATGTGTCTCATCTGGAAGAGAATGAGATGGATGAAACATTGGGGAATATGGCGAGTCGTCTTGTGGACAACCTGCATATGGAGGCCATGATCAAAGTTCGTGTGGGATATGGAAATGTAGTCTCGCAATTGCCGGAAATTGCAGACTCTTATCAGGAAGCTAAGATGGCTCTTGAGGTTGGGCGGGTATTTTATGCAGAATGTGATACCATTTCCTACGGTAGGCTTGGAATCGGGAGACTAATTTACCAGCTTCCTATGAGCTTATGCGAGATGTTTATTAAGGAAGTTTTCGGAGAGCAGATTCCGGATATTTTGGAAGATGAAGAGGCAATGTCAACAATCAATAAATTTTTTGAAAACAATTTGAATATATCAGAGACTGCCAGACAGCTTTATGTGCATCGGAATACCCTTGTGTATCGACTGGAACGGATTGAAAAGGCAATCGGACTGGATATCCGTACCTTTGAGGATGCGATGACATTTCGCATCGCCGTAATGGTGATTGCGCATATGAAGGATCAAAGTCAAACAGAGTAAGGAGAAAAAGAGATGTCAGAATATGATGCAAGTAGTATAGCGGTACTGGAGGGCCTGGAAGCGGTTCGGAAACGTCCGGGAATGTATATCGGAAGTGTCACGACAAAGGGATTGAATCATTTGATCTATGAGATTGTTGACAACTCTGTAGATGAGCATCTTGCAGGGGCCTGCGATACAATCTGGGTGACTTTGGAAGCAGATGGTTCGTGTACAGTCGAGGATAATGGCCGGGGAATACCAGTAGGAATGCACGCAAAGGGCGTGTCTGCGGCACGTGTGGTTTTTTCAACGCTGCACGCGGGTGGAAAGTTTGATAACAATGCCTATAAGACAAGTGGAGGACTGCATGGAGTCGGATCTTCCGTCGTCAATGCTCTTTCAACTTACATGGATGTAGAAATCAGCCAGGATGGTTATATTCATCACGATCGCTATGAACAGGGACACCCGGTTGTGGAACTGGAAAAGGGATTACTCCCAAAGATTGGAAAGACCAAAAAAACAGGAACAAAAATAAATTTTCTTCCGGATCCTGAAATATTTGAGAAGACACGTTTTAAGGAGGATGAGGTAAAGAGCCGTATGCATGAGACGGCTTATCTTAACCCAAAGCTTACGATTATCTATGAGGATCGGCGGAAATCGGAGACAGAGCATATAGAATTTCATGAACCGGATGGAATTGTAGGATTTGTGAAGGATTTAAATAATAACCTTGAGGTGTTGCATGATGTCATTTATTTCCGTGGGGAGAGTGAAGGAATTGAAGTGGAAGCAGCCTTCCAGTATACAAATGAATTTCATGAGAATATTCTTGGTTTCTGTAATAACATTTATAATTCGGAGGGTGGCGCACATCTCACTGGATTTAAAACTGCCTTTACAACAATTATTAATTCCTATGCGAGAGAACTTGGAATTTTGAAGGAAAAGGATGCAAATTTCAATGGCGCGGACGTGCGTAACGGCATGACTGCTGTAATCTCTATTAAGCATCCGGATCCAAGATTTGAAGGACAGACAAAAACCAAGCTGGATAATCAGGATGCGAACAGGGCAACAGCGAAAGTGACGTCGGATGAGGTGCCACTGTTTTTTGATAAGAATCTGGAAATATTAAAAACGGTAATCGGTTGTGCGGAGAAAGCCGCCAAAATCCGTAAGGCAGAGGAAAAGGCGAGAACAAATCTTCTGACGAAACAGAAATTCTCTTTTGATTCCAATGGAAAACTTGCCAATTGTGAGAGCAGGGATGCTTCTAAATGTGAGATATTTATTGTTGAGGGAGATTCTGCCGGCGGTTCCGCAAAGATGGCTCGCAATCGTATGTATCAGGCAATCATGCCTATCCGTGGAAAAATCTTAAATGTGGAGAAAGCAAGTATTGATAAGGTACTTGCCAATGCTGAAATCAAAACAATGATCAATGCGTTTGGCTGTGGATTTTCAGAAGGGTATGGAAATGATTTCGATATTACAAAGCTGAGATATGATAAAATCATTATTATGGCAGATGCTGATGTGGATGGAGCACATATTTCTACTCTTTTGCTGACGTTGTTTTATCGGTTTATGCCGGAACTGATTTTTGAAGGACATGTGTATGTTGCGATGCCACCGCTGTACAAGGTGATTCCGTCCAAAGGAAAAGAAGAGTATCTTTATGATGATGCGGCTTTGGAAAAATATCGAAAAACCCACACGGGAAGCTTTACTTTGCAGCGCTATAAGGGACTTGGTGAGATGGATGCCGATCAGCTCTGGGAGACGACTTTGAATCCGGAAACCCGCGTGATGAAAAAAGTAGAGATTGAGGATGGGCGTATGGCGTCCGATGTGACAGCAATGCTGATGGGAACAGATGTACCGCCACGCAAGGCATTTATCTATGAACATGCAAACGATGCAATTTTAGATGTTTAAATACAAATAAGAAGAGGAAATCATTATGGAACAGAGTATCATACGGACCGAATATTCGGAGTTGATGCAAAAATCATATATAGACTATGCGATGAGTGTTATCATTGCCCGTGCCCTGCCGGATGTGCGGGATGGATTAAAGCCGGTACAAAGGCGTACCCTCTATGATATGTATGAGTTGGGAATCCGTTATGACAAGCCGTATCGTAAAAGTGCACGTATTGTCGGTGATACCATGGGTAAGTATCATCCACATGGAGATTCTTCTATCTATGATGCGCTGGTGGTTATGGCGCAGGATTTCAAAAAAGGGCTTCCGCTTGTGGATGGACACGGCAATTTTGGATCGATTGAGGGCGATGGTGCCGCTGCCATGAGATATACGGAGGCACGTTTGCAGAAGGTAACGCAGGAAGCGTATCTGGCGGATCTTGACAAGGATGTTGTGGATTTTATGCCGAACTTTGATGAGACAGAAAAGGAACCTGTGGTACTTCCGGTTAAAGTCCCGAATCTTTTGGTCAATGGTGCAGAGGGCATTGCGGTCGGTATGGCAACTTCTATTCCACCGCACAATTTTGGAGAAGTGATTGATGGTGTAATTGCTTATATGAAGAATCCGGATATTACGACAAAAGAGATGATGGAGTATATTCCGGGACCGGATTTTCCGACAGGAGGAATTATTGCCAATAAGGATGATCTTCCTGCTATTTATGAATGCGGGACGGGAAAAATCAAGGTTCGTGGCAAGGTGGAAGTGGAGAAAGGCAAGGGCGGCAAGGAGCGCCTGATAATTACCGAGATTCCATATACGATGATTGGTGCCAACATCGGCAAATTTTTAAATGATGTGTACAGTCTGGTAGAGTCGAAGGCTACAAGTGATATTGTGGATATTACGAATCAGTCTTCCAAGGAGGGCATTCGGATTGTACTGGATCTGAAGAAGGGCGCAGACGTTGAGGCTTTGGAAAACCTTCTATATAAGAAGACAAAGCTTGAGGATACATTTGGCGTGAATATGCTTGCGGTTGCAGAAGGAAGACCGGAGACGATGGGACTTGTTTCAATTATCCGTCACCATGTGAAATTTCAGTATGAGATTGCAACCAGAAAGTACAAGACTTTGCTGGCTAAGGAACTTGATAAGAAGGAAATTCAGGAAGGATTGATTCGCGCCTGCAATGTTATCGATCTGATTATCGAGATCCTTCGTGGCAGTAAGAATATCAAGGATGCAAAGGCTTGTCTTACAGATGGAATTACAGATAATATCCAGTTTAAAAATCCATCGTCAGAGATCATGGCACAACAGCTTAATTTTACGGAGCGTCAGGCACAGGCCATTTTGGAAATGCGTCTATATAAGCTGATTGGATTAGAGATTGAAGCTCTAATGAAGGAGCATGAGGAAACACTGTCTAATATCGGAAAGTATGAGGATATCTTAGAGCACCGCTCCTCCATGGCAAAGGTGATCATTAAGGAACTTCAAACGTTTAAGAAAGAGTATGCAAAAGAACGGCGTACGAAGATTGATAATCTGAAAGAGGCAGTTGTCGCAGAGAAGAAGATTGAGGAGCAGGATGTTGTATTCCTTATGGACCGGTTTGGTTATGCGAAGGTGGTGGATCCGGCTGTCTACGAACGAAATAGGGAGACAGCAGATGCTGAAAACCGTTATGTGTTTACCTGTAAGAATACGGATAGAATCTGTATTTTTACCGATCGAGGACAGATGCATCTGCTGAAAGTTCTTGATTTACCGTATGGAAAGTTTCGGGACAAGGGGACACCGATTGATAATCTATGTAATTATGACAGCAGCAGCGAGCATTTTGTTTACCTGGCAAGTCTTACAGAGGTGAGTTCAAATCGCCTTGTTTTTGCCACAAAACAATCCATGCTGAAGGTGGTGGATGGTGCGGAATTTGTTGTGAGCAAGAAGACGACTGCGGCGACAAAACTGGGTGAAGAGGATGAGATTCTTACGGTCCGGATTCTTGAGGAAAATGATACGCTTGTCATGTGTTCAAAAAAGGATTTGTTTTTACGGATTGACTGCGCTCAGATCCCACAGAAGAAAAAGACGGCTGTTGGGGTGCGAGGTATGAGACTTAGTACGGATGATGAACTGAAAAATGTTTATGTATTGCATGACGGAGAGAATGCAGAGGTTGAGGTAAAAGGCAGGAAGATTGCTTTGAATCGTTTGCATATCGGGAATCGGGATACAAAGGGCGTAAAAAAGTAATGGAGAGTACAGATGGGAAAAAAAGCAGTTTTATTTGATCTGGATGGCACACTGATTGATTCTTCGGAAGGAATTATTAAATCTGTCCGGTATGCACTTGACCATTATGGCATGGAAGAACCGGATACCGAGAAGCTTTACCGTTTTATCGGACCACCACTCTCGGAGAGCTTTCAAAAATATTATGGATTTACAGCAGAGAAAGCATGCGAGGCAGTTGATGTGTACCGGGAGCGTTATAATAAGATCGGTATTTATGAATGCAGTCTCTATCCGGGGGTGGAGGAATGCATTCGCACGCTGAAAAGGAAAGGGTATCGAATCGGAATGGCTTCCTCAAAGCCAGAGGAATCCTGTCGGCGGATACTGGAGCATTTTGGAATTTTGAAACTTTTTGATGAGGTGGTTGGGGCAACATTTGATGGAAGCAGAGACAGAAAAGAAGATGTTCTGAGGGAAGCATTGCGTCGATGGGACGATCTTTTGGCAGAAGATATGTATCTGATTGGCGATACTATTTTTGATGTGGAGGGAGCAAAAGCCGTGGGAATGGCATGTGTTGCGGTGACTTTCGGATTTGGAGATGTCCAACAGATGAAGGAAGCAGGGATTGTCGGAATCTGCACAGATATGCATCAATTACCTGCATTGATTGCGCAATAACTATGAGAAATCTGATTGAGGAGGAAGAACAATGAAACCTATGAATGGAGGGATGGCGGCAAAAATCTGGTATATCGCTTATCCATTTTTGTTTTATTATGCAGTGATGCTGGTAATTATGACACTTGCGCAGTGGGTGATTGGATCAGATAATGAACATTTTGTTGCCTGCCAGTTGATTGCAACTCTTATCACGATTCCATTCATGACTCCGTTTTATCGACAGGATCAGGCGCTTGCAGGAATTCCAAGAAGGAGACCGGAAGTTACAAAGAAAAAAATGGTTTTTGCAGTGTTGGTTGTTGTAGTTACAACATGTATTGGAATCGGGCTGAATAATATAATTTCCATGACGCCGCTTGTTTCCATATCTGTGGGATATCAGGAAGCAAATGCAGGGTTTTATGGAAGTACACTCGTACTTGAACTGCTTAGTTCTGCGTTGTTTACTCCGATTCTTGAAGAATTGGTGTTTCGTGGGATACTTTTTACAAGGTTGAAGGGTGTGATGCCGCGGGTATTTGCGGTACCGATATCTGCAATTTTGTTTGCCATGATGCATTTTAATATTGTTCAGTTTATCTATGCCTTTTTGCTGGGCATTGTGTTGGCTCTTTTGATGGAAAGAGGGCAGAATGTCTTTTATGCAATGCTTGGTCATATGACAGTAAATCTGATTGCAGTGATCCGCACGGAAACAGGAATTCTAAACCGGATTGTTGCAGGAGACGCATTTTCGTGGATAATCTCGGTGTTTCTGCTTGCAACCGGTCTGATTGTTCTTCATCGATTTACGGTAATCCAATCCTACAGTCATTCGTAAACTGATACATGGGAAATCCCTCCTTTGTATGAAAAAATTTGACAGATAAATTATAACATTTATAAATATTTTCGTAAAACTACTTGTTTATTTGTTGTTAAAAGTGTACTATAAATATATGTAGAATTTAGAAAAATTGTAAAATCTATTCAAATATATAGAAACGGAATGCTGTGCAGATGGATCATAAAGTGAAAAACTCAAAATTTGATAATTATTTTCAGACACTTCAATTGTTAAGTGAGAGCACAGATGATGCTTTGTTTCTGGTTGAGGTAAAAGAGGGAATCGTTCATCTCGCGAGCGACAAGTTCGCAAAGCGGTATTTGTTGCCGTTAGATGAGAACAATCAGTGTAGATTCTGTGATTATGCTGGAATAATTTATGAGAGGGATCTGGCTCCATGGCTGCAAAATATGGAGGAGATCCAGCGTGGGGAATGTGTGACTCACGATATGGTTTACCGCCTTGTTGACAATGGTGGAAATCTGGTGTGGATCAGTTGTCGTGGAAAGGTAATTAGCGATGATGAGGGAAAGCCGGATTTGATGATTGGCAGAATTTCCGATACGGCACTTTCAGGCAAGGTTGATTCTGTGACCGGGCTCTTTTTGAGCAGTGAGCTGCATGCAAACCTGAAGAGGGCAATCGAAGCAGACAAAAAAGGTGTGCTCATGATTCTGGGCGTTGACCGGTTCAAAAATATCAATACCAAGTATGGAAGAGGTTATGGAAATTATGTCTTAAAAAGACTTGCTGCGCATTTGGAAAATTGTGTGGACATGATGCTTCCGGTGTATCGCATGGATGGGGATTGTTTTGCTGTTAATTTTGTTGATTATACGGCAGAGCAGGCGAGGGAAGCTTATCATGAAATACAGAACCGGATGAAGGAGAATTGCACATTTTCTGCCGGCGCAGTCTGTTATCCGATTATGGAGGTCCGGGACACTAATGCATTGTATGATTATGCGGAAAGTGCGTTGGATCGTGCAAAACAGAATGGAAGAAATCATTTGGAATTCTTCTCGGCAGAAGACTATGAGAAGCAGTTGTCGACGATTGATCTGACAGAGGAACTTCGTAATAGTATTAAAGATGACTGCAAAGGATTTTATCTTGTTTATCAGCCGCAGGTGTCGGTTGATGGATATGAAGTCGTAGGTGCAGAGGCATTATTACGTTTTCGTTCTCAGTACAGGGGTGTTGTACCGCCGGATCAGTTTATCGGAATTCTTGAACAGAGTGGAATGATTGTGCAGGTGGGGAATTGGATATTAAAGGAGGCAATCGGTCAGTGTGCAAAGTGGCGCAGGCACAATCCGAATTTCCGTATGAGTATCAATCTTTCCTATGTGCAATTGGAGTATAAGGATTTAAGTCAGACAATTTATGATCTGCTGGAACAGGAGAATTTGCCGGGCGATGCAATTGTTCTTGAACTTACTGAGAGCATGCAACTGCAGGATTATACCAAGTATAATCAGCTGTTTTACCAGTGGGGAAAGCGTGGAATCCAGATTTCCATGGATGATTTTGGAACCGGATATTCGAGTCTGGGTTATCTGAAGAGCCTGGCCATCGATGAAGTTAAGGTGGATCGCTGTTTTATCAGTCATATTGATATGAGTGCTTATAATTACCGGCTGCTTGCCAATATTCTGGAGCTTGCGCGCAGCAGCCAGATTCGTGTTGTGTGTGAGGGGGTTGAGACAGCAGAGGAACTGCAGACCCTTGCGGAGTTAGCGCCTGAGGAACTGCAGGGATTTTATTTCAGTAAGCCGTTGGATGCAGATGTGTTTGCAGAGAACTATATCTTTGAGCATGGAGAGGAAGAGCGCTGGAAGAAGAGTAAAAGCGAACAGATTGAGCACAGAGATAAGAAAGCATTAGATTTAGCGGAGTATAAGCAGATTCTTGATCAGATGGAAGATGTAATCTACGTGATGGATGAAGAGACTCATGAACTGTATTATATGAATTATGTGGCACAGCGGCTGACCGGTGCGGGTGAGAACTATGTGGGCAGGAAATGCTATGAGGTGATAGAGGGGAAAAAACAGCCATGTGATGGTTGTACGAGTACAAACCTTCAGTATAAATCATTCACTACAAGACAATATTATAATGAATATCTGGGAAGCCGTATGCTTATTAAAGAAAAGTATATCGACTGGAATGGGCGCAAGGCACATTTGCAGATTGGTATGGATATGAGCGTGATGGATCTCGCAATGAAGGAGATGCAGGATGCCCTTGCAATTGAGGATGCCCTTATTAAAGCACTGGCGGAGTCCGGTACGAATCAGTCGGATGGAGAGGTGATTTGTGGCGTCTTGCAGAAAACCGGAGAGTTTTATCAGGCTGACAGGTGTTACATTTTTGTGCATTCTGCGGACAACCAGTCATGGAGCAATATTTGTGAATGGTGTGACAAAGATGTTGAAAGCCAGCAGATGATGCTCGCATCCGTTCCTGAGAAGATGATTGCTCCATGGATGGAAAACCTGGAGCAGGACAAAGAAGTCATTGTGAAGGATGTGTCCTGTTATAAGGAAAACAAACCGGCACTTTTCGATATTCTGGATAAACAGGGAATTCGAAGATTGATGATTGTGCCGATGATGCGGGAGGGACGGCTCTTTGGATTTATTGGATTGGATAATCCGAAAGCATTTCCGTATGATAATCGGTTTTTACGCAAGATTACCCCATTACTGACCAGAATTCTTGCAGGTAACCAGATGTTGGATGCTTCCAGGGATTTGATTGCAGATATGACCAGTATGCTTCGGGACAGCGAGATTCTGACTGCTTTGCAACAGGGAATGTGGATGATAGAACTGGATGAAAATACCGGAGCGAAGCGTATGTATGTGGACCGGAGCATGAAGAATATTCTTGGAGTTGAGAAGACTCTGACACCGGAGGGGTACTACGAGCAGTGGTATCGCAATATTGATGAAAAATATACCGATTATATCAATCATGCGGTCACTGAAATGATGGAGACCGGGAGAAGTGTTGAAGTTGAATATCTGTGGAGACATCCGGAAAAAGGGGAGGTTTGGGTGCGCTGTATCGGTGTTGCTTATCAGCATGAGAACGGTATCTGGAAGCTGAAGGGATGTCATTGCATGACGAATGATATCATTCGTGAGAAGTATGTTGACAAGCTGTAATTATTTTGTTAGCATAAAACTAGTTGAAAGAGTGTTGTTTTAGACAGACAGCATTATGAATTAGGATTGAGAAAGAGGTGAAAGGATGAGAAGATAGTCTGCTTTTGTAACCGTGTAATCATGGACCTGTTTTATTTAGCTGGGAACTGCGTGTATTGTAAGGCTATAGGACAGGGAACTGTATTCGTGTTGCCAAAGGTGGATTATGATTCTCATTTCATAACCTCTTTTTTCGTGTAATTTTATTGATATAATGTGAGGATGAACAGAATTGTAATGCGTTTGGCAGCCTTTTTTAAGGAGGAATGTATATGGCATTAATTCAAGTGACAGACCTCACATTTTTTTATGAGGGAAATTTTGATCCGGTCTTCGAACACGTATCATTTTCTATTGATACGAATTGGAAGCTTGGTTTTATTGGAAGAAACGGAAAAGGAAAGACAACGTTTTTAAACCTTCTCATGGGAAAATATGAATACTGTGGAAGTATTTGTACTTCGACGGTGTTTGATTATTTTCCATATGTAGTCAGTGAAAACCAGATGAGGCAATGTGCGGTCGATTTCATGGAAGAAATTAAGCCGGGGGTAGAACAGTGGCGTGTAATCTGCGAGCTGAATCTGCTAAATTTGGATGCAGAGGTATTGTACCAGCCTTTTGAAATTCTGAGTCATGGACAGCGCACCAAGGTGCTTCTCGCTGTTCTGTTTTCCGGGGAAAATGATTTTCTTCTGATCGATGAACCGACCAATCATCTTGACCAGGAGGCGAGAGAACAGGTCAGGGAATATCTTCGGGGGAAAAAGGGATTTATCCTGGTTTCCCATGACAGGGATCTGCTGGATGCCTGCATTGATCATGTGCTGGTATTAAACCGCCAGTCCATCGATGTACAGAGTGGCAATTTTTCCAGCTGGTGGGAAAACAAGAGGCGAAAGGATGCCTTTTCGGAGGCGGAGAATGAAAAACACAAAAGAGAAATTGCATCCCTGCAAAGGGCGGCGGGTCGAACTTCGAGATGGGCGGACAAAAGTGAAAATTCCAAGATCGGATTTGATCCTCTTAAGGAGCCGGATCGCTGTATCTCAACGAGGGCATACATCGGGGCCAAGACGAAGAAAATGCAGGCGAGAGTGAAAAGCTATGAGAAGCGGATGGAGCGGGAAATTCAGGAGAAGGAAGGTCTGTTGGCAGATATTGAACGGCCGGTGGAACTTAAGCTTCAGCCCCTTACTTACCACAAGGAGAGACTGATTTATGCGAGACAGTTTTCAGCGGGATATGATCCGGAGGGGGAGCATGTCCTTCAGAGTCTGGATTTTGAGCTGAAACGCGGAGAGCGGGTCTTTTTGCACGGGGCAAATGGTTGTGGCAAATCGACACTGATTAGAGCAATTCTTGGAGACCAGGCGGGAGTACAGTTGCATACAAGCGGTGAACTGTCTGTGGGAGGTGGGATTACCGTTTCCTATATCAATCAGGACACCAGCTTTTTGTACGGAGGGATCAAAGAATTCTGCCACAGGAAGGGACTTGATGAGAGTCTGTTCTGTGCACTGCTTCGTCAGCTGGACATGGAGCGAACACAGTTTGTGAAGCCAATGGAGGATTTTTCGGAGGGACAGAAGAAAAAGGTTCTGATTGCGGCGAGCCTGATGACACCTGCGCATCTTTATATCTGGGATGAACCCCTGAATTATATTGATGTGTTTACCCGCATGCAGATTGAGTCACTTCTGCTTAAGTACGAACCAACGATGCTGCTGGTGGACCATGATGTGCGCTTTCGTGAAAGAATTGCTACTCGGGTGGTTGAAATGTAAGAAATAGGACTAATTTCCTGGAAAAACAACATGATAAATTGAATGAAAAATTGATACAACTTTAAAATCCGGGCTATAAGGGTTTCACTTTTGAAAAATATTTTCAAGAATGAAACCCTTAAATTGTTTCTATATAGCATACTAATTAAAATAAACCAGTTAAATTGTGTGAATGAATTAGGATGATGAAGTTATATTGTCTGATTATCAGACAACTTAAAGAAAAAAGGTGTTTACAAAAATATTGCTGCGGTAGTAAAATTGATATCAGTAAGAGAAAAATACTAAGAAAGGATAATCCTATGAAAGAGCAGTGGAATGAGAGTACAGCAACAGCTAAGGGTTTATATGACCCGCGTTTCGAGCACGATAACTGTGGAATCGGTGCTGTTGTCAATATTAAGGGTATTAAGACCCATCAGACGGTTGAGAATGCTTTGAAGATTGTAGAGAACTTAAAGCATAGAGCGGGAAAGGATGCAGACGGTAAGACAGGTGACGGTGTCGGCATTCTTCTCCAGATTTCCCATAAATTCTTCAAGAAGGCGGTAAAGCCTCTTGGTATTGAGCTGGGGGAGGAGAGAGATTATGGTATCGGTATGTTTTTCTTCCCGCAGGATGAACTGAAGAAGAATCAGGCCAAGAAGATGTTTGAGGTCATTGTGGAAAAGGAGAATATGGAATTCCTTGGATGGAGAGAGGTTCCGATTCATCCGGACAAGCTTTCAGACAAGGCAAGAGACTGTATGCCGTGTATTATGCAGGCTTTTATTAAGAGGCCGGATGGTGTGGAGAAGGGACTGGACTTCGACCGTAAGCTTTATGTTGCACGCCGTGTGTTCGAGCAGTCTAATGACGACAGTTATGTAGCATCACTCTCCAGCAGAACGATTGTATATAAAGGTATGTTTTTAGTCGAACAGCTGCGTCAGTTCTTCTCTGACTTACAGGATCCGGATTATGAATCTGCGATTGCAACCGTGCATTCAAGATTCTCCACTAACACCAATCCGAGCTGGGAGAGAGCACATCCGAATCGTTTTATTGTGCATAATGGTGAGATCAATACGATTCGGGGCAATGCAGATAAGATGCTTGCCCGCGAGGAAACTATGGCATCCGGAAAGCTGCGTGGAGAGTTTCAGAAGGTGCTTCCGGTTGTGAATACTGAGGGGTCTGATTCTGCAATGCTGGATAATACGCTCGAGTTTTTGGTGATGAGTGGAATGGATCTTCCTCTTGCAGTCATGATCATGATTCCGGAGCCGTGGGCAAACAACGCAGTCATGAGCCAGAAGAAGAAGGATTTCTATCAGTATTATGCAACGATGATGGAGCCTTGGGATGGACCTGCATCTATTCTTTTCTCTGATGGAGATATGATGGGAGCGGTGCTTGATCGTAATGGACTTCGTCCTTCCCGCTATTATATTACAGATGATGATTATCTGATTCTTTCCTCTGAGGTCGGAGTGCTTGATATTGATCCGACCAGAATAGTGACGAAGGATCGTCTTCGTCCGGGAAAGATGCTTCTTGTAGATACAGTACAGGGGCGTGTGATTGATGACGATGAGCTGAAGGAAAAATATGCAGGCAAGCGTCCGTATGGTGAGTGGCTGGACAGCAATATTGTGATGCTGCAGGATCTTAAAATCCCGAATGAGCGTGTCCCGGAGTATACCAAGGAGGAGTTGCAGAGAATGCAGCGTGCCTTTGGTTATACATACGAATCCTTAAAGGATGCGATTCTTCCAATGGCGAAGAACGGAATCGAGGGAACGGCTGCGATGGGAACTGATACTCCGCTTGCAGCGCTGTCAGGCAACCGTGAACCACTGTTTAATTATTTTAAGCAGCTTTTCGCACAGGTTACAAATCCTCCAATTGATTCGATTCGTGAGGAAGTGGTTACTTCTACTACAGTATATATTGGTTCTGCCGGTAATCTCTTGGAGGAGAAGCCGGATAACTGTAAGGTTCTTCGAATCAATAACCCGATTTTGACCAATACAGATCTGATGAAAATCCGGAACATGAAGGTAGAGGGATTTAAGGTCGCAACGATTCCGATTACTTACTATAAGAATACCAGTTTGGAAAAAGCGGTAGACCGTCTTTACATTGAGGCTGACCGTGCTTACCGTGACGGAGCGAACATCTTGATTCTTTCCGACAGGGGAGTGGATGACAATCATGTAGCAATTCCTTCTCTGCTTGCCGTTTCTGCTTTGCAGCAGTATCTGGTCAAGACAAAGAAGCGTACTTCGCTCTCTATGATTCTTGAGTCAGGAGAGCCACGAGAGGTTCACCATTTTGCAACGCTTCTCGGCTTTGGTGCCAGTGCAATCAACCCTTATCTTGCATTGGACAGTGTCAAGCAGTTGATCGATGAGCATATGCTTGACAAGGATTATTATGCGGCAGTGGATGATTACAATCATGCAATCATCAGCGGCATTGTAAAAATTGCAGCAAAGATGGGAATATCTACCATCCAGTCATATCAGGGGTCTAAGATTTTTGAGGCACTTGGTATTGACAAAGAAGTAATTGATAAGTACTTTACCAATACGGTCAGCCGTATTGGCGGTATTTCCATTAAGGATATTGAGGATGATGTCAATACGTTGCATTCTGCAGCTTATGATCCGCTGGGACTTGAGACAGATGTCACCCTTGACAGTAAGGGACGTCATAAGATGAGAAGCGGTGCTGATGCGCATCTGTATAATCCGGCAACAATCCATCTGCTTCAGCAATCCACACAGCGTGGGGATTATAATATGTTTAAGCAGTATACCCAGCTTGTAGATGAGGAACAGAAACATACCAATCTGCGCGGATTGATGGATTTCAATTATCCGAAAAAGGGAATTAAGCTGGAAGAGGTTGAAAGTGTGGATTCTATTGTCACTCGTTTTAAAACGGGAGCAATGTCTTATGGTTCTATTTCAAAAGAGGCACATGAGACACTTGCGATTGCAATGAATCATTTACACGGAAAATCCAATACCGGTGAAGGTGGTGAGGATAAGGATCGCCTGACTGTTGGTCCGGATGGACTGAACCGTTGTTCTGCAATTAAGCAGGTGGCATCCGGACGATTCGGTGTTACCAGCCGCTATCTGACCAGTGCACAGGAAATCCAGATTAAGATGGCGCAGGGAGCAAAGCCTGGTGAAGGAGGACATCTTCCGGGCAAGAAGGTCTATCCATGGATTGCAAAAACCAGACTTTCTACCCCTGGTGTGTCGTTAATCTCTCCGCCACCACACCATGATATTTATTCCATTGAGGATCTGGAGCAGCTGATCTTTGATTTAAAGAATGCCAACCGTGATGCAAGAATTTCTGTTAAACTGGTATCAGAAGCCGGCGTTGGTACCGTTGCAGCCGGTGTTGCCAAAGCCGGTGCACAGGTAGTTCTGATTTCCGGATATGATGGTGGTACAGGAGCAGCTCCAAGCAGTTCTATCCATAATGCGGGGCTTCCATGGGAGCTTGGTCTGGCTGAAACACATCAGACATTGATTATGAATGGACTTCGAAACAAGGTTCGTATCGAGACGGATGGTAAGCTGATGAGTGGTAAGGATGTTGCCATTGCGGCATGTCTTGGTGCAGAAGAATACGGTTTCGCAACTGCTCCGCTGGTATGTATGGGATGTGTGATGATGCGTGTATGTAATCTGGATACCTGTCCTGCAGGTATTGCAACACAGAATCCGGAGCTTCGTAAGCGTTTTGCAGGAAAGCCGGAGTATGTAGAGAATTTTATGCGCTTTATCGCAGAAGAACTTCGCGAATATATGGCAAAGCTGGGATGCCGTACGGTGGATGAGCTGGTTGGGCGCAGTGACTTACTCAAGGTTCGCGATGATCTTTCTGAAAGAGAGGCAAAACTTGATCTGAGCAATATTTTGAATAATCCGTTTGCAGGTACCAAGCAGAAGGTGATTTTTGATCCGAAGCAGGTATATGATTTTGAGCTCGACTCAACGAAGGACATGACGGTACTGTTGAAGCAGCTGAAGCCGGCCCTTGAGAAAAAGCAGAAGCGCATGATTGACACTGAGGTGACGAATGTAAACCGTTCACTTGGAACGATTTTTGGATCAGAGATAACGAAAGCTTATGATGATACCCTTGCAGAGGATACTTTTATTGTAAAGTGCAGTGGCGCCGGAGGACAAAGCTTTGGGGCCTTTATCCCGAAAGGGCTGACTCTGGAACTTGTGGGAGATTCCAACGATTACTTTGGAAAAGGTCTTTCCGGAGGAAAATTGATCGTCTACCCGCCGGCAGGTGTCAAGTTTAAGAAGGATGAGAATATTATTATCGGTAACGTGGCACTTTACGGAGCAACCAGCGGCAAAGCATTTATCAATGGTGTCGCAGGAGAACGTTTCTGTGTTCGTAACTCTGGTGCGACCGCGGTTGTTGAGGGTGTTGGTGATCACGGATGTGAATACATGACAGGAGGACGCGTTGTCGTACTCGGTAAGACTGGAAAGAACTTCGCTGCCGGAATGAGCGGTGGTATTGCCTATGTATTAGATGAGGATAACGATCTGTACATGCGCACGAATAAGTCCATGGTATTTACCGAGGAAGTAACCAACAAGTACGATGTATTAGAACTGAAAGAAATGATCAAGGAGCATGTGACTCTTACGAATTCTGAGAAGGGTAAAGAAATCCTTGACAATTTCAGCGAATATCTGCCGAAGTTTAAGAAAGTGATTCCGTATGATTACAACCGCATGCAGCTTGCGATTGTGCAGATGGAAGAGAAGGGGCTTAACGCAGAGCAGGCACAGATAGAGGCATTTTATGCCAGCACGAGATCATAAGGAGGGAAGAGCAACATGGGAAAGCCAACAGGATTTTTAGATTACGAAAGATGCGAGGCGCGTTCGGTGGAACCTAAGGAACGCATTAAGAATTTTAATGAGTTTCACGTCTTCCTTTCCAAGGAAAAACAACAGGAGCAGGCGGCACGCTGCATGGATTGCGGTGTTCCGTTCTGCCAGTCCGGTATGACAATCGCCGGAATGACATCCGGATGTCCGCTCCACAATCTGGTGCCGGAGTGGAATGATCTGGTTTATTCCGGGAACTGGCAGCAGGCGTACAACAGACTTCATAAGACCAACAATTTCCCGGAGTTTACTTCAAGGGTTTGTCCGGCGCTTTGTGAGAAAGCATGTACCTGCGGTCATTGGGGCGATCCGGTTTCGGTTCGTGATAATGAGCACGGTGTGATTGAGACTGCTTACGAACAGGGATATGCAGGACCGAATATTCCGAAGGTGCATACGGGGAAAAAAGTAGCCGTAGTCGGTTCTGGTCCTTCCGGCCTTGCGGCAGCAGACCAGTTAAACCAAAGAGGACATGAAGTAACGGTATATGAGAGGGATGACCGTGTCGGAGGACTTCTGATGTACGGAATTCCAAATATGAAGCTTGAGAAGCAGATTATTGATCGGAAGATTGAAGTGATGAAGGCCGAGGGAATCAAGTTTATCACAAGCTGTAATGTGGGTGTGGATGTGAAGGCTGCAGATCTTCTGAAGCAGTACGACCGTGTGATTCTCTGCTGTGGGGCTAAGAATCCAAGAGATATCAAGGCTGCTGGAAGAGATGCCGAGGGTATCTATTTTGCAGTGGATTATCTGTCGCGCACAACCAAGAGTCTGCTTGATTCAAATCTGAAGGATAATAATTATATTTCTGCTAAGGGCAAAAATGTAGTCATTATCGGTGGTGGAGATACCGGAAATGACTGTGTCGGCACAGCAATCCGTCAGGGTGCAAAGTCAGTTACACAGTTGGAGATGATGCCTTGCCCGCCGGTGGAGAGAACGGCGGACAATCCATGGCCGGAGTGGCCGAAGGTGTTAAAGACCGATTACGGTCAGGAGGAGGCAATCGCCTGCTTCGGGGCAGACCCGCGTATTTATCAGACGACGGTAAAGGAGTTTCATAAGGATAAGAGCGGTAAGTTAAATGGTATTACGATTGTTAATCTGGAAAGTCAGGTGGATGAGAAGACCGGACGCCGGAATATGGTTGAAGTTGCCGGTTCGGAGCGTAAGATTCCGGCAGAACTTGTCCTGATTGCTGCCGGTTTCCTTGGAACAGAGGATTATATAGCCAAGGCATTCGGTGTGGAACTGAACCAGAGAACGAATGTGGCAACCGAGGAAGGCTGCTATGCGACCAATGTGAAGAATGTATTTACCGCTGGTGATATGCACAGGGGCCAGTCCCTTGTTGTATGGGCAATCCGCGAGGGTAGAGAAGTGGCCCGGGAGGTGGATGAGAGCCTGATGGGATATTCTTATCTTTCGGTGCAGTAGTGGGGACGCTGCTTTTGCCATGAGCAGTGCTCATTGTCATAATCAATATTTATCACAGAGCTTGAACTGTAAATCAGGAGTGAGGGGACATATGCGCGTAGTTTAGCAGCGCAATGTCCCCTCACTTTTTTACCATTGGTATATGTTTCGTGCACAAATTCTGTGTTAGTATTATATTGATAAATAAGTCATATAGGTATATTATAAAACCATAGTCCTAAAGAACTAAAAACAGCCGATGAGATGAAAAGGAAAATGAAATGAATAAATAAGAACTATTTCAATGATTACAATAGTATGGTGTTGCTGTTGTTAGATCTGTTGGGCGGAAACAAAATATGACAATGGAACGTATAAATATGACATTAATTATTATGACAATACTTGTACCATGACAGAATATTGTGGAGAGGATTCAGAAGTAACAATTCCGAAGAGTATAGACGGATGTCGGGTAACGAAAATAGGAAATTCCTGTTTTCTGGAGCAAATGTTACAAAAGTTACAGTTTAAATCTTGAATTAATATTTTAATCTATTTAGCGTTGTTAAATAACATAGAATACGAGATGATACAAAAGCGCTCCGGAAGCTGGGCGTGAATTCAAGATTGACTACACCAACCGTTTTGAGAAGGAAAAATTCTGGAAACGGGTGCATTTCTTGTTACCTGTTAGGTTGGAGAGAATCTGCCTCCGTTATACAGGTAGCGATGTAGGGACAGTTTTTGGCTATCGGCTGACTACGAAGATGATTTTCCAAGAGAAAATAGTCAATGTTCTGAAGGCGGCGGTTTATGGAAAAGAATTTCTGATATGTATTCTAAGCTATGGCATAAAGATTGAAGTGCTACACTGGCTGTTATGATATGGAGGTTTAGATATGAAGAAAAAAATAATCAGCGTATTATTATTTTTTACAATTGGACTTGTCTTCGCTGGATGTGGAACAAAAGAGTCTGTAGAACAGGATACCGAACAGATTGTATTGGAAGAAAGCGAGACGGTAATTGAAACCGAGATGGGGACAGAAACAGATATTACGTTTGTTGAACCAGGAGGGCGAATTACATCCGGACTAGGAGCTGTTTACGATGGAAAACTTTATTATGCAGTTGCAGAGGGAGGATGCCACACCGGAATCATAGAAAGAAATTTATCTACTGGTGAAGAGCATGAGGTTGTTTCTAATGAAGATACAAACGGTTTTAGTTATTTGAGCGTGTATGACGGCTATATCTATTGTGTTTGGGATAAATATAGGGGAACCGACAGCAAAGATTATCAAATATATCGATTTTCGTTGGAAGATTTTAGTGGAGAGTACCTGGTAGATGGCTGTAGGCCAGTTGTAGCAGACAGAAATATCTATTATTGGAACTTTGAGTGGAACGCCAATGGAGATTATCAGACAGCAACGCTATACCAATTTGATATAGATACAATGGAAACCTTTGAAACGGGCGTGTTTGGTGGAATTTCCGTTGGAAATGTAGACGGATACAGCTATAACGGAATCTATGATTATTACTATCTGGACGGCAAAATATATGTAGGAATATCATATGAAGAATTAGGAGACTATGAGGAAAGTACAGGCTTATATTTGTGCAAAGATGATGCAGAAAAAGGCGTAATTGTATTTGATATGGATGGAAAGAAACTTAACCAATCAGAATATGGGATTGAATATCTACCAGCAAGTTCTGATTGCTCGATGTATGGTATGGATATGATTATTCATCAGTCAGAAATTGTCGGAGGCGGCAGGATGATTGTTGGTTATAGTGGGGAGAATGAGATTCTTAGTTATGTGGATCTGAATGGAGATATTACTACGCTGCAGACTTGGATGCCGGCAGAATAAAAAAGAGGAGGAAATTGAAATGAGAGAAATAAAGAAGAGTTTATGCTATTTATTGGTGTTGGTCATGGTGGTTACCTGCCTGATTCCAGTGCAGAAGGATAGCGTATATGCAGAAACAGGGTACATCAGGCTGAATGATACGGACATGACATTGTATAAAGGAGAAACCTTTAAATTAGTTCTCAATGGAGCCAGGAATGTCAAATGGAAGAGCAGTAATTCAAAGGTGGCTTCTGTAAAAAAAGGGCTTGTTACTGCAAAGAAGAAGGGATCTGCTAAAATTACTGCGAAGGTTCGTAACAATGTTTATACCTGCAAAGTATATGTAAAAAATAAACCGACGGTAATTCCAGAGGAAATGTGTGATATAAAAGATTACACAGAAATACTTCCTGAGGACATGGGAGGTAAACTGGCAAAAACACTGGCGAAAAAAATATATCCCGAGGATCCAACATTCCGTATGCCGGAGGATGATACATTGTATTATCTTGGCAATGATGCAATTGGTGTAGGAGCATCCATGAATAATGATGGATATTATGTCCGGATGGTTAAGTATGTCGAGAATTTCAGTATTTATGGCGTGCAGGTTGGAATGACGAAAAAAGAGGCAGTAAAAATACTGAAAAAACAGGGGGTTGAATTGGATAATGGTATATATCCTACTCCAGGCGGACTAGGTGACTGCTATATCGAGCTGGATATCCAAAAAGGAAAAGTAAAGGAAGTATCCTATTGCTGTTATTTGGGAAAGCCTCAGTTTTGGTAAAATAGATGAGTCGTTGTTTGTTCCATTATTACAAAGGGGACAAGCTTACAGTGAATTCAATGAGAATGTTGTTCCAGCATGGGAATGCAGCGAAGAAGATATTATGGCTATGCTGAATGAAATGGCAGGAAAATATGGATATAAATCTGTAAAATTAGTTTCTCCTATGACAAAGACACGAGTTTTTATTCTAATTATTGTTATCATCTCTATGCTGCTCAATTTATATGTTTATATTAATTCTATGAAAATTGGACTGGAGGCCTCATGGATGGCTTCCAGTTCTTTTTAGTCTAAACTATCCGTTTATGTAATATCATTTGTTTTCCTGATAAAATGATGCCATCGGAAGGAGGTATCGTTAGTATAAATAAAATGTGGATTCCCTCAATTGAGGTGGAAAGCATAAATGGAACTAGAGAAGTGACTCTTGAGACCAGACACTTGATGAATCCAATTGGTCGTGCCAGACACTCCTGAACCATCTGTGCCAAGGAACGTAAGCATTGCTGACGGGCTACTGCACTTGTTTGAGTTTTCATAGACATCCTCCTATCGGAGTCTCGAAAGTATAGGCTTAACTTTTGGGACTAAACTTTTGAGAACGGTATTAATT
The DNA here is from genome assembly GCA_022775045.1 of Agathobacter sp. Taxonomy (GTDB): domain Bacteria; phylum Bacillota; class Clostridia; order Lachnospirales; family Lachnospiraceae; genus Roseburia. The sequence continues at coordinate 3,749 of JALFLB010000029.1, read as the reverse complement.
GCCACGTCTATTTTCCCAAACTTTGTAAAACTCAGATTGGGAACAGCGAATGGAAAATACGTTTGAACGTCAGTTTGAACGTGTACAAAGAATTAATTTGTAATCATTCCTTAAATGGGATATACTATAAACAAAAAAAGGGAGAACAGAGATGCCCAAGCTGATTTTTTTTGATATAGATGGAACCCTGTGGGATGAACGGATGGTAATACCTGAGAGCACGATATCAACTTTAAAGAGGTTACAGGAGAATGGACATAAGATTTTTCTGTGCAGTGGACGCGCAAGGGGGAATATCCGGGCGAAGGAGCTGCTTGATATCGGCTTTGATGGGATTATTGCGGCGTGCGGAAACCATATCGAATTGGACGGTGAGGTTATTTATGAAAATATTCTTTCGCCGGAGCTTACGGAGCATGTGGTGAATGTTTTGCGGAAATGCCATATGCCGGTTGTGCTGGAAGGACCGGATTATCATTGGATCGATAAAGAGGGATTCCAGGAGGATCCTTATGTTTTGTATCTGTTCAGGGAGATGGGGGAATCTGCAAAAATTCTGGAGGAGTATCAGAAAGAGATTCGAATTAATAAGTTCTCTGGGGATGTCCTGCCGAGTACGGATTATAAGGAAATTCGCAGACAACTCGGGGACGCTTTTGATCTGTTAGAACATGAGGGAAATGTAGTTGAATTTGTGCCGAAGGGGAGTTCGAAGGCAACCTGAATCGAGAGGCTGTGTAACTATTTGCATGTGGATCTGGACGATACCTATGCCGTGGGGGACAGTGTCAATGATCTGGACATGCTTACTTATGTTGGGCATGGAATCGCCATGGGGAATGCAACACCTCCGGCGAAGGAAGCAGCAGAATATGTTACAACAGATATTCATGCGGATGGAATATTGCATGCGATGGAACATTATGGACTGATGTCGTGATTAGGAGAGGACAAAGGGAATGGATGATCGAATGACATATGAGCAGTCAGATTTGGATTATCGAGTTAATAAATATACGATAAAATGTTTGAAAATTACATTGGGTGTGATGGCGTTAATGTGGCTGGCAAATGTTTTAAACATTTTTATTGTAGATATAAAGCTTATGTCAACAGGTGTTTTGATTGCATCAATTCCGATTGTGGGGACACTTCTGTTGGCAAAGTTTGTGGATCTGCATAAGCACTGGGTGAAGTATGTCGTGATTTTTCTTACGGTGCTGGCTATTACTATTCTTGGGGTGACACTTACCTACAATGTTGTGTTGTTGAGTGTGCTGCCACTGTTGCTGGCGACCCAGTACAGTAATAAGCGAATTATCGTCTATACTTACATTTTAACCATCATAAGCATCTATATCACGGTGATGGGAGGATATTTCTGGGGACTTTGTGATGCCAATATGCTTGCGTTGACTACGACGCAGACGAATCAATATTTTGACATGGCAACCAATTCTATCCATTTTGAAACAGCCAATTCCAATCCGTGGATTGCATTGCCGTTATACTATGTTTTGCCACGCTGTATGATTCTGCTTATGTTGTTGCCGGTTATTCAGAGCATTTCGGCAAATATTATGGATTATGCAGAGTATGCGGTCAGTATGAAACAGCGCAGTGAAACGGATGAGATGACGGGAGTGTACAATAAGAACAAATATCTGCAGATGAAGACAGAATATTATTCAAAAATAGATCTTGTGGGAGTCATTTTCTGGGATGTCAATAACCTGAAGCAGACCAATGATACGCTTGGACACGAAGAGGGAGATTCACTGATTAGTACAACAGCCCATATGATTAAGAAGCTGAATGATGCGAATCGTAAGGCATACCGGATTGGTGGGGATGAATTTGTCATGGTGGTCTCGAATCCGGCAGAAGGAGAAATGCAGGAGATTTTGGATAAGTGGAATATTATGGTGGAACGGATGGCCGGTGATTCGGCAATTCCTTATTCAGTTGCGATTGGAATGGCAATTGGAAAAGGAAAGAACATTGAGGATGTGGTAAAACAGGCTGATGATCAGATGTACAGAAAGAAAACAGAACAAAAATCATAATTTCATAAAAAAAATATAAACTTTAAATATCACTGTTGACATTGAAAAACAACAGTGATATTTTATTTACAGAACAAATTAGCACTCAAACAAGATGAGTGCTAGCAAGAATTAAAAGGAGGCCATTAGAATGAAGTTAGTACCATTGACAGACAGAGTTGTATTGAAGCAGTTAGAGGCAGAAGAAACCACAGAGTCCGGAATTATTCTTCCGGGATCTGCACAGGAGAAGCCGCAGGAGGCTGAGGTAATTGCAGTCGGACCGGGTGGAGTTGTTGACGGAAAAGAAATCGTAATGCAGGTAAAAGAAGGACAGAAAGTCATTTACTCCAAGTATTCCGGAACAGAGGTTAAGCTTGAGGGTGAGGAATATATCATCGTAAGACAGAATGATATTCTTGCAGTTGTTGAATAAGTATAAATAATTTATAAAGAAAGAAGGACGTTAATCATGGCAAAGGAAATTAAGTATGGATCAGAAGCAAGAGCAGCACTTGGCGCTGGTGTAGATAAGCTGGCAAATACAGTTCGTGTAACACTCGGACCGAAGGGCCGTAATGTGGTTCTCGATAAGTCTTTCGGAGCTCCGCTTATTACAAATGACGGTGTAACGATTGCAAAAGAGATTGAACTTGAGGATGCATTTGAGAATATGGGAGCACAGCTTGTAAAAGAAGTTGCGACCAAGACAAACGATGTGGCTGGTGATGGTACAACAACCGCAACCGTTCTGACGCAGGCAATGGTTCAGGAAGGAATGAAGAACCTTGAGGCTGGCGCGAATCCAATCGTATTGAGACGTGGAATGAAGAAAGCAACCGATGCTGCTGTTGAAGCCTTAAAGGAAATGAGCCAGAAGGTAAAGGGCAAGGAGCAGATTGCAAAGGTCGCAGCAATTTCTGCCGGAGATGAGGAAGTTGGTAATCTGGTAGCTGATGCAATGGAGAAGGTTACCAATGACGGTGTTATTACCATCGAAGAGTCCAAGACTATGGAGACGGAGCTTGACCTTGTCGAAGGTATGCAGTTTGATAGAGGATACCTGTCAGCATATATGTGCACAGATATGGATAAGATGGAGGCTGTTCTGGATGATCCGTACATTTTAATTACAGACAAGAAGATTTCCAATATTCAGGATATTTTACCGGTGTTAGAGCAGATTGTACAGTCAGGCGCAAGACTTTTGATTATTGCAGAGGATATCGAGGGTGAGGCTCTTACTACATTAATCGTAAATAAACTGCGTGGAACTTTCAATGTAGTAGCCGTTAAGGCTCCTGGATATGGTGATAGAAGAAAGGCAATGCTTGAGGATATCGCAATCCTTACTGGTGGTCAGGTAATCAGCTCTGATTTAGGATTAGAACTGAAGGATACCACAATGGATATGCTTGGACGTGCAAAATCTGTTAAGGTTCAGAAAGAGAATACCGTTATTGTGGATGGCGCAGGTGAGAAGAATGCGATTGAGTCCAGAATCAGTCAGATCCGTAGCCAGATTGATGAGACAACTTCCGAGTTTGATAAAGAGAAGCTTCAGGAAAGACTTGCAAAGCTTGCTGGTGGTGTAGCAGTTATCCGTGTCGGCGCTGCAACAGAGACAGAGATGAAGGAAGCAAAGCTTCGTATGGAAGATGCTTTAAATGCTACAAGAGCTGCTGTTGAAGAGGGTATCATTTC
>JALFLB010000009.1 GCA_022775045.1 Agathobacter sp. | reverse complement strand
TTAGAATTTGAATACGGCGACTCCATAAGCCGGAAGCGGATACGCAATAGAATAATCCCTTCCATCGCTGGCTTTCTTGACTGCCTTATAGGAGGTCGGTCGGTCACTTTCTGTACCGTTAAATTTAACATCCTCACTGTTCAAAATCAGCTTGTATGTCTTGCGCTTCGGCACTCCAACACGGTAATCCTCTCTGGCTACAGGCGTAAAGTTGATGACGAAGAGCAGATTGTTCTTGCCATCCTTGCTCTTGCGGATAAAGCTGAAAATGCTGCGCTCATTATCGTTGGCATTGATCCACTCAAATCCTTTCCAGCTATTGTCGAGCTCATACATGCAGCGATTATTACGGTAAATGTGGAGCAGCTCCTTTACCCAATCCTGAATCTTCTTATGATTTGGATCCTCAAGAAGGAACCAGTCAAGTTCACGCTCCTCGCTCCACTCCCGGGACTGTGCAAATTCCTGTCCCATAAACAGAAGCTTTTTGCCGGCGTGCCCCATCATAAATGCATAGCCCGCCATCAGATTCTTAAACTTATCGCCCTCGAGTCCCGGCATCTTATTGAGCATGGAGCACTTCAGATGAACAACCTCATCATGGGAGAGTACCAGAATATATTTCTCACTCTCATTGTAGCTCATGGCAAAAGTCATTTTATTGTGGTTATCCTTACGGAAAAGCGGATCGAGCTTCATGTAATCCAGAAAATCATGCATCCAGCCCATATTCCACTTATAACTAAAGTTGAGTCCATCCTCCTCAACACTGCCCGTCACCTTCGGCCACGCGGTAGACTCCTCCGCAATCATGACAACACCCGGATTTCTGCCCAGAATCAAGGTATTAATGTGTTTAAAAAACTCAATTGCCTCCAGATTTTTATTGCCGCCGTAGATGTTCGGAATCCACTGACCATTCTGTTTACCATAATCCAGATAGAGCATAGATGCCACCGCATCAACGCGCAGACCATCAACATGATAATTTTCTACCCACATCAGAGCACTTCCGATCAGGAAGTTCTTGACTTCATTCTTTCCATAATCAAAGATCTTTGTTCCCCAGTCCGGATGTTCACCCTTGCGTGAGTCGGCATACTCATAAGTAGCAGTACCGTCAAACTCTGCAAGTCCATGCGCATCTCTCGGGAAATGCGCCGGTACCCAATCCAGAATGACTCCAATCTTATTTCTGTGACACTCGTTGACCAGATACGCAAAATCCTCCGGCGTTCCATAACGTGAGGTTGGTGCATAATATCCGGTCACCTGATATCCCCAGGAACCGTCGTATGGGTACTCGGAGATTCCCATCAGCTCAATGTGCGTGTATCCCATATCCTTGACATATGGAATCAAGCTCTTCGCAAGCTCACGGTATGTATAAAATCCTTCGTCCTCGCGTCCCGGGTGGCGCATCCACGAACCCGGATGCACTTCATAAATAGCCATTGGCTGCTCGTACATGGTCTCTTCCGTCAACTTGGAACGATTCTCCATCCATAGTTGATCGGACCACCTAAAGTTGGAAATGTCCGTTACAATAGATGCCGTCTCCGGACGAAGCTGCGCATAATTCGCATAAGGATCTGCCTTGTACAATCGACGCCCATCTCTTGCTACAATCAAAAATTTGTACATGGTGCCGATCTCAACCCCCGGCACAAATAGCTCATACACCCCCATGGTCTCCGGCTTTACCCGCTTCATTTCGTGGGAATACTCACTCCAGTTGTTGAATTCTCCAAACACATATACCTTATCTGCATGTGGCGCCCACACATCAAAGCAAACTCCCGTTTCCCCGTCAACAGTCATTACATGTGCGCCCATCTTCCGGTAAATATCATAATGTGTTGCCTGTCCAAACAGATAGCAATCCATCTCTGTAAAATTACTCATACAAACCCCTCCACATTTTTATTTTATTCAAAATCTTTTTCTCTTAGCACTATTCTGTCATCATCTGTGTAACGGCTTGCCGTCAAAATGCTGATTGCCTTTTTCAGGCCCCCGTGTGCTTCACGCTCAATCGCCTCATCTACAATCTCTTTTACCTCTGTCAACGTGGTTGCCTGATCCAGACGCTGAATGTTGCTGATCCGGTTATACAGAGCTAATACTGCCATATCATCTATCTTGTAGCCAAGCTCTCTTGAGTACGATCGGGCAAATGTCACCAGTTCATCGTTGGTAAAGATTGGTACCGAGATACTCTCGGTAAACTTCTTTGCGAAATTTTCATCCTGGGCAAAAAGTTTTTTAATTCCTTTCGATGTATCTTCCAGGATGACAAAAAGTCCGCTGCTATCCTGCTCTAAAAGGAGCGATAATTTCACAATTGTCTGCCTGTCAAGCTCTCCCGCCTGCTCGATAATCAGACATCCGCCTGCCACTTTTTCCAGCACTTTTCCTACATCCCGCTGATTCAATGCCTCTGCATGAATCTTGCCAATCTTACCGTTCGGACAGCCGGTCTCCTGCTGCAGTACTTTAATAATACTCGTTGCAAGTGTCGTCTTTCCACATCCCTGACCACCCTGAATAATCAGATTTCCTGTCCGGGCTGTTTCATCGGACTGCAAATGTCCTGCCACTCCGGTCAGTGCTTTGCACAGCTGACTTTCCATCCCTTTCACCGGCATGAAATAAGAAAAAATTGCCTTCTGCTCATCTGTCAGTGCAACGATTGGTTTTGTTTTACCATCCGCCTCATCACTGCCCAAATCTTCTGGTACCGGAATCTGTGGTATTCGCACTGTCTTTCCTTTCCATGATGAGCGCTCAAACTGCGGTTTCTTTTTTATAAACGCAAATTCTTCTTCCTTCTCCTGCTCCAGGGTCGGTTTCTCTGGCAGCTCCACGATTGGAACTTCCTCCAGCTCCTTCGTCTCCGGTTCAACCATCTCTTCTGCCTCCTCCATTGCTGCCTCTGTCTCTTCTATCAATGCCTGCGACTCCTCTTCTGCCGCTTCTTTTTCCGGCTCTTGTTCCAAATCAAATTCTTCCCCTGCTGCAATCTCAGACTGATGTGCCTGAACCATCTCCTCCAGGGATACCCCCTCCGGCCAGAGTTCTTCCTCTGCAGGCTCTTCTACCGGTTCCTCCTCCTTCAATTCTTCGTCCTCCGGTTCTTCTTGTGGAAGTTCCTGAGCCGGTTCCAATTCCGGAACCATTGCCTGAGAAACAGCTGGCGCGCCGTCGCCTGTCTCCTGTGATGTTCCCTGCAGATACTCTTCTTCAAGAAGCTCCTTCGGCGTCACCCCCGCATCCAGCTTCGGAATCACATCTGTCAGCCGGTCCATGATGCTGCCCGCCTCCTGAAGAGCACGCGCCTTGGCTGATTCAAGCTTACGCTGCTTGGCATCCTCCAATGCTGCCTCTGCTGCACGCTTGGTCTTTTCCCATTCCTCTAACACTTCTTCAATTGTAATCTGACCGGTGATCTGACGCTCAACCATCGTCTTATCATCCATCATCAGGCTCATCTGCCCATCCGAATCCTCCCCAAGCATTTCCTGAAAGTTAATCTTAAGAGAGCCATCTATTTCCTCATCGGTCTCGATATGCGTATCTGTATTCTTTGGCACTGCTTCTCCCTGTGGAAGCTTCAGATACGGGATCTCTTCTACCATCTTATTGATGTTATCCATCGTATCCGATACCGTCTCTTTCTCTGTCGCCTCGATGATCTGCTGCATGCCCTTGGCGATCTCTTTTTGCAGGTTGATAGTATTAAATCTCTCTGCATTCACTTTCACCTGCGGGATTGTAACCGGATCATGTGCATATTCTCCGGCGCGCTGCATCTCTTCGATATCAATGTGGGTAATACCTGCCTTTGACTCCCGCGCCTGACGAAATGTCCGGTACTTTTCCTCCTGCACCTTTGTAAGTGGCTGATAAAGCATCTTTAACTCCAATGCACGCTCTACATACGGTCCATCCCCAAACCAGAGGATTAACTCATCACAGGCATCGATACATTTCTCGCTCATACCCGCCTTGTGATAGAGATATGCCAGTTCATATGCCCACTCCTCGGTGTACTCCTGATCCTTCAACTCCTCAAGAATCGGAATCAACTCTGAAAAGGGTACTCCCTGCGCCTTCTTAATGTCGTAACGGAGTACATACTTCAAACTGTCATGGGGGGCAATCTCTACAAATTCCTGATAATAATCTTCCGCGGCCTGAAAATCCTGCATCTTAACAGCCACCTCCGCAAGACGGTAGATGATCATCCTGCCGATTGGAGAACGGTCATATGCCATCAGAAGTATATCACGGCTGTCCTCGTACCGCTGCGTCTTCTCATAAATTTCCCCGGCTTTCACCAGCGCATTCACATTTTTTACTTTATTCCAGTTAATCGTATCTGCAATATCCGCTGCATCCTCATATTTTTCCTCTGCATAGAGGGATTTCATCTGATCCAGCTTCAAGCTATATTCGTATTTATCCAACGATCGTCACCTCAAATTATGCCCTATATCCTAGTGTTAAGTATACCATAGGCGTAATATGGTGTCAAAAAAATAGGCAAAAAAAGCGCTGGAAAAATGCTTTATCAACACTTCCCCAGCCCTTACTTTACTACTCTTCTTTGGACTCCTCCGTTTTTTTCTTGGATGAATGTTTTTCCTTTTTCTGTTCGTTATAATATCGGAAGGAACCTTTCGTCTCATCCACTCCCGCAATCTCTACATAATCATCTGTTGCAAGAGGAAGATGTTTCTTCTCGATGCCGTAATTGACAAGTCTCCGCAAAATATAATAGATCATTGCAAAAACAGGAACTCCAAGGAGCATACCGAGAAATCCGAACAGACCGCCTCCAATCAGAATGGAAAACATCACCCAGAAGGAGGAAAGTCCTGTGGAGCTTCCGAGAATCTTTGGTCCGATAATGTTGCCGTCCACCTGCTGCAGAATAATGATAAAAATCAACAGATACAGCGCATGCCACGGACTCTGGATCACAACCAGCAAAAGGGATGGAACTGCACCGATAAACGGACCGAATACCGGAATAATATTGGTAACACCCACAATGACCGCCACCAGCATTGCATCCGGAATCCGGAGAATACAACATCCCAAATAGCAGATCACACCAATGATGGCAGAGTCAATCAGTTTTCCGCCAATAAATCCACCAAAGATTTCATTTGCCTTATGCATAAGCTCGACAATGACATTGCCCTGCTTCGGCTTAAAAACAGAAAAGATTACCTTTTTGCTCTGCCCGATGAGGCGCTCCTTGATCATCAGCACATAAGCGGCAACGATAATACCTACCACAAAATTCATAACCGCCTTAAATATCGTAATTACACCAGAGGTAATCTGCAGCAAATACGCCTGTGCCTGTGGCAGAAGAGTATTCGTCGCCCACTTCTCCAATGTGTCGGTCAGCTTTGTAAGAATACTGCTGATGGTGTCCGTCAGCTCGAAATCACCCAGCTTTCCATTCTGGATGGTAGAAATAAGATGCGCTACATTTCCCGGCAGCGTATCCACCAGACCTGCGATACTTGAAATTGTGGCCGGAACAATCATCGCAATCAAAAGCACAAGGATTACCAGCAGAAACAAAATCGCACCCGCGATACCCAATCCTCTGGAAAGCTTTTTGGCCTTCTTATCTGTTTTTATTTTCTTTTGGAGATGCTTATAAAGAAATCCTTCCAGATTCTTTACAATCGGGTTGAGCAGATAGGCAAGCACAAGACCGATAATGATCGACTGTCCCGCCGACACAATCTTATTCCATCCATCTGCAAACCCCTTATAGCGCAATACACAGAAGAAAAACAGGATACAGCAGACAAACGTGATGAAAATCATCAGTCCGATTTTTGCCAGATAAGTATTCTGTCTCTTATGCTCACTCTTCTGTCTTTCTGCCTGTGTCAGATTCTCCTTTTCTACCTCACTCATGTTCTGCCCCCTATCCACGATAGTAGTTAATCAGGCAGCCTTTTAAGATAATATCCTTCTCATCCGGTGTCAATTCACCCATTCGCAGCGTGAATGGCTTCATGGCACCATCCTTAACCACATATGCCTCAAACTCCGTTTTCCCCTCTGCAACTGCCTCACGGATCCCCGGCAGGAACAGATAATCCAGATTCCGGAACGGAAGTTCTCCTGCATCAATAATAAACGGAAGCATTCCCCAGTTAATCAGGTTGGAACGATATCTCTTTGTTGCATATTCGTTGGCAATATTTGCCCATCCACCAAGCACTTTCTGACAGGAAGCCGCTTGCTCACGCGCAGAACCATCACCCGGTTTTACCGCAAAAATCGTGCTTCCGAATCCAATATTTTCATGGTTTACGCCGCTGAACTGTGCCTTGATTGCATCCATTACCGGTTTAAGCTCGGAAACAGCTTCAACCGGACAGGTATCTGCCTCAAGCGCCTTCTGCGCTTTCTGGATTTCCTTCGCCCGGCCAACATACTCCGGATCCTTTCTTGAAAGTGCAAACTCTGCAAGTCCAAGCGGATTGGAACGGAATGAGGAAGTCTCACCAGATGGGATCAGCTCATCTGTTGTTGTAACCGGATCATGAATCTCGGAAACAACCTTAAGTACCAGATTCTCCGGAAGCGGACTCATAGCCGGCCAGTCCTTAATGTTCGGTCCAAACTGAATCTCGATGCTTGGATCTGCCACACCCTTGCTGTCAAATACGCGGTTTTCATAAATCGTCTTATCGAAGAAATATTTTGGCTTGCTGTAATTTACATCAATATCTGTCGCCGCCGTCAGATAACCCTTGTTAGCAGCAGTTGCCGCAATAGAACGAGCATCCATCAGTGCTACGGAAGCAACCTGTCCGTTCTGTACCTTCGATCCCTCACGGTTCGGGAAATTACGAGTGGAGTGGCGGATGGAAAAAGCGTTGTTCGCCGGAGTATCGCCGGCGCCAAAGCAAGGTCCGCAGAATGCCGTCTTAACAATCGCACCTGTCGCAAGAAGATTTGCAACAGCTCCGTTCTTAACCAGCTCCATATAAATCGGGGTAGATGCCGGATACACACTTAAGGTAAACTCATCAGCTCCGATGGAAGTTCCCTTTAAGATATCTGCCGCATCGCAAATATTTTCAAATCCACCGCCGGCACATCCTGCAATAATACCCTGGTCCACATAAAGCTTTCCATTCTTAACCTTGCTCTTAAGATCGAGGTCTACCTTACCGTCAAAGCTTACCTGTGCTCGCTTCTCGCAGTCATCGAGAATATCCATCAGGTTCGCATTCAGCTCCTCAATAGTGTAAGTATTGCTTGGATGGAACGGCATTGCAATCATCGGCTTAATCGTACTTAAGTCAATCTCGATAAAGCTATCATAAAATGCCACCTCACCCGGATTCAGTTCTGCATACTCTTCTTCTCTTCCATGGATCTCATAAAATTCCTTAACCTTATCATCGGTTCTCCAGATAGAGGACAGACAAGTAGTCTCTGTCGTCATAACATCCACACCAATACGATAATCCACGCTCAAATTGGACACGCCCGGTCCGACAAACTCCATAACTTTATTTTTTACAAATCCATTACCAAACACTTCTCCAATGATTGCAAGAGCAATATCCTGCGGACCAACGCCCTTCATTGGCTCTCCGGTCAGGTAAATTCCTACAACACCCGGCATATCAATGTCATATGTCTTATTCAAAAGCTGCTTAACAAGCTCCGGTCCGCCCTCTCCAACTGCCATGGTTCCCAGTGCACCATATCTTGTGTGGGAATCAGAACCTAAGATCATCTTGCCGCCGCCTGCTAACATTTCTCTTGCGAACTGATGGATAACTGCCTGATGTGGTGGAACATAAATCCCACCGTACTTCTTGGCACAAGTCAGTCCAAACATATGATCATCCTCGTTGATGGTTCCGCCGACTGCACACAAACTGTTGTGGCAGTTGGTCAGGACATAAGGAATCGGGAATTTTTCAAGTCCTGATGCTCTTGCCGTCTGAATGATACCAACAAATGTGATATCATGAGAAGTTAATTTATCAAACTTAATCTGAAGCTTATCCATATTTCCGGATGTATTATGCTCTTTCAGGATTCCGTATGCGATGGTCTCCTTTTTTGCGTCCTCCGGCGTAATATTCTTACCTGTCTTGCTGGCTACCGCTGCTGCTGCCTCCGGAGAGTTAATGATAACTTCCCTGCCGTTCAACAGATATGCGCCGTTCTCGTATAATTTCATATTGTCAGTATCCTCCTTGTGCATTCTATGAAACTGTTTGTTTGAATTATATCTATTATAGTTGCTGAAATCAAGCTTTGCACTTGATTTTATGCCTTTAAATCGTTACTGCTCTCCCAAATAAGCAGGCACAGCAACATTCCTTATTCCACTGCAAACGTAATTGCAGCCACAAATAAATCCCCATCCACTTTGATCCGAAAATCACCACCCATGAGTATGGTCAGATTTTTTGCTATGGAAAGTCCCAGCCCGCTTCCTTCTGTCGTACGAGAATCCTCTCCCCTGACAAAACGTGCGGTCAGATCCTTTTCCCCCTCGGCATTTTCCGGCAATGGTGTCTTGGAAATATTTTTGATGGAAAAAACAGCCTTCCCGTTCTCCACAACAAGTTCTACATAGACACGGGTGTTTTCCAATGCGTACTTTGCCGCATTTGTGTAGAGATTCTCGATTGCCCGGTAGAGTTGACGACCGTCTGCCCGGACCATCACAGACCGGTGCGGTATTTTCGTCACGATTGTCAACCCCCGCGCTTCAAAACGTTCGTTGAATTCCCCACCTGTCTGATAAAGAAGCTCGACCATATCAATCGGTTGCATGTCCAGCTTTATGTTACCAGAGCTGATCTTCGATGCCTCCACCAGATCCTCTGTCAACTGCTTCAGGCGCTGCGACTTTTCATCTAGAATTCTTATGTAATTGCGTGCATTCTCATTCTCTAGATTCTCACGCTTCAAAAGGTCCACATAATTGACAATGGATGTGAGTGGTGTCTTGATATCGTGGGAAACATTGGTGATGAGGTCTGCTTTCATACGCTCATTGCGGAGTTTCTCCATAACGGCATCACTCAAACCGGCACGGATATTATTGACAGCCTCTGCCAGTTCCCGTTCCTGTCCATGAAACTCCTCTACATTCAGCTTTGTATCCAATGCTCCCGCCGAAATTGCCTCAATGGCATTCTGAATTTCATAGCGCTCCCGCGCCTTGCGGGTACAGCGTACCGGATGCGCACCTGTCGTCTGCACTCTTTGGAAAAAGCTGACTGCCTGATAGATCAGGCTATGGGTCAATAGACTGTTATCCTTCGACCGGCGCACAATGCTCAGATAAAACAACAAAAATATGGCATCCGACAGATACGCAATCGTTCCAGCCGCAACCAAAAGTCCGGAGAATCCAAAATCCAGTCGCCGCAGATCCCGGCACAGATAGATGACCAGATAAAGAAAGCCAGCGAACAAAAGCAGTTCAAGATCTGTGTAAATCCGGTCCATTCCCAGCAGATAAATCTTCGGATCATCCGCTTCTTTACGTCCGCTGATCCCGGTCAGATAGGCAAGCATCACGAAACTGCCCACAAGCCCGGTAATCGACAGAAAGCTTAACATTCCGAGTCCACCTACATGATGCCTCATATTGTATCCCGCGCCAAACAGGCTGCATACCATCATCACAAGAAACATCTGATGAATGACAACTGCTGCACCTTTTTTCCCAAGTGTATATTCTTTCATATGCGGCTATACTCCCGGCTCGATTTTGTATCCAACACCCCAGACAACCTTGAGATACCGCGGCTCCTTGGGATTAATCTCAATTTTCTCACGGATATGCCGAATGTGAACAGCAACCGTATTGTCTGCTCCGATTGCCTCCTCATTCCAGATTTCCTCATAGATCTTACTGATAGAAAACACCTTACCCATGTTTTTCATGAGAAGAAGCAGGATATTATATTCAATAGGTGTCAGCTTCACTTCCTCCCCGTCCACCGTCACTTTCTTCAGATCATCGTTCACAACCAGTCCGCCCGTCTCATAAACAGTCTCTCCAGAAATCGGACTCGACAGTGTTGTATACCTTCGCAGCTGTGATTTTACACGTGCAACCAGCTCCAGCGGATTAAACGGTTTGGTAACATAATCATCCGCACCTACATTAAGCCCGAGAATCTTGTCTGCATCCTCTGTCTTGGCAGAGAGAATGATAATCGGAATGCTGCTGGTCTTGCGCGCCTGAAAGGTTGCCCGGATTCCGTCGAGCTTAGGCATCATGACATCAATCACCATCAGATCAATGGATTTCGTGCGCAATGCTTCAAGTGCCTGCTCTCCATCATACGCTTTCTCCACGGCAAATCCCTCCTGAAGGAGATAAATCTCAATCGCATCTACAATTTCCCTATCGTCATCACATACCAGAATCGTCATGCTGGTGTCCTCCTAACAGATTCTTTATCTTATGCTGGAAACCTTCCGGTCTTTCCTTACTTTTATCCTTATTTCCACCGTTTTGTTCCTCTCTCCACTGAAAATAATCAGCATCCAGATTCACACGGATTTCTGCCTCAAGCTTCTTTAATTCCCGGTCTTCCTCATCCCGGTCTCCGTCGTTTTGTATTTCCTTTTCTGTCTCATCCACAACCGACATCCCGAGCTTATCCAGATACTCCTGATTCACACGGATCTCTGTTTTACGATCCGCATAGATTGACCGTTCCTTTTCCGGAGCAGGTTTCCCTTCATTTTTCTGTTTCTCGATTTCCCGATTGCGTTCCTCGATCAACTTTAAATATTTTTCCGTGTCAACCAGATCCTGCATCTGACTCTTCAGTTCCAACTGGTTGGTCTTGACTACACGCTCTTCTTTCTTCATCTGTTCATCCACATTTGTGTAGATTTCTGCGACCTTCTTCTGCGCATCTTTCATGATTTCCTGCATCCGCCCCAGCGCCTCATCCATATACATCACAGATGCCGCATAGATATCCTCCGCCTTGCGGTTAGCATCCCGGATAATCTGATCCCCCTGCTTGTGAAATTCGCGTTCTGCCTTATCACGGCTGCGTTTCGTCAATTCATACTCATCCATGATCTGATAAATGCAGCTGTTCAAATTAGCCAGCAGATCCAGCATCTGCTGCTTATCCACAATTACCTTACTTGGTTCCTTCGGATACGGCTCACTCTTCGACAGCAAAACATGAAGACTGCGCAGCACCTTCTCGGTATTGTCCTGTGCTCCCATTGTGTACTCCTATATTCAAAATTCTAGCTTTTAATCCTTGTATCACACTATTATATCCAATGCAGAAAAGAAGTGCAACCATTCAGAATTGCTATGGATATAATAAAAAAATGCTGCCACACAAATTCCTCTCTTTTGTACAGCAGCATTTCCTATATGAATCGCCTATGGCGAATTATTTTTGATGGAACTGACTGTCCCCAATTCCTTTGAGCCAAAATGCAACAGTTCCTTACTCAATTGCAATGTATTTGCTTTCTTCAATCTGACGCTTGTTTTCCTTCGGAATATTCAATGTCAGGATACCATCCCTGAAGCTTGCTTTAATATCCTCCTGTCTCAGATAATCTCCAACATAGAAGCTTCTCTGGCAGCTGCCTGCGAAGCGCTCGCGGCGGATATACTTGCCATTTGTCTCATTCTGATCATCCTTCGTAACATTTCTGGTCGCCGAAATGGTAAGATAACCGTTCTGCAAAGCGGCCTGAATGTCATTCTTATCAAAGCCCGGCAGATCCATAATCAACTCATATCCGTCCTCGAATTCCTTTACGTCTGCCTGCATCAAATTCTT
Organism: Agathobacter sp.; assembly: GCA_022775045.1. GTDB lineage: Bacteria > Bacillota > Clostridia > Lachnospirales > Lachnospiraceae > Roseburia. Next base: position 20,314 of record JALFLB010000009.1, on the reverse strand, counting down.
AGCAGGATTCTCTGCCTTCTTCTCTGCGCCTCTGTCACGATTATCAAACCACGGATCTGTAAAAAATGTATCAAATAAGTCGAACATATGTCATTCCTCCTGTAAACGTTTTTGTTTTTGTTGATAATTGTATTATAGCACGTTATTAGCACTCGTCAATAGAGAGTGCTAATAAAAATTCTAAATTTTTTATAAACTCATGACAGCAGATAGATCATGCATCTTGACAAATGAGGTCTATTGTTATAAACTATCGCATGGTCTATAGTTGTAAATCAAAGGAGAAAAGCATATGTCCGTATTTCAAGAAAAATTTATAGATTTCCTACAGAACAACATGGTCGTCGCTGTTGTAATCCTCGCAGTGCTTGTCGTCCGTTTTCTTCTTAGGAAACTTCCAAAAAAATATTCATATTTTTTGTGGTGTATCATTGGACTGCGCATGCTGTTTCAGTTCAACATCCAGTCTGTGTTCAGTCTGTTCAACTTCTTCCCGATTGACGTGACATCCACAACAAACCAAGCGGCTGCAGCCATCAATTCTTCCAATGAAATGGTGACTCCTCCCGCCACAGGAAGCACCGGTGCCGGCTGGATTGCGGGGAATACCGGTGCTTCCGGATTAAATACTGCCAACATGTCTGCCTCTGGAAATGTCACGGACTCCACCATGATAATACTGGGACTTATCTGGATTGCTGGGATGGCAGCGCTTCTTCTATACCATATGCGCTCCTATATTCACCTAAAAAAACAGGTTCGAAATGCCGTGCTGCTGCGGAACAATATCTATGAATGCGATGCTATCACAACCCCGTTTATCCTTGGATTCCTCTCCCCGAAAATATATATCCCATTCAGGCTCGAGGAGGAAGAGCAGCGATATATCCTTGCACACGAAGCTTACCACTTGAAGCGGAAAGATCACTTTTTCAAACTGCTGGCGTTTCTTTTACTGATCATTTATTGGATCAACCCGCTTGTGTGGATTGCATATTTCTGCTTTGTGCGGGATCAGGAAATGAGTTGTGATGAGGCCGTACTACTGACCTTTGGAAATGGCATCAAGCAGGCATACAGCACTTCCCTTCTCTCCTTCGCCACCGGGAAACGTCAGCATATGTTTGTTCCTCTGGCATTTGGAGAATCAGATGCGGCAAAGCGGATCAAACACGTTTTGAACTTTAAAAAGCCGCACACATGGGCAGCAGTCGTTGCCATTCTTGCTATTGTCGCGATTGCAGTCACCTGCCTGACCTCCCGAAAGGAAACGGCACCGGATGCGAATTCTAAGATTGCAACAGAAAGCAGTGAAATCGAACAAAGCGAACCGGCCGACCACACCCTGACGATGGAACTGCTTCAACAGCTGGTCCGCGCAGATGATTGGAAATCAAAGGTTTCAGACGGAAAAATTGATTACTGGGCTGCCTTTGACAACGTTACTGAAGACAAAGAATTTCACGAGGATTCCCTGACCGGGCTTTATCGGTGCCGGCTGTCCCATGGCGGAATCCCCTATGAACTGCAGGTATACTACTGGCCGGAATCCACCGCCCGGCAATACGATGAAGTTCCTGATTGTATCGACAGTATCTTTCTCTGTAATGGGAACAATGGTGATTCGATTCGGTTATATACCAACGAGTCCGGTCCGATTGTGACCGATATCGATGAATTTCTGACAAGAACCTATGATATTACCAAAAGCATTTCCTTCGATGAAATCCGAAGCACAGAATTGAGTGGAACTATCACTTTAGGGGACTATACAACCGACTTGTTCAATGGCTTTTCCGGAAGTCCTCTGGTGTGTGACCAATACCAGGAACCACAGCACGGCGATAGTGCTTCCCCGGCGAGCTATTCTCTGGGCGGTATCGGAGAATGGAAGGAACCGGAAGAATGGGCCTTTACCTACAATGGGGAAGAACTTTCCTCCGCCACACTCTGGGGAAACCACATGAGCCAGGAAGAAATAGCCTCTTTTCGTTCCGATTCCTTTTACGGATTACTCTACCAGTATGATTTCGATCTGTACACAGCTGCAGACCTGGACGAAACCTCTGATTCAAATCTGCAGACCAATTCGCAGTACTGGGTGGCATACTTATCGGCAGGACCGGGCGAACCAGTGTATGTCCTATACCTTAACAGCGATTATTTTACCAGAGAAGAGACGCTTCAGTGGGCAAAATCTGTCACCATAACTTTATAACCGTCCCTTGATATCTACGATTCCTGATCTACTGAATCGCAGAGTTTTTGCAGTTTATTTTTAAATTCCCAGCACTCCCGCCGAACTTCGCAGCTCCTGTGTTGCCCGCTGTAGCTCCGCTGCCTGTTTTTCCGTAACATTGCCCGGTTTGGTTCGACTGACCAGCTTCTTTACATAGGAGAGGCTGGATTTGATCTGATGCTTGGCACTGCTGTCCAAAGTCTTCTTTTTGTCCCTGTATGCATTCTCCACCTGACGGATCAAGGTATCCGCCTCACTGCGGGCATCAATGTATGCCTTGCGCTGTCCGTCGGAGGCCTCATACTCTGCCGCCTCCCGGATAGCCCTCTCGATTTCCGCATCGGAGAGGTTGGAACTTGCCGTGATGGTGATTTCCTGATGGCGGCCGGTGCCGAGATCCTTCGCCGATACCTGCACGATACCGTTGGCATCAATGTCGAAGGTTACCTCGATCTGCGGAACACCTGCAGGCGCGGCCTTAATTCCACGAAGCTGGAACCTTCCCAGAAGCTTGTTGTCCTTGGCAAACTGCCGCTCGCCCTGCAGCACCTTAATGTCTACAGAAGTCTGGAAATTGGATGCCGTGGAAAACACTTTGCTGTAGCGGGTCGGAATCGTGGTGTTACGCTCAATCAGCTTTGTAGAAATACCTCCAACCGTCTCGATGGACAGAGACAGCGGAGTGACATCCATCAGAATGATTTCTGCTGCCTGAGATCCCGCAACAAGTGCGCCGCCCAGCTTTCCTCCCTGCACAGCCGCACCCAGTGCCACACACTCATCCGGGTTTAAATTCCGGGATGGCTCCTTTCCGGTCAGGCGGCGGACTTCCTCGTACACCGCCGGGACACGGGTAGAACCGCCCACCAAAAGCACCATTCCAAGATCTGCTGCTGTGATTCCCGCATCGCTCAGCGCCTGCTGCACCGGTCCTGCAGTCCGTGCCACCAGATCCTTGGTCAGTTCGTCGAATTTCGCCCGGGTCAGGGTCATCTCCATATGCTTTGGCTCACCCTTGACTGTTGTGATAAATGGAAGATTAATGCTGGTAGAGGAAGAAGACGAGAGAACCTTTTTTGCCTTTTCCGCCTCCTCCCGCACTCGCTGCATCGCCGTGGCATCCTTGCGCAGATCCACACGCTCCGTCCGCAAAAATTCTGTCACCAGATAATCAGTAACCCTCGCATCAAAATCGTCACCCCCCAGATGGTTGTCACCGGCAGTGGCCAGCACCTCAATCAGGTTATCGCCAATCTCAATAACCGACACGTCAAATGTTCCACCACCCAGATCATACACAAGAATCTTCTGGGCCTGCCCATGATCTAATCCATAAGCCAATGCCGCCGAAGTCGGCTCGTTGATGATACGAAGCACATTCAATCCTGCAATACGCCCGGCATCTTTGGTGGCCTGCCTCTGCGCATCACTGAAATAAGCCGGAACGGTAATGACCGCATCCGTTACCGTCTCTCCAAGATACTCTTCTGCATCTTTTTTCAGTTTCCGCAGTACCATGGAGGAGATTTCCTGAGGCGTATATTGCTTGCCGTCAATCTTCACCCGGAAAGCAGTTCCCATTTCCCTCTTAATTGAGAAAAACGTCCGGTCTACATTGACCGCTGCCTGTCTTCTGGCCGCCTCACCCACAAGACGTTCCCCGTTTTTCGTGAAGGCCACAACAGACGGTGTGGTCCGTGAGCCCTCTGCATTTGTAATAACAACCGGCTGGTCATTTTCCAGTACTGCAACACAGCTGTTTGTGGTTCCTAAATCAATTCCGATTACCTTACCCATCGAAGAATCCTCAACTTTCACAATTCTACACACATTCACAAACCATTGATTTCTGTCATCAATCAGATTATGTGCAAACTATTATGCTTATACTCTAAGTCGAGAATACCTCTCCGTCAAGGCATCTGCCTTTTATTTCAGACTTTCTTTAGAATTGTGAAAACCAATCACACTTCTTTCTGAAATACAACATCTCCCCGGTACATCAAAAATCGAAGTGCCACTGCTTTCCCAATCTTTCCCTGTTTGCGCTTTTTGTTTCCTGCTACCACAGCAATGTTGGCTCCCTGCCCACTGTGCTTTTCCCCAAAAGTAAACAGTGTGGAATTATAATATTCCATCACCTGTGTGTCCATTCCAAGATATTCTGACAGACTCCTTCTCTCTCCAATTTGTAAAATCTGTCCGTCTGCAATAGCAACTCCCCCATCAATTTCCTTCTTACTTTCCGGCAGAAAAATGTCATCGCATAATATGATGATATCCGCGTCCATATTTCCCTCCAAAAACAAAAAAAAGCATCCCTCTGTAGAGATGCTTCTTTGCCTATTTCATATAAATTTACTATGACTTTATCATGAAATGTCCCTTAAAACAATTACCCAAATGTACCATTTTCTGAAATGAACCGTTTAATACCCGTAAATATCATAAATCTCGTCTGTATATACCCCCGGCTCCCTGTAGACGATGAGCGGCTTTTCCACTGTCATCCGCGATCTTCCACCTCGCAACCCCTCAATAAGTACCATGTTCGGTTCCTTATCCACAAAGGGATAAACCAGACGCATCCGCTTGGGTTCAATCCGATACTGCACCATTGCACTTAAGATTTCCGCCAGGCGGAAAGGACGATGCACCATGTAAAAACGGCCTCCCGGTTTTAAAATTTTTGCGCTCTCACGCAAAACATCATCCAGGGTGCACAAAATCTCATGGCGTGCAATCGCCTTTGCATCCTCCTCATTCTTAAGTCCGTGCTGTCCGATCATGTAAGGAGGATTGGTCGTAATCACATCAAAAGAAGATGCTCCAAAAATATTTGAAGCATCCTTGATGTCTCCGGTCACAATTTCAATCTTTTCTTCAAGTCCGTTGTAAGCAACGCTGCGCGAAGCCATATCCGCACTCTCCTCCTGAATCTCCAGGCCTACAAAATGCCTTCCATCGGTCTTTGCTTCCAGCAGAATCGGAATAATTCCGGTTCCTGTTCCCAAATCCAACGCCTGCTCGTCCGGCTTTACCTTTGCAAAGCCGGACAACAGGACTGCGTCCATGCCAAAGCAAAAACGCCCCTTGTCCTGGATGATCCTGTAACCATTTCTATGAAGTTCATCCAGCCTCTCATGACTGTGTATGATTGTCTCCGCTACGTTCTCCACGGTTTGATCCATCCTGATTGTTTTTATTAAAATTTCGGTGCCCCCGTCCGTTCCGCCTGTTGTAATCCCTGCGCTCGTTGGAACGTTCTCTGTTACCTCTGTTATTTTCTCCCTGGTTCTCCCGGTTGTTATCTCTGCGGCCTTCTTTACCACGATTATCCCAGTGATCCCTGTTTCTTTCATTCCGCTCATGATCACCACGATTGTCACGCTGGAAACGATTGTTATCACGGCGGTTTTCACGCTCGGGCTTCTCCTCCTCAGCCTCCCCGTTGTCTTCTAATCCTTCGAGTTCCTTCAGTTCTTCCTCCGTCAGCTTGACATCCTTGCGACGGCGTGGTGTGAAACGAAGATCATCCACAGAATACTCCTGCAACTCCTTCTCCTCACCATTGTCCACAACAATCTTAACCAGCTGTCGCAGCACATTGATTCCCGTCACTTCTCCCCTCATACCATTCGGTGTGGTCACGGTATCTCCAACAGATGGCAGACGACCGTTGAGATACTCATAGGTTTCCTGCTCATTTTTCAGACAGCACATCAGTCTTCCACACACACCGGATATTTTGGTAGGATTAAGCGAAAGATTCTGCTCCTTCGCCATCTTGATCGACACCGGAATAAAATCCGTCAAATATGCCTTACAGCACAGTTCCCGCCCACAGATACCGATACCGCCGAGCATTTTTGTCTCATCCCTCACTCCAATCTGACGCAACTCGATTCTGGTACGAAATACAGAAGCAAGATCCTTCACCAGCTCACGGAAATCAATCCGTCCATCCGCAGTAAAATAGAACAGAAGCTTATTGTTGTCAAAAGTATACTCTGCCGCAACCAGCTTCATCTCAAGCCCGTGCTTGGCAATCTTCTCTTTACAGATGACAAAAGCCTCCGCTTCTTTTTCGCGATTGTGCTCCATCACTTTTTCGTCTTCGTCCGTTGCCACCCGAATCACCGGCTTTAACGGCTGGACTACTTTATCATCCTCCACCTCCTTCGGCGGAATCAGAACGGTTCCCATCTCCACGCCTCGTGCGGTCTCAACAATCACGTGCATGCCTGTTTCCAGCTCATAGTCCAGCGGATCAAAATAATAGATTTTTCCCGCCCGCTGAAAACGTATTCCTACAATTTTTGTCATGTCAGTTCTCCTTAATTGTCAAAAGCAGCAATTCAATTACAAGATCGAAATTCACATTCGCCGACACACGCACCTTCGCAGTCTCGAGCGCCCGAAGAATCGTCTCAAGTCCATGATAGGATCTCTTCGCTGCCTGTTTTTTTATATCATAGACCTCATCTTTGAAAATGAGTCTGTTCACATCGTTTGTTGCTTTCAGATACAACACATCCCGAAACCAGATCATCATCAAGTCAAAATAATCATTGACTGAGAGTTTATATTCTGCAATCTGCTTAACCGCCGCCGTCATCTCATAGACATCAATATCGTCCAATCGCTTCACCAGTTGCAGTACAGATGCCTTTAGTTCTACAAAGTCTTCCGAAGAAACCAGCTGAACCGCTTTCCCTACATTACCCTGTGCAAAGGCTGCGCAGATATCCGCCTGATAATCCGGAACCTGAAATTTCTGCATCAGATAATTGCGAATGACATCTTCCTTCACTGTCTTTAAATCCAGACGAATACACCGCGACAAAATCGTCGGTAAAAAGCTGTCCGCATTTGTGGTCAAAAGCATGATCACCCCATAAGCCGGCGGCTCCTCAATGGTCTTAAGAAGTGCATTCTGCGCCTGCTGGTTCATCTTCTGTGCCTCATCGATAATGTAGACCTTGTATCGACTGCTGTAAGGCTTGATGCCGATATCATTATTCACCTGAGTCCGAATGTCATCAACTCCGATGGTATTCGGCTTCTCATGGGACACATAAATGATATCCGGCTGATTATGATCCATCGCCTGTCTACAGGAACGGCAGGACAGGCAAGGTCTCTCTCCCTCGCTCTCACACTGCAGCGCCATGGCAAACGCCTCTGCCAGCATCATCTTACCAGATGCCTCCGGTCCGTTCAGAATGTATGCATGTGAAACTTTATCGAGGGTAATTGCATTTCGTAAATGTTCTATAATCTGTTCATGTCCAACAATATCTTTAAAACCTGCCATAATTCTCCCCCTCTCTTACTCTTCCACATCCGGTTATGTCAGTATATCCAAAAGCAATCCTTTGATCTCCCCAATCCTGTCAAGAATGGAAATATGATCTTTCTCATCCGCCACCAGCTCACTGGCCAGTTCATCCAGATTTTTATCAATCAGACGGATGATTCCATATACACGGTGACGACCTCTCCGATCCAGAAAATTCTCTCTGGAAAACTTATGGGAGCGATAAACCACCTCGTTCAAAAACTCTTTCACCAGTCCGCGGTACTTTTTCATATCACGGATATCCATATGCTCCGCAAGCCGGTTCCCCTGTGCAGTGATATCGTTCAGCAGCGCATCAACTTTCGCCTGCAGATCCGCATCTGTGATGGCACTTGCCAGCGTAAACTTGAAGGAGCCATCTCCCTCCACGTTCTTAGCCGCTTCCGGTATTTGATTGATCTGAGTAATATCATTAATCTTCACACTCATAAGAAAAATCTCCTCAGGCTCCATTCTGCAGAGCCTAATCAATCTTCATTCATATTGTTTCTAATATATTCCATAATTTCGCAGATCGTTTCATCCAGTTGCTGGTTCATAAAACGCTTTTTTATGCCTGCCCCGGTAAGCTTTTCCTCAGAAAAATCTGCCGCATCCGCCAGAAATCGTCGGCACATTTCCTCGTATCCCGGCTTCCCCTGCCGCTGTTCTCTGGCAATTGCCCGAAGCAGCCTCTGCCCATCCTCTACTTCTATATAAATCGGCACAACCCGATCTTTTCCAAAGTATTTTTGTATTTTCAGATAGCCTTCCAGCGTCACAATATACAGATAACTGTGATTCTCCAAATCAATCTGACCATCATCCACCGTAAAGTACTTCCAGATTCCGTAAACCGTATGGTACACACGAAGTTCCACAATCGCGCCCGCGTTTTCCAACTGCTGCACGGTTTCCTCGCTACAGAAATGATACTCTCGGCCATCCTCCTCCCCTTCCCGGATCGGGCGGGTAGTGTAAGGAATAATCCGCTCGAGCGGCAGCTTTCTCTGCTGCATGATCTGCTGATAAATACTGTCCTTGCCCGAGGAGCTTTTCCCCATGACACAATATATTTTTCCCATTTATCTCTTCCTCTAGTATAATCTATTCAGCCGATTTGTACAATGTTTATGCCATGATTCTCCAACAATCCCTCGACATCCAGCCCCAGCTCCAGACACCTTCGTATTGTTTCCACCATCTTCCTGTCTATCCGCTCCCCCGGTACAAGCAGAGGAATTCCGGGAGGATACAGGCAAATTGTATCTGCCGACACCCTGTCGGCAGCTTTGGCAAGGGGAACACATCCGTGTGGCGCCTCATCCGCCTCATAAATCTCCATCACCTTTTCCGGCTGACAGTAGATTTCCCGTGGGGAAAAAGATGTTATTTCCTCCTCATGCAGCCCCGCATCAATCGCATGGAGCGCCCTCGAAAGTCTGTCAAATCCCTCCTGCCGGTCCATGAGAGATGTCATGGCAAGCACATAGTTGCCACTGGACATCTCCGTCTGCAGTCCATATTCTTTAAACAGCCGTTCCTGCAGCTGCTGCCCGCTCATTCTCCCGCGGCTGATAATCAGAAGCTTTCCCGCATCGAAAGCCCATGCCTCATCCTGAGAAAAATCCTCTGCTCCCGGCACCCATAAATGCTTTAGATCCTGAACAGAGTTCCGAAACTCAGCCAAAATACCTGCGTATTGTGCAAACAGTTCCTGTCCCTGTCTCTCAACCAGGACAAGGCTTTTTTCAATCCCTGCCATCAGCACATACGATGGAGAACTTGTCTCATAGATACCAAGAAATCTCTCAATGCACGTATGATCAATCCTGTCGGAACACAAATGTAAAAGCGCCGTTTGTGTAAATGCAGGAAGCGTTTTGTGAACACTCATAATCACAGCATCCGCCCCTAGCTTTACTGCATTTTCCGGAAACGCCGGATGAAATCCAAAATGTGCGCCATGCGCCTCATCTACAATGAGTGGAATGCCGAAATTGTGCGCAACCTCGGCAATCCCCGCGACATCCGACACAATCCCGTCATAAGTCGGCGAGGTGATGACAACCGCCTTGATATCCGGGAATTCGATCAGCTTCTGTTCTACCTGCTTCGGTATAATCTGCCCCTGAATGCCACAGCGTGTGTCTGCCGGATACACATATTCCGGGGAAAGTTGCCGCAGATAAACCGCATTGTACACTGCCTTGTGGCTGTTACGTGCTACCAAAATGCGCCCACCCCTCGGCACAGTTGCACTGATTGCTGCCAAAATGCCACAGGTGCTCCCGTTAACCAGATAGTATGTCTGCTTCGCATCATACAGCCTCGCCGCCTTTTCCTGTGCCTCTCGCAAAATTCCCTCAGCATGATGAAGATTGTCAAATCCCTCAATCTCCGTGATATCAATGGCATAAGGATTGGGAAACTCCAGTTCTCTGCGCTTGTGCCCCGGCATATGAAAAGGATAAATATTGGATAGTGCCAGTTTGTTCAGTCGTTCTTCTATCATGATATGTTCCTTTTACCCAAGAAATCTGCCAAGTTCCGGCATCCAGTCATCAAAGAAAATCTCGTTGCGGCAGAGGCTCTTCCAGATTGGTCCGACAAAGGCCAGTATGATATCCAGAGCTTCCTCCCATGCCACAGCTTTCACTCCATGGTTGCGAAGATACTTATCCCAGCGTTTGCGCATATAAGCATATGTGCGATAGCCTTCCAGCTGCTTCAGCCGCTGCTCTTTTTTTATCTTGGGAGAAGACTTGGCCAAAAGGGTCAGTTCTTCCAACACATAGCGGCCACTGAGAGACTGGCTCTTGAGCAGACGATACGCATCATAGTAACTGCCCATGCTTGCGATCAATTCCAGCTTATCCATAATGGCAAATAAGTCATAACTCAGTTCGCTTTCCGGCGAATACACAAGATAGGTAATCTTTTTCCCTCCGATTGCCGGCAGTTCCTCCTCCTTTTTCCCGGGAATCTGTGTAACTGCCCCGAAGCTGTAGATTTCCAATGTCAGTGGGACCTTCATATCCTGATAATTTGCAATCATATTTAGCACAACGCCTCCTGCAATCGCGGAAACGCTGCTTTCCCATATGATTTTCTGCGCATTCTCCCCATCAAACACTTCTTTACAGATGTGGTTTCCCATAGCAAGGGACAGCTTCTGCCCCGGTCTCAGCTTTTCTGGCGGCAGTGCCCTCTCACTCTCCTGGTAAAAAAAGCGAATATGCTTCTTCGCACGCTCCCTGTATGCGTCGATTCCAAGAAGAGGAAGCGTCATGAGCCACAACACTTCTTTATAAGCTGACGTACTGACCCGCAGCATCATGTCCTCCACCACATAGCCCCAGAGCAGATCTGCAAATGACACTGCAAGCGCCTCGCTGCGTTCCTTCAGTTCTGTAGACTCACATACTCCGACCTTCATTACAGCCACACTCCGATCAGGCTCTGGACACGCCCTGTTACCTTGCGTGCCCTCGCATATTCCATCAGCGTGGAGATGTCCTTATCACGATCGCGGATGTAAGCCTGAACTGCCTCACGAAATACCGTATGATCCAGCTTGTCCTCATACTTTAAGCAATCACAGATCATTCGCTCCTTGTCATAAATCTGAAAAGTCAGCCCATTCATCTCAATCTTTGTCGACCCAAGCTCCAGCGCCTCCGGCTCGGTATAATAGGGAATCACCTTCGGGTAATCCATTTTAAACCGCGATTTGGATGTATTCTTGTCCACTGCCAGATGCCAGCCATATGGTTTCTCCTTCAGATAGCCATATGCATACAACGCACTCTCCATGCACAAACGCGCATCCGGAAACAGCCGGGCAATCAATTCGTCCTCTGAAAAACGATCCATCCTGTCTGTGTAATACCCGTTCTTAACCCGTACCAGTGAACCATCCTCCACAAACTGAAGGATTTTCCGGTAGTCCACCCCAAGTTCTGCAAACTCTTCCTTCTTTACAATCCCGCCCTTTTTCTCAATAAAAGCGTATAATTTCTCTAACGTTTCTTGTTTATTCGTCGACATTTTCCGCTCCATAAAAATAATAGTGGTATTTATTTCATATTTTACGCTATTTGAGAGAGCGCGTCAATGTCTGCAGCCGTCTTTTTATCCTTTCAAACCATACCGCCAATTGCTGGATCAATACACAATTCTGTCTCTTCCGGCTTCTTTTCCACAGTACAGTTTTTGATCCGCTTTCCCAATAATCTCTTCCATACTATTGTTCTTATCGTATTCCTCAAGACCAAATGTCAACGTAATTTGTATTTTCTGTTCTCCATACGGAACGGTCATATTATGAATCTCACCGACAAGATCTGTGAGCACTGTATATGCCTCATCCCCTGTTCTTCCATAAAAGACAAACAAAAATTCCTCTCCGCCCCAGCGACATACCTTCCCATAGTCTGTCATTTTATTTTGAAATAGCTCTGCGAGCGCAGTCAGTACCTGATCACCTGCATTGTGACCATAGGTATCATTAATTTTCTTAAAGAAATCAATATCTGCAATTGCGATTGCAATAGATCCTACGGTACCGGACAGATACTGATGTTCCACACCCCGAATGTATTCCCACATGCTCCAACGATTCCAAAGCCCGGTCAACGGATCCTCCGCAGCCATCTTCTGCAGCTTCTTCTCCATTTTCTGCGAGTCCTTTGCAAAAATAATCATAATTGCCGAAATCTGTGAAAAAATAAAAATCGTATTCAAAACCTGCATCAGTACACTGACCTTCGGATTAAGCTGCGTATATGGTGCAAAGCTGCGGGTGTAGGCATACAATCCAAGACGGTAGGCACAGGCTCCAACCGCAACCGCAATTTTGCTTTTCCATTCCGCTGTACTGACTGTAAAATTCAATACAAGCAATGCAAACAGATAATGCTGTACACCACAATCCCAGCCAAATTTCACTATAAAAACCAAGATCCAAAAAACCATCAGGCTCTGTGAAATCCCTACAGAAAGCTTGGTTCGATTCAAATATGTCGTATAAAATGAAATTCCATAACACCCCAGGCAAAACAGGCAGACAAGCGCATTCTCCCAGTCTACAAGTGTACAAAACACAATCATAAGACAAAGGAAGTACAAGCAAAAAAGCAACGCACTTGTACGCAGAATTACTGCTACTGTGTTTCTCTCGTTCTTATTTTTTGTATCCTTCAAAATCCAATTTGCGATAGCGTTCATCTTTTGTACCTCCACGTTCAAAAATCATCTCCTTTTTATTTTATAACTCCCAGTCCACAAGTTCAACTTAATTCTTTCTGAAGTTGCAGACCATACCCCTGCGTTAAATCAGGCGGGATTTTCGTTCCTCATAAGCCGACATTCCTAAATTATTAATATAACATCCTCTTCTATCTATGTTATACTATTTTCACAGGACTCCAAGATGGGACCGAGTATGCATTCCAGTGGGGTTAATAGCGCAAGCACTAAAAAGGAGCACAATTATGGAACAGGGCAAGTTACGCAAAAATCCTTCCCGGGAAACCTGCGAGGGCATAATCAAACGGATTCTGATGACAGAAGTTCTACAGCACGGAACCAACCGGCATTTCAAGAGCGCATCTGACTTTTTAAGTTACTTTGAATCCCTCTATCCGGCCTCCGATGCACTTACCAAACAGGTACAGCGGGCAGTCAAAGCTCTCGACATGCCAAAAGATGAGAAGGGATACTTCATTGTCAACAAAACCATTGACCAGTTCGATCAGGAGAAGGAGCTCTCCCACATGTTTGAGCTGGCGGCCGTGAGCCTCGATCCGATGGAGCACATCGAGACCGTATTTTTATCTGCCGCACCACACATGCGCTCCTGCCTGATTCATATGCTGGAGGAATCTCTCACGTTTCAAGGAAAGTTTCTTACCATCGTCGAAACGTCAAACGGTCTGTTAATTTATACTAAAAACAAAAAACAGCTGTTGATTCTCCTTAATAGTCTGATAAATAGGGGTTGATTTCCAATTGTCTATATATAAAAAAACGACAGACCATTTCCAAAATAGTTTGTCGTTTTTTATATAATTGTCTTTGATTTTGTCGTTTTCTATGTTCTTTGTCTATTTGAACATTCGATCTCTTCTGTGGTACCGCTTTCGTCGCTTATACACTTTAAAACGTGCCCTATCAATCTTTCTCATCTGCCTCCGGTGTCGTATCAGATAATAATTGTCATACAGCTTTTTCCCCAGATAAATCAAAACAACCAGAATTAGAATTACAATAAATGCCACCCCAAACATCGCCGGCTTAATCCAGATCGTCCGAACGCTTCCATCTGTTTTTTCCGGCTTTTCCTGCTCAAAATAACTATCCTCAATCTTCACTCCGGTTTCTACGATATTTGCGCGTCCAACCACGCGCCCTGCATACGTGTACTTAAGCTTTGCAATAATCCCCTCCTCTGCTTTACCCTTATCTTCCTCATAACTTGCATCAGAAAACTTCGAAGCTTTTGGCATGATAATGTATGCATTTTCATCGAGCTTTGCATATGGCTCATTATTGTTCATCAATCCATAATTCTTTTGTGCGCGATCTGTCAGGCTTGTATCATTTTCAGCAATATTAAGTGCCTGAAAATTCTCAAAACAATAATCAAAAAGCTTACGAGTATCCGTATAGTGTCCTGGTGAATCCACATTCATCACAACACAGACTAATGTAATACCATCCTTCTCTGCAAAAGAAACCAGCGTATTATTCGCAGCAACCGTATATCCGGTCTTTCCTCCAGTACAGTATTCGTACAGATGGGAACTGTCTCCACGAAATGGATATATCATCTTGTGATGATTATGGCACGGATATTCTTCTTTACATTTGTTCGTTTTGGGAATTGTATAATTGGCAGATCCCGTAATCCTGCGAAACTCTTCGTTCTTATATGCCTCCGCCGAAATCAGCGCCATGTCATACGCACTCACCCAATGTTCCTCATCCGGGAGTCCGTTACAGTTATTAAAATGTGTATTTTTGCAACCAAGTTCTTTTGCGCGCTCGTTCATCAGATCAATAAATGTCTGATAGTCTCCGCCAAGCTTCTCTCCCACATGCTCCGCAACGGCATACGCGCATTCATTTGCCGATTCCAGCATGACCGCATATAAACATTGTTCAACGGTCAGCTTCTCACCCAAATCTCTTGCAATATGTGAGGTATCCCCCTCGTTTTTAAATACGGCATCCTCCGAAAAAGTGACAATCTCATCCATCTCACAATTCTCGATAGCCAAAAGCGTTGTCATAATTTTCGTAATACTTGCCGGATAATGTTCTACATGGCTTTTCTTCTCATAAAGAATTGTCCCTGTATTAACCTCCATAACAATCGCACTCTTCGACTGCGTCTTCGGCCCCTCCGGCCAATACTCGTCTGCGCGGACGCTATGTGGGACTGCCGGTAATGCCAACACAACTGCCAGCACTGCTGCAAGTGCCCGCTTCCATCTATTTTTCCTCATTTATATTTACCTCATTGCGCGTATCTGTTCATTATCCCCATAGAATCTGTTCTGAACAGTTACAAAATAGCTTCTCTTAAAGTATAAACACTATACAAATTTCCTGCAAGGAAATTTTTGAACATTCCTTACAGATTTAAAATCGCCTTTGACACTGAGGTATATGTAGAATTTTTATTCCTCTCAGCTCAATTAAGTCCAAATAAAAAAATAATAATACACATTATGATTGGCACACATACTCAAAGTATGATAAAATAAGATAATATTTGAATCTTAACTACAATTTAGCAAAAGTTAGAGGAGAATCCCCCTATGAGACTACGCAATATTCCGGGCGCGGATGAGATTGTTGCCGCCAGCCCTTATTGTATACAAAATCCAACGGAACACCGTGGACAATGGAAAGCACTGCTTCGCAGCCCGAACCCAATCCACCTTGAGATTGGTATGGGAAAAGGCCGTTTTCTTATGGATCTTGCCGCTCTTAACCCGGATATCCAGTATATCGGTGTCGAACGCTACACCAGTGTCCTGCTGCGCGCGGTCCAGAAAATGGATGAGCTACAGCTTCCGAATGTTCACTTTATCTGCGAGGATGCCGCCACACTTCCAGAGGTTTTTGCACAGGCGGAAATAGATCGCATCTACCTGAATTTCTCGGATCCATGGCCGAAGGACCGCCATGCCAAGCGACGCCTGACCTCACATCAGTTTTTAGAGCGCTATGACCAGTTCCTGGCACCAAGCGGACATCTGGAATTCAAGACCGACAATCAGGATCTCTTTACCTTCTCTTTAGAAGAGATTGGAAACTCTGACATCTGGCACGTAGATGCCTCCACCCGTGATCTGCACCACGATCCGGTGATGAACCAGGGCAACATTATGACGGAATACGAGGAGAAATTCTCCTCTCAGGGCAATCCCATCTGTAAACTGATTGCATCCCGTTCTTAATACAAATCCGGCGGGGAACAAGTCCCCGCCGTTTCTTTATTCCGCTCCATTCCAACAGTATGTACACAATTTACATGGGTCGATTCCCACCGCATCCAGCATATCATCCAATCGGTTGAACTGCAAAGAAGTAAAATGCAGTTCCACGCAGATCTCATCCACCATCTTTGCATACTTCTCTGAATTCGGATCCGTATACTCCTGCAGAACTTCATCTGTCACATTGCCGTTTTCCAGGCGGGCAATCACGCGCCGGGTAATCAGATCCATCTCAGAACTTGATCTCGAAAAATTCAAATACTTACAGCCGTACACCAGTGGTGGACATGCCGGCCGGATATGTACCTCTTTCGCACCGCACTGATACAGAAACTCCGTGGTTTCACGAAGCTGCGTGCCGCGGACAATCGAATCATCGATCAAAAGAAGACTTTTATCTTTAATCAATTCCTCTACCGCAAGCATCTTCATCTTGGCAATCAGATTCCGCTTACTCTGAATCGTCGGCATAAAGGAACGCGGCCAGGTCGGCGTATACTTAATGAATGGTCTGGAAAACGGCACCCCCGACTCGTTTGCATAACCCACTGCGTGCGCCGTGCCGGAATCCGGAACACCGGCAACAATATCCGGCTTCACATTGTCCCGTTGCGCCATCTTGGCTCCGCAGTTGTAGCGCATCTGCTCCACGCTGACCCCTTCGTAGGAGCTGGCAGGATAGCCGTAATAGATCCAGAGGAAAGTACAGATTTTCATCTTCTCTCCCGGCTGCATCAGCGTCACACAGTTGGTATCCGTCAGCACCACAATCTCGCCCGGGCCTAAGATTTTGTAATCCCGGTAACCTAGATTTTTGTATGCAAAGCTCTCAAAGGAAGCACAAAAAGCTCCATCCTTTTTCCCGATCATGATCGGCGTGCGGCCCATTTTGTCTCTGGCCGCATAAATTCCATTGGAATTCATCAACAACAGCGACAGTGATCCATCGATTACCTCTAACGCATAGTTGATTCCCTCAATGAGATTCTCCTTCTGGTTAATGAGCGCCGCCACCATCTCTGTGGCGTTAATCTCTCCACCGCTCATCTCCAGGAAATGGGAATGTCCGCTATCCAACAGCATCTGCTCTAATTCCTCAGTATTGTTAATCTTGCTGACCGTGGTCAGCGCGTAGGTCCCGTGATGGGAACGGACAATGAGGGGCTGCGGCTCAAAATCCGAGATGCAGCCGATTCCAAGCCGACCCTTCATATCCTGCATATCACCATCAAACTTTGTCCGAAACGGCGCATTCTCAATATTGTGAATGGACCGGTCAAAGCCCTTGTCATCATCATACACCGCCATACCACCGCGTCTGGTTCCCAGATGGGAGTGATAATCAACTCCGAAAAATAAATCAAATAAACAATCCTCTTTAGCAGCTACACCAAAAAATCCACCCATTTGTTTTTCCTTTCTTACATCTTAACGTTTCTAATCCCACATCTCTAAAATTTTAATACGATTGCCGTGCAATTATCGTTTCGTGTATTTCTTGCTATGGTTTTATACATCGCCGGAACCGACTTCTCTCCCCGTCTGGAAAGATACCGTTTCAGCCGGCTCTCCTCAATTTTCTTAGACACACCATCCGAGCAAACCAGAAAAGTGTCCCCCTTCTGCAGTTTCCCGTAACGGAATGCCGCCATCTGACTGCCCGACACACCTCTTTTCCCCAGAAACTGCGTCAGCGTATTCCAGTCTTCCTTCTGCAACGGCCGCTGGGTCATCATGTTCAAGTCCGCCTTCGTCTGGGGCGTACTGATACGCTTCAGCTTTCCTTTCCTCAGTAGAAAGATCGGGCTGTCTCCGATGTTCACGGCATAGTAACGGTTCCCCTGCCACAAGAGCAACGACAAGGTTGTGGCTGTCTGTCCGATTTTTTCACACAGCTGCAGGATTTTCTCGTTGATCTGATCCAGAAGATCCTCCAACATCCGGTCCGGAAGGACATCCCGCCTTGGCTGCTGCTCCACAAAATGAATCACCGCCTGGATTGCCGCCTTGGACGCCAACTCACCATAATTGGAGCCCCCGACCCCGTCGCACACCGCAGCCACATGAATCTCCTCCGGATGGCAGATCAAGGTTCCTGTCTGCTCACAGTCCTCGCCCTTGTAATAAAACACCGTATCCACCATAAAATTATCCTGATTGATCTGCCTCGTCCCGATATCTGTCTTTGCATGGTAGAAGACTTCCCACTCCTCCGGAAGATTGTCCGCCGTCAACACCTCCCCGTAAAGCTCTGTATGCAGTACCTCGATATCAGAAAAACGGCAGTTAATATCCGGATGCAGTCCCTTCATCAGGGCATTCTGCTGCCTGGAGGAAAGCGCCGTCCGCATCAGAAGCTGCGGCAGTGCATCCATATACTGACCACCCTTTGCCTCTGCGATTCCCTCACCGGTGATCAGATAAATCATCGTGGCGCACAGAGAAAAAATATCGGTCCACGGTCCCTGCCTCTGGAGCTCTGAACTTTCCGGTGCCTCAAACCCCTTGTGTTCAAAAACCTGTCCACTCAAAAGCTCTTCCTTACCATCATAAGAGGTAGCCGAGCCAAAGTCAATCAAATAAAGTACCTGGTCCTCCGAAAGCATCAAATTTCCGGGACTGATATCCCGGTGAATGATTCCCATGCGGTGCAGATGCGACAGCGTATCGAAGGTGTACTGCAGTAACGAAAGCACCTCCGTTGCCGGAAGCTTTCCGCACCGCCTTTTCGCATATTCCGACAGAGTTTCCCCCTGAATCAGCCTAATGACAATATATTCCGTTGAGTTTTCCTCGAAATAATCCTTCAGCCGCGCAATGTACGGCACATCCTTAACCGCCTCAAGAATCTTCGCCTCATGCCGGAAATTACGGCGGCATTCCTCCACAATTCTTTCGCTCTCCTCATCCTCCAGAAATTTCACCTCGCAGGACATGTGGGCATACCGGGATGCCCATTTCCGTGGAAAGAACTCCTTCACCGCCACATAGCAGTTCAGCAGCTGATCCACTGCCCGGTATGTGATGCCGAACCCGCCGTTTCCAATGACGGAAATCAGTTCGTATCTGTTTTGTAAGATCGTGCCCTGGGGCAAATAAATTTCTTCTGTATCCATAGATTTCTCCTGCTATTTCTTTGCCTTTACCAACAAAAAATCCGGTTTATGTAAAAGGTCGCCATACTCCGGATACGTTTCCAGCATCTTTTGGTCCGGCACCGGCTCGATCATCTTTTCGATAGTAAACCCTGCTTCGATCAAGGTATTAACAATCTTCGAGAAGGTTCTATGGTACTTTTTCACGTTATCCACAAACCATACGGATTCTCGCTCTCCCTCCACGCTGTAATCGGACAAATGCGCATACAGCTTTTGCCCCGTTTCATCCCTGGTCCATCTGTCTCCTCCGGAAAAGCAGGTATTCAGCGGATTCTCCTGGGAAAAGACGAACACGCCGCCCTCCGTCAGCATCTCATACACATTCCGGACAAGACCATCAAAATCCTCTACATAATGAAGTGCCAGCGAACTCACCGCCACATCAAAGGTCTCCCCTATTTCCGAAATATTCTCCATGGGAAGATTGAGGTACGTGATGTTCGGATGGCTATTTTCCGCTCTGGCCACCTCCAGCATTTTCTGGGAAATATCTACCCCCACTACACGGGCAGCCCCATCCCTGACATACTGCATACAGTGCTCGCCAAATCCGCATCCCAGATCAATCACCTTTTTCCCCTTCAGCTCCGGCAGCAGGGAAAACAAAGCGGGCTTCTCAAAGAGATTGTTCGCATTGATTTCGTTGTCTCTGAGCTTTTTATAGCCCTCAAAAAAGGTTTCGTTGTCATAAATATTTTGTTTTGCCATCTCCAGCCTCCCTTCCAATAAAACATTTTCTGACTGCATTCAATCACTTTCTAATGATTGAAGAAAGCACCAAATGATTCACTTTGCCATTTGGTGCTCATCTTATAGATTTCTTCCCTGATACTGTATCGTTACCACATAAACCGTTTTGTGCGGTTCGTCAATACGGAAGATGGCGATATAGTTATCAATCAACAACTGTCTGTAACCCTTACCTTGTATTTATCCAAAATGCTTTTTCTCCAATTCTGCAAAAACGATCTCTGCATCGACCGCTTCTGCTCCGTTTGCAATTTCCTGCTCGGATTCGTAGATAGCCTGGTCAATGCGGTTAATTCTTGCGAATTTATCATATAAT
>JALFLB010000060.1 GCA_022775045.1 Agathobacter sp. | reverse complement strand
ACTTGGAGGCATGCAGGGAATAAAAGGAGCACTGGCGCTTGTGCTGCCAAAGTAA
The DNA here is from genome assembly GCA_022775045.1 of Agathobacter sp. GTDB lineage: Bacteria > Bacillota > Clostridia > Lachnospirales > Lachnospiraceae > Roseburia. The sequence continues at coordinate 145,399 of JALFLB010000060.1, read as the reverse complement.
AATAACATTCAGATGAGGGATAGAAATATGGAAAAGTATTTATGTGGAATTACGTTTTCCCCCTTTTCCGGAAGAGGAAGCTTAAGTGGGGAGAAGGCGAAGGAAAGCTTGAGACAGATGAAAACACGGACGGGGGCGAATTTTGTAGTACTTGCCCCAAATGCAAGACAGAAAAATGCTTTCTCTGAGAAAATGGATTTTCAGTGTGACCGCAATGTGGATGATGATGAGTTGTGTTCAATGATTGAATATGCGCATGATATTGGACTTGCGGTGGCACTCAAACCGACGGTGAACTGCGATGATGGAACATGGCGAGCACACATCAGTTTTTTTGATGTTGAGGTGCCCTGTGAACCCAAGTGGGAAAACTGGTTTGCCTCTCATACAAAGTTCCACACACACTATGCGAAAATTGCCCAGAAGATGGGCGTGGAGATGTATATTACCGGATGTGAAATGGTGCAGACGGAGCATCGGCAAAAAGAGTGGCGTCAGCTGATTGCGGACGTGAGAAGAGAGTATAAAGGGCTGGTGTCCTACAATACCGACAAGTATCAGGAGGGGCATGTGACCTGGTGGGATGCACTTGATGTGATTTCTTCGAGCGGTTATTATCCGATTGATGATTGGGAGAACCAGCTGAATCGCATTGAACAGGTGGTGACGAAGTTTCATAAGCCGTTTTTCTTTGCAGAGGCAGGTTGTATGTCTGTCAAAAATTCCAATTGCGTGCCGAATGACTGGACGTTGAGAGGGGAGGCAGATGCCCGGGGACAGGCAGACTGGTATCGTGCAATGTTTGAAGCCTGTACCAAACGGGACTGGGTCAGAGGATGGGCCATGTGGTCGTGGGGCGGCAGTCTGTATCCCGAGTCAGAGGCACTTCTTCGCAAGGATTATGAAATTTATGCAAAACCGGCAGAACAAGTGATTTTGGAGTATTATCAAAGATTAAGCTAAAATAAAGTAATTTTACTTAAAAATACTATACATTGTATAGAAAATGGTGTTATACTAGGAAATAGAAAATGATAGGAATGTAAAGGAGTGGAATGATGAATTACAAAGAAGAGTATCAGAAGTGGTGTACCGACAGTTATTTTGATGATGCAACGAAGGAGGAACTGAAGGCGATTGAGGGGAATGAGGAAGAGATTCAGGATCGTTTCTATCGCCAGTTGGAATTTGGAACAGGCGGATTGCGCGGAGTAATCGGAGCCGGTACCAACCGCATGAATATTTATACCGTAAGACAGGCAACACAGGGGCTTGCGAATTACATCATTTCCCAGAATGGGCAAAAGAAGGGGGTTGCAATTGCTTATGATTCCAGAATTATGTCTCTGGAATTTGCGGATGAAGCAGCTCTATGCCTGAATGCGAACGGAATCAGGGCGTATGTGTTTGAAAGTCTTCGACCGACACCGGAGCTTTCATTTGCTGTGCGTGAGCTCTCATGTATTGCGGGGATTGTCATTACTGCAAGTCATAATCCAAGAGAATATAACGGTTATAAAGTATATTGGGAGGATGGTGCACAGATTACACCGCCTCATGATAAGAATATTCTGGCGGAGGTGGCAAAGGTTACTTCTTTTGATCAGGTAAAAACAATGGATAAGGAAGCTGCAAAGACCGCAGGACTTTATCAGGTGATTGGAGCCGAGCTGGATGACAAGTATATGGAACAGCTCAAGAAACAGTCGATTCATCCAGAGATTATCAAGGCGGTGGCGAAGGATATTAAGATTGTTTATACACCTCTGCATGGAACGGGAAATCTTCCGGTGCGACGGGTGCTTAAGGAACTTGGTTTCGAGAACGTCTATGTAGTTCCGGAGCAGGAAAAACCGGACGGTAATTTCCCGACAGTTTCTTATCCGAATCCGGAGTCACCGAAGGCGTTTAAGCTGGCGCTGGCGCTGGCCAAGGAGGTGGATGCAGATATTGTTCTTGCAACAGATCCGGATGCGGACCGTCTCGGCGTTTATGCGAAAGATACTACAACCGGTGAATACGTAAGTTTTACCGGTAATATGTCCGGTATGCTGATTGCAGAGTATATTTTGCGTGAACGCAAAGCAACAGGAACCCTGCCGGAAAACGGAGCACTGGTTGAGACGATTGTAACAACAGATATGGCGAAAGTGATTGCAAAGGATTACGGGGTAAAACTGATTGAGGTATTGACCGGATTTAAATTTATTGGTGAACAGATTAAGTTATTCGAGCAGCAGCATACATATGAATATGTATTTGGTCTTGAGGAAAGCTATGGCTGTCTGGCGGGAACTTATGCAAGAGACAAGGATGCCTGCGTGGCAGTTATGATGCTGTGTGAAGTTGCTTCCTGGTGCAAACAAAAAGGAATGACACTTTGGGATGCGATGGTCGATCTTTACGAGAAGTATGGATTCTACAAAGAAGGCCTTGAGACGATGACGCTCAAGGGAATGGATGGTGCTGCGCAGATTCAGGCCATGATGACAAAGATGAGAGAGAATCCGCCGAAACAGATCGGCAGTCATGCAGTGATTGCACTTCGGGATTACCAGAATGATGTCCGGACAGAGCTTGCAACGGGTAAGACGGAGTCGACCGGACTTCCAAACAGCAATGTACTTTATTATGAATTGAGTGATGGAGCGTGGTGCTGTGTGCGTCCGTCCGGAACAGAGCCGAAGATTAAATTTTATTTTGGCGTTGTGGGAGATTCCCTTGAGGATTCTGCGCAGAAGCTGGAGTCATTAAAGATGGCAATGCTTGCGTACGCTGAGAATTAGAGAATACCCTGGGGTGGAGGAAGATTTATGCAGGATGAGAAGAATGTACGCCCGGATTTCGCGAAGCTGCCGGAGGATTCTGTTTTTTATCAGCCGGAGGATCGGAGAAGTACGCGGGAAAAGCTAAAAGATATGAATGGCAAAGACAAAATCGCTTTTATTGCAGAATATTATGGGATTAATATTCTGGTATCCGTGTTTCTGATTGGAATTGTTCTCTTTTTGATTCTGCATTTCATCTTTGCCAAGGATATCGGACTTGGCATTCTTGCGGTCAATACAACGCAGGAGGCAAGTCCGGCGGATGAGGATTCTTTTTATACAGAATTTCTTGAGAAAAATGGTGTGGATCTGAGTAAAGAAGAGGTCAGTGTCAATGCAAGTCTCGGTGTTTCGCCCACAGCGGAGGATTCGGTAAGCCAGTCCAATCTGCAGACGATACAGACGCAGCTGATGGCGGGAGCTGTAGATGTGTTCTTTGCGGATGAGGATGTTCTTTACAGTATCGGAGAATTCGAGTATCTGGCAGATCTGAATAGCTATCTGCCGGCGGAAGTAATTGAAAAATATGAGGATGATCTGGTTTATGTAAAAGGAATCGAAAGCGGGAAGACCTATCCTGTTGGGATTCGTCTTTCGGCAGATAATGATTGGATTCAGAAATCCGGCTGGTATCCGAATGGTGCTGTAGTCGGAATTCAAGATCATGCAGCCCATGGGGAACTGGCTACGGCGCTCATTCTAGAAATATTAGGGGAAGAGTAAAGAATTATTGATAAGGAGATCATCGGGTATATGGCAATTACATATGATGAGAAAACAAAAATTTTTAAACTTGATAGTGCACATACCAGTTACATGATTGGAATAGTGGATCAGGAACAGTTTGTCGGACATATTTATTATGGGGCAAAGCTCCGTATGCAGGATGCGTTATATCTGATGAGGACGGAAGAAAATCCGTTTGTTCCATCGGTCAACAACCGTGAGCGTTGTTCGTTTATGGACACATTCCCGATGGAATATCCGGGGCACGGTGCAGGGGATTACCGCGAAGGATGTATCCGTGTACGGACAAAGGAAGGCCATTCTGTTGTCAGCTTGACTTATCAGTCGCATGAGATTGTAGACGGGAAGCCGGCACTCGAAGGACTTCCGGCTTCTTTTGCCAAGGATGGGGAGTGTCAGACATTGATTCTCACCTGTAGGGATCAGGTGCTTGGTTTGGAAGCAGAACTGCTTTACTCGGTTTTTGAAAAGGAAGATGTCATTACAAGAAGTGTGCGAATCATCAATGCCGGAGAGCAGGACATCTATCTGACAAAGGTTTACTCGGCATGTATTGACATGGATGACCGGGATTATGAATGGCTGATGCTGCATGGTTCTTGGGCACGTGAGCGCCAGATTGAGCGCAAGAAGATTGGATATGGGAAACAGAGTGTTGGATCTGTTCGCGGGGAAAGTTCTCATCAGGAGCATCCATTTCTTGCATGGATGGACCCGCAGACCACGCAGAAGCAAGGCGAGGTCTATGCAATGCATTTTGTATATTCCGGCAATTTTACCGCACAGATTGAGAAGAGCCAGTTTGATTCGATTCGTGTAACGATGGGGATCAATGCGGAGGATTTTTGCTGGAAGCTGAATCAGGGGGAAGCTTTTACTGCGCCGGAGGTGGTGCTGACTTATTCAGAAGCGGGCCTTGGCAATATGACAAGGAATCTGCATGATTTTTATCGAAATCATATGATAAGAAGCAAGTATGCCCATAGTAAGCGGCCAATTCTGATTAACAATTGGGAGGCAACTTATTTTGATTTTGATACCGAAAAACTTCTTGCGATTGCAAGAAAAGCAGCGGAACTTGGAATCGAGATGCTGGTTATGGATGATGGGTGGTTCGGGAACCGCAATGACGATTCGACAAGCCTTGGGGACTGGTTCGTCAATGAGAAGAAAATTACCGGTGGATTAAAGCATCTGGTGGATGGGGTAAATAAACTGGGACTTAAATTCGGTATCTGGATGGAGCCGGAGATGATTTCGCCAGATTCAAGACTTTATGAAGAACATCCGGACTGGGCGCTTGCTGTGCCGGGAAGAGAAGCTGCTTTGAGCCGGAATCAATATGTGCTGGATTTAAGCCGCAAGGAAGTCCGTGATTATGTGTATGAATCAGTTGCAGCAATTCTCAGGAGCGCCAATATCGAATATGTGAAGTGGGATATGAACCGGCAGTTATCGGATATGGGGAGTTTTGCACTTCCGGCAGACAGACAGGGAGAACTTTATCACCGCTATGTGCTGGGGGTGTATGAACTACAGGAACGCCTGATTACAGAGTTCCCGGATCTTCTATTGGAAAATTGCTCCGGCGGTGGTGCGAGATTCGATCCGGGAATGTTGTATTACAGCCCGCAAATCTGGTGTTCAGACGATACGGATGCGGTTGAGAGACTGAAAATACAGGAGGGTACGGCTCTGATCTATCCTCTCTCGTCAATTGGTGCACACGTTTCTGTCTGTCCAAATCATACGGTTGGAAGAAATACGCCTTTTGAAACGAGAGGAAATGTCGCTTTGGCCGGTACATTTGGATATGAATTGGATATCACAACAATCCCAAAAGAAAATCAGGACTTGATTCCAAAGCAGGTTGCGTTGTATCATAAATATAATGATCTTGTGCGTGAAGGAGACTATTATCGGATTGCTTCTTATCAGGAGAATCATGAGTATGATTGTTATCTTGTTGTATCCAAGGATAAGAGGGAAGCACTGGTAACCTTTGTTCAGGTGATAGGGAGACCAAATTTTCACAGCCGTTGTATTTGCCTGCAGGGGCTGGATCCGGAGCAAAATTATCGGATCGAAGGCAAGGACCGCCTTTTTGGAGGCGATCTGTTGATGAAGGCAGGACTTTTGATGGATGATCTGTGGGGAGATGCACAAAGCAGGCTGTATCATCTGGTGGCAGAAGCACAAGATGAAATAAAGTGAGGATTAGTTAAGATGGCAAAGGCGGTAAAACTGGCTGACATTGCTGCGGTGGTAGGTGTAAGTACGGTAACGGTATCTAAAGCACTGTCGGACCAGAAAGGTGTAAGTGAAGAATTAAGAGAAAAAATTAAGCAATTAGCAGAGGAGATGGGGTATCAGCCACCTTCGACAGCAAAGAAGTTTGCTTCAAAGAAATTTAATATTGGTGTTCTCGTTCGGGATATCTATCTGGACAAATATGCATCCTTTTACTGGCAGCTTTATCAGGAACTGACCAAAAAGGCGGTGAGCAGAGGCTGCTTTACCATTTTAGAACTGGTGAGCTGTAATGATATAACAACGATAAAGACACCGGCACTTGTGCAGGAACATAGTGCGGATGCAGTTGTTGTGATTGGAGCAATGAGCAGGGAATATCTGCTTAAACTTGAGGCAGAGGCTGGGGTGCCGGTTGTTTATATGGATTATTACGATAACGAGCGGGAAGTGGATACGGTAATTGGAAATAGTTTTTACGGAAGCTACATGTTAACCAATTATTTATATAATATGGGACACCGGGATATTGCATACGTAGGAACTCTTTGTGCAACGAACAGTATTACAGATCGCTATCTGGGATATCAGAAGTCTATTATGGAACATAATCTGGAGATTCGAAAAGACTGGATTATTGACGACCGTGATCTGGAGACTGGAATGATTGACCCGGATAAAAATATTTGTCTTCCAAAGGAAATGCCGACTGCTTTTGTTTGTAATAGTGATTTGACGGCGGCGTATTTGATCAAGAAGCTCCAAAAAGAGGGGTATCAGGTTCCGACAGATATTTCTGTTGTGGGCTTTGATAATTATCTCTATCCGGGAATCTGTGATATTGAAATTACAACGTTTGAGGTGGATATCTCGGAGATGGCGCGCAGAACGATTCACAAGGTACTGAAAAAAATAGCAAACGAAAAATATACCTCCGGCGTGTTCATTGTCGGTGGGCATCTGGTGCATAAGGATAGTGTAGCTCAGAGATAGCCACAGGAGCCTCCTGCTTAAATACAAGCGGGGTGGCTCCTGTTTCTTTTTTAAACAGGTTGATAAAATGGTTTGTGTTTTCAATACCAACGGAAGAGCCGACCTCATGAATGGACAGGTCTGTAGACAGAAGCAGAATTTTGGCGGCTTCTATGCGTCGGTGATTGAGATATTGAATAGGAGACTGCCCAAAATATTGTGAGAATTCCCGGCACAGACGGTAGCGGCTTTTCCCAAAATGCTGTTCGAGGGCTTCTAGGGTATAAGACTCCTGATATTCCTGGTCGAACAGTTCTTTCATCTCAAGCATATAGGATGGAATCAGATCACGCTGGCGGGTGGATTCTGCTTCGTAGACGCTGAGTTCGGTGAGCATATCGTTAATCCATTTGGAATACATCACCATATCCGCTTCGGAGTGGTAGAGTACATGGCGAAGCAGGTGGTCAATACAGTCCGATAGACAGGAAACTCCTGAACCGGAGCTGGAATATGTAATATCGCATGGAAGAAAATTGCGGTATGTTTTCAGTGCCGCGCCGGAAAAACCGGCTTGAAAGAAGCGGCATTGCCCGGATTTGATGCGGAAATGGTAAGTGTCAGAAGGGGATAGAAAGAGAATGTGTCCGGGCTGACAGTTATAGGAACATCCATCGCTGCAGGTAATCTCCAGTTTCCCCTCATAGGGATAAAGGAACTGAAAGCATGGCTGCATTTCCAGAACAAAGGTGCAACTGGAAGTAAAATGAAAAGAACCGGCATAGATCAGATGGATAAAGGCGTCTTCTGCCATAGATGCTGCAAAATTGTAAAAATGGATTCGCTCTTTATTAGAAAGGATGGTTTCCCGCCCAACGTTTCCCGAAGTAAATGTTAATCTGACAAAATCCTCTAATTGCATAATCATTCCCCTTCTATTGAAAGCTCTTTTTATTATAGTCACATGAATTCTAAAAATATTATATAGGAAAATGGTTCTAGAAACAATGTCTCTAATGAATTAACTTAAAATTAGCTAAACAACAAGAAGGTAAGAGAGAAAGTGACAATTAAAAGGAAAATAGGTTGTATATATTGCATAAAACTAGAGAAACGAAATTGTGAAAAGTGGGGAAAATGACACTGATGGCAAGAAAGTAACATAAAAAGCAAGAAAGACTGATGATTAAATAAATTATAAAAGTATACTTAAATTAGCTTAAGAAAAGCGATGCATATTTAAGGAGGAGAAAATATGAAATTGAAAAGATTAGCAGCTTTTGCAATGGCAGGAGCAATGGTTGTGTCCACAGCAGCATGCGGAGGCAAAGCAGACAATGGCAACGCAGGCAACAACACACAGGGAGGAGCAGCGGAGGAAGATGGTATTATCTCATATGCCGATCTTGACCTTGATAAGGATTGTAAGGATCTGACAGCAGAGATTACCTTTACAAACAATCGTACAGATATGGATACCGCGGATTACCCTGGAAAGAACTGGGAGTCTTACATTGCAGATTTCAATGAACTGTATCCAAATATCAAGGTAAATATTACAACGATTACCGATTATGAGCAGACAGTTCAGACACAGTTACAGTCCGGTGAGTTTGATGAGGTTGTAAGAATCCCGACAATGGATAAGGCAGATTTACCTTATTACTTTGCTTCCTATGGTGATTATGACACAATGTCACAGACTATTAACTTTGCAGACAATCTGATGTATGAGAAACAGGTATATGGAATTCCGACAATGGTAAATGCCGGAGGTATTGTTTACAACAAGAAGGTATTTGAGGAAGCTGGTATCACAGAACTTCCAAAGACTCCGGATGAATTCCTTAAGGATCTGCAGTTGATTAAGGATAATACAGATGCGATTCCGCTTTACACAAACTACGCTGCTGGATGGGCATTAAGTGGACAGTGGGATGCATATATCGGTATTCCGGCAACCGGTGATGCAAAGTATATGAACCAGAAGCTGGCTCACACAAAGGATCCGTTCCAGAATTATGGTGATGATACACATGCATATGCAGTATACAAGATCCTTTACGATGCAGTTGCACAGGGATTGACAGAGGACGACTATACAACAACGGATTGGGAAGGTTCTAAGCCAAAGATGAACAATGGTGAGATCGGATGTATGGTGCTTGGATCATGGGCTCTTCCACAGATGAAGCAGGCTGGGGAGAATGCAGATGATGTAGGATATATGCCATTCCCAATTTCTGTTAATGGAAAGCAGTATGCAGCAGCATCTCCGGATGCAGGATATGGTATTAATGTAAACCTTGAGGGCGACAAGAAACAGGCTGCACTGATTTTTGTTAAATGGCTTGTTGAGAGATCCGGATATGCTTACAATGAATATTCACTTCCGGTTGTAAAGGGTGCAGAGACACAGCTTTCCTTTGACAATGTTGAGATGCTTCAGGATGAGCCGGCAGTTGAGGGCGAGGAAGATCTTCTGAATACCCTGAACAGCACATCTGAGGTTAACATTAACCAGGATGGTGACGGCGTGAGACTTCAGGCAGTTGTTGAGGCTGCAGCAACTGGAACTAAGAGCTATGATGACATTGTGGCTGAGTGGAACCAGGCATGGAGCGATGCACAGGAAGCTGAGGGTGTAGAGGTTACAGAATAATTTCAGCGAACAGGTGTACATGCCAATTATGATTGAGCCAGGAATACTCCTGGCTCAATACATCAGAAAAAGTGGAGGAAGGCATTATGGCAGCTGCTGTTAAAGAAAAGAAACCATTTAGCCTGGTTAGATGGGCAAAGAGCAGAAAAGGGCAGCAGGTATTGATCTGCGCTGCATTTATTATCATTCCGTTATTGCTGCTCTTTACGTTTACATACTTGCCATTTGGAAAGATGGTACAGTTTAGTTTTTACAAAATGAAATATACAACGCCGGTGGAGAGAAGACAGTTTGTCGGATGGCAGAACTATATTGATGTATTTAAGCGAGATGACTGCTTTGGGGCGTTGAAACTGAGTTTATACTATGTTGCTGGTGCGCTGATTCAGCTGGTGCTTGCATTGTTCCTTGCAACTATATTGAGTTTTAAAGTGAAGGGCGGCAACATCTTCAAGGGATTTTTGTTCTTCCCATACCTGATCAGCGGTATTGCTATCGGTTTTATTTTTAAATTTTTCTACACAAGAGGATTTGTATTAGATACGATTCTTCAGTGGTGTGGATTTGAGTTGGATAATCTTCCATACTGGTTAAAGGATACCAGTGTAAACAACTGGTCTCTGGTGGCGACTTCTGTCTGGCGTTATATGGGACAGATGATGGTACTCTTCATCGGAGCGATCATGTCTGTGGATGCAGAGTTGTATGAAGCTGCCAACCTGGATGGTGCAAATAAATTACAACAGTTCCGGCATATTATTTTGCCGAGCATCAAAACAATTGTAACACTTAACATTATTCTTTCTATTACAGGTTCCCTCAGTGCTTTTGAGCCTCCTTACGTTATCACAAACGGTGGAAATGGAACAGGAACATACTTCGTAATCATGAACCGCATCGCTCATGTATCCCAGAAGGTAGGCCTTGCTTCCGCAATGGCAGTTGTCCTTCTTGTGATCATTCTGGTTTGCGCACTTTTACAACAGCTGTTTTTCAAGTATGTATTTCGTGAGGCGGACTCGGACGAGGAGTCCTACAAGGCGAAAAAGGCACGCCTCAAAGCGGAAAAGCAGACCAAGAAGGCTATGGCGAAAGGGGGGAACTAAGATGGCAGTAATGACAACCAAATCCGGTAGACAGTTTTCTGTTGGCTCAATCATTTGGGGAGTTTTAAAATATGTTATCCTGATTTTCTTTTCCATGGTAGCGGTAGTGCCGATTATTACCTGTGTAATTACTGCGTTTAAGACAAAGGAAGAATATCAGGCAACCAGCGTAATGACGCTTCCGGAGAACTTTCTGAACTTTGATAACTTTATCAAGGCGTTTACAACGGCAAACATGGGACGCGCATTTTTGAATTCTGTTATTGTCATGGTATGTGTACTTCTTGTTTCCGTCATTATCGGAACACAGCTTGCCTATGTACTTGATCGTTTTAAGTTCCCGGGCAATGGACTGATCCGTAACCTGTTTATGGTGGCTTCGCTGCTTCCGGCAGTCGCAATGCAGGTAACAGTGTTCAATATCATGAGCGCACTCAATCTGGTTGATCATCTGTATGGATACATCATCATGAGTTGTGGAACGGACGTTATCTCGATTTATATTTTTATTCAGTTTATGGAAAATATATCGCAGTCTCTGGATGAATCAGCAATCGTGGATGGTGCTTCCTACTGGACTATTTATTGGAAAATCATTCTTCCGCTTTTAAAGCCGGCAATTGTAACGGCATGTATTTTAAAGGGTGTTGGTATTTACAACGAGTATTATGCAGCCAGCCTTTACCTGATCACCAAGGATATTCGTACGATGGCACAGTCTCTTTACACCTTTGTGGGACCAATGGGAAGCCAGTACAACCTGATTTGTGCAGGTGTTATTATTACACTTCTTCCGGCACTGATTGTATTTATTCTCTGCCAGAAGCAGATTTACAGTGGAATTACAGCAGGAGCAGTTAAGGGATAAGATAAAATTGATAAAAGCAAAGGAATCAGCGACTATGAGTATGAAAGATGAAATAAGAGACCATCTGGTATCAGATATTATTCCGTTTTGGAAAGGTCTTCGTGACGATGAGTATGGCGGATACTATGGATATCTCAGTTACGACCTCAAACTTGATAAGAAGGCTGAGAAGGGCTGCATTTTAAACAGCAGAATTTTGTGGTTTTTCTCAAATGCCTACACACTTTTGAAAGATCAGAGCCTTTTGGAGGAGGCAGATCACGGATACGCGTTTCTGAAAGATTACTGTATCGATTCCGAAAATGGCGGCATTTACTGGTCGATGAATTATGATGGTACGCCATTGGATACAACAAAGCATACCTACAATCAGGCGTTTTGCATTTATGCACTCTCCTCCTACTATGAAGCATCCGGCAAGGAGGAGGCGCTTGAACTGGCAAAGCAGCTATTCCATATGATTGAGGAGAAATGTACCGACGATCAGGGATATTTAGAGGCTTTTACCAGGGATTTTAAGCCGGAATCCAATGAGAAGTTATCTGAGAACGGGGTGCTGGCAGAGAAGACCATGAATACGCTGCTTCATGTATTTGAAGCATACACGGAGCTTTACCGTGTGTCGAAGGATACAGAGGTGAAGGAGCGGTTAGAGTGGATCATGGATGTGTTTGCAGATAAAGTGTATGATCCGGCACGTAAACGTCAGGAAGTATTTTTTGATAAGAATTATAACAGCTTGATTGACTTACATTCTTACGGACATGATATCGAGACAGCCTGGCTGATTGACCGTGGTGTGGAGGTCCTTGGTGAGGAAGCATACAGTCGGAAAATGACACCGATTACAAAAGCGCTGACTCAGAATATTTATGAAGTTGCTTTTGACGGACATTCCCTTGCCAATGAATGTGAGAAGGGTGTGGTAGATACCAATCGCGTATGGTGGGTACAGGCGGAAACCATCGTTGGCTTTTTAAACGGGTATGAAAAGGATCCGTCTAAGACAGAGTACAAAGAGGCGGCAGAGACTGTATGGCAGTTTATCAAGGAACATGTGATTGATCCGCGTGAGGGCTCAGAGTGGTTCTGGCTGGTACGTCAGGATGGAACTCCGGTGGAAGGAAAGCCAATCGTTGAGCCTTGGAAATGCCCATATCATAACGGAAGAATGTGTATGGAAGTGATTAGGAGATTATAAACAATGCATGAGAGATATTATGTAGAATTGGAAAAGCAGGAGAAACTGATCTCCCGCAAGAATGAAAAGAGCGATTTTTATAATGGGGTATTTGACCGTTATGTCAATCCTGTTCTCACGAGAGATATGATTCCGCTTACCTGGAGATATGATTTAGATCCAGAGACCAATCCCTATTTTATGGAACGTCTTGGAATTAACGCAGTGATGAATTCCGGAGCCATCTATCTGAATGGGAAGTACTATCTGGTCGCAAGGATTGAGGGAAATGACCGTAAGTCTTTCTTTGGTGTGGCAGAGAGTGACAATGGAATTGATGGATTCCGTTTTTGGGATTATCCAATCTTACTGGATGATGTATGTCCGGAGGAGACCAATGTTTACGACATGCGTCTGACGCAGCATGAGGATGGATATATTTATGGAGTATTCTGCTCAGAGAGTAAAGATACGAGTGTGAATGATCTGTCAGCTGCCGTTGCTGCTGCAGGAATTGTCCGCACAAAGGATTTGAAGAACTGGGAGCGGCTGGATAATCTTACGACGCTTCGTTCTCCACAGCAGAGAAATGTGGTTCTGCATCCGGAATTTGTGGATGGAAAGTATGCATTTTATACCCGGCCGATGGACGATTTCATTGAGACCGGAAGTGGCGGTGGAATCGGCTTTGGACTGTGTGAAGATATTACTCATGCAGTGATTGATGAGGAGAAGATGACAAGTCTTCGTAAGTACCACACGATTACAGAGGCAAAGAACGGTGCAGGCGCAACACCGATTAAGACTGATCGTGGATGGATTCATATCGCCCACGGTGTAAGAAATACAGCTGCGGGATTGCGTTATGTTATCTATGCGTTTGCAACAGATTTAAATGATCCGTCCAGGGTAATTGCTGAACCATCCGGACTGTTGATTGGACCGAGAGGGGAAGAAAGAGTTGGAGATGTGTCAAATGTAGTATTTACCAATGGCGCAATTGTGAATGAGAAAAATGAGGTATTTATTTATTACGCATCCAGCGATACAAGGATGCACGTTGCAACAACAACGATTGATCGTCTGATTGACTATGTATTTAACACACCCAAGGATCCGGGACGAAGTGTAGAATGTGTTGCACAGAGATGTAATCTGATCAAGAAGAATTTAGAGTATTTGGCAAAAGAGGGAAAATCATAGGAGGATATTTATGAGTACAGTAAAAATGCTGACACCGCCGGTACCGAATGTACCTTGGCAGGATAAGCCGGAAGGCATCAAAGACGCACCTATTTGGAGGTATACGGAGAATCCGATTATCGGACGTAACCCGGTTAAGGGAGTTGCGCGTATTTTCAACAGCGCAGTAGTTCCTTACGAAGGAGAGTTTATTGGCGTGTTCCGTGGAGAGCAGGTAAATGGTATTCCGTTTATTTATCTTGGAAGAAGCAAGGATGCAATCCATTGGAATTTCGACGAGAATAAAATTCAGTTTGTAGATGAGGAAGGGAAACCGTTTATGCCGGTTTATGCGTATGATCCAAGACTGGTTAAGGTGGAGGATACCTATTATATTATCTGGTGTCAGGATTTCTATGGTGCAGCCATCGGTATGGCGAAGACAACGGATTTCAAGACATTTACCAGAATTGAGAATCCATTTCTTCCGTTTAACCGAAATGCGGTGCTGTTTCCGAGAAAAATCAATGGCAACTTTATGATGCTGTCTCGTCCATCTGACAGTGGACATACGCCTTTTGGTGATATCTTTATCAGCGAGAGCCCGGATATGGTTTACTGGGGAAAGCACAGACATGTGATGGGCAAAGGTTCAGAGTGGTGGGAGTCTCTTAAGATCGGTGGCGGAGCTGCTCCGATTGAGACAACAGAGGGATGGCTCCTTTTTTACCATGGTGTAACCGGAACCTGTAATGGATATGTTTATTCTATCGGTGGCGCAATTCTGGATATTGACAATCCATCCATCGTTAAGTATCGTTGTGAGAATTTTCTTCTTACACCGGAAGAGTGGTATGAGGAGCGGGGATTTGTACCTAATGTATGTTTCCCATGTGCAACCATCCACGACAGTGAGACAGGCAAGATTGCCATCTACTATGGTGCAGCTGACAGTTATGTTGGTCTGGCTTTTACCAAGGTTGATGAGATTGTTGATTATATTAAGTCAAACAGTGCCGTTACGGTATCCGATACCGAAATCGGCAGAAGATAATTTAGTTCTTTTTCTTTAATTTCCCGGCGGTGGGAAACCGCTGTCGGGAATCCTCCCTTTTGAAATTAGAACATTAAGTAAGTGAATGTGTATTCCCTTCTATTTAGTTTCAGTGATTGGAACCCGATAAATTTAGAGGAATGTCGGAGAGGAGTAATGGATTTATGAATAAAGAAATTATATTTTTAAACCCGGTATTTACACACAATATCTGGGGAGGAACCAAGCTGCGTGAGGAGTATGGATACCCGGTTGAGGGGGATGACATTGGAGAGTGCTGGGGCATTGCGGCGCATGACAATGGGGATTGCACCATTGCAAAGGGCACATTTCTTGGCATGACACTTTCTGGACTCTGGAAGGAACATAGGGAAGTGTTTGGTGGGATTGGAGGCGACCGATTCCCACTTCTTGTCAAAATAATTGATGCGAAGGACGATCTGAGTATTCAGGTGCATCCGGATGATACGTATGCGGCAGAGCATGAAGATGGTTCCTTTGGCAAGATGGAGTGTTGGTATATTTTAGATTGTCCGGAAAATGCATCGCTGGTTATCGGGCATAATGCCAGAACAAAGGAAGAACTTGTAGATATGGTGGAGAATAAGCGCTGGGGTGAACTGATCCGGGAGATTCCGGTGAAGAAAGGGGATTTCATTCAGATTGATCCGGGAACCGTTCATGCAATCAAGGGGGGGCTCACGATTCTTGAGACGCAGCAGAATAGTGATATTACTTATCGGGTGTATGATTACGATCGCCTGAGTAATGGTAAACCGCGTCAGTTGCATGTGCAACAGAGCCTTGATGTAATCACGGTTCCGGCAAAGCCGGTAGAAGACAGTGTCATCCATGTAGATGAGACAAAAGCCAATGAACTGATGGAGTTGATCCGCTGTCAGTATTATCGGGTGTACAAGCTGGATGTAAAGGGAGAGGCAAATGTCATGATGAGTCAGCCGTTTCTGATCATGAGTGTGGTGGAAGGCAGTGGAAAACTTGATGGTCAGCCGGTAAAGAAGGGGGATCACTTTATCCTTCCGGCAGGATATGGACAGGCGAAGTTTGAAGGTGAAATGGAGATTATTGCATCGACCGTAGCATAAGACAATGTGAAAGAGGAGTAGTAATTATTCTAAACTTTGCATAGAATATATAGATTCGTGAAAATGTGTCGGATAATTGATGAAAAAGTGGGATGCAGGCAGCCTTGCAATATTGCTTATGGCATATATAATGGGAATTTTATTTGGAATGATAAGGCAACAACTGGAATCGGCGGATACAATGATTGAGGTGGAATCACAGAGCAAAGCACAGGATGTTGCATGGAAAAAGCAAGTCGCAATTACCTTCGATGATGGACCAAATCCCAATTATACAGTCAAATTATTGGATGGACTAAAGAAACGTGGCGTTAAGGCCACGTTTTTTCTGTTGGGATCGGAGGTGGAACAATATCCGGAAATTGTGGAAGCGATTCATGAGAATGGCCACCTGATTGGGGTACATTCGTATGAGCATGTGAATTTCGGTCAGATTGGGGATGCAGCGGCAGTGGAGCAGATTGATAGGACGCAGGAGGCAATCTATGATGTGACAGGGGAATATGCAGGATATATCCGTCCGCCATATGGGTGCTGGAAAAAGGAACTCGATACGGAAGTCCCGATGATTGAGGTGTTGTGGGATGTTGATCCGCTGGATTGGGCAACGACAGATGCGGACACGGTCGTTCAGAGAATCCTCTCGGATGTGGAGGATGGAAGTGTGATTCTGCTTCATGATGCATCGGAATCCTCGGTGCAGGCGGCGCTTACGACAATTGATATACTGCAGGAGCAGGAATACGAATTTGTAACGGTGGAGGAACTGTTGCTGGAATGACAGCTAGAAGAAAATGTTATTTGTTATTGCTGCGATAACGTGATAGAATAGGGTAGGATAAAAGACGAAAGAGGTAGAAAACATGGAACAGAACATGGAGACGAAGGTGATGCGCCAGAAGTATCTGACGGGGGAGAGGGCATTGTTTAAGGAACAGAACCTTGCGGTATATGACAGTGTCTTTGCGGATGGGGAGTCTCCGCTCAAGGAGAGTCGGAATATCTGGCTTGACAATTGTCTGTTCCGCTGGAAGTATCCGCTTTGGTACTGTGAACATATTCGGGCAAGTGGGTGCACGTGGTTTGATATGGCGCGTGCAGGAGTTTGGTATACGAAGGATATTGAAGTGGAGAATTCCACCGTCGAAGCACCGAAGAATTTCCGCCGGTGTGATGGGGTGAAGCTTGCCAATGTGAGCTTTCCGAATGCGGAGGAGACACTTTGGAACTGTAATAATGTGGAAATAGACCACGTGCATGCAAAAGGAGATTATTTTGCAATGAACTGCAGGAATCTGAAGTTGGATCACTTTGAGCTTGTGGGAAACTATTCTTTTGACGGGGTGACAAATATGGAGATTCACAATGCACGTCTGCTTTCGAAGGATGCGTTTTGGAATACGGATCATGTGACAGTGTATGATTCCTTTATTTCCGGGGAGTATCTGGGGTGGAATGCAAAGAATCTGACATTTGTGAACTGTACGATTGAGAGCCGGCAGGGAATGTGTTATATTGATAATCTGATCATGAAGAACTGCAAACTCATCAATACGACGCTTGCATTTGAGTATTCTACTGTTGAGGCAGATATTACCAGCGAGATAGGCAGTGTCATGAATCCATCAGGGGGAACGATTCGTGCGGAGCACATCGGAACTCTGATTTTACAGAAGGATCGGATCGATCCTTCGAAGACCAGAATTATATGTACGAATTAAGGAGAAGAGGGTATGAAGAAAAGCCACAGAAAAGATGTTATTATTGCCAGAGTGATTTTTGCAGCAATCTGTCTTGTGTTAATCGCAGTAATTGCAGCAATAATCGTGCATGTACACGGCACGAAGAACAAAGAAAAGGAAACACAGTCCCAGCAGTCTCAGATGGAAAACCAGCCACCGTCTACCATGAATCCTGATCTTCCGCCGGTGACAGAAAATCCGGGAACGGAAGAGGATACGGTGCAGCTGTTATGGACAACCAGTGGTGTGAATATGCGCACAGAGCCGGATAAGGAGAGCACAATCATCACGGTACTTCCGGTTAAGACGCAGGTAGAACTGATTGGAGAAGAAGAAGGCTGGGTGAAAGTCCTGTATAACGGGCAGGAAGGTTATATCAGCGCAGATTACATTACCGATGAAGATCCGGCTGAAGCAGCAGTGGAATAAACAGATGAAGGCGGAGGAGAGTGGAAGAAATGAAAGAAGCGGGAAAGATTTTATCATATACCGTAAGTGAAAATAAGATTCGTGTACAGTATGAGAATCAGCTTGCAGAGATTACAGTTTTGCGTGAGGATATTGTGAATGTGTTTGTCCCATGCTGGTCGCCGGAGCATTATTCGAAAGCAATTGAGGGGGAAAAAGCTGTACCTACGGTTTTCTCGTCAGTGATGCAGGATGGAAACATTATGATTGAGACCGCACGGCTGAAAGTGTGTATTGGAGACAATCTTAGAATTGAATTTGCTAAAGTGGATGGAACTCCTCTGATGAAAACCTGTAGCGGAGGGCGTAAGTTTGACGGCGAGGTCAGTGAGCAGATCCGGCAGATTCTTGAGTCGGAGGGACACGATACCTCCAATATGGGTGCGCGGCACTATTCGGTAGAATTGGTTGCAGAGATGGATCCTTGTGATGATTTCTATGGACTTGGGGATAAGAGCGGTTTTCTTAATAAGAAAAACTATGAGTATGAGAATTGGAATTCGGATATTCCTCAGGCACATAACGAGGATTATCGGGCTTTGTATAAGTCAATTCCTTTTTTAATCTGCAAAAAGAAAAAGGGTGCATACGGTCTCTTTTTTGACAATACCTTTCACAGTTATCTCAATCTTGGAAAGGAGAATCCACAATACTTTTATTATGGAGCTGATAATGGGAATCTTGATTTCTATTTTCTGGGCGGTGATACCATCGTTGAACTGGTACAGGAATACACCTATCTGACAGGTACGACACCGTTGCCACAGCTTTGGACTCTTGGCTATCAGCAGAGCCGCTGGGGATATGAGAATGCCGGGCAGATTCGGGAGGTCGCATGCAAATATCGTGAATTGGATATTCCGTGTGATGTCATTCATTTTGATATTGATTATATGGATGGGTATCGTGTTTTTACATGGAATGAGAAGGATTTTGGTGAGCCGGGAGAACTGTTCACAGAATTGGGGCAGCAGGGCTATAAGGCAGTAACAATTATTGATCCCGGAACGAAAGTGGATGAGGGTTACTTCATGTACGATGAAGGGAAAAAGAATGGTTATTTCGCCACGGATGCTCAGGGTGAAATCTATGCGAATGAGGTGTGGCCGGGAGAGTCTAACTATCCGGATTTTGGAAGAAAAGAGGTAAGGGACTGGTGGGGAGAACATCACCGTTTCTTAGTGGAGATTGGCGCTGCAGGAATCTGGAATGACATGAACGAGCCGGCAAGCTTCCGGGGAGAACTTCCGGAAGACGTAGTGTTTCACGATGGAGAGCGTCAGACGAATCACGCAGAGATGCACAATGTGTATGGGCATTATATGAGTAAAGCAACTTTTGACGGATTGCGTATGATTTCGGATAAGCGCCCTTTTGTTATCACACGTGCCTGTTATGCGGGAACACAAAAATATTCAACGGTATGGACCGGTGATAACCAGAGCCTGTGGTCCCACCTTCAGATGCTTGTTCCGCAACTGTGTAACCTTGGTATGAGTGGATTTGCGTTCTGTGGTACGGATGTTGGCGGGTTTGGTGCAGATGTGACACCGGAGCTTTTGACGCGCTGGGTGGAGGCTGCGTGTTTTTCTCCCCTTTTTCGAAACCATTCTTCCAAAGGCTCAAAAAGACAGGAGCCGTGGCTGTTTGGCAATGAAGTAGTGAATATTTACCGCAAGTATGTGAAGCTTCGCTATCAGTTTCTTCCGTATCTATATGATTTGTTTTATCAGGGAGAGAAAACGGGACTTCCTGTGATGCGCCCGCTGGTGTTGCACTATGAGGATGATCCAGAGACTCATAATCTTAACGGGGAATTTTTAGTGGGAGAAAATCTTTTGGTTGCGCCTGTTTTAGAGCAGGGAGCAACCCAAAAAATGGTTTATCTGCCGGAGGGAGACTGGTATGATTACTGGACGGGGGAGAAAAAGTCTGGCAGCCAGTATATTCTCAGAGATGCACCTTTGGATATGTGTCCAATCTACATGAAGGCAGGAAGCATGATACCGACTTATGATGTGATAAATTACGTGGGTGAAAAGCCATATGATACTCTTTATATGCTCGCAACTCCGGGGGCAGCATCCTACGAGCATTTTCAGGACAATGGAGAAGATTATTCCTATCGGGAAGGTGTTTACAATCTGTATGCTTTTTCGAAGGGGGCAGATGAGAAACTGGAGACGAAAATGATTCATGAGAATTATAAAAAATATGACAGAATTGTCTTAAGGAGGATTGATAAATAGGAATCAGGAACCCATGTTATGTGCACTGCATAGTTTATACTGATAACAGTTTGGAGTGCGCACGTGGATTATCGAGATGATTTGTACCCGAAGATGCCTTTTTATATGGCTTATCCAATCAGTAATTTGTACCTGACTGAGATGGAGTATGAGAAGGATATGGAACGGATGAAAACCTATTTTCCGGCTGAAACAAGGAAAATCATGGAGCTTGTGGAGGATAGGCTGGATCAATTGGAGTACGAAGGAAGCAGGATTTATGATGAGGAACCGGACCGGCTGATGATTCAGATGGAGATAGACAGCCTTTACCAGAAACTGTTGGAAAGTAGCGATGTTTTGGAGAAAGGAACACGCAAGCAAGTCTATTTTGATATGGTGCCGATGTCGATTTCAGGAGAGCATATGAGGGCACAGGGGCGCGGTGACTGCCGGGATAACTGGCTTTGTAGCATGGTGGGTGTTCTTTTTGGGACCGAACTTTACCGGAGGCGCTGTAGGCATCGTAGATGCCGGAGATGGATGTAAGTAAGTGCAGAGCGAAGTAAACTGTGTGGTGCACAGTTGTGATGAAGGATAGATAAATGAGTAAGAAGGTAATAAAACCAGTTGTGCTGTCAGTGCTTTTTCTGGCAGCACTGATTATATTTAGTATTACTACAAATCAGGATAATAAAGATCTGACTACCACGATGGAAGAGGCTACGCTGCCGGTGGTCCAGTGCTATCAGGGAGATACTGTAGTTGCCCAGCTGCATGGCTATGTGACGAAAATGGATGTGGCAGCAATGCGGGATACCATTGTACCAGTGGATAATAAGCGTTTATTGCCGATTTCTATATTGACATATGGCATGAAGATTGATGGACTCAGTTATGAGATTCGCAGCATGGATGGAGAGCGTCTGATTGCTAAGAATGTGGTGACGGATTACACACAAAAAGGAAATGAGATGAAAGCAGAGTTGATGATTCAGAATCTTCTGGAAAATAATCAGGAGTATCAACTCATTTTTACGCTTGCGTCAGGAAAAAAGGATTGGTATTATTACACGCGACTGATGCAGACAGAGGAGTGCTATACGAAGGAGTGTATGGATTTTGCACTGCAGTTTCATGAGTATACCTTTCGGGAAGATGCGGACAAGTTTATTTCCCGCTATATGGATCCGGCGACCGGGGATACCAGTTCATTAAATTATGTGGATCTCGGTTGTACATTAAAGCAGATTACATGGGCCGATTTTAATCCGCAAAAGATTGGGGAAGTCAATGCTTCGTTTAAAGAGATCAATGATTCTTACAATGTCATTACACTTCAGTATGTGGTAACCAGTACGGGTGACAATGGGCAGACAGAGTATTACAACATTGAAGAATATTACAGGCTTCGCATGACGCAGACCCGGATGTATGTGCTCAATTTTGAACGTACCATGAATCAGATTTTCCGGGGAGAGAACAGTTTTGTTTCAGATAATAACCGGATTCAGCTTGGTATTCGAGATAAGAAGATTGAGTATGCGGTGAGTGAAGCCGGGGATGTGATCGCTTTTGTACAGGAGGGAGAACTCTGGTGTTTTGACCGCATTAATAATAAGATCGTGCAGGTGTTTAGTTTTCGCGGCGCAGAGGGAATGGACATGCGGGATAACTGGGATCAGCATGACATTAAGATTGCAAGAGTTGATGAAGCGGGCAGCGTGGATTTTGTTGTTTACGGTTATATGAACCGTGGAAACCATGAGGGAGAAGTCGGCACTGCGGTTTATCATTATGATGGAATTGTGCATACCATTGAAGAGGAAGTGTTTATTCCTTCTGACCAATCGTATGAAATTTTAAAAACGCAGATGGGACAGCTTCTGTATGTGAATGACCAGGGTAGTCTTTATCTGATGATGAATAATAATCTGTACAGTGTGGATATTAATACACTTACGACTACGGCTGTTGTGGAGAATCTGACAGAAAACTGCTATAAGATTTCTGATTCGAATCAGTATTTTGCTTGGATTGAAAGTGAAAAAGAGTATCAGAGTGAAACGATACATCTGATGGATTTAAAGGATGGTTCTGTGTATGAAGTGAAAGAAGAGAAGGGATGCTATCTGCAGCCTCTTGGTTTTATTGATGACGATTTTATTTATGGAGCGGCAGAAAAAGATAAAGTGGCGGTAACAGCGGCCGGAAAAACAGTTTTTCCAATGGCACGCCTTAAGATCATGGGCACATCGGAGGGTTCGCATAATATATTAAAAGAGTATCAGCCGCAAAGTGGAAAAATCGAGGCAATTCAAGTGGAGGATTATACGATCGTTGTTCAGCTGATGAAAAAGACCGGTGGGCGTTACGTTTCTGCGGGAACGGATTCCATTATGAACCGGGAGGCAGATACGGAAGAGAAGGTTTCTGTTGCATCAACCGTTACCGATATCAAGGAGACGCAATATCAGCTGGTAATGAAAAATTCTGCGGAGCCGAAAAAAATGAAAATGATAACCGCAAAAGCAGTGCTGCTAGAACAACCGAGAACCCTTTCTTTGGAGGAAAAGAATGGACAGGAACGGTTTTATGTATATCAAAAGGGTAATGTTATTCTGGCAACAGAAAGTATATCGGATGCAATCATTTGTGCAAATGAGAATATGGGAGTGGTTGTGAATTCGAATCAGCAGTATGTATGGATGCGGGCACGCAAATCTGCTCAGAATGCTTTTTCGGGTATGAAAGTAAATGATGCGGACCGCAATTCTTCCACCGTTGTTCAGGCGGTCAGTGCACTATTAAATTATCACGATATGGGTCTAAGCGTGAAAGAACTGATTGATAATGGTGCTACGCCAAAGAGTGCAATCGAGAGTACCCTAAAGGATTCTGTAGTGCTGGATGTATCTGGTTGCACAGTTGATGAAATTATCTTTTATGTCAGCAAGGGGAGTCCGGTATTTGCGATGACGGGGGAAAATAGTGCGGTATTGGTAACGGGATATTCTGCGAGCAGAATTTACTATTATAATCCTGCAACGCAAAAAACAGAGTCAAAGAGCTTTGAAGATGCAGATAAGTGGTTTGAAAATGCGGGAAATATTTTCTTTACTTATTTAGATCACTAATTTTACATGTATTTTTCATTTGCTTTCGTTGTGAAATTGAACAATTCTCATAGTTAGTAAATGTTTCCTTCGTGAAACTTTAACAGAAATAAAGTTCATATATTGCAAATGAGGTAGAAGTGATATATATTTTTCTTGTATGTGGTACAGAACTTGAAAGGGAGAGCGTATGAGTAAGAAAAATGTGATCGTTTCTAATGTTGCGAAACAACATGATAATCCTATTGCTGAACTTGTTCAGGTTGCCTGCAAGTTTGATAGCGACATTATATTAGAGAGCGACAATCGTCGGATTAATGCAAAGAGCATTATGGGAATTATGGCTTTCAATCCATCTGAGGGAATGTCTGTTGACATTGTGACAGAAGGTTCAGATGAGCAGGAAGCACTTATTGCAATTGAGAAATTTTTAGTATGTGAATAATTTTGAGATGAAATGAAGGAGGTTCATTATGCAGAAAAAGTATAATAAGGCAAATGCAGTGGCTAAGGCAGTGAAGCCTGAAGTGAAGGAAACTGTTCAGGAAGCAGCAAAGACAGTTGAAGCTGTGGCAGAGAAGGTTGAGACAGCTGCAGCCAAGACGGTTGAAAAGGTTGAGGAAAAGGCTGAGGCTGCAGTAGAGGCAGCGGAAAAGAAAACTGAGGAAGTTAAGAAGACGGTTAAGAAGTCTGCTAAGAAGACAACCGCTAAGAAGGAAAAGGAAGCAGCAAAGACAGATATCGTACTCCAGTATCAGAGCGTGGAAACGAGTCTTGTTTCACTTGAGGATAAAGTTAAGGCTCAGTTTGTAGCAGAGGGACATCGTGCTGGATGCATCAGAACCTTAAATATTTACGTTAAGCCGGAAGAGTATAAGGCATATTATGTTATCAATGATAAGTTTTCCGGTAGTGTAGATTTATTCTAAAATGATCTTAGATTTTAAATGATATAAAAGAAAGGAAAGGAATGTCGGAAGACGTTCCTTTCCTTTTTAATAAACAAAAAGAGAAACCATTTACAAATGGTTCCTCTAGAAAATAGAGCGGGTGATGGGAATCGAACCCACGTATCCAGCTTGGAAGGCTGGTGTTCTACCATTGAACTACACCCGCATAAATGCCTAGTTCCGGAATCGAACCAGAGACACGAGGATTTTCAGTCCTCTGCTCTACCAACTGAGCTAACTAGGCGTCGTAAGAAATCCTGCATGTCGCTGTGAGAAATCTCACGCGGAACATAAATTATTATACAGAGCTATAATATAATTGTCAAGGACTTTTTTGAATTTATGACTCCTAACCAATTTCAATCGATTGGCAGGAGTCATAATGATTATTTTAAGATATCTTCCGTATAACATCGGAGAATTTCTCCTACACTCCAGGCCTGAGCATAGCAGCCTCGGCAGGTATGTGGAGCATCGCCATCAAATATTTCGGAGAGAGAACCAATACAACCTTCTGATGTCAGATGATGACGAACCGGTTCGAGATAGCAAAGAGCTTGTTTGCGAGCCTCTTCGGAGTGACCATGTACTTTGAGATAAGCGGTAATAAATGCGCCCATCAGATATCCCCAGGCAGTTCCCTGGTGGTAAGCAGCATCCCTCTTTGGAAGGCTGCCGCAATAGATTCCGTGGTAATCTTTGTGATCCTTGGAAAGAGAACGGATTCCAGGTCCGGCATAGAGCTGTTCTTCTACGGTGCGGACTACTGCAAGGGCCTGATCGGCAGGGAGCATCGTATAAGGAAGCGATACAGCATAAATTTGATTTGGCCGGATGCTGTCGTCTTTGGTGTCTCCGTCGACAACATCATACAGGCATTGTTTTTCCGGATTCCAAAAGGTGCGGCAGAAAGATTCCTTTACGCAGTTTGCAAGCTGAAGATATGTCTGGTTGTCTTCGCCGTAGTGGGCGGATAAATCTGACATTACACGCAGTGCGTTATACCAAAGAGCATTGATTTCAACCGGCTTTCCATGGCGAGGAGTAACGACCCAGTCTCCGACGCGGACATCCATCCAGGTTACCTGATCGATTCCGCTTCCCGCATGGATCAGATAATCGGAATCCATATAGATGGAAAAATCGGTACCGTCATGATAGGCACGGATAATTTCCTTGAGAGCCGGATAAATTTCTTTTTGAATAAAATGGTAATCGGAAGCATCTCCGGTGTAGTTCAGATACTGGTCTACAGCATAAAAATACCAAAGAGAGGCATCTGCCGTATTATAAAGAGGAGCCTGTCCGTTGTCCGGAAACATATTTGGAACCATACCATGATGGATATATTTTGCAAATGTAAGAAGGATTTCTCTTGCCTCAGTGAATCGTTTCGTTGCCAGTGTAAGACCGGAAAAGGCAATCATAGTATCTCTGCCCCAGTCTGTAAACCATGGAAGCCCTGCGAGAACAGTCTTTAGCTGCGTGGAACTGCGGTAGGCAATAAATTGGTCTGCCGCAACAACCAGAGCACCGGCAAAGTCATCGTTTTTATATCCGGCATTCTTAATCTGATTGTCCAGATACCGCTTTTTCTTTTCGATCAGTTCGTGTGCAAGTTCCGGCTGAGGAAGTCCATAAGCGAAAACCTGGTCATCAGATTCTACACAGCAGATCAGGGATATTTGCAGGCTTGCCTTTTTTGGAATGGTAAAACTGATATCATATGGACAATAATGGGTGTCAAGTCCTGGAACCTCATTGTCGACCTCGGTTTGATACTGCATATCGACATCAAAACAGTCTTCGCGCGGCGTACAGGTTCCATTGCTGCTGGCAAGAATGATCTGTATGTTGGGATCAGCTTTCGGGCGAAGCGTGAAACCGCAAAAGTCGTTGGAAACAGTTGAGAATTGAAGACTGTCCTGACTGGAACTTTCACTGTGATCACGGTAATTCATGAGTGGGGTGATGGTAAATACTGCTTCAGAACCTGCATTTGTAATATCGTATGAGATTGCAACAGTATTCTCCCCCTGAACCAGAGCCAGATGTTTGTCGATGGTAACCTGTCCGGCCTGATATCGGAAGGAGACGGTTCCGTCATAAATAAAATCTGTCAGATAGCGCTGCCCCTGCGTATAAACAGGCCGGCGAGGGGCAAAGTCCGATGCGACATTGACCGTGTCCGGCCGCTTATATTCCTCTGGTATATCGGATGTTTCAATAACAGTCTGGGCAATGGTATCCCCAGCATGCTGCGCTGTGGTTAGATCAAAGAGACTGCCGTTTTGCAACAGGCATTCGTTTGTTTTAGAGAAGACCAGAAAGCGTTCTACAGGCGGATGCAGACTTGCAATCAGGTATCCCTGATGTGTGCGGTTGCACGCGCCGATGATAGATCCGCCGGCATAACCGCCAATTCCGTTGGTCATTGCCCATTCGCGTCGGATGTTTTCCTCAAAATTGGATAACTCCTGTGTGGTAAAATGAAATTTCATAGTTCCTCCCAAATAAAATGAATTTATTCCATTGTATCATACTGATTATTAAAAAAATATAATGTTATGGTAAAAAAAAGAAATGTAAGGTATAATGAATGTAGTATGAATAAGAAGGAGAACGAAAGATGTATGAAGTTTATGTATTAGTACCTGTTCGCAAATCTTTTGCGACAGTATTTGCAGCGGTGTTTTCTATGGTGCTTGCCATACTTTGTCTGCTGCTTTCCTGTGTAACTATGTTTATGTTGCCGTTTGTTCTCGTCTTCGGAGGCCTATGGTATTTCCTTACCTTCTGTTCCTTTAAGGAATTTGAGTACTCGTATTTTGACGGGGAGGTCCGGTTTGCCAAAATTATGAACAAGAGCCGTCGTAAGAGAATTGGTGTGTATACCATGGAGGATGTGGTTCAGATTGCACCGGCAGGCGACCGTAGCGTATACAAGTATGAGAATGACAGCAGTCTGAAGGTGAAGGATTATACTTCAAAGGTAAAAGGACGTCCGTCCTATGATATGGTGATTCAGAAGGATGGGGGTATGTTACTGATTAAATTTGAGCCGGATGACAAATATCTGGATGCAGTGGAAGTCAAATATAAGCAAAAAGTGATTCGTCGGCAGGCGTAAAAAACATGCACAACAGAAGTTCTGTTGTGCATGAATTATGTTATCGATATTGGGCTATAAAGGATTTTCTTCATCAGAGTCAAGATAGTGCATACGGGAATCGTTCTGTATACTGCCGGACTTGGAAGAAGTACCATGTCCGCCGTTGAGAACCTTTAAACATTTGGAACACAGGGTGCCGAAAGTTATCGGTGCACCGCAGCGCTGACAATGCATACTGGATATATTTTTAGACGGATCATCGGTGCGGTATTCAATCCTGCCATCACGAATCCATTCTTTTACCTGCTTTAAGGGAATATGAAAATGCTCGGCAACTTCATATTCATTCACATCGTTGGAGCGAATGAATTCCTTGACCTGGCGAAAAAGCTGTGTGTCCTGACATTTGGGACAAAGATTGCTCTCAAAATGAACAGGTAGTGGGCGACCGCAAAACTCGCATTTTTTGTAATTGCCAAAAAGACCTTCCTCTGTTGCCATATATTCCCTCCAATGATAGAATCCTCTTTATATATTATAACATAGTATGTATTATTTTCAATCAATACCTTTAAGGTGGAAAGGAAACAAAATCAGGTGAGCTATATATTACAGAAAACGCATCCTATAGCGGTATTTGATTCCGGGGTTGGTGGAGTCAGTGTGCTGCGGGAATTAATTAAGATCATGCCGGATGAGGATTTTATTTATTTCGGAGATTCGAAGAATGTACCTTATGGAACCAAAGATAAGGAAGAGGTTCGCAGTTTGACTATTTCGTGTGCCAGACAGTTGTTTGACCAGGGAGCAAAGGGACTGGTAGTTGCCTGCAATACTGCCACCAGTGCGGCTGTGCGCGTTCTCCGGGAAATGTATCCATATATTCCAATTGTGGGAATTGAGCCGGCGGTAAAACCGGCGGTTTTATGTATGGAGCATCCACGGGTGCTGGTTATGGCGACACCAATGACAATTCGTGAGGATAAATTTCATCGTCTAATGGAACGTTATGAAGAGGAGGCAGAGATTATACCGCTTCCGTGTCCGGGGCTTATGGATTTTATAGAACGAGGTGATCTTGACGGTGAGGATCTTCATAAGTATTTGCAGGATCTTCTGTATTCCTACAGTAATAACCATGTGGATGCAGCAGTGCTTGGATGTACCCATTATCCGTTTGCAAGAAAGCAGATTCAACAGGTGCTCGGGGATAAGGTGCGCATCTTTGACGGAGGAGAGGGAACCGCCCGTGAAATGCGCCGTCGATTGGAAGAGAAGGGACTGTTGCGCCATGAACAGCGGAAGGGTGAAATCCTTTTTGAAAACAGTCTTACGGATGAACGAAAAGTCGATTTGTGTCGGCGTTTGCTGGACTTATAGACAAATCTAAAATGTTTATAAAATTTTTTAATGGGATTTTAGAAATGTTTTTCAAAACGTACATATTAAGGACACAATTTGTGCATATACTATATCTTGTAAACGGAAATCATTCCTTTACATTATTCCCTTTTTATTTAATAAACATTTTCATAACTAAACTCCTCGAAGAGAAGCCATCCTGTGAAAGCAGGTTGGCTTCTCTTCATTTTAGGCAGAAGCGGTGAGAGGATTTTGGACTCTGTATGATTCATACAATAATTACTAAAAAATATATAAATACTTTGTTAAATTTCTAACAAATAGTAGGTTTCATTTTTGAAAAGTGGGGTGTAAAATAGACACAGATTAATAAGGAGGTAACGATTATGGAAAATATACCACTTTGGTTATGTATTCCGTTTGCAGGACTCCTGCTTTGTATTGCAATTCTTCCACTTGTAAAAGGTGAATGGTGGGAGAAGAATCGCCCGTGGGCAGTCCTTGCGTGGTCACTGCTTTTTATCATACCATTTGCAGTGAAATTCGGAGCCGGGGAGGCGACAGAGACAGTTTTGGAATGTTTGATTGATGATTATCTCACATTCATTGTTTTGCTTTTTGGTCTCTTCTGTGTGTCTGGTAATATTAATTTGGAAGGAGATCTTGTAGGATCCCCACGCCTGAATACCGGTTTGCTGTGTATTGGAACTTTACTTGCAAGCTGTATTGGGACAACCGGTGCAAGTATGCTTTTGGTGCGCCCGATGATTAAGATGAATTCATGGCGGAAGAATAAGAGCCATATTATGGTTTTTTTCATTTTTTTGGTTTCCAATATGGGAGGATGTCTGACACCAATCGGAGATCCACCTCTTTTGATGGGATTTATGCGTGGAGTGCCGTTCACCTGGAGTCTGCATCTGTTCCCAATTTTACTGTTTAATTTGATTATTATGCTGATTGTGTTTTATTATACCGATCGCAGGGCGTATCGTAGAGATATTGCACTTGGTATGCGTCCGGATATATCGAAGCCAAATACAACCTTTAAAATCAACGGCCTTCATAACATTATTTTTATGGTTATGATTGTTGTGGCGGTAATCTTGAGTGGAACCCTTCCGGGACTTAAAATTTTTCAGGATGCAGCCGGAAATGTGCGTGGTATTCCGATTTTTGGAAGTGTCAAACTGACCTATCCGGCTTTGATAGAGATTATGATTATTTTGCTTGCAGCTTTTCTGTCTTTTAAGACTACTAAGGTGGAGACACGTACTAAGAACCACTTTACATGGGGAGCAATTCAGGAGGTTGCAGTGTTGTTTATTGGTATCTTTATTACCATGCAGCCGGCTCTGATGATTTTAAAAGCGAATGGTGCAAAGCTTGGATTGACACAGCCATGGGAAATGTTCTGGGCAACTGGTGCGTTGTCAAGTTTCCTTGATAATACACCAACATATATGGTATTTTTGACGACAGCGGGAACGTTGGGAGCAGCAAGCGGTATCGCAACGACGGTTGGAATGATTTCGACCAAGATGCTGATTGCAATTTCCTGTGGTGCTGTATTTATGGGCGCAAACACTTATATTGGAAATGCTCCGAACTTTATGGTAAAATCAATATCCGATGAAAATGGTATTAAGATGCCATCCTTCTTTGGATATATTTTATGCTCGCTTAAGTATTTAATACCATTGTTTATTCTGGATACATTGGTATTCTTTTTGTAGGAGGTAGAACGCAGTGGAAAAAGATCGTGAAAAATGTTTAAAGCTTGCCATTCGAATCTATGAATTGGATGCCATGGTATACAAAGCGTCCGGGTCTGATCTGGGAAGAACTTTTTCCGGTAGCAAAAAGCATAATATTGACGAGTTGCTGATACTGATCATGTCGAATCCGCAGGGACATCTTTTACGAAGTGAGATGGCATTGATTGGTAACATGGCAAGAAGTATCCGGGATAAACAGGTACGCCATGATCTGATGGTTGAGTACAATGATATTCTGGAAGAAATCGCATCCCTTCCTAAGAGTTTTGGATCTGTTGATATCGTAGACAAGGATCTGGCAGATTTAAATTCTTCCATTTTAAATAAGAAATTTTCGGATGAGGATCATCTTGTTATCTGTATCAGCCGTTCTCATGGAAGTGCAGGAACGGATATTGGGTTTGCTTTGTCGGAATCACTTCGGATTAATTACTATGATGAAGCTGTGCTCAATCAGATTCTTGAGAGAAGGGACGTCAAAGAATTTGGTGCGGATGGACCGAAAACCAATGATTTCAGCAGATATCACGGATTATCGAAACAGGATGCCATGTTTTTCAGACAAAGCGCACTCATCTGCGAACTGGCGAAACAGGAAGATATGATCGTGATGGGGCGATGTGCCGATGTTGTCCTGACCGGTCAGCATATTCCGCATATCAGTATTTATATTACAGCACCTTTTGCTATTCGTGTACGCCGCATGATGGAAGTCAAGAATATGGATTTGAAACAGGCAATCAACATGATTCGTAAGATGGATCACAAGCATCAGGATTACTATCATGCATACACGGGCAGGCGGTGGGGAGATGCAATCAATTATGATTTGTGCATCAACAGCGCCTGTTATGGAATTGAGGAGTCGGTGGAGTTGATCGAACGTTTGATTAACCGACAGGCAAAATCAAATCGGCATAAGGAACAATCCCCAAAAAAATAAATTAAAGTTGAAAAGGAGATATTTATGAATTCATCAACCATTTGTATTTTGATTACAATCGTAGGGTATTTGCTTGCGGTACTGGCGATAGGATTTCATTTCGCAAAGAAAAACGAGTCGGTGTCTGATTTTTATCTGGGCGGACGAAAGCTCGGACCTCTGGTTACTGCAATGAGTGCTGAGGCATCCGATATGTCCAGTTATCTTTTGATGGGGCTTCCGGGATTGGCATATCTCTGCGGTGTGGCTGATGTGGGCTGGACGGTGATTGGTCTGGCTGTTGGAACTTATTTGAACTGGCTTTTTACAGCAAAGCGTCTCCGTCGTTATACGCATGTGACAAAGTCATTTACACTTCCGCAGTTTTTCTCAAGACGCTTTGGGGATGAGCGGAATATCATTGCAGCAGTTGCGGCGTTTATTATCATTGTCTTTTTTATTCCGTATACGGCATCCGGTTTTGCGGCGTGCGGTAAATTGTTTTTTTCCCTGTTTGGGGCTGATTATATTGTAGCGATGATTTTGTCCGCAATTGTGATTGTTGCCTATACGGCGGCAGGAGGATTCCTTGCTGCCTCAACAACGGACTTTATTCAGAGTATTATTATGACAATGGCCATTTTGTTCGTTCTTGTGTTCTCAACGATTCAGGCAGGAGGAGTTGGCACTGTTATAGAAAATGCAAAGGCACTTCCGGGATATTTTTCAGCGACTCATACATATGTAGAGACCGCAGGCGGAGCACAGCCATATAGCTTCCTGCAGATTATATCAACGTTGGCATGGGGACTTGGTTACTTTGGTATGCCCCATATTCTGCTTCGCTTCATGGCCATTGAGGATGAGAAAAAATTAAAGCTTTCCCGTAGAGTTGCATCTGTATGGGTTGTGATTGCAATGGCACTTGCAGTTATGATTGGGGTTGTTGGAAGATCGTTAAGTGCAAACGGAGTTATCGGCCAGCTTTCCGGAAAGTCGGAGGCTGAGACAATCATTGTGCGTATTGCGCATTTATTGTCATCCTACGGCGTGTTTCCGGCATTGATGGCAGGGCTGATTCTTGCAGGGATTCTTGCCAGTACGATGTCTACTGCTGATTCACAGCTTTTGGCGGCATCTTCCAGTGTTTCCCAGAATATTATGCAGGAAGCACTGCATATGAACGTGTCCAAGAAGACCAGTATGCTGGTCGCTCGTCTTACTGTAATTGTGATTGCAGTGATTGCAGTTTTTATTGCAAAAAATCCTGACAGTTCTGTATTTGAGATTGTATCGTTTGCATGGGCGGGATTTGGAGCCGCATTTGGTCCGGTTGTGATTTGCGCACTGTTTTGGAAGCGTACGACCTGGCAGGGAGCGCTTGCAGGTATGATTGCAGGTGGTGTCAGCGTTTTTTTGTGGAAATACCTTATCGCTCCACTCGGAGGGGTGTTTGCAATCTATGAGCTGCTTCCGGCATTTTTGCTTGGATTGCTTGTGATTATTGTAGTCAGTCTTTTGACGAAGGCTCCGGATCAGAAAATTTTGGATGAATTTGAACTGGCAAAGAGTTCGAAAGAAATTGCATAATGAAGCAAATGTAAAAAGCTGCCTTTCGGCAGCTTTTTACATTTGGTGTCTTACAATTTTATATTCATCGCCGGAACGGTAATAGGGACATTCACGGTAACTGCTTTGCATGAACCGTGCCATATCGTCCTCGTCCATATTGACGGAGCAGTAGTAGGCTTCGTCCTCTTCATCGTATTCATTGTAAGCACAGAAGTCACAGTTTGTTGTCATATTAGAATCCTTTCTAGTCTTCCAACCAGGCGGTAATCTGTTTGGAGAGATTTTCGTCATACAGGCGAAGCAGAAACCGATGGAGGAGTTCTTCGCAGGTGCTCCAGTATTGGGCAGTAATCTCGTCTGCGTTCGGGGTGGTCATGCTCAGATCCATGACTGCATCTACAATCTCAGGATTCAGTGATTCGAAAGCCTCCTCGATGATCCCTTCAAATGTGCAGTAGGCCTCGCTTGTCATATATAGAATGAAATTCTTTCGTGTCAACTGCGTAATATCACAGTCATCTGTAAATAAATCGGAACCGGCAGAAGCTGCCTCTTCAAAATCATTTTTGATCTGTTGATATTCCAGAGGGCAGTAGCTCTCGTGAAAAAAAGTGTCAAATACTTCTTTTGTAATTTCATTTTCTGATGTATCCATAAATACCTCGCTTGTATTAAATGAATTGGTTTGTTTTTTCGTCGTAATGATAGCTGACGACAGCAAGTTGATTGATAATTGTTTCCGGGTCGGTCAGATAGGCGGCGGCAAGCTCGGAAAGATTCGGGTAATTGTCACGCAGCTGAGTGTTGACAAAACTCAGCAGCATGATGGGATCTTTGGGTAAGTTCATGGTCAGATCTCCTTTCGATAGGAACTTAATATATCTTGCAGATATCTCTGATAGTCATGAGCGACCGATTCCGGGGAGAAAATCTGCACTTTGTCAGACAGCCCGGCCAGCCAGCCAAAAAACTGCGGGCTGACCGCAATATCGGCACGGGCAAGGACATGTGTCTCGTCATAGGGACGCAGCGCAACATCGCTCCCGAAGCGGTCGATGATAACGCCCGTCATGGAATTGTCACACAGAAGCTGGACGGTTTTTTCTTCACCGGCGAACATCCCAAAGGTTTTCTTTGCATAGGCAGCAACATTGATCTGTTCAAAGGTCTCTCGTCCATCGCGATTGTTGCCGGTGAGTCCGATATCAAGCATCTTGTCCACACGGTAGTGCTTCATTAATCCGGCGTCACTGTCGTAGGCAACCAGATAATAATTCTCATCATCCCAGGTGAGAAGCCATGGACTTACCTCATAGAAGGCACCGTCCTTGCGAAGCTTCATCTGTTTGTGTACATCCCAGTCGAAATAGTGAAAACGAATCTGTTTATTTTCTGCGATCGCAGAGTAGATTACATCCACGCTGTAATAAATTTTTTCGTTTGCCGTCTTGTTCCGGTCGGTTACGATTACCTGACGCTGCAGCTTGCGGGCATCATTTTCGCTGACAAGCCCCTCCAGCTTACGGATCAGCTCTCTTGACTTTTTCGCCGTGATAAATTTGGAGGACTGCACAAGATCAACGAGCAACTTAACCTCCGGTAGCTCAAATTCCCGTTCTGCCAGACGATAACCGTTCCCCGGTCCGACGCCGTGCACAATGTCCAGTCCAAAATCACAGAGCGTCTGGATATCGTTGTAAATGCTTTTGCGTTCGGCTTTGATTCCGTTGGATGCAAGATAATCAATGATTTCCGGTACGGTGACACTGTGCGTCTCATCTGTGTGATGGCGCAGAAAATCTTCGATATATAATAATTTTTGTTTTTGATTTGTTGATTTTGGCATAAGGTTATTATAGCATAAGCAAACGGATGGTCAACTAAGGATTTGGAATTGTGCTTTTTCCCTGAATGAGAACCGGCAGCGTCATAAAGCTTTGAATGAGCAAATCGGGGTTCTGAAGCTTGCGGATTATCATGCTGCCTGCCTGAGCTCCCATGTCGTAGACGTTGATATCAATCGCTGTCGGCTGTGGGTCAATTACACCGGAGTAGGGGTAGAGATCAAAGGTAATCAGCTCAATATCGTCTGGCACAGTAAGGGACAGCTCCGAGAGGGCTTTAGTGACGCCGAGAGCCAGTGTACTGTTTTCACAGACAATTGCCTGGGGGTAGGAATCAGAAGAATCCCGCAACAGGTGAAGGGTGGTCTCGTAAGCTCCAAGGCGGGTGGCGTTGGTATAGCCGATGCGGCTGCGGGGAATATGGTTCCGGTGATCCAGCATACCTTTTAAAAAACCTTTCAGGCGCTGGTTGGAGAGGGTGTCGCTTTTCCGACCGGCAATAAAGAGGACATCTAGGCAGCCGCAGTCGATCATATGGGCGGCAGCGTATTCTCCGGCAAGGGCATGGTCGGTATCGATCCAGCAGAGGCGGTTTTCAAAATCCGGATGCCCGATGATAATGTGAGGGACGTTCTCATTAATAATGTGTTGTGCAAGCTCTTCATTGACTGCGGAACCGTGAATGATCAGACCATCCGCGGAACGTCTTTTGATCTCCTGGATCGCACGCTCGCCAGGGTATGTTTCCTCGGAGGTGTCTACCAGCGTGAGAGTGTAATTCTGTGAGGTGAGCTCGTGGTGTACACCGGCCATAATATCAAACATATGGGGATTCTGGTAGGCGGAGCCTTTGCCCAGGTTGGTCAGATAGACAATGTTCTGTGTCGCCTGCCGGGCAAAGGAGACTGCGCGAGAGTTGGGGATGTAGTGCAGTTTTTCGATGGCGGCGTTCACGCGGGCTGCCGTCTCAGGGGAGATGGTGCTCCAGTGGTTCAAAACTTTCGATACAGTGGATTTGGATACACCCGCTTCGGCGGCAACGTCGGATATGGTGATCGGCATAGTATTTTCCTCCCTAAAAAATATCTAAATTTGAAAATATAGTATAGCGGTTTCCTGACAAAGTCAATTGCAAAAATTTGAAATTCGTTGAAAATAAAGGAATATATCAATAAAATACAAGTGTAGAGACAAGAAAACCTACATAAGAAATAATAAGTTTGGGAAAACAGTTTCCTGGGAGGTAATGGGTATGAAGAAAAAAATGATAGCAGTACTGCTGGTAGCAGGAATGGTAGCATCCTTAACCGTAGGATGCGGGAACACACAAGAAGCGGCAAATGATACGCAGAAAACAGACGATAGTCACGCGGCCGAAACAAAGTCAGACGATGCAGTAGCAAATCTAATCGCGGGCACAGACGGACCGGTGGAGCTGACACTCTGGTGTGCTGAGACAGAGCAGTATCAGACAGTGATGAAGCAGCTGGTGGATGAGTTTGAGCAGCAGTATCCGGATGTGGAATTTGATATTACCATCGGTGCAGAGTCGGAAGCAAACTGCAAAGATGATGTACTGGTAGACGTGGAGAATGCAGCAGATGTGTTCGTGTTTGCGGATGACCAGCTGCTGGATTTGGTAAATGCGGGGGCGTTGCAGAGCGTGGATGCCACCTTTACCTACGACCCTACAACGGCGAATTCCAAGGAGGCAGTCGATGCGGCATCTGTGAACGGAAAAATGTATGCGTATCCACTGACCGCTTCCAACGGCTATTTCTTATTTTATAACTCAGATTATCTGACAGAAGAGGATGTCTCATCGTGGGATAACCTGCTGGCAGCGGCGGAGAAACAGGGTAAGACCGTAGGAATGGAAGTGTCTGGCGCATGGTATCTGTATGGATTTTTCTCAGGGGCAGATCTGGAAATGTACCGGAATGATGACGGCTCCAATACCTGCAACTGGAATGCAACGGATACGAAATATACCGGTGCGGATGTAGCAACTGCTGTAACGGAAATCTGTAAGAGCAAGGCGATGGTGGATTGCGTTAACGAGGATGCGCAGGCATTTGCCTTGAACGGGGAGATGATTGCAGATGTCAACGGAACCTGGGCAACCAGTGGTTTCAAGGAGGCATATGGGGATGGGTATGCTGCAGCAAAGCTTCCGACATTTACCGTCGATGGAGAGCAGGTGCAGATGGGGTCCTTTGCAGGATACAAGTTCGTGGGTGTCAATTCTTATTCCAAGGACACAGGCTGGGCAATGCTGCTGGCAGAGTATATTACCAATGAGCAGAGCCAGAAAGCAATCGGCGTTGCAACGGGTGAGGGACCTTCCAATATCAATGCAGCAGCATCGGAGGAGATTGCAGCAGCTCCAGCTCTTGCGGCGTTGAGTGAGCAGTCTCAGTATGCGGATTTACAGCGTGTTGGAAACAATTACTGGGATCCGGCAGCAGCGTTGGGCGAGTCCTTGGTCAGCGGTGACTATACGGATGTGCAGAAACTGTTAGACGAGGCAGTTGAAGGAATTACACAGCCGATCACGGCAGAATAGATGTTGGAAATATGAAAAAATATTGGAAAGATTTTTTTACTGCAATAAAATGCGGCGATATCTGGACGAGATTTTCCCTGCTTGTTATGGGCGTGGGATACTGGGGACACGGTCAGGTGGTTAAAGGAATTCTGATGTGCCTGATAGAGCTTGGGTTCTTTTTCTTTACAGGGAAGGTGTCGTGGCAGTATATCACAAAATTAAATACATTGGGAACTGTGCAGAGGGAAGAAGTGCTGGATCTGACAACGTTGACAAAGACAGTCAATGATTACGATAATTCCCTGT
Source organism: Agathobacter sp. (assembly GCA_022775045.1). Lineage (GTDB taxonomy): Bacteria > Bacillota > Clostridia > Lachnospirales > Lachnospiraceae > Roseburia. The sequence goes on along the minus strand of JALFLB010000060.1, from coordinate 107,496 downwards.
TGATTCTTCTGTTTGGCATTATCGGAATTCTGACAATTGCAGCATTTGTTCTGTTGTATATTTCGAATCTGAAGGCGGTGTACCGCCTTCAGATGATGAAGGAGAATGGAGAACACATTCCGCGCTTTACAGAGGATTGCCAGGAGCTGGTAAACGGAAAATTCCATGTTACGTTATTGACACTTCCTGGCCTTGGCGTACTTCTGGTGAATATCATACCGATCATTTTTATGATCTGCATTGCGTTTACCAATTATGATTTGAATCACCAGCCGCCCACCTATCTGTTTACGTGGGTCGGACTGAACAATTTCAAACAGCTCTTTACAACAACTACAACGGTTACCTTCGGTTATGTTTTTGTACGTGTTCTTGTCTGGACCCTGGTCTGGGCACTGCTTGCAACGTTTACAACCTATTTTGGCGGAATTTTGCTGGCAAAGCTCATCAATGACAGGACAGTTCGATGCAAAAAGTTGTGGAGAACCTTGTTTGTCATTACAATTGCAATTCCACAGTTTGTTACTCTGCTTCTGGTTGGAAAAATGTTTGGTGACTACGGCATTGTCAATGGAATCTGCAGCAGAATCGGGCTGACACAGTTTTTGCAGAATATTGGTCTTGTGAGCCATGGACTGTCCTATATTCCGTTTTTGTCAAAACCGGGGTGGGCACACGTGATGATCGTGATGATCAACATCTGGGTTGGGGTACCGTTTCAGATGCTTAGTGCCACGGGGATTCTGATGAATATTCCCAATGATCAACTGGAGAGCGCAAAAATTGACGGTGCAAATGAGAGACAGATTTTCTGGAAGATTACGATGCCGTATATGCTGTTTGTGACAGGACCGAGCCTGATTACTGCCATTATCGGTAATATCAACAATTTTAATGTAATCTATCTTCTCACCAGCGATTATGTTACTTCGAATATGAATTTTGCCAATTCCAATGCCAGGGAAGTAGATCTTCTGGTAACATGGCTTTTTACGCTGACCAACGACTATTCCAACTATAAGATGGCTTCGGTCATCGGAATTTGTGTATTTATCATCTGCGCGGTTCTCACACTGGTTGGTTTTACAAGAATGATTGCAGGAAACCGGGAGGAGGAGTTTCAATAATGAAGAAAAAACTGAAAGTGATCTGGAAGCATGTGTTATTGACGATTCTCTCTGCAATCTGGCTGATTCCGATCGTGTGGCTTTTGGTGACATCCCTAAGTGCTTATAAGGGAATCAATACCATGCATTTTTTCCCTGAAAAATGGTCTTTGGACAATTACGCTCAGCTATTTTTTAGACCGGACACGGTAGCAAATTTTCCGGCGTGGTTTCGAAATTCCATGATCATTGGAGTTGCGTGCTGCATCATCTCAACATCGTTTGTTCTGATGGTAGCTTACGCCATGAGCTGCATGCGTTTTCGGGCGAGAAAGCCCCTGATGAGTTTTGCCATCATACTGGGCATGTTTCCGGGCGTTCTTTCCATGATCGCTATCTATTTTGTTATGAAGCTGATCGGACTGACCAACAGCATGCTGGGGCTCATTGTGATTTATTCTGCAGGCTCGGGGCTTGGCTATCTGATCTGCAAAGGATTTTTTGATACGATTCCGGTGTCATTGCGGGAGTCCGCAAAGCTGGAGGGGGCTTCACAGCTTACAATCTTTACGAAAATTGTGATTCCGCTTTCGAAGCCGATTATTGTTTATACGGTGATCAATTCCTTTCTGACACCGTGGATGGATTTTGTCATGGCGAAGCTGATGATCCGCTCCAAGAATCCCCAGGACTGGACAGTGGCAATGGGATTGTATAATCTGGTGCAGCGGACGCTGGTGGGAAATTATTTTTCTGTTTTCTGCGCGGGCGGTATCATTGTTGCCATACCAATTTCCGTGTTGTTTATCATTATGCAGAAGTTCTATGTTGAGGGCATTACAGGAGGAGCGGTAAAGGGATGAAAAAGGAGGCAATCTTACATATTCCCCTCTCACAGTATGCCTATGCGGAGGATGAGTGTACGCTGGTCATCCGTCTGCGGGCTGCAAAGGGAGATTTGAAAACTTGTGACGTGTATTACGGAGACCGGGTAGATCCTAAGCCGGAGATACGCACGTGGCAGATAAGGATGGAGCGTGTGGCAAGTGATGATCTGTATGATTATTTTGAGGCAAAGATAAAGGACCGGTATCGGAGGATTTGCTATTATTTTTTGCTGGATGACGAAGAAACGCAAATCTATTACTGCGAACGGGGATTTTGCGACACTATCGTCTGCAGCCGCACAGAATATTTTCAGTTTCCGTACATTCGAAGGGAGGATATCCAGGCGGTGCCGAGGTGGACAAAAAATCTTGTCATGTACCATATTTTTCCAGACAGTTTTGCATCGGGATACCGCAGCCTTACAGGGGAAGGAAGATGTACGTCTGTGAAAAATGCATCAGGTGAAGAGTGCCGGAGCGAAACAAAGCTGGGGGGAACCCTGCGGGGGGTGCGGGAAAATCTCGATTACCTGTCGGAGTTGGGAATCAATTGCATTTACTTGAATCCGCTGTTTGCTGCAAACTCCTACCACAAATATGATACGATCGACTACTTTTCCATCGATCCCTGCTTTGGCACTCTCGCGGATGTAAAAGAATTGGTTCAGGATTGTCATGGACGGGGCATTCGCGTTCTGTTCGACGGTGTGTTCAATCATTGTGGACCGGATTTTTTCGCTTTCCGGGATGTTCTTAAGAAGGGGCGGGATTCTAAGTATTATAACTGGTTTTATGATATGCCGGAGCCAATCCGGTATGAGGATCCGCCGAACTATGAGGCATTTGCCTATGTCAAGGAGATGCCGAAACTAAACACTGGAAACAGGGAGGTGGAGGATTACCTGATTCGGGTCGGCACCTATTGGATTCAGGAGGCGGACATTGACGGCTGGCGTCTGGATGTGGCCAATGAGGTCAACCATGGTTTTTGGAGGCATTTCCGCAGTGCAGTGCGGCAGGTTCGGCCGGATGCGTTTCTGATTGGCGAAATCTGGGAGGATTCCGGCTGCTGGCTGCTGGGGGATCAGTTTGATTCCACAATGAATTACCGTTTTTCCTATCTGTGTAAGGATTTCTTTGCAGAGCGCACCATGTCGGTTTCGGAGTTTGATGCACAGATGATCCGGATGATCTACCGCTATCCTTCCCCAGTGGCGCTGGCACAGATGAATTTTCTGGATTCGCACGACATTCCGCGCTTCTTAAGTGCCTGCCACGGAGACCGCAGACGCTTGGAACTGGCATTGTTTTATCTTATGACCGCTTATGGAATTCCTTCCATATTCTATGGGGATGAATACTGTATTGAAGGTGTGACGGAGCAGGAATACCGCAGGGCAATGCCATGGGAGACTGGGGATTCGCTTGTGATTAAGTTGCGGGATTGGATTACACTTCGGAAAAGTCACAGTGCGCTTTGTACAGGAAGCTACCGGAGTGTCCGGTGTCGGGACAAAGATGGTATCTATGTATTTTTGAGGGAAGATGAGACAGAGCGGGTGCTTGTCCTCCTCAATAATTCAGATGCGGAATTTTCTTGCAGGGATTCCTTTTGGCAGGACATCGAAAAACAGATTGACGGATCTGTAGAAAACCGTGAAAAACAGATAGAAGCAATGACCGGTATGGTTATTGCCATAACAGAATACAGTCCGGACGGAACCCAATCCCTCTCCTAAGGTTTCGGATGGAACAGGCGGTGCCGCGTGTTGTGCGGCACCGTTTTTTTAAGGTACTAAGATCCAGTCGCCGATCCACTGGTTGGTGGAGTAGTTATAAAGACGCTTATAAAGCTTGCCGTTTACGGTTTTATAGCGCCAGCCGATGTCATCCGATTGGGGTGTGATCGAGGAATCAGATGCAGAGCTTTGTGCCGTGGAAATATATGAAATATCTGCCGCTGAGATTTTATTGTTCAATGGTAGAAATAACAGTGCAATAGCACAGAAAAAAGGAAATAATGTTTTAAAATAGTTTCTCATTTTGAATCCTTCTTTGGGTTTTGATAAACTGGTAACTCTACGAAACCTTCATCAATAGTGTAAAAATTTGACATATAGCTATCTTCATAGTAGAGATCATAGGTGCCGTCTTTCTTTTCCACAAGATAAGCATTTTCCGGGGTTGGAACAAATGTCCCTTCTGCTTCTTCCGGAGACATATAATGCGGCTCAAAAATGAAGAAAGTGGAAAATGCATACAGTCCCACGAAGAGAAGCGAAAAGGAAATCTGTTTCCAGCGGCTTTTCTTTTCCCGGTGACTGATAAGCACGGAGAACCGCTGCTTAAGCAGCGACTCACTGGCATTGCAGAAAGAAATCGCCGGCTCTGCTGCCTGCTGTTCTGACTTTGCAGCCCGCAGCAGACATTCCAGATAGTTGACCCGGGTCTGGGGATCAGGTGAAGCCGTAAGCTGTAAATCAATCCGTAACTCAAGCATGGTAGAAATCTGCTTTTTGAGCAGTCCCGCAAAAGGGTTCCACCAGTAGATGACGCAGAGAAGTTGCGCCAAAAGCTTGGTCACCATATCATGATGGAAGATATGCGAGACCTCGTGGCTTAAAATATAGTACAGATCCTGCCTGTCCGCATTCAGATTATCAGGAAACAGAATGTAGGGTTTATGGATTCCGGTGACCATCGGGGACGAAATCCCAGGCAACTGCACAATGTGAAATCGGCACCTTTTATGGTGTTCCTGACAGATCTGCTGCAGCAGTGACCGGTAAGGATCTTCCCTTGAGATGTCTGTGCCCAGCCGTCGGACAATCTGGTGGAAACGATGGTAGGACAGAAGCAGCCGGAGGAACGCGATACCACTCCCTACCAGCCATACAATAAGAAACAGATGCCAGACCGACAGGGTACACTTCCCAAGCACAATATTCGGCGTCTTTAAGAATATGATGATTCTCGATATAGTTTCCGGAAGCAGAATATTGGTGCTGCAGGCAATCTCGAAAGGAAGGAGAAATCGCAGTAGCGTGATGACAAGGAAGAGGGCAAGAAGCCGATAGCCAATGTCAATCATAAATCTGGTGTTCCGAAAAAGAATGTACAGCAGAATGAAGAGTACGTTGCTGAACAAAAGGGACATCAAAAAAGAGGAGTTGGTAAAAGTCAATGTGATCAGCCTTCTTTCGTATCATTGGTCATGAAACAGACCGTTTCTGCGTGCCTATTTGGTTTCGTCCGACAGATTTTTTTTATAGTCTTCGAGAAGATGTTCTAACTCTTCAATCTCTCTGGCACGGTTTTCTTTGTCAGGCTCCGTGTCTAATAACGCGGCAACGAAGGCAGAGGCCGAGATGTCGCCTGCGAATTCCTTGATCTCGCTTGTAAACTGGGAGATGGTAAATTCCTGTGCGGTCATAGCCGGACGATAGCTCCGGCACAGTACCGTTCCACTGTATACAATGTCCGCAACGGCAATCAGTTCCAGCTTTAAGAGCTTTCGCAGCTCTGCCTGTACCGTGTTGATGGTAAGCCCTTCCTGCGAATTTGTAATTTCCTGCGCGGTCAGCGACTTAGGAGAATCCCATAGGATATTGAGGATATCCAGATCGCGGTTCGTAAGTTTTGCATAAGGTCGTTTAATTTTCATTGTGACACCTTTCTTTGTTTGCTGAAAAAGTATTTTTAATACAATAACATTTAAAAATATAAAAATCAATATTGATTTTGTAAAATAAAGAATGTATACTTGAAACTGTAAAAAAAATACAGTATATGTATAAGGAGATTACTCATGCGGGGAAAAATAATATATAAATTAAAACAAAATCGGTACTTTCTGACTGCCCTTCTGATTGCTCTTTCTTTGTTGGAATATTCTTACTATGGTATGATGTCATTTGGATATGAAGGTGCAGGAAATGTTTTGACACTGTTCCTCTTTACAATGGCTTCAGGGTTGTATGGATTTCTCGGAATTGTGTTTCCAATGGTCGCGGCTCTGCCATATGCGACAACCTATGTTCGAGAATATAAATCGGGGTATCTAAGGTGTGAGAGAATTCGTAAAGGACAGGCACACTATATTGTAGGAAAGCTAGTCGCTTCTTTTTTTTATGGTGGGTTTGCGCTTGCCATACCAGTAGGAGTTTATGCGATTCAGTTGAGTCTGACGAGGGAAAATACAGCACCTTTATTGGATGAGAATGGAAATTCTTTTGTAAGTTATTTGAGGGACTTTGCACTTGCATCCCCCAAAGGTTATATGGCAATGAGTGTAGGGATTGTTTTTTTGTGTGGGGCTGTTTTTTCCGTATTGGCACTTGGAATTTCTACATGGATAAAAAATGAGTTTTTGACAATTGTTCTTCCGTTTGCAATGTGTATATTGGTTGCAATTCTGTCGCCGGTTGGCTGGTTTAATTTCCTGCTTTTATTTTGTCCGTCGGAGTACGGTTTGGTGCAGACATGGCAGTTGGTGGTGATGGGAGTGGCACTTTTGATGGTAGGTGTTTTACTTTTTGTATTTGGGGTAAAGTGCAATGAGAAAGAATAGGGATGATTTTTTACTATTTGTTCTGTTTCTCCTTGTGATCGAGTTTTATTATTATAATTATCACATGATGAATGCAGAATTTGACCTTTTTGAATGGGTGATTGAGACGTTGAATGATCGTTTTATCGTTTTACTCATTCAGGGGATGGCAGTAAATATTACGGCCTATTGTTTCCTGATACGTTTGGTAGAAAACCCTTATCGGGTACTTAGATATGGAAATTGCAAAAATTTGATTGTGGAAGCAGAAAAGGGATTGGCAAAACTGTCTTTGCGCGTCATTTTAATTCTTTTGGTAGTTATGTTCGGCGTGGCACTTGTGGGAGAAGGAAGGGGAGTGTTGAAGCTGAGTTTTGGAGAACTCAGACTCATTGCTTTTCTGGAAATTAATATATTTCTTTTTCAATTTGTTTTGGGAAACATTTTGTTTTTTTTTTCTAACATTTGGTATAAAAGAAAAAATAGCAGCTTTTCTTGCAATGGGACTTTTGTTCTGCAATTATGCTGTAAGTAATGCTATTTATTATGCAGAGAAATCATTTACAAAGCTGACTTGGGTAGGAAATGTATTAATTACTTCGGAAGAAGCGTATTCAATACATTTTCATTATTGGATGATATGGATTGTTGTGATTCTGGGATGCTGCTTGCTGCGTATGTATGTTCCGTGGAATCAGCTTTTTGTGAAAGTGCATACGAAGTATATGAATTGGATTATTGTGGCATTGGTCTCATTTAGCACATTTACAATATTTGCATTTGCAGGAAAATCATATATAACAATTTCGAGTGAAAATATTGCAGCAGATTTGATGCAGTACTTTTATGGATTTCAAAGAATGGATCTCTTTATGCTTTTATATCTTCTGTATCAGCTGCCGATTTGGATTCTTGCATATATATTTTTAGAATATCGAATGAATATATTTTTTGTACAGTACCTTCTTCGTGGGAAAAGTGTGATATATTGTCTGATAAGAGTGGTGGCAGGAATGATTGCAGACATAGCTCTTTACTATGCAATCGGTATCGGAACATTGGCATTGTGGAGTAGAAATATAATTGGAGAAACGAATGATATGTATACGAATGTTGGTTCCGTGATTTTGATGATTTTTAATTTGTTTTTGCAGAGTATGTTAATAATCATGGTTGCTTTTGAGATTGGTCTTTGGTTAGAAGAACAGAAACATATTAGCATGGTTATAACTATTAGTGCTCATTTGATTCTTGTGCTAGTTACAGAGACGCAGACAAAGCTTACTGCATGGATTCCGCTTAGTGGAGGCGTGTATTGCTCACATAGCAACTGTCAGATTGCTACATGTATTTCTCAACTAGTATATTTGCTTTTGTTATTGACGGGAATAAGTAGAACATTCATTTCCCGATATGAAAAGATCATTGAGAAGAAGGGTGAGGTGTAAGGATGATAGAATGTAGAAAAATATATAAAGAATTTCGAGGACAGTCAGTTTTAGAAGATGTGAATCTGCAGTTTCAGGATGGAAAAATATACGGTATTCTTGGTAAGAATGGAAGTGGAAAATCTCAATTATTGAAAATAATTGCAGGACTTTCCCGACCATCGGAGGGAGATGTTCTGATTGATGGTGTTGTGTTAAAAAAAGGGGAATATGCACAGAATATTGGACTGGTTAGCGACTGTATCGGTTTTTTGCCGCAGTATACAGCAACAGAAAATCTCTATTCGTTAGCGATGATTCAGAAAAAAATTGGAATGAACGAAATTGAGCAAATACTTCGTATTGTCGGGCTTGATCCAAATTCAAAGAAGGTATATAAAAAATTTTCCTTAGGGATGAAACAAAAACTTGCAATTGCGCAGGCATTTATGGAGAAACCGAAAATTCTTCTGTTGGATGAACCGATGAATGGATTGGATGAAGATTCAATTGGAGAGATGCGTCAGTTTTTCAAAGAATATGTGAAGAAAAATCAGGCTCTTATGATTCTTACCAGTCATAATAGGGAAGATATTGAGGTGATGTGTGACCGGATTTATAAGATTAGCAATAGAAAAATAAGGGTTGAAGAAGAGTAGGCGAGGATATGTGTACTGCGAATTGAATTTTGAAGTTGAATAGGATCTACAAAAGCAGGTTCGAATGAACCTGCTTTTGTGTTATCCATTTATCTCTTACACTTGGTTGCCGCCTCGACAAATCCGCGGAACAGCGGGTGTGGACGGTTTGGTCTGGATTTCAGTTCCGGATGTGCCTGTGTCGCAATGAACCAAGGATGATCCGGCAGCTCGATCATCTCAACGATTCTTCCGTCCGGGGAAGTGCCGCAGAGCTTCATGCCATGATCCGTCAGGGCACTGCGGTAATCGTTGTTGACCTCGTAGCGGTGGCGGTGACGCTCGGAAATCTCTTCGGTACCGTAAATCTCATAAGCCTTGGAGGTCTTGTCCAGAATACATGGATAAGCGCCAAGACGCAGGGTTCCGCCGATGTCCTCCACACCGTTCTGATCCGGCATCAATGCGATAACCGGATGGGTGGTGTTCGGATCCAGCTCGATACTGTGGGCATCATTATAGCCGCAAACATGTCTCGCGAATTCAATGATGGCTACCTGCATACCGAGACACAGACCAAGATACGGGATCTGGTTTTCTCTTGCGTAGCAGGCTGCAAGAATCTTTCCTTCAACACCGCGGATACCAAATCCACCCGGTACTAAGATACCGTTCACATCACCAAGAACTTCGTTCACGTTGTCTACATTCAGTTCCTCAGAGTCCACCCACTTGAAATTGATTGTTGTGTGCAGCGGGATGCCGCCATGCTTCAATGCCTCCACAACGGAAATGTAGGCATCATGTAAAGCGGTATATTTCCCAACTAATGCGATGGTTACCTCCTTGTCCGGATGACGCAGGTCGTTGACCATCTGCTTCCAGTCTGCAAGGTCCGGCTCCGGGCATGGAAGATTTAAGCATTCGCAGGCAACCTTAGCTAGGTTTTCCTGCTCCATGGCAAGTGGTGCTTCGTAAAGGTATTCTACATCCAGATTCTGCAGTACATGTGTGTTCGGTACATTACAGAACAACGCAATCTTATCCTTGATTCCCTGATCAAGCGGCTGCTCGGAACGACAGACAATGATATCCGGCTGGATTCCCATCCCCTGAAGCTCCTTGACACTGGCCTGTGTCGGCTTGGTCTTAAGCTCCCCTGATGCCCGGATATAAGGAATCAGGGTTACATGGCAGAGGATGGCATTTTCATGTCCGACCTCGTGCTGGAACTGACGGATTGCTTCAAGGAACGGCTGACTTTCGATATCTCCCACGGTTCCGCCGACCTCTATAATCGCGATGTGCATATCATCTGAGGTAAAATTGCGGTAAAAACGGCTCTTGATTTCGTTGGTAATATGTGGGATGACCTGTACGGTTCCTCCGCCGTAATCGCCGCGGCGCTCCTTTTGCAGAACGGTCCAGTATACCTTTCCGGTGGTCACGTTGGAATTCTTTGTCAGACTCTCATCGATAAAACGCTCATAGTGTCCCAAGTCCAGATCGGTCTCAGCACCGTCATCGGTAACAAACACCTCACCGTGCTGAATCGGGTTCATGGTACCCGGATCGATGTTGATATATGGGTCGAACTTCTGCATGGTGACCTTGTAGCCACGAGCCTTCAGCAGACGTCCGAGGGATGCGGCAGTGATACCTTTTCCGAGACCGGATACGACACCGCCAGTGACAAAGACGTATTTAACAGGCATAATTCTCCTCCTCAAGTAATATGCATACATTTTTCAAATAACTAATATAGTATACAGCCTACCTCGAAAATATTCCATACTTTTTTAGAAAAACTTTAGAAAGAACAAGAAAAGTTCATGAACAATATGTTGATTTTGGAATCTTTATTACATATAATAGAGAAGTATAACTGTATTAATGGTTATGATAATACAAGAGATTGATGTGCGTGAAGCACATATACGGAGGGATTATGGACAATCAGACGCCGAATGGCTATAACAACGGTAATTACAATCCATATAATAATGGAAATAATAATGGCGGCAATAATGGTGGTAATGGCAATAACGGAGATAATAAGAAGAATAATCATAATGGGCAGATGATCCTCGGTTTTATTATGGTTACACTTGTGGCATTGTTTTTTGTGTCTTTTTTTTCCAGCAAGTTTTCCCAGATGAGTTCCAAGGAGACTACATACTCTGATTTTTTAGAGCAGTTGGAGGCTAAGAATATTAAGTCCGTTGAGTTTGGTTCTTATGAGATGGACTATACGCTTGTAAAGGATAAGGCGCCTTATGAGATTACGTACTATACCGGTATCGTCAATGATCCGGATTTGATTCAGATGCTTAAGGAGTCAAAGACTTCGGAAGGAAAAGCAATTGAGATTTCTGCGACGGTGCCCGACAATACATCTACATGGCTGGTGAACATCTTAAGTTTTGTGATTCCATTAGTATTAATCTGGATATTATTCGGATTTTTGATGAAGCGCATGGGTGGTGGCGCTATGGGGGTTGGCAAGACAACTGCGAAGGTTTATGTTGAGAAGACAACCGGTGTAACATTTAAGGATGTTGCCGGACAGGATGAGGCAAAGGAGTCGTTGCAGGAAGTGGTTGATTTCCTGCACAATCCGAAGAAATACGGAGAGATTGGTGCGAAGCTTCCGAAGGGGGCGCTTCTGGTGGGACCTCCCGGAACCGGTAAGACGCTCCTTGCAAAAGCGGTTGCGGGAGAGGCAAATGTGCCGTTTTTCTCTCTGGCAGGTTCGGATTTTGTGGAGATGTTTGTCGGCGTCGGTGCTTCCCGGGTAAGAGATTTGTTCAAGGAAGCGCAGAAGATGGCCCCGTGTATTGTATTTATTGACGAGATTGATGCAATCGGTAAGAGCCGAGACAGCCGTTATGGTGGTGGAAACGATGAGCGTGAGCAGACATTAAATCAGCTGCTTGCGGAGATGGATGGGTTTGATCCGTCTAAGGGAATTCTGATCCTTGCGGCAACGAACCGACCGGAGGTACTGGATAAGGCACTGCTTCGTCCGGGGCGTTTTGATCGCCGGATTATTGTTGATAAACCGGATCTGAAGGGGAGACTGGAGACGCTTAAGGTGCATTCGAAGGATGTCCACATGGATGAGACCGTTGATCTGGATGCATTGGCATTGGCAACGGCAGGACTGGTTGGTTCGGATCTTGCCAATATGATTAACGAGGCGGCAATCAATGCGGTCAAAAATGGCCGTAAGTTTGTGAATCAGTCGGATTTGTTTGAAGCATTCGAGCTGGTTGCTGTGGGTGGCAAGGAGAAGAAGGACCGTGTTATGAGTGATAAGGAGCGTAAGATCGTCTCCTACCACGAAGTGGGACACGCGTTGGTATCTGCTTTGCAGAAGAATACAGAGCCGGTACAGAAGATTACAATTGTGCCACGTACGATGGGGGCGCTTGGATATACTTTGCAGACCCCGGAGGAAGAGAAGTATTTAGAGACGAAGGATGAGCTGCTTGCTAAGATTACTACCTATATGGCGGGGCGGGCTGCTGAGGTTCTTGTGTTTAACTCTGCAACAAGCGGTGCTGCTAATGATATTGAACAGGCAACAAAGATTGCACGTGCGATGGTTACGATGTACGGTATGTCGGATAAGTTTGGAATGATGTGTCTTGCAACAGTGGAGAATCAGTATCTTGATGGCAGGGCAGGACTCATTTGTGGCGAGGATACGGCAGGCCTGATTGATAAGGAAGTCCTCGATATCATTAATGACAGCTACGATAAGGCAACACAGCTTTTAACGGAAAATCGTGAAATTCTGGATCATATCAGTGAATACCTGTATGATAAAGAGACGATTACCGGAAAGGAATTTATGAAGATGTTCCGGGAGATGAAGGGACTTCCTCAGGAGCAGGAAGATGCAAAAGAGGAGTCGGTGATTTCGGATTCTGATACAGAATAAATTTCGTAAATGAAATAAGAGGTTTCATAAATGTTCGATTTTCAGGAAGAACTACGTAAACTCCCGGACCAACCGGGAGTTTATATTATGCATGACGCTTCGGATGCAATTATCTATATCGGAAAAGCAGTAAGTCTGCGCAAGCGAGTGCGACAGTATTTTCAGCCGAGCCATGATGAAGGAATTAAAAAGAAACAGATGGTAGAGCATATTGCACGGTTTGATTATATTGTTACGGATTCTGAGCTTGAGGCACTTGTACTTGAATGCAATCTCATCAAGGAACATACCCCAAAGTATAATACGATGCTTCGGGATGATAAAACTTATCCGTACATTCGGGTTACTGTGGGAGAGGAATTCCCACGTGTGCTTTTTTCCCGTCAGATCAAAAAGGACAAGTCACGCTATTTTGGTCCATACACCAGCGCGGGGGCTGTGAAGGACACTATTGAACTGATTAACAAGATTTATAAGCTGCGAACCTGTAACCGAAAGCTGCCAAGAGATATTGGTGCGGAACGTGCCTGTCTGAATTATCATATACACCAGTGTGCGGCTCCCTGTCAGGGGTATATCAGCAGGGAGGAGTATGGGAAGAAGGTAGGAAAGGCGCTCGAATTTTTAAACGGGAATTATGCACCGATCATGCGTGAACTGGAGGAACGCATGCAGGAAGCTTCTGAGGTGATGGAATTCGAGAAAGCCATAGAATACAGAGAACTTCTGGGAAGTGTTAAACAAATTGCCCAGAAACAGAAGATTACGAACACGGATGGTGAGGACAAAGATATCATTGCTATGGCGAGTGATGATACAGATGCAGTTGTACAGGTGTTTTTTATTCGTAGTGGGAAGATTATTGGAAGGGACCATTTTCATGTACGCGTTGGATCGGAGGAGAGTACCGGCGATATTCTGGTGAATTTTGTCAAGCAGTTTTACTCCGGGACACCGTTTATTCCCAAGGAAATTATGTTGCAGGAAACGATTGAAGATATTCCTGTTCTCGAGGAATGGCTCACTGCTAAGCGGGGGCATAAAGTGACCATCCGCATTCCACAGAAGGGACTCAAAGAAAAACTGGTTGAGCTGGCAGCGAAAAATGCAAAACTTGTACTGAGTCAGGATAAGGAAAAAATCAAACGCGAGGAAGGGCGTACAATTGGTGCTGTTAGGGAAATTGAAAATTTGCTTGACTTGAAGAATCTCAACCGAATGGAGGCTTATGATATTTCCAATATCAATGGTTTTGAGACCGTTGGATCTATGATCGTTTACGAACGTGGAAAACCAAAGCGCAGTGATTACCGTAAATTTAAACTGCGCACCGTTACAGGTCCGGATGATTATGCGTCCATGCATGAGGTGTTGACGAGGCGCTTTTTACATGGAATGCAGGAACAGCAGGAACTAAGGGAGAAGCAGATGCCCCAGGAGGTGGGGAGCTTTACGCGGTTTCCGGATCTGATTCTGATGGATGGTGGCCGCGGTCAGGTCAACATCTGCCTTCAGGTCCTGGAAGAACTGGGACTTCATATTCCGGTTTGTGGTATGGTGAAGGATGATAATCATCGTACAAGAGGGTTATACTTTAATAATGTAGAAATTCCGATTGATCGTCATGGGGAAGGATTTAAGCTGATCACCCGGATTCAGGATGAGGCGCATCGCTTTGCGATTGAATATCACCGGTCGTTACGTTCGAAGTCACAGGTTCATTCGGTCTTGGATGATATTGAAGGAATCGGTCCGGCAAGGCGAAAGGCTCTTATGAAAAGATTTCAGTCGCTCGAGAATATAAGGAATGCTACTGTGGAGGAACTGGCACAGACAGAAAGCATGAATCCGGCTGCTGCCCAAAATGTTTATGATTTTCTGCATCAGCCGAAGGAGTAGCTGAAATATTGCGGATGGACTGAAACCGTGGTACAATCTAATCAGTTGCGAAGAAGCGGGAAAGTACAGACGATCATGCAATTACAAATGCAGGGGTGGACTGTGTCATACATGTTAGTCATAGAGGGGGAAAGATATGATCAATAGCAGCGTAAGCGTATCAAAAATTGCAGAACTACTGGATTTAAGAAATTTTACCAGTGATATTAATTTAAAGAAACGCAAGATTACCACCAGTGATGTGAACCGTCCGGCTTTACAGTTGACCGGATATTTTGAGCATTTTGAGGAATCACGTGTTGAGATTATCGGTAATGTAGAATATGCCTATATCCAACAGATGAGTGATGAGGAAAAGCGTATCCGTTATGATGCATTTCTAAAGTTTGATATTCCGTGTGTGATTTTCTGCCGGAATTTGGAGCCGGATCCGGTCTTTTTGAATGAGGCGATTGCCAACGGGGTGCCGGTGCTTGGTACGGGAAGATCAACCTCTGAGTTTACGGCTGAATTGATTTATACGCTTGGAGAGCAGCTGGCACCATGCGTTACCATTCATGGAGTACTCGTGGATGTATACGGGGAAGGACTCATGATCACGGGTGACAGCGGAATCGGAAAAAGTGAGGCGGCCTTGGAACTCATTCGTCGCGGACACCGTCTGGTTACAGATGATGTGGTGGAGATTCGTAAAATCAATGAGCATACGCTGATTGGAACATCGCCCGATGTGACCCGGCATTTTATTGAACTGCGAGGCATCGGAATTATTGATGTGAAGACACTTTATGGTGTGGAGTGTGTCAAGGAAAAGCAGCAGATTGATCTGGTCATTAAGCTTGAGGATTGGAAAAAAGATGCAGATTATGACCGGCTTGGCCTGGAAGAAGAGTATATTGAATATCTGGGAAACAAGGTTGTCTGTCATTCTCTGCCAATCCGTCCGGGACGTAATCTTGCGGTAATCTGCGAGACAGCAGCGGTCAATCACAGACAAAAGAAGATGGGTTATAATGCAGCCCAGGAGCTGTACCGCAGGGTACAGGAAAATATGACAAAAAACAGGGATGAGGACGAATAAATGGACAAAAAGTGTGCATGGGAGAAATATCCACAGGGTAAGAAAAGGGATGAAGTGTTTGCGTTTGCAGAGGAGTACCGCAGATTTCTTTCCTGCTGTAAGACGGAGCGGGAGTGCACGGAAGCTTTCTATCAAAAGGCACGGAAAGCCGGTTTTATTGATCTGGATGAGGCGATTCGCTTGAACAGAACAATAAAGGCCGGAGATAAGTTGGTTGCATGCAATATGGGAAAGGGGCTGGCTCTATTCGTTGTGGGACAGAAGCCGATGGCGACGGGCATGAATATTCTGGGTGCACACATTGATTCTCCGCGCCTGGATTTAAAACAGGTTCCGCTGTATGAGGATACGGGGCTGGCAATGCTGGATACCCATTATTACGGAGGGGTTAAAAAGTATCAGTGGGTTACCCTGCCTCTTGCACTTCATGGAGTTATCTGTAAAAAGGATGGAACAACGGTGACAGTGAATATTGGTGATAAGCCGCAGGATCCGGTGTTTGGCGTGAGTGATCTGCTTGTGCATCTGTCAGGAGAGCAGATGGAGAAAAAGGCATCAAAAGTGATTGAGGGTGAAAATCTAGACCTTTTGATTGGAAGTATTCCTGCAGAAGCGGAGGATGAGGAAGGAAAGAAGGAAACAAAAGAATGTGTTAAGGCAAATATCCTGAATATCCTTACAGAGGAGTATGAAATTGAGGAAGACGATTTTCTTTCTGCAGAAATAGAGGTGGTTCCTGCTGGCGAGGCCAGGGATTATGGTTTTGACCGTAGCATGATTATGGGATATGGGCATGATGACCGCGTGTGCGCTTATCCGTCCTTTGAAGCAATTCTTCGAGTGGAGAACCCTGAGCATACCAGTGTATGTCTTTTGGTAGACAAAGAGGAAATCGGAAGTGTTGGGGCAACAGGAATGCAGTCCCGTTTTTTTGAAGACTGTGTGGCAGAAGTTATGAATCTGACTGGAGAATATACAGAGCTTGAACTGCGCCGTGCACTTAAGAATTCGAAAGTTCTCTCATCAGATGTGTCGGCGGCTTTTGATCCTAATTATCCGTCTGTGATGGAAAAACGCAACTGCGCATATTTGGGTAAGGGCCTTGTATTTAATAAGTATACAGGCGCACGTGGTAAATCCGGTTCCAATGATGCCAATGCAGAGTACATTGCGAAGCTGCGCAACATTATGGATAAGAATGGGATTGCTTTTCAGACCGCAGAGCTTGGAAAAGTGGATCAGGGCGGCGGTGGAACAATCGCTTATATTCTTGCAAATTATGGAATGTGTGTGATTGACAGTGGCGTTGCAGTGTTAAATATGCATGCACCGTGGGAAATTATCAGCAAGGTCGATTTGTATGAGGCGCTGCAGGGCTATGTTGCGTTTTTGAAGGAGGCATAATGACGCAGTTTATAGAAAAACTGAAAGATAAATTTCCAAATCTGGAGATAAAAAGAGAAGAACCAATGAGTAAGCATACAACGTTTCGAATCGGAGGACCAGCAGAACTTTTTGTATCACCAAAAGCTGTGGAAGTGGTCGGAATTCTTACATTGGCAAAAGAGTATGGAATAACGGTCACGGTCATTGGTAACGGAAGCAATCTTCTTGTAGGTGATGGCGGAATCCGCGGTCTTGTGTTGGAAGTGGGCGCGGGAATGTGCGATATCGAGGTGCGAGGAAATACACTTATAGCGGGAGCGGGGGCGTTGTTGTCACAGGCAGCAAATGCTGCAGCATCTGCAGGACTTGGAGGAATGGAGTTCGCTGCCGGAATTCCGGGAAGTGTCGGTGGCGCAGTGACGATGAATGCCGGAGCCTATGGGGGAGAGATAAAGGATATCCTGCAAAAAGTGAAAGTTCTGACGGAAGACTGTGAGGAAAAAATACTTTCGGTGGAGGAACTGAATCTTGGTTATCGCCACAGTTGTATTCCAGAGAATAATTACGTGGTTTTGGAAGCGCAGTTTTTGCTGACTGAGAAGCCGGAGAAAGAAATACGTGCAGCGATGGCGGATCTTCGGCAACGCCGCATGGAAAAGCAGCCTTTGGAATATCCGAGTGCGGGAAGTACATTTAAGCGACCGGAAGGATATTTTGCAGGGAAACTGATTATGGATGCAGGACTTTCCGGCTATAGGGTTGGAGGCGCGCAGGTATCCGAGAAACACTGCGGATTTGTCATCAACCGTGGTGGGGCAACGGCGGCAGATGTATTGCAGCTGATGGAAGATGTACAGAAAAAGGTTTTTGAAAAATTCGGCGTGAAATTAGAGCCAGAGGTAAAGCTGGCAGGTGACCGGTGAAGAGACAGGGATTTCGTACTGGACTTTTGAAAGGAAGAGGAGGGAAAGAATGCGTTTTGTAATTGTGACAGGCATGTCGGGAGCGGGTAAGAGTACCGCAATGAAGATGATGGAAGATATGGGATTTTTCTGTATTGATAATCTTCCAATTCCTCTTCTTGATAAGCTGGTCGATTTTACAACCAATTTTGATACACAGATGAAAAATATCGCGATTGGCATTGATGCGCGAAGCGGGGAACGATTGGATACAGTTGAGGGAATGCTGGAGATTCTTCGTCAGAAAGATGTCAAATATGAGGTCCTGTTTCTGGATGCAGAGGATCGCGTGCTTGTCAAGCGCTACAAAGAAACAAGACGCAATCATCCGCTCGCACCGGGAGAGCGTGTGGATAAAGGGATTGAGATGGAGCGTAAAAAGCTGGAATTCCTGAAAAAAGAGGCAGATTATATTATTGATACCAGCCGGCTTCTGACGCGTGAACTGAAGGCAGAACTGGAGAAGATTTTTGTGCAGGATGAACAATTTAACAGTCTGTTTGTGACGATTCTTTCTTTTGGATTCAAATATGGGATTCCGGCAGATTCTGATATAGTGATGGATGTGCGTTTTCTGCCGAATCCGTACTATTTGGAAGGACTTCGTCCTAAGACAGGAAATGATGTGGAAATCCAACAGTATGTGATGCAGTTCGATGAGGCAAAAGAATTTCTCGATAAGTTAGAGGATATGGTGGAATTTTTGATTCCACACTATATTTCAGAAGGCAAGAACCAGCTGGTAATTTCCATTGGATGTACGGGGGGAAAACATCGTTCCGTTACCCTTGCAAATGAATTATATAAGCGTCTGAATGAGAAAGAAAACCGGGAGTATGGACTGAAAATTGAGCATCGGGACATTGGGAAAGATGCGCTGAGAGGAAAGTAGGATGTCTTTTTCTAGTGATGTGAAGGAAGAATTGGCGAGACAGTACAGTAAAAGCCGTCACTGTCAGCTCGCAGAACTTGCGGGAATGCTGGAACTGGAGGGAAGCCTGAATGCTGAGAGTGGCGCAGTGACACTTGCAACCGATAATATGCTTTTGTATGAAAAATATGAAATTTTGCTTCAAAAGGCATTTGGAATTACAGCTTCGACGGAGATGGACGGACGGCAGGCGGCTAAGATACTTGCTGCTCTTCGCTGGGATGGGGAGAATTTTATGGGGATTCCTCTGAATGAACGTCGGGCAGACGGTCTGCTGGTGCAACAGACCTGTTGCAAGAGAGCATTCATACGGGGGGCATTTATGGCGGCGGGATCCATCAGCAATCCGAATAAATCTTACCATTTTGAGATTGTCTGTAGAACGATGGATCAGGCTTTGCAGCTGCAGGAACTGATGGCGGGCTTTGAGGCAGAGGCCAAGATTGTGGAACGCAAGGAACGCTATGTGATTTATTTGAAGGAAGGTTCTCAAATTGTAGATATGCTGAATGTGATGGAAGCATATGTCTCGCTTATGAATTTGGAAAATGTGCGCATACTAAAGGAAATGCGGAATTCTGTTAATCGTAAAGTAAATTGTGAGACGGCAAATATTCATAAGACCGTCAATGCAGCTGTCAAACAGATGGAGGATATCAAACGGATTCAGAGTACTATTGGCTTTGAACAATTGCCGAATATATTGGCTGAGATGGCACAGGTTCGCCTGGAGCATCCGGAAGCAACCTTAAAAGAGCTTGGGACGTATCTGGATCCACCGGTGGGAAAATCCGGGGTAAACCACCGGTTGCGTAAGCTTGCAGAGATTGCAGAAAAACTGTGAAGGATGAGGAACTGATACATATGAGTCAAAAGTTATTATTTATTTTTAATCCACATTCAGGAAAGGGTCAGATTAAAAACCATCTGATGGATATCATAGATACGATGGTCAAAGCGGATTTTGAAGTGACCATTTATACCACACAGGCTCAGGCAGATGCGACGAGAAAAGTAATCGAAGATGGTGCGGGTTATGACCGCATCATATGCAGTGGTGGAGACGGAACCTTGGACGAAGTTATGACAGGGCTGATGCAGGCTAAACTGGACATCCCAATCGGTTATATTCCGGCGGGAAGTACCAACGATTTTGCTAACTCTTTAGGAATTCCAAAGGATATGGTAAAAGCAGCAGAGGCAGCGGTGGGGGGGAATCCTTTTCCGTGTGATATCGGGGAATTTAATTCGGATACCTTTGTTTATGTGGCTGCATTCGGGCTGTTTACCGAGGTGTCTTACAAGACCTCGCAGCAACTGAAGAATATTTTTGGCCATGTGGCCTATATTATGGAGGGGATGAAGTCACTTCATGATATCCCGTCGTTCCGTATGCTGGTGGAATATGAGGGACAAATGTTTCAGGATGAATTCGTGTATGGCATGATTACAAATTCGATATCCGTCGGGGGCTTTAAGGGAATGACAGGAAGCGATGTCAAGCTGGATGACGGGGTGTTCGAAGTATGCCTGATTAAGAAACCAAAGAATCCGATTGAACTAAATGAGATTCTTGCATGCCTGACAAATCTGATTGATGATTCGGATCTGATTTATTCATTCAAGACCGATGAGGTGCATATCACAGCAAAGGAAAAGGTGGCATGGACGCTGGACGGGGAGTTCGGCGGTGAACATGAGAAAGTAATCATCCGAAATCTCAAACAGAAGGTTTCAATATTTTGTTAAAGTTTTAACTTTATTTTTTACAGAGAATGTAATATAATCTAGATAACTTATGATTAGGAGGAAATTGAAATGTTAGTATCTGCAACAGAAATGCTTAAGAAAGCAAAAGCAGGCCACTATGCAGTTGGTCAGTTCAACATCAATAACTTAGAGTGGACAAAGTCTATTCTTCTTACTGCGCAGGAGCTTAAGAGCCCTGTAATCCTTGGTGTATCTGAGGGCGCAGGTAAGTACATGACCGGTTTTAAGACTGTGGCTGCTATGGTTAAGGCTATGGATGAAGAGCTTGGAATCACAGTTCCTGTAGCACTTCACTTAGATCATGGAACATATGAAGGATGCTACAAGTGTATTAAGGCTGGCTTCACATCCATCATGTTTGACGGATCTCATTATCCGATCGAAGAGAATATCGCTAAGACAACTGAGCTTGTCAATGTTGCCCATGCAATGGGTATGTCTATCGAGGCTGAGGTTGGTTCCATCGGCGGTGAGGAAGATGGTGTTGTCGGAATGGGTGAGTGCGCAGATCCGAATGAGTGTAAGGCAATCGCTGACCTTGGTGTTGATATGCTTGCAGCAGGAATCGGTAACATTCATGGAAAGTATCCGGAGAATTGGGCAGGACTGAGCTTTGAGACACTTGATGCCGTTCAGGCTAAGACTGGTGTTATGCCGTTAGTCCTTCATGGTGGTACAGGTATTCCTGAGGATATGATTAAGAAGGCAATTTCTCTTGGTGTTGCAAAGATTAATGTAAACACAGAGTGCCAGTTATCTTTTGCAGATGCTACACGTAAGTATATTGAGGCTGGTAAGGACTTAGAAGGTAAGGGATTTGATCCTCGTAAGCTGCTTGCTCCGGGGGCTGAAGCAATTAAGGCAACCGTTAAGGAGAAGATGGAATTATTTGGTTCTGTAGGTAAGGCTGAATAAAAAATAAAGTTTTTTAAAAAAATGCTTGCATTTTTGCTTGAAAAGTTGTATCTTAATTTCAGAAATAATGTGAGACTTGAACGAGGGCGTTCCAACTAGGCTTGGAATGCCCTTTTTTAGTAAAAAGCCCACATGAAAAATAAGATTACAATCAAGGGGATTTGATTGTTGAAGAAAGGATGTTGTGAAAATGAGTGATTATTTTAACGTTGCAGACATTTTCGGAGAGAACGTATTCAATGACGCAGTGATGCAGGAACGTCTTCCGAAAAAAGTTTACAAAAAGCTTCATGAAGTCATGGATGAGGGAAAAGACCTCGACCTTGAGACCGCTGATGTGATTGCACATGAGATGAAGGAATGGGCAATTGAGAAGGGCGCAACTCATTATACCCATTGGTTCCAGCCATTGACAGGTGTTACTGCTGAGAAGCATGATTCCTTTATTACCGCCCCGATGTCCAACGGTAAGGTACTGATGAGCTTTTCTGGTAAGGAATTAATCAAAGGCGAGCCGGATGCTTCTTCTTTCCCGTCGGGTGGACTTCGTGCTACATTTGAGGCAAGAGGCTATACAGCATGGGATTGTACATCACCGGCCTTTGTTCGTCAGGATGCTGCCGGTGCAACACTTTGTATCCCGACTGCTTTCTGTTCCTACACAGGTGAAGCGTTGGATCAGAAGACACCTCTTCTTCGTTCCATGGAAGCAATTAATGATCAGGCTCTCCGGTTACTGAGATTATTTGGTAACACAACTTCTAAGAAGGTAACACCTTCGGTTGGACCGGAGCAGGAATATTTTATCGTAGACCGTGAGAAGTACTTACAGCGTAAGGATCTGATCTTCACAGGACGTACTTTGTTCGGAGCAATGCCTCCTAAAGGACAGGAGATGGATGATCATTACTTTGGTGCAATTCGTGAGAGAATTGCAGCGTACATGAAAGATGTAAATAAGGAACTCTGGAAACTCGGGGTATCTGCAAAGACACAGCACAATGAGGTTGCTCCGGCACAGCATGAGCTGGCTCCGATTTATGCAGAATGTAATGTGGCAGTAGATAACAACCAGTTGATTATGGAGACATTAAAGAAGGTTGCCGGACGTCACGGACTGCAGTGCCTGCTTCATGAGAAACCATTTGCAGGCGTCAATGGTTCTGGTAAGCACAACAACTGGTCCATCACAACAGATGATGGAATCAATCTTCTGGATCCGGGTGCGACACCACATGAGAATGTACAGTTTTTACTGGTTCTGACCTGTATCTTAAAGGCGATTGATGAGCATGCAGCCTTGCTTCGCGCATCAGCAGCCGATGTTGGAAATGATCACAGATTAGGAGCAAATGAGGCTCCGCCTGCAATCCTTTCCGTATATCTTGGTGAGCAGCTTGGCGATGTGTTGACACAGCTGATTAGCACTGGTACAGCAACACACAGTTTAAAGGGTGAAAAGCTTGAGACTGGTGTTAAGACCCTTCCGGATTTCATGAAGGATGCAACCGATCGTAACCGTACATCGCCGTTTGCGTTCACAGGTAATAAATTTGAGTTCCGTATGGTTGGTTCACAGGATTCTGTTGCACAGGCAAATATTGTGTTGAATACAATTGTTGCAGAGGCATTTTCTGATGCGTGTGATATTCTTGAGAAGGCAGATGATTTCGAACTTGCGGTACATGATTTGATTAAGACTTATGCAAACGAGCATCAGAGAGTTGTATTCAACGGAAACGGTTATTCCGATGAGTGGGTAGAGGAAGCTGCAAAGCGTGGCCTTCCGAATATTAAATCCATGGTTGATGCAATTCCGGCATATATTGCTCCGGAGTCAGTTGCTGCATTTGAGAAGTTCGGTGTATTTACACAGGCAGAGCTTGCATCCCGTGTGGAAATCGAGTATGAGACCTATGCAAAGACCATCAATATTGAAGCT
This sequence comes from Agathobacter sp., assembly GCA_022775045.1. Taxonomy (GTDB): domain Bacteria; phylum Bacillota; class Clostridia; order Lachnospirales; family Lachnospiraceae; genus Roseburia. Next base: position 84,057 of record JALFLB010000060.1, on the reverse strand, counting down.
AAGGCAATGATTGATATTGCTGGAAAGCAGATTATTCCGGCTGTTATCAAGTATGTAACTTCTCTTGGTGAGTCTCTTACGACTGTAAAGACTGCATGCGCTGAGGCGGATGTGAGTGTTCAGACGGAACTTCTTACAAAGTGTTCTGCACTTCTTGCAGAGGCACAGAACGCGCTGAGAAAGCTTACAGAAGTAACAGAGAAGGGCGGCGAGATGGGAGAAGGCAGAGAGCAGGCTGTTTACTACAGAGATGAGGTAAAGGCAGCTATGGATGCACTCCGTGCCCCGGTTGATCAGCTTGAAATGATCGTGGATAAGGATGTATGGCCAATGCCATCATACGGGGATTTGATTTTTGAAGTATAGTATATAATCACTATTTACAAACATTTTCAGTATAAAAAAGAACGACATTTTCTTGAGCCACGAAGCTGTGGATTTTGGGGAAGTGTCGTTTTTTTTATGAGAAGGAGGATATAGTTATGAGTGAAACATTTAGCGTATGGTTCTTAATCGGCGCTGCACTGGTATTCTGGATGCAGGCCGGATTTGCAATGGTAGAGACAGGCTTTACAAGAGCCAAAAATGCCGGTAATATCATCATGAAAAATCTTATGGATTTTTGTATCGGTACTGTTGTATTTATTTTAATTGGTTTTTCATTCCTTCTGGGAGAGGATGTACTTGGATTTATCGGAAAACCTGGATTTGATCTTTTTACTTCCTATGGAAGTTTTGACTGGTCCGGATTTGTATTTAACTTAGTATTCTGTGCAACCACAGCAACGATTGTATCCGGCGCTATGGCTGAGAGAACCAAGTTCTTATCCTACTGTATTTATTCTGGAATTATTTCCGCGTTGATTTATCCGATTGAGGCACACTGGATCTGGGGCGGCGGATGGTTAGCACAGCTTGGCTTCCATGATTTTGCAGGTTCCTGCGCAATTCATATGGTTGGTGGTATTTCAGCACTGATTGGTGCAAAAATTCTTGGACCGCGTATCGGTAAGTTTACAAAGGATAAGAGCGGTAAGATCGTTAAGGTTAACGCATTCCCGGGACACAGTCTCCCGCTTGGCGCACTTGGTGTATTTATTCTGTGGTTAGGCTGGTATGGATTCAACGGTGCGGCTGCAACATCTGTCGAGCAGTTGGGGTCTATCTTTGTAACAACAACAATCGCTCCTGCAGTTGCAACAGTTGTCTGCATGGTATTTACATGGATTAAGTATGGTAAGCCGGATGTTTCTATGTGTTTGAATGCATCTTTGGCAGGACTTGTAGCAATTACAGCTCCTTGTGACGTGACAGATGCCACAGGCGCAATTGTGATTGGTGCGGTAGCAGGCGTATTAGTTGTATTTGGTGTATGGCTTTTGGATAATGTACTTCATATTGACGATCCGGTTGGTGCCGTAGCAGTACACTGCTTAAATGGTATCTGGGGTACCTTTGCCGTTGGTTTATTTGCAACAACATCTGCTCCTGGAAATGATTCCCTGGTTGGTCTTTTTTATGGTGGCGGTTTCTCATTATTAGGCAAGCAGTGCCTTGGTATTCTTACTGTAGCAGCATGGACTGCAGTAACTATTACTGTTACATTCCTGATTATCAAAGCAACTGTTGGTCTTCGTGTTACAGAGGAAGAGGAGATTGTTGGTCTTGATGCAATGGAGCATGGTCTTGCTTCTGCATACTCAGGATTCTCTATTATGGATGTATCCAATACAATGACAATGGATGTTAATGAAAATACAGATCTTGGTACGCCAGAGTATGCAGATGCATCTCAGGCAAAGAAGGATGCAGCGGTCAAGGTGGTTTCTGCTGTACCGCATGATGCAACTGGTATTTACAAGGTTGTCATTGTTGCAAAGCTGTCCAGATACGATCATTTAAAGAAGGCAATGAACGATTTGGGAGTAACCGGTATGACTTGTACACAGGTCATGGGTTGTGGTGTCCAGAAGGGATCCGGCGAGCGCTATCGTGGTGCTGAAGTGGATGCAACCTTACTTCCGAAGATTAAAGTTGAAGTTGTTGTCAGCAAGATTCCTGTAGAAAGTGTTGTGGAGGCTGCTAAGAAGGCACTCTATACCGGACATATCGGAGATGGTAAGATTTTCGTATACGATGTGGCAAAGGTTGTCAAGATTCGTACCGGTGAAGAAGATGTGGCAGCATTACAGGATGTTGAATAGGATTGAACGAATCTAATGATTAGATTCGTTAATCTAATCCCCTTAGTTTTAGTATACATCAACAGCAAGCCCCTGGCATTTGGCCAGGGGTTTTGCTGTCTGTATTTGTCGATAAATAAGTATTCCTATTATGAGATTTTTTTGATATAATAAATTGAGCTATTGTTTCAGGATAGGGGGCTTATATGAATTACGGGAAAAATGCGATTCGGCGTCGGGAACATAAGATTGACGCGAAATCGACCAAAATCCGCAAAAAATGTGGAGTTATATTGGGACAATTACTTTTGATCAGTATTCTTGTGGCAGGAATAGTCGGAGTGAGCACAGTGGCAGGCGCTGTGAAGGGCATTTTGGAATCGGCGCCGGATATATCAGAAATGGATGTGATACCGACCGGATATTCTACAACGGTACTCTCTAGTGATGGGGATGAGATTGCAACACTTGTGGCAGAAGGATCGAATCGACAGTACGTGACATTAGATGAGATTCCGGAAGATTTGCAGCATGCGGTTGTTGCAATTGAGGATGCCCGTTTTTATGAACATAACGGAATTGATCTGAAAGGAATTGCACGTGCACTGGTTGCAGATATTAAATCAATGGATTTCAGTCAGGGCGCAAGTACAATTACGCAGCAGTTGATTAAGAATAACGTTCTGTCTGAGCAGTGGGCGAATGAGAATGTTGGAGAGATCTCTAAACTCGAAAAAATGGAAAGACAGGTGAAGCGTAAAATTCAGGAGATGTATATTGCGGTTGAACTTGAAAAAAAGGTAAATGATAAGGGGTGGATTCTGGAAAATTATCTCAATTCCATTAATCTTGGAAGCAATACCCTGGGGGTGGAAGCGGCAGCACAGCGATATTTCGGAAAGGATGTATCGGAACTGACACTTTCCGAGTGCACAGTTATTGCGGGAATCACCAAGAATCCTTCCGGATATAATCCTATTTTGCATCCGAAAGCGAATGCAGGGCGCAGACAGGCAGTGCTGGACGCCATGAAGGAACAGGGATATATCTCGCAGGAAGAGTATGAGGAAGCATTGGCCGATAATGTTTACGACCGGATTTCGGAGCATAATGATGTTATTACCTCATCTATGAATACTTATTTTGTGGATGCTGTGATCGATGATGTTTTTGATGATCTGGTGAATGTGAAAGGATATTCAGAAAGTGATGCCTATAAGGCAATCTACCAGGGAGGACTCACGATTAAATCAACACAGGATCTCACAATACAGGAGATTTGTGACGAGGAGGCAATGAATCCGGATAATTATGTGGCAGGTACAAAATATTCGTTTTTTCTCTCGTTTCAGGTGAAGAAGAAAGATGGAACGGTAAAGACCTATACCAATCAGACAATGCTTTCTTATTATAAAGAAAAGAATCACAATCAGGATTATTCGATTAATTTTAGCTCAGAGGAAGAGTGCCGCGAGGCACTTGCGCAATACGAAAAAGACGTCCTTAAAAAGGGGGACAAGCTGGTAGAAGATTCTGAATATATCTTTATTACCATGCAGCCTCAGATTGCAATGACGATTATGGACCAGTCAACAGGGGAAGTAAAGGCGATTGTTGGTGGAAGAGGTGATAAGGCGGGAAACCGGACATGGAACCGGGCAACAAAGACATGTCGGCAGCCGGGGTCTACGTTTAAGGTGATTGCCTGTTATGCGCCGGCGTTGGATGCCGGAGGGAAAACATTAGCCTCCGTGCAGGATGATGCACCATTCTCGGTAGGAAGTAAGACATATAACAATTATGATCATAGCTATCGTGGATTTACAAATATTCGTACCGCGATTACGAATTCCATTAACATTGTGACCGTTAAGACACTGCAGGATATAGGTGTTGATCTGGGATATGAGTATGCACAGGATTTTGGTTTTACGACTTTGACGGACAGTGATAAGAATCTTGGACTATCGCTGGGAGGATTGACACAGGGTGTGACAAATCTGGAATTGACAGCGGCTTATGCAACAATCGCAAATGAAGGAGAGTATATTGAACCGAGTTTCTATACACAGGTTCTCGATCACGACGGAAATGTAATTTTGGATAACACGGAAACAAAGGATCGTCACAGAGTGCTTCAGGAAGAGACGGCATGGCTGCTGACAGATGCCATGAAGGATGTTATGACTTCCGGAACAGGCACCCGTGCCTATTTTGGCGCAGGGATGGCGCAGGCTGGCAAGTCTGGAACGACGACGGCTAATAGAGATGCGTTGTTTGCCGGCTATACACCGTACTATACCTGTGTTGTATGGGGGGGATATGATGATAATTCCAAGCAGTTGGGAAGTACAACTTCTTATCCGAAGAATTTGTGGCGATCTGTAATGAAACGGATTCATGACAATCTTGAGGCGAAAGATTTTGAAGTACCTGCCGGAATCACAAGGGCAACGGTTTGCAAAAAGTCAGGATTGCTGCCAGAGTCTGGCGTGTGCGATCATGATCCAAGAGGATCGCAGAATTATACCGAATATTTTGCAAAAGGAACAGTGCCGGCAAAGAAATGCGATCATCATGTTGCACTGAAGATATGCAAAGAATCAGGAGAAATTGCAGGAAAGTATTGTCCGAAGGACCAGGTGGAGACGAAGGTATTCATTGTAGGAGCTGCGGCAGGAACAGCAGATTCCTCATACAGCGTGTCGGAAGAATTCCTGGAAAAGGTATGTTCCGTCCATGATGAAAATTATGAGCCTGAGGAGCCTGAGGAACCGGAGGAATCGGAAGAACCGGAAGAGCCGAATGAGCCGGAGGAACAGAAACCGGGGGAAGATGACCCGGGAGCTGGAGAAGAAGAGAATCCGGTAGACAAGTCAGATCCTGTAATTACAATTTTTGGGATTTGGAGATGGGTTACTGGAATTTGGGATTGCTGAAATAAAGATGGCGAATAAGTAACGAGGAGATATATATGGAGAATAAGGGATACCGAGTTGTCTATACCGGTGGGGAGGGTGAGATTGTCGAGAAAAAATCGCGTTTTATTGCGACTGTCCGCCCAGTGGAAAAGGAGGAGGAAGCGGTTGCCTTTATCAATGAGATGAAGAAAAAATATTGGGATGCCAGACATAACTGTTCGGCATTTGTAATTGGTAGTCGGCAGGAGTTGACCCGTTGTTCCGATGACGGGGAACCGGCTCAGACAGCAGGACGTCCGATGCTGGATGTGTTGCTGCGTGAAAAAATTACGAATGTTGCTGTGGTGGTGACCCGGTATTTTGGAGGGGTTCTGCTTGGTACCGGGGGATTGGTTCGGGCATACCAGGCGGCAACGCAGGCTGGGCTGGCTGCGTCTGTAATTATCGAGAAGCGGCAGGGCATTAAACTATTGATCCATGTAGATTATAATGGGTTGGGAAAACTTCAGTATTTGTTTGCTCAACGTCAGACGGCAATTTTGAACACGGAGTATGGAGCAGATGTTGCGATTACAGTTTTGATCCCGTTAGAGCAAAAACAGGAGATTGTAAAAGAAATTACGGAGCAGACAAACGGCTGTGCAGAAATGGAATGGGGAGAAGATACTGTTTATGCGGTAATTGACAAAGAAGTTCAAATATTTTAAAAAATTTTGAATATGGGGTTGACAGAAAGGCCAACCCCATATATAATATCATTTGTTGAAACGACATTGGCCCATCGCCAAATGGTAAGGCAACGGACTCTGACTCCGTCATTTCCAGGTTCGAATCCTGGTGGGCCAGCTAAGATAAGCCTCGGCAGAGAAATCTGCCGGGGTTTTTGTGTTGCAAAGCCTGTGATTTCAAGGGAGAAGATATTGATTTTATTGTAGGCAGGTGTTACTATAAAATTGTTCGATACAACATAAAATGAGGGCAGAAACATTGTTTTGGGGAGGAGAAACTGATCATAATCATTTGCAGTGTGGAAGTTCTGCTGGTTGCAAAGAAAATAAAGGAGCTGCTTGAAATTATCGAAAAGAATTTATAGCTTTAGGCGGATGGAGAAAAGGAATGTTTGAATTTGACAGCAGGGTACGGTATAGTGAAGTAGATTCAAAAGGACAATTGACATGGCTGGCGTTGATGGATTATTTTCAGGACTGCAGCGTATTTCATTCAGAAGAAGTGAATCTGAGTGTAGACTATTTGGCGAAGAATCATATCGCATGGGTACTGTCTTCATGGCAGATCTGCGTGGATCGAATGCCTCATTTGGCGGAACATATTACGATACAGACCTGGCCGTATGACATGAAAGGATTTTATGGATATCGTAACTTTGCGATGAAGGATGAAGAGGGGAAACGTTTGGCATATGCAAACTCTGTGTGGGTGCTTGTGGATGTAGAGACAGGTCGTCCGGTTCGCGTTCCGCAGGAGATGGCGGAAAGATACGGACTGGAGCCGCAATTGCCAATGGAGTGCAGTTCGCGCAAGATTGCATTGCCAGATTATTTTGAGGAGAGAACTCCTTTTGTTGTGCCTTCCTATTTTATTGATACCAATCTTCATATGAATAATAGCCGTTATGTGCAGGTGGCATTGGGGTATCTGCCGGAAGCGTTTCAGGCAGATGAGATACGGGTGGAATATCGGAAAGCAGCTGTGCAGGGGGAGAGGCTGACACCGAGGGTGAGCAGGATAGACGGACAAGTCATTGTAGCACTGTGCGCAGAGGACCGAACACCGGATGCTGTAATAGAGTTTATTCAAAAATAGAAACTGTGGAGTAACAAGAATGAAATTAGGTGAATATCAGGAACTATATTATAGGAAAAAAGTGAATTTTGGAATGTATCTTGCAGAGAGCATGACCGGCGAGGATTATGTTCTTTTGCCAGCCAGACAGGTGCCTGCGGATGCTGCTATTGGGGAGAAAATCCGTGTTTTTATATACAAGGATTCTAAAGATCGTCTGATTGCAACGATTAACCAACCGAAATTGACACTTGGACAATATGCGCCTCTTTTAGTCCGGGAGATTGGGAAAATCGGAGCTTTTCTTGACTGGGGCCTGGAAAAGGATCTGTTTCTTCCGTATAGAGAGATGATTGGACATGTAGAAGAGGGGGATGAGATTTTAGTTACACTCTACATTGACAAGAGCAATAGACTTTGTGCAAGTATGAGGGGACTGTATGAGCTTCTGTCAAAAGATTCTCCATATAAGCAGGGGGAGTTGGTGAGCGGAAGGGTTTATGAGTTCTCAGATAATTTTGGAGCATTTGTAGCGGTGGATGATCAATACTCTGCACGTATCCCAAATTCTGAAGATCATAGTTTTCTTAGGATTGGTGATGTGATAGAGGCAAAAATTACTTCTGTAAAACCGGATGGAAAGCTTGATCTGACACTGCGGGAAAAGGCTTATGTGCAGATGGATTCTGATGCTAAAAAGCTATTGCAGATTTTGGATTCGTATGCAGGAATTTTACCATTTACGGAAAAAGCGAGTCCGGAAGTAATCAGACGGGAAACAGGATTGAGTAAGGCAGCATTTAAGAGGGCAATTGGACGTTTGTATAAAGAAAGAAAAATCACACTTAATGATGGAAAAATACGTAAAAACACAGTATAATGAAGTGAAAGTTTTTATGATGGAAGAAAAGAGGTTATAGCGAATGAAGAATGTAATTAGTACAGACAAAGCACCAGCGGCAATTGGACCATACTCGCAGGCGATTGAGGTGAATCAAATGGTTTATACCTCTGGGATTATTCCGGTTGTCCCATCCACCGGTGAGATCCCGGAAGGGTCGGTCGCACAGGCAAAACAGGCTTTTGAGAATCTGGCAAATTTGCTTGCTGCGGCTGGAACTGGTATGGAAAAGGTGGTAAAGACAACGGTGTTTATCAAAGAAATGAATGATTTTGGCGCAATCAATGAGGTGTATGCACAATTTTTCCCGGCTCCATATCCAGCAAGAAGCTGTGTTGAGGTGGCAAGGCTTCCAAAGGATGTCATGCTTGAAATTGAGGCGGTTGCAACCAAATAAAAAGCAAAAATACCTTTCCGGTGAGCGGAAAGGTATTTTTTAAACAGAAACGTCAATATTGCCTCCCAGATTGGGATATACCGAATTCTCCATCATCTTGGTAAGGCTTTCGCTTAAGGCTGCGTTGGTGTCTAACGAATTGTCAAGCATCTTTAGACTGACAGCACTCGCAAGTGATCCTGGATCAGATGCATTGACAGCGCTGAGAGCGGAACTGATATTTGCAATGTCCATATGGATACACCTCCCTTAAAATTGTTTGTAGTACCTATTGACTAGCTACACATATTATGCCATAAAAATGTGGTAAAATCAAGGAAAAGGAAGGGTTTACCACAAGAAATTGGGGTTGACACATATACGTAGCTTTGCTATAATAGCATCGTAACATTTGTAACAACTTTGTAATAAATGTATTGCACGATATTGGAGGAGAAAATGAAGCGTAAAGCGGTATTGAGATTAATCGCGTGTGGTCTGGTTGGGGTAATGACAGTTGGTAGTTTTACAGTTGGTGTTGAGGCAGCTCCAACGGCAGGAATTACCAGTTATACATCGAATATTGCAACATCATCTGCTGCACCGACAGCGGGCATCTCTCTTGCAATGAGCCAGTGCGCGGCATTGGTCGAAGATGAGGCTACGGTAGCCAGTGCGCAGCCGAAGGTTACAGAGAATGAGACTCCGGTGGTAAAGTCAGAATATGAGGATATTGCTGTTGCAACAGTAAATGATTACGTTAATGTTCGTAAGAAAGCTTCGAAAGACAGTAAGTCCATTGGTAAGCTATATAAGAATAATGTAGGTACGGTAATTGGCAAGAAGGGGGATTGGTACAAAATCAAGTCCGGATCGGTTATCGGCTATGTAAAGAGTGATTATGTAAAAGTTGGAGATGAGGAGCTTGCGAAGAGCGTTGGACGCAGAGTAGCTCTTGTTACAACAGAGACACTGAAGGTTCGTAAGAAGTCTTCGAAGAAAGCTGAGGTTATTTCCTTAGTGCCTGGAGGAGATGATTTGACCGTCATTGATGAGTCTGTTGACGGATGGGTTGGAGTGTCTGTGGATGAAGGAGATGGATATGTATCAGCTGATTATGTGACATTGTCCACGGAGTACACATACGCAGAGTCGGCTGAGGAAGAAGCTGCCCGCCTGAAAAAGGAAGAGGAAGAGCGTAAGGCTGCTGAAGCAGCAGCGCAGAAGGCAGAGCAGAATAATAGTTCTTCGTCTTCAAGCAGTAGTTCTTCTAACAGTAGTTCATCGGGAAATAGTGATTCTTCTTATACACCGCCGACTGGTTCAACAGGAGCCGCAGTCGCAAGTTATGCATGCCAGTTTGTCGGAAATCCGTATGTATATGGTGGATCAAGTTTGACAAATGGTACCGATTGTTCCGGTTTTGTAATGGCTGTATATGCGCAGTTTGGTGTGAGCCTTCCACACAGTTCAAGTGCTTTAAGAAGTGTCGGATATGGCGTGAGCACATCTGAGATGCAGCCGGGAGATATCGTTTGCTACAGTGGACATGTTGGTATCTATGTTGGTAACAATACAATTGTTCATGCAAGTAATCGAAGAGATGGTATTAAGCTTACCTCTCCGGCAAACTACAGAACGATTCTTGCAGTCAGAAGAATTTTTTAGAACGATAAACAATGAATAAGGAAGGCATAGGCCATATAGATGGTCTATGCCTTTTGTTTTGGAAAAAATTTACTTGGCATTTACGTTGACAAGGACTTGATTAAAAAGTACTATTATGTTGAGTATTACTTAGGAGGAAAGAAATTTGAAATTAATGCAAAAAGGATTGATGAGTGCAGGAATTGTGATGGCGGCAGCACTTTATGTTATGACCCCCCAACGGGTTTTGGCTGGAGTGCCGGAGGCACAGATGGACGGAGTAATGGGACAAAGTGTCGAAGATGAGACCGCCTATGATAAAGATTTGGAAAGCTTGATTTTAAAGGGGGCAGGTACTTATACGATGCCGGCAATGCTTCGGGCAACCAGTTCAACGTATACGCCTGCTTTTTTAGAGGGATCTTTTACTACTGATGGGGATTATACAAATGCTACTTATTATCATAAAGGTGAATATGAAGATTACACCCTGCTTAATGGAATTGATGTGTCATGGTGGCAGGGAGTTGGCGGAAAGAATAGTACAAAGACTGCATTAGATTGGGAGAAAATTCATGATGCGGGAATTGATTTTGCCTTTGTTCGTGTGGCATCACGCGATAACGCGCAAGGTACTTTGTATGAAGATACCTGTGCCGATTCACATATTCAGGAGGCGCTGGATAATGATATTAATATCGGCCTGTACATTTTTTCACAGGCACTGACGGAAGAGGAGGCAGAGGAAGAGGCTGAATATGTATTGGATTTGATTGATCAGTATGACTGGGATGTCACAATGCCAATCGTTATTGACCGGGAAAAGGGAAGCTATAATCGGTTGACTGCAGGAAAACTTTCTAAGTCGAAAGAGACGGCCGTGTGTCAGGCATTTGCGGATACAATCACAGATGCGGGGTATGATGCGAGTGTCTATGCATCATACGCATGGATTAAGAGTTATATAGATACAGATTCTTTGGATGATTGTGGAATATGGATTGCCCGTTACAACAATACAACAACGAGCAACTCCAAGAGTGGTACACCATATGCAGATGTTCCGTATGACTATGATTTCTGGCAGTATTCTTCTGTGGCAAAAGTGAGTGGTTATTCAGGAAACCTTGATGTGGATTATTGGTATAAAGATACTGGAATTAAGACCACAGGACTTAAGGTGACTGCAAACACTGCCAATTCCATCAGCCTAAGTTGGAGTGCTGCGGGAGATGCACCAAAGTATCGTGTGTACCGTTATGATGAAGGACAGGGGAAGTATGTACATATTGGAACTACCAGCAAGAAGAGCTATACGGACAGTGGATTGAGTGCGGGGAAAACCTATCAGTATAAGGTGCGCGGCTATTGGACAATTGGTGGTACAAATTATTTTGGCGGTTATTCGAGTGCGGTTGAGATGACAACGCTTCCGGGCAAGGCGGGCGGACTGATGGCTGATGAACAGACTTCTTCGAAGATTGTACTTTCGTGGAATCAGGTGTCGGGAGCCAGTGGATATCGGATTTATCAATATGATAAAGAAAGTGACAGCTATGTAAAACTGAAAGATATTACAGATGGTGCGACTACCTGTGAAGTGAGTGGGTTATCCTCGGCGACAGAATATCGGTTTAAGGTTCGTGCATTTCGGAAACTTTCGTCGACAAATTACTGGGGATCAACGTCATCCGAATTTGCAACAGTGACAGATCCATCCAAGACGGGAGGCGTTACGCTTACAACAAAGTCATCAACTTCCATTGAATTATCATGGAATAAAGTTTCCAGAGCGAGTGGGTATCGGATTTATCGTTTCAACACAGATTCTGGAAAGTATGAGAGAATTGCAACGATTAAGGGGAATACAACATTTTCTTATACGGACAGTGGATTGTCGACCGGAAAGGAATATCAATACAAAATTCGTGCATATAAAGCGTATAATGGCACAAACTATTATGGAAGTTATTCTGATATTAAGACCGCAATAACCAAGCCGGGGAAGGTTGGTGGACTAAAATTAAAAACAAAGTCTTCAATGGTAACGCTGACATGGAATAAGGTGGCAAGAGCCACCGGATATCAGGTTTATCGTTTGAATACCAAAACTGGGAAATATGAGAAGGTGGCAACGGTCAAAGGAAGCACAACACTTACGTATACCGATAAGAAACTGAAGAAGGGAACCGCATATACTTATAAGGTGCGGGCTTACAAGTCCTATGAAGGAGAACAGTATTATGGTTCTTATTCTTCAACTGCAAAAATCACAGCAAAATAATTTAGGATATTTATGAAATTACAAAAGAGAAGAATTTTGATGTTGTTCCTTGCAGTGACCATCACTCTTGTGAATGTCATTCCGGGAAGTACCGTATTGGGTCAGGTGAGTACATCGATACAGGGAGATCCTATCGTGATTGTTCTGGATCCGGGGCATGGCGGTGGAGATGGTGGCGCGTGCAGAAAATGGAGCGGTAAAACATATCGGGAAAAAACTATAAACTTTACGATTGCAAAGGCTTGCAAAAAGGAACTGGAGAAGTATACAGGGGTGGAGGTTTATCTGACCAGAACCACAGATTCGTATGTTAGTCTGGATGACCGTGTTCGTTTTGCTAAAAAGAGAAAGGCGGATTTGTATGTCAGCCTGCATAATAATGCTTCGCTCAGCAGTTCGGTTTGCGGTGCCTGCGTCTATTACCCAAATCGAAGTTATCAACCTGATATCAGTAGTAAGGGAAAGCGCGCGGCGCAGTGCATTCAGAGTCGATTGGCAGCATGCGGTCTCAAAAACAATGGAATTAGTTATCGGAATACAGAGGTGAGAAGCCGTTATCCGGATCAATCACTTGCGGACTATTACCGTGTAATCAAACAGAGTAAGCTGGCGGGATTTCCGGGATTGATTGTTGAACATGCATATATCAGTAATGTAAGTGACTGTAAAAAATTTCTCGGCAGTACGGAAAAACTCAAAAAACTAGGTAAGGCAGACGCGAAAGGAATTGCAGATTATTTTGGACTGACACAAATGTCGACTCCACAGATGTTGTCTGTAGATGCCAATGAAGACGGAAGCGTTACCGTAAAATGGAAGCCGGTAGAAAATGCAGGAGGTTATCTTCTGTATCGGCGTAAAAAGGGTGAGCAGTCTTACCAGAAAATTATGAAGTTGAACGATGGAAGTATCGAGAACTACACGGATGCTTCAGTGGAACCGGAAACTGTATATGAATATGCAATCTGTGCGTATCATAAGGGACCGGGAGCCACCAGCTATACGGAATTGTCCGATGTGCTGGAGGTGATGACCGATAGGTTGGAGTTGCCGCCAGAGGATTCGGAACAGGTTGAGACTGAAGAAGTCACGGAAGAAGTGATGGAAGAAGTCAAAATGAATTAATTGATTTTTAAATCCTGCATTTTGAAATTGCGTTGAAAAATGGGAAATATACAAAATGCACAAAAAGGTTACAAAAAATAATTATTTGACGAAAAAGTTATCCACAATTTAAAAGCTGAAAATGCTGAAAAGTCGAGTTATACACGAAGTTATACACGTTATCCACAATAGAGTGAGGTTATATTCAGGGCGTTTTTGACACAGAAACGAACAATTGTTTTGTAAAGAAATTATAAAGTTTGTCAGAATCTGTCAAAATGCAAAAAAAGCATTGACATTTCAAATGTAGAAAAATGACGAAGATTGCTTTGAATTGTCGCACAAAAGGATAATTGCCAAATAAAAGCATTTTTGTTATACTAGGGAAGTTATGATTAAGACGATTGACATTGCGGGAATCCAATTAGACAATTATACGGTTCGGGAAACGATTATGCAAATTGAACAGAAAATGTCTGATAAGGGATTTCATACCATTGAAGAAGTAAATATGGATACGCTTATGATGGTGGAAAGCGACGAGGTAGTCAGGGAGGCCCTGACGACTGTTGAGCATACGGTAATCGCAGAAGCGGGAATACTGGATGCGGTAGGTGCAAATTCTTATCAGCGCAAGCATGAAATAGAACATCATGATTTTTTCTTCGAGATGATGAAGAGGATTGAGCGCAATCGTAAGACGGTTTTTTTAATTGGCGATTCTCAGGAACATACACAACAAATGTTTGATCAGATCAGGGAAAGATATCCAAAGTGTGAAATCAGTAGCATGGAAGCACTGGATGAATGTCAGGGTGCCGTGGATGCGGTTGTGAATGAGATTAATTCGTATACGCCGGATGTAATTCTGAGTGTTCTGCCAAGTCCGAAACAGGAACATTTTCTTGTGGAAAATCGGGAAAAACTTTCTGCCGGTTTGTGGTATGGAATTGGAACATTTCAAGTACAAAAGACAAAAAATCGCATTGCGGGAGGTATCCGCAATCTGATTCGTACACATAAGCTGGAAAAACGACTGAATCAATATAGTCAGAATCAGGAAAGTGTATAGGATGTCAGAAACAGGAAAACGAATATGGAGAGAGGATGTTCTGATTCTTCTGGGAACAGGACTGATGGGAGTGGCAATTCAATGTATCTATGACAGAATTGGGCTGGTAACCGGGGGCTTTACAGGGCTTACCATTGTAATTCGGAGCCTGACGAGCCCGATAGTGGAGGGAGGAGTTCCATTGTGGATTTCCAACCTGATTTTGAATATTCCGGTATTTCTCTATTCCTATGTGAGGTTTGGTAAAAAGTTTGTCGGAAAGACTGCTTTTGCAACAGTGATGCTGTCGGTATGGCTGTATGTGATTCCCGAGATTGACTTGTCCGGGGGAGATTACATGCTTGCGTCTTTGTTTGGAGGGCTTTTTTCAGGTATTGGCTTTGGTCTGGTATTACGAGCAGGGGCGACAACCGGTGGGACAGATATGGTTGCAGCTTTGATTCAATCCAAACTTCGGCATTATTCGGTGGTGCAGATTATGCAGGTTTTGGATGCTCTTGTTGTGATTGTCGGATTGTATGTATTCGGACTCCGGCCGACTTTGTATGCGGTGGTATCCGTTTTTGTTCTGACAAAGGTATCGGATGCCTTTCTGGAAGGGTTTAAAAATTCAAAAGCGGCGTTTATTATTACAAAGGAACATGAAAAAGTGGCACAGCGGCTGATGGAGGAATTGGACAGGGGCGTGACTGGATTGGATGCAAGAGGTATGTATACACATGATTATAAGTGTGTATTGTACTGCGTTGTTTCTTTGAAAGAAATTGTGCGTCTGAAGGATATTGTCAATGAGGAAGACTCGGGGGCATTTGTGATTGTATCTGATGCGAGAGAGGTTCTCGGAGAGGGATTTTTGGAATATTCCGATGAATTTTGATACTAATTATAGTAAATAATTACTAAGTTTGGGAAAATGATAAAGGGGAAATGCATAAAAAATGCACATTTCCTCTTTCTTTTTTTGACGAAATGCATTAAAATAGTATGAGGTATTTATGCAAAAGGCAAATGTGGGGAGAAGGAGAATAATCTATGATTTCCAATCAAATACTTCAGAATACAATTGATGGACTAAAGGGAATTACACGGACAGATTTGTGCGTGATTGATGTCGAGGGGAAAATCTTAGCTGCAACATTTCCGGATGCGGAGCAGTTTACCACGTCGGCGCAGGCATTTGTGGCTTCGCCTGCCGATAGTCAGGTAATGAATGGATGTCAGTTCTTTAAAGTTTTTGATGAGCATCAGCTTGAGTACATTCTTCTTGCTTATGGGGATAGTGAGGATGTGTATATGATCGGGAAAATTGCTGCTTTTCAGATTCAGAATCTACTGGTGGCATATAAGGAACGGTTTGACAAAGATAATTTTATTAAGAATTTAATTCTTGATAATTTGCTTTTGGTAGATATCTATAATCGTGCCAAAAAGCTGCACATCGAGACAGAAGTCCGCCGTGTGGTATTTTTGGTGGAGACAAATCGGGAGAAGGATGGAAACGAATTGGAGAAAATTCGTGGACTCTTTGGTGGCAAGTCAAAGGATTTTGTCACTGCAGTAGACGAGAAAAATATCATTGTGGTCAAGGAGCTTAGCGAAAATGAAACGTATGATGATTTGAACAAAACAGCTGATGTTATCATCAATTTGTTCAGATCTGATGCAAATTGTAACATTCATGTTGCATATGGAACGATTGTAAATGAGTTGAAGGAAGTGTCCCGCTCTTACAAGGAGGCGCGTATGGCGCTCGACGTAGGAAGAATCTTTTTTGAGGAGCAGGATGTCATTGCATATTCGCAGCTTGGAATCGGGCGTTTGATCTATCAGCTGCCAATCCCGTTATGTAAAATGTTTATCAAGGAAATTTTCGGTGGTAAATCGCCGGATGATTTTGACGAGGAGCTTTTGTCTACAATCAATAAATTTTTTGAAAATAATCTTAATGTGTCAGAAACATCCAGACAGTTGTATATTCACCGCAATACGCTGGTATATCGTCTGGATAAGCTACAGAAGAGTACTGGACTGGATCTTCGCGTATTTGAAGATGCAATCACTTTCAAGATTGCGCTCATGGTGGTCAAGTACATGAAATATATGGAATCATTGGACTACTAGAAGGAGATAAAATGATTAAACTGGAACATGTCAGTAAGTCCTATTCAGCAGGAATTCCTGCGTTGAATGATGTTAATCTGGAAATAAAAGATGGAGAGTTTGTGTTTGTTGTCGGTGACAGCGGATCCGGCAAATCCACACTGATTAAGTTGCTTTTGAAGGAATTGGAGCCGACAGAAGGAACAATCATGATTGATGGGAAGATCTTGGGAAGAATCAAGCATAAGCAGCTGCCGAAGTTTCGCCGTAATATCGGTGTTGTCTTCCAGGATTTCCGATTACTGAAGGACAGGAATGTTTATGATAATGTGGCATTTGCGCAGAAAGTGGTTGGTGAGTCGAACAGCCATATTAAAAAAAAGGTTCCTCTGATGCTCTCTATGGTGGGGCTGGCGGCGAAATACCGGTCCTACCCGAAGCAGCTTTCAGGAGGAGAACAGCAGAGAGTTGCTATTGCACGGGCGTTGGTAAATGAACCAAACATTTTGCTGGCAGATGAGCCTACAGGAAATCTGGATAATAATAATGCCTGGGAGATTATGAAACTGTTGGAGGAGATTAACAGCAGGGGAACAACCGTGATTGTCGTAACGCACAATCTTGAAATTGTGAAGGTTATGAAGAAGCGTGTGATTACCATAAAGAAAGGCACTATCGTCAGTGATAGTAAGCAGGGTGACTTTGACGATGAGAATTAACACCTTTTTTTATTCCATCAAACAGGGAATTAAAAATATTTTCCGCAATAAAATGTTCTCGCTTGCATCGATTGCAACGATGGCAGCGTGCATTTTTATGTTCGGATTGTTCTATGTCATTATTATGAATTTTAACGCAACAGTTCAGTCCATCGAGGAGGGCGTGTCCGTAACGGTGTTCTTTGATAACGATATATCTTCGGAGGAGATTGCGGAAATCGGAAAGAAGATAGCCAAGCGTGCAGAAGTTCGGAAGAACGAATATGTCTCCGCAGAACAGGCTTGGGAAGAGTACAAAAAGGTATATTTTAAAGGCCGTGAAGAGCTTGCGGAGGGTTTTACGGAAAATCCTCTTGCGCACTCGGCGCATTATCAGGTGTATCTGAATGATGTATCAATGCAGAAATCTCTTGTTAAGTATATTGAAGCACTTCCGGGAGTTCGTGAGGTAAAACAGTCAGCACAGGTCGCTAACACCATGACAGATTTTAATCGGCTTTTGGGTTATGTATCAGGTGGAATGATATTGATTCTTTTGTGTGTTGCCGTTTTTTTGATCAGTAATACGGTTACGGTTGGAATTTCTGTCCGCAGGGAGGAAATTGCGATAATGAAGTTGATTGGTGCAACCGATTATCTGGTGCGTGCTCCATTTGTTGTGGAAGGTATGATCATCGGTCTGGTGGGGGCAGCAATTCCGCTTACTGTGTTATATTTTATGTACCAGAGGATTATTGTATATATAGCAGATAAGTTTAATTTTATTGGTTCTATGATTACATTTGTTCCGGTATATGCAGTGTTTGAGACACTGATACCAATCAGCATTATTCTTGGTGTTGGAATTGGTTTCCTTGGCAGTCAGATTACCATTCGGAAGCATTTGAAGGTGTAGAATCGCAAAATTGGATATTGGCCATGCAGGCAGGCTTGTACTGCGAGCATGGCTTTTGCCATGTTTTGAAGGGAGAAGAAATGGATTACAATAATGAAACTGTGCCTCAGAAGAAAAAAGGCGTCCTGGGCTTTTTACCGGGTTTTTTGATCGGATTGTTGGTTGGCATTGTTGTTCTGGCAATTGGCACAGGTGTTACAATCAGAATATATACAACGGCTACTAATCGTTATCTTGTAGTTGGTCCCCAAAATGTAAATCAGGCTTCGGGGGATGATGTTCTTGACAAGGAGACGGTTGAGAAGCTGGAAGAACTGCTGGCTTATGTAGATTTGTACTACAATGGGGAATACAAGGAAGAGGATATTCGCGATGCCCTTTACAAGGGAACGCTAAATGGTTTGAAAGACCCATATTCTACTTACTATACGGCGGATGAATACAAGGAATTGCAAGTGTCTACCAATGGAAAATATTATGGTATCGGAGCGGGACTGAGTCAGGATGCAAAGACGATGGAGGTTACGGTAAGCAAAGTATACTCCGGAACACCGGCGGAGGAAGCTGGATTAAAAAATGGAGATCAGATACTCAAAGTGGATCAGTTTAAAGCCGAGAGCATGGAGCTGAGTGCGCTGGTCAAGAAGATTCGCGGCGATGAGGGAACAATGGTACATTTACAGGTGTACCGGGAGTCGACGGGAGAAACCCTTGAATTGGACGTCGAGCGCAGAAATGTTGATCTGCCCAGTGTGGAATCCCAAATGCTTGATAATGGAATTGGCTACATTCAGATCAGTGAATTTCAAAGTAATACAGCGGAGCAGTTTCGGGATGCACTCAAGCATCTGCAGAAAAAAGATATGAAGGGGCTGATTGTGGATGTGCGAAGTAATCCGGGAGGACTGATTACTTCGGTTGTGGATATTCTTGATGCCATACTGCCGGAAGGAACGGTGGTCTATACAGAGGATAAATATGGAAAGCGAGATACATATACCTCAGATGCATCCTGCATTGATTGTCCAATCGCGGTATTGATGAATGAAAACAGTGCCAGTGCATCAGAGATTTTTGCTGGTGCAATCAAGGATTATCAATATGGTACCCTGATTGGAAAAAAGACTTTTGGCAAGGGAATCGTGCAGACCATCTATCCACTGGAAAATGGGGATGCAATTAAAATTACGACGGCAAAATATTATACGCCCAATGGAAATTATATTCATGGAGCAGGCATTGAACCGGACATTGATCTGGATTATGAATACCAGGGACCGGAGGATGAACCTTACGAAATGCAGTTTGATAATCAGCTGCAGGAGGCTGTGAAGGTCTTAAATGATCAAATTGGACAGTAAGGGAATTATGATTCGAAGGATAACAAGAACGTTACTTGTAATTGCATGGCTTGTGCTGATCTTTCTTTTTTCGGCACAGCCGGATGTGCCGTCATCGCAGATTAGCGGGCGTGCCAGTTACCAGATGGTGGAGGGCGGGGATTGCAATTTTGTTGGCAGGAATGATTCTGTATATAAAGAAAAATAATTACAAATAGTAGAAAGAGGTGATACTGTGGTAGAATTGGATAATTTTAAGAGCCGGCTGCAAAGCTATCAGGCTCCACTGCAGGAAGTGAGGGATTCACTTTGACTTAGCTGGCAAAGAACAGCGGATACAGGAGCTTGAGCGAAAGATGGAAGAACCGGATTTTTGGAACAATCCGGAGGATTCCCAAAATAAGATGAAAGAACTGAAGAGTCTGAAGGATGATGTGACGACCTATGCACAGCTTGTGAGTCAGTACGAAGACATTGAAACGATGATCGAGATGGGGTACGAGGAAAATGATCCAGAGATTGTTCCCGAAATTGGACAGATGATGGAGGAGTTTGTGAATATCTATGAGGGGATTCGCATGAAGACACTTTTGTCTGGTGAATATGACGGAAACAATGCAATTCTGTCACTCCATGCAGGAGCGGGCGGCACGGAGTCTTGTGACTGGGCGGCCATGCTTTTCCGAATGTATTCCCGATGGGCAGATAAGAAGGGCTTTTCGCTTGAGGTGTTGGATTCTCTTGATGGTGATGAGGCGGGAATTAAGTCCATCACATTTCAGGTAAACGGAGAGAATGCATACGGGTATCTTAAGTCTGAAAAGGGCGTTCATCGTCTGGTTAGAATTTCACCATTTAATGCGGCCGGAAAGAGACAGACATCTTTTGTGTCCTGCGATGTTATGCCGGATATTGAGGAGGATGTGGATATTGAAGTGAAGGATGAGGACATCCGGATTGATACCTATCGTTCCAGTGGCGCCGGTGGCCAGCACATTAATAAGACTTCATCAGCGATACGAATCACACATTTTCCAACAGGAATTGTGGTGCAGTGTCAGAATGAGCGCTCACAGCATATGAATAAGGATAAGGCAATGCAGATGTTAAAAGCAAAGCTGTATTTGCTGAAACAGGAAGAAAATGCTGCGAAAGCCGCTGGAATCCGTGGAGAGGTTACGGAAATTGGATGGGGAAATCAGATTCGTTCTTATGTGATGCAACCATATACGATGGTCAAAGATCACCGGACCGGTGTGGAGAGCGGCAATGTGGATGCAGTGCTGGATGGGGCAATTGATCTCTTTGTCAACGGTTATTTAAAATGGTTGAGCCTTGGCTGCCCGAAATCCATGGAGGGTGAGAGCGAATGATCATGTTGAATATTGGAGTTGTTGTGGGGCTGGGGGTGCTTGCTTCAATCTTTGCTGTGGCAGGAGTGGGGACACTGGTGATCCGGCAGAGACTTCGTCAGTTTTCCCGTAAGGTTTTTGGTACGGATAGTATTGTGGATGGAATTAACCGTCAGGTAGATCTGGCTGCGGAGACGCCAAAGTCGGTATCAAGTATGACTCGACTGATGGAACCACAGATTATGAGGGATTTTCCAGATTTTGTCTGGGAGGAGTTTGAGCACAAGGCGGAGAATATGCTGACTTCCGCTTTAATTGCCATCTCTTCGGAAAATGTTGATCAGCTGGTGGAGGCGTCGGAGGATGTACGTAACCAGGTTGCCAACAGGATTGCAGAAAATCAGGAATCAGGTGTGAGAGAAATCTACCGGGATATCCACATTCATCAGACGGAGATAGCGAACTACCGCAAGGAACAGGGAAAGTGCATCATCACAATTCAGAGTGCGGTCGAATACTACCATTATAAGGTGGAACAGGACCGGGTAACGGAAGGCTCAAGGGAGCGCAAGCGACAGACCAAGTATAATATGGAGCTTATGTACATACAGAACAGTGAGGTTGTCGAGTTTGACAATGCTGTGGGAACGACCTGTCCGAACTGTGGTGCCCCAATCCGGAAAATCGGGCAGATGGTCTGTGAATTCTGCGGTCTGGCCGTGACGCCAATCAATATTAAAGTATGGTCACTTCACAAATTAACTGAAGTCGATTATAATCATGTAATGTAATGATTGTAAGAGGTACGGTCATGACTTGCGCGAATCGCCATGTTGAAGGCATGCTTTATGCGATTTGCTCCATACAGTAATGATGAAATAGAATAAGGAGGAGAATATGGGAATTATAAAAGCAGTAACGCAGGCAATTGGAGGTGCGTTTGCCGACCAGTGGCTTGAGGTGTATGAGGCGGACAATATGGGAGATCAGACCGTTTTTGCCCGCGGTGTTCTTATGCGAAAGGGACAGAATCGTAAAGGGACAGAGGATACAGTAACAAATGGTTCTGTTATTCATGTGTATGATAATCAATTTATGTTGCTTGTCGATGGCGGTAAGATTGTAGATTACACAGCGGAACCAGGATATTATAAAGTGGACAATTCCTCTCTGCCATCCATGTTTAACGGTCAGTTTGGTGACAGTTTGAAGGAGTCCTTTGACCGAATTCGATTCGGAGGACAGACACCAACGGCACAAAAGGTTTTCTTTATTAATCTTCAGGAAATCAAGGGAATTAAGTTTGGAACAAGACAGCCAATCAATTATTTTGATTCTTTTTATAATGCAGAACTGTTTCTTCGTGCACATGGAAACTATTCCATTAAAATTGTGAATCCTCTGCAGTTTTATGCGGAGGCTATTCCGAGAAATAAGGATCATGTGGAAATTGATGAGATTAATGAACAGTATTTGTCAGAATTTTTAGAGGCGTTGCAGTCTGCCATTAATCAGATGTCTGCGGACGGAATCCGGATTTCTTATGTTTCCAGCAAGGCAAGAGAACTAGGACAATATATGTCTTCCATTTTGGATCAGGAATGGAATCAGACCCGTGGTATGGAGATTCAGGCAGTTGGTCTGACAGTATCCTACAATGAGGATTCCCAGAAGTTGATCAACATGAGAAATGAGGGCGCGATGCTCTCGGACCCGACCATTCGAGAAGGATATGTGCAGGGAGCAGTTGCCCGGGGGCTCGAGGCAGCCGGAAGTAATGCCAACGGATCCATGGCCGGTTTTATGGGAATGGGTATGGCTTCCAATGTGACAGGAGGTGTGATGGGAGCGGCCTCTAATGTTAATCTTGCCCAGATGCAGATGCAGCAGCAGAATGTGGCTGCGACACAGGCACAGATGGCAGGTGCAACAGGCAATGCACAGGCAATGGGATCAGCAGGTAATCCGCAGGCAGCGGCACCGGCGGGGACATGGACCTGTTCCTGTGGTCAGGTAAACAGCGGTAAGTTCTGCAGTGAATGTGGAAAGCCGGCTCCTGCAGCGGAGTGGACCTGTTCCTGCGGTCAGGTAAACAGTGGTAAGTTCTGCAGTAATTGTGGAAAGCCACGTGCTTAATTGATATAATAGATACGATTCTATAAGGCGAGGGCTTGCAAGCCTCGCCTTATTATGTTAGAATCTTTCGAGTGAGCACAGGTGTCGGTCGTAGGCAGACAACGCAAAGGAGGGAATAAGATGGCAGAGAAGACATCTTTTTTCGTATTACGGGAAAAAGCTGTGCCGGAGGTACTGCTCAGGGTTGTGGAGGCGAAGCGGCTGCTTGATTCCGGTAAAGTGGAATCCGTTGCAGATGCCACGGAGGCAGTGGGGATTAGTAGAAGTTCCTTCTACAAGTATAAGGATGATATTTTTCCATATCATGAGAATGCAAAGGGGAAGACCATAACGATGGTGATTCAACTCGACGATGAGCCGGGACTGCTATCGGTGGTTCTTAAGACAATTGCAGAATTTCATGCCAATGTATTGACGATCCATCAGAGCATTCCGGTTAATGGAATTGCTTCACTGTCGCTCAGTATTGATGTGTTTCCTGCAACAGGCAATGTGGAAGATATGAAGAACAGTATTGAATCCGTGCAGGGGATTCATTACGCAAAAATAATAGCCAGGGAGTGAAAAAAATGAAGATTGCAGTAATGGGTTATGGCACCATTGGATCTGGTGTTGTGGATGTATTAAGAATTAATAAGGAGAAAATAGCACAGAGAGCAGGGGAGCCGGTCGAGGTAAAATATATTCTTGATCTTCGGGATTTTCCGGGGGATCCGATGGAAGATGCTATTGTACATGATTACCAGATAATCGTTAATGATCCGGAAATCGGTATTGTTGTTGAGACAATGGGAGGCGTGGAGCCGGCATATACGTTTGTAAAAGCAATGCTTGAGGCCGGGAAGCAGGTAGCGACATCGAATAAGAACCTGGTTGCGGCGAAGGGCGCAGAATTAATTCGGATTGCAAGAGAACACAACGTGAATTTCCAGTTTGAGGCAAGTGTCGGTGGTGGAATTCCGATTATCCGTCCTCTTAATAAATGTTTGACAGCAGATGAAATCGAGGAGATTACCGGTATTTTAAATGGAACTACCAATTATATGCTGACCAAGATGGCGAAAGAGGGGGCCGATTTTGATGAAGTTTTAAAGGATGCACAGGCAAAGGGGTATGCGGAGAAAGATCCGACGGCAGATATCGAAGGACATGATCCGTGCCGTAAGATTGCTATTCTGACTTCTTTGGTATGCGGTCAGCAAGTGGATTTTGAGGATATTTACTGTGAAGGGATTACAAAAATCAGTGCGACGGATTTTAAGTATGCGCAGATTATGAATCGTTCAATCAAACTTTTAGCTTCCAGTCGAAAGACACAGGGAAGTTATTCCTGCATGGTGGCTCCGTTTATGCTCAGCAGTGAACATCCGCTCTGTGGAGTTAACGATGTTTTCAACGGCATTTTTGTGCATGGAAATGTGCTGGGAGATGCTATGTTCTATGGAAGTGGAGCCGGGAAGCTTCCGACAGCCAGCGCAGTTGTTGCTGATGTGGTAGATATGACAAAACATAAAAATACAAATATCTATATTGATTGGAAACCGGAGAAGCTTACACTGGTGGATTATAAGGATAGTGTTAACAGCTTTTTCGTACGGACATCTTCGGATCGTGCAAAGGTTGAAAGCGTATTTGGTAATGTGGCATATATAGATGCTGGCATAGATGGAGAGATTGGGTTTACTACTGATGCAATGCCGGAAGCACAGTTCGAGGATAAGGCGGCAAAGATTACGCTGATAAACCGGATTCGTCTGGGATAGAACAAAAGTATTGGGGGAATGATACATGGCAAAATACATAATGGCGTTTGATGCGGGGACCACCAGCAACAGATGTATTCTATTTGACAGGGAGGGGAATATCTGCTCGGTTGCTCAAAAGGAGTTTCGACAGATTTTTCCAAAGCCGGGGTGGGTGGAGCATGATGCCAATGAAATCTGGTCCACACAGCTTGGGGTTGCTGTGGAAGCGATGAATATGATTAACGCTAGTGCTGCAGATGTTGCCGCCATTGGAATTACAAATCAGCGTGAGACTGCGATTGTATGGGATAAGCAGACGGGGGAACCAATTTATCATGCGATTGTCTGGCAGTGCCGTAGAACAGCGGATATTGCAGATGCGTTAAAAGCAAAGGGATTGGAGGAAATCTATCGGAGAAAGACCGGTTTGATGATAGATGCCTATTTTTCTGCTACCAAGATTAAATGGATTCTGGATCACGTAGAAGGAGCCAGGGAGCTTGCACAATCAGGCAGGCTTCTTTTTGGTACAGTGGAGACATGGCTGATCTGGAAGCTGACAAAAGGAAAGGTACATGTCACGGATTATTCCAATGCCAGCCGTACAATGCTTTTTAATATTAATACCCTTACGTGGGACCAGGAGATTCTTGATGAATTGGATATTCCGGTCAGCATGTTGCCGAAGCCGATGCCATCCAGCTGTGTTTATGGCTATACAGATGCCTCTTTTTTTGGAGGAGAAATTCCGATTGCCGGAGCAGCCGGAGATCAGCAGGCGGCTTTATTTGGACAGACCTGTTTTGGAAAGGGTGACGTCAAAAACACTTATGGAACCGGCTGCTTTTTGCTTATGAATACAGGGATGGAGCCGGTTTTTTCTAAAAACGGGCTAGTGACAACCATTGCATGGGGACTTGATGGAAAAGTGAATTATGCTTTGGAAGGGTCTGTTTTTGTTGCGGGTGCGGCAATCCAATGGCTGAGAGATGAACTGCGGCTCATTGATTCTGCAGCAGATTCTGAGTATGTGGCAGGTAAAGTGGAGGATACGAATGGATGTTATGTGGTTCCCGCGTTTACGGGTCTTGGTGCACCCCATTGGGATGCATACGCGCGAGGAACAATTGTGGGAATCACGCGTGGAACAAACAAGGCCCATATCGTTCGTGCAACTCTTGAGTCGATAGCCCTGCAGGTGTGTGATATCATGGATGCAATGCAATCTGATGCCGCTCTTGCAATTGACTCGCTCAAGGTAGATGGTGGCGCATGTGCAAATAATTTTTTGATGCAGTTTCAGGCTGATATGTTGAATGTTCCTGTGAAACGTCCAACCTGTGTAGAGTCTACCGCCCTTGGAGCTGCTTTTCTTGCAGGCCTTGCAGTCGGATATTGGAAGAATCAGGATTCTCTCGTGCAAAACCAGCATGTGGAACGTGTTTTTTCGCCGGACATGGAACAAAAAACTCGCATGCAGAAGCGCAGAGGATGGGAGAAAGCGGTCCGTTGTGCTTATGGATGGGCGAAAGAGGAGGGAGATTCATTATCTTAGGAGAAGAAATTCTCGGGCTTTTGTTTCCCCCGCGCTGTCCGGTCTGTGACCGGATTCTGGAACTGGAGGAAATACGAAAAGGGAATCGGATTCATGCTACCTGCAGAAAAAAGCTTTATCCGGTTATGCAGCCTTTTTGCTGTCACTGTGGAAGACCGGTTGCTGACGGAGAAGTGGAGTACTGTTTTGACTGCAGAAAAAAAATCCATCAGACGGAAAGCCCATATTGGAAGGGAAAGCCTGCCTCTTTCTTTCTTCGGGGAAGGTCAGTCTTTTTATATCGGGGAGAGATTCGAAAAACGATGTATCGGTTTAAGTACTCCAATCGACGGGAGTATGCTTCCTTTTTGGCGCAGGAGGCAGTATCTCTTCTGGGAGACTGGATTGTTGGTTGTGGGGTGGAAGCGGTAGTCCCGGTTCCACTGTACAAGGGAAAACAAAAACGCCGTGGATATAATCAGGCGGGGCTTTTTGCAGGGAAACTGGCGAAAATGCTTCGGCTTTCGTATGAACCTGCAGCCCTTGTGAGGATGAGAGATACGACTCCCCAGAAGGTGTTGGATGATAAAGAACGCAAAAATAACCTGAAAAGCGCTTTTCAGGCGGCTGATTTTGTAGTAAAATATAAATGTATCCTATTGGTGGATGATATTTATACGACAGGAAGTACGGCAGAAGCGGCTGCCGGAGAGTTATATGCTGCCGGAGTAAAGAAGATTTATTTTCTGGCAGCCTGTATTGGCGAAGGGTTTTAGGAGGAAGCAGTATGGACGTTAGAAATTGTAAATCATGTGGAAGACTTTTTAATGTGTTGGGACGTGAAAGGATTTGTCCGGCCTGTCAGAAGGCACTCGAGGATAAGTTTGTGGAGGTTAAGACATATCTGAGGGAACACCCGAATTCATCTGTGGAGCAGACGGCAATTGATAATGATGTGACTGTGAAGCAGATTAAACAGTGGGTTCGGGAGGAGCGACTGGTTTTATCGGATGCTACGGTGGCTGGAATTGTATGTGAGAATTGTGGCAGACCTATTTGTACAGGTCGTTTTTGTGATGAATGTAAATCCAATGTGGCGAATGAGCTTATGAATGCAATTGACCGGCCGAAGAAGCCTGAACCAAAGAAACCGGTCCATGATAGGGATCGTATGCGATTTTTACAGAATTAAGGGATTGTGAGGAGGTAATGATTGTGTATCACACAATCATTACCTGTGTGGATCGCCATGCCAGAGGCATATGAATGCGATTGGATTAATGATAGCCCCGGATTTCCGGGACTTTTTACATGAGTGGCATGTGCGGTTTTTCCGCAGGGAGGGATGATATGATCAACGAAGAACGTGTCAGGGAATTATTCCAGATGGCAGTCTTTGATGAACGCGAAGAAAAAAAATGTCGCCCTATGGGGCAATACTATATGTGGGACTATGTGGGAAAAGAACTGGTAAAGAGCTTTTTCTCGGGAACAATAGCATTTGTTTTACTTGTTGTGCTGTGGGGAATCAGTGATCTTACAGCGCTCACAGCTTATATAAACGGCACAGAACTTGCAAATCTTGCAATTCGGTTTATTGTATTATATGTTGCCTTTATGGCTGTATATCTGATTGTGACGGCAGCTGTTTACTGTATCCGATATGATCGTGGACGCAGAAAGCTTCGGAAGTATGTCGAGCATATGAAAAAAGTCCGCAAAATATATCAGCGGGAGAGCAGATTAAAAGCGTAAAGGAGGCTTTATGACAAAATTATTGGAAATGAAGGATCGGTTGATCCGTTTTTATAGTAAATACGAGACTTATTTATTCCCGGTGGTCAAATTTGCGGTTGCATTATCCCTCTTTTGCATGATTAATACCAATATTGGTTTTATGGAGAAAATAAGCAGTATTCCCATCGCGTTGATTCTTGCTTTGGTGTGCGCTGTTTTGCCGGTTAATGCCATGATATGGATAGGTGCAATACTGGTTCTGGCAGATATGTATGCATTGTCTATGGAAGTCGCGGCAACTACGCTTATTTTGTTTGCGGTATTGTTTTTTCTGTATTTTCGCTTTTCACCAAAGGATGGGATTGTAGCGGTTCTTACTCCGATTTGTTTTAAGTTGAATATCCCATATATTATGCCGGTGGGATGCAGTCTGTTAAGAAGTGCATATTCGGTGATCGCAGTTGTCTGCGGAACGGTGCTCTACTATTTCCTTTATGGAATTCAGCAGAATGCGGCAACGCTTATGAATGTTGTGGAGAATGAGGACACCACGTCTAAGTTTGATATTTCGGTGGGACAGCTGTTGAGCAATAAGGAAATGTACCTGGTGATTGCCATTTTTGTTGTCACAGCGATAGTTGTTTATGTGGTGCGCAGACTGGAAGTGGATCATGCATGGACACTGGCCATTATTTCGGGTGCACTGATTGAGATTGCAGGATTGTTTGTTGGTTTTCTGGTACTTGGAATTACCGGTAAGACAGTATGGCTTTTGGTTGGGAATGTTTTGACTATGCTGATTGCCTTTGTATTACAGTTTCTTTTTATGAATCTGGATTATGACCGCACAGAACGGGTACAATTTGAGGATGATGATTACTATTACTATGTGAAGGCAGTGCCGAAAAAAATGGTGGCAGTCAAGGAAGTGACAGTAAAGCACTTTGGCAATACTGCCAGCATGGGGAAAAGAATCGATCATTCAAGACCGGTGCCAACACCGGAGGAAGAGGAAACAAGCAGACGGGTGATTGCACAGGAACTTGATATTGACGAAGATTTGTTGAAATAAGGGAGAAAGCAATGCAGAATTTTCTGGGCAGGTTAAGTGAATTTTATGATCAGGCGGCAGCCTTGCTGGGTATGCCGGATATCTCCATGTCATGGGTTGATATTGTTGAGATTCTGATCATTTCTTTCCTGTTCTATCATATCCTGCTTTGGATTAAGAGCACACGTGCCTGGAATTTGTTTAAGGGTATTATGATCATTTTGCTCTTTGTACTGATTGCAGCCGTTTTCCAGATGAATACGATTCTCTGGCTGGCGGAAAATACATTGAACGTTGGCCTGATTGCACTGGTTATCATTTTTCAGCCGGAACTTCGCAAGGCACTTGAGAATCTTGGTGGGAAAAATATTTTTGGAAGTCTGTTCAATATTGGAAGAACGGAGGAAAACAAATTTTCTGATAGAACAATTGATGAGCTGATTAAGGCATGCTATGCAATGGGTAAAGTTAAGACAGGTGCGCTGATTGTCATTGAGGATGAAATCCTTCTTAATGAGTATGTAAGAACAGGAATTGATGTGGATGCGATTTTAAGCAGTCAGCTGCTGATCAACATTTTTGAAAAAAATACACCGTTACATGATGGCGCTGTAATCGTGCGAGGAAATCGTGTGGTATCGGCTACCTGTTATCTGCCTCTTTCCGACAGCTTGTCTTTAAGTAAGGATTTGGGCACGAGGCATCGTGCGGCGGTCGGAATTAGTGAAGTAAGTGATTCCATGACGATTGTGGTTTCAGAGGAGACCGGTAAGGTATCGGTTGCTATGAGGGGGCAGATTTATCACGGAATTGATGCTGATTTCCTTAGAAACAAGCTTAAGTATCTTCAAAATCGAAATCATGAGGTAACAAAGCTTGAGTTGCTTAGAAGGAGGTTTAAGAATGGCAAAAAAGATTCTAAAAACCTTAACGAATAATTTAGGCTTTAAAATCCTGGCCATATTTTTTGCGTTTATTCTATGGTTGGTGGTATATAATATTGATGATCCTACAAAAATGAAGACATTTACGACCAATGTGATGGTGGAAAATGCTTCTGCTGTGACGGAATTGAATAAATGTTATGAGGTTTTGAACGGGACGAATACAGTGTCATTTTCCGTAACTGGGAAACGAAGTGTTCTGGATAAGCTGGAGGATACGGATTTTGTAGCGGTTGCAGACATGAACCGAATGATTTTGAATAAGGATGGGGATGGTGCGAGCGTTCCGATTGAAATTTCAAGTAAGAGACAGAATTCGATTTTGAAATTTAACGGTAAGAACAAGTATCTGGAGATTTCTCTTGAGGATTTGATGAGCCATCGGTTTATGATCACGGCAGATACGAGTGGAAAAGTTGCAGAAGGCTATGCCATGGGAGAAGTTACGGTCACAAATCCAAATGTACTCAGTGTTTCCGGTCCGGCATCCATCGTGAAAAAAATTGACAGAGTGGTTGCTACAATCGATGTGGATGGAATGTCCATGAATTTATCAGATAATGTGATACCGGTGCTTTATGATAAAGAAGGGAGAGAAGTGGATACAACACGTCTGACCTTGAGTAGTGATACCGTTACGATTTCGGCTAAAATTTTGAGTGTTAAGGAGATTCCACTGAATTTTTCTACAACCGGAAAGCCTTATGGCGAATATCGTGTGGTAGAGATTAGCAGTTCTCCAGAAACCATCAAGCTTAAAGGTGCTTCTAATGTGCTGAATCCATTGACTGTTCTCGAGATACCGGGTGAGGTCCTCAATGTGGGCGGTGCCCGTGCGGATATTTCAACGACAATTGATGTTTCGGAATATCTTCCGGAGGGAGTTGAGTTTGTGAATCCATCCGATGCGACAGTTACAGTCAATGTGCGGATTGAGGCATATGAACAGAAAACATACCGGATTGGCACGGAGCATATTTCAGTTCATGGACTGGAGAACGGATATGAGATCAGTTATGAGAGTGCAACCATTCCGGTTATGATCAACGGCTTGAAAAATGATCTGGATCGTCTGACGACAGCAGCTCTTGTGGCATCGATTGATGTGACTGGGCTGGGAGAAGGAACCCATTTGGTTACTTTGGAATTGCAGTTGGATGAGGATAGATATGCATATCAGCCGGTGACTATTGAAGTTACTATTTCCCTAAAAGAATCGCAGGATACGAATTCTGGCAATGGGGATGAACAGGATACCGGAGACCAGGATGATAATGAAAATAATGAATAAGGAGTTTTTCTATTATGGCAAGAATGTTTGGAACCGACGGAGTCAGAGGGGTAGCAGGAACTGAACTTACAATTGAATTGGCAATGAAGCTCGGTCAGGCAGGGGCGTATGTACTGACAAAGGAGAAGTCCCATCAGCCGACAATTATTGTAGGCTGTGATACTCGAATTTCCGGAGGAATGTTAGCGAATGCGCTGATGGCTGGAATATGTTCGGTGGGAGCTAATGCCATTTATGTCGGGGTTGCACCGACACCGGCAATCGCATACCTTACAAGGAAGCATAAGGTAGATGCAGGAGTTGTGATTTCTGCATCCCATAACCCAATGGAATTTAATGGGATTAAGTTCTTTAATGGAGAGGGATATAAGCTTTCGGATCAATTGGAGGATGAAATTGAGGCGTTGATTCGTAATGACATGGAAGATGTAGTATTCCCAATTGGACCGGGAATCGGTCGGGTGGAATATCGATTTGATATCGTAGATGAATATATCAATTTTGAGAAGAAAACGGTGCCGGTTGATCTGTCAAATCTTCGTATTGTGGTGGATTGTGCGGAAGGCGCAAGCTCTTATACGTCGGTAAAAGCTTTACGGGATTTAGGCGCAGACCTGATTGCAATTCATACGAATCCGGATGGAACCAATATTAATGCCAATTGCGGGTCCACACATATGGATGAGCTATGTGCCCGTGTGGTATCCGAAAAAGCGGATATAGGAATTGCGTTTGATGGGGATGCAGACCGTATGCTTGCTGTTGATGAGAATGGAAAACTGGTGGATGGCGATGAAATTATGGCGGTCTGCGGCAATTTTCTGAAGGAGCAGGGAAAGCTCAAAAAGGACACCATTGTTGTCACGGTAATGACCAACCTTGGATTCAGTCTGATGGGTGAAAATCGTGGAATCCATGTGGAAAAAACAAAAGTTGGGGATCGTTATGTCCTTGAGAATATGCTGGAGAACGGTTATAATCTGGGAGGAGAGCAGTCCGGTCATGTGATTTTTTTAGATGACAATACAACCGGTGACGGACTTCTGACTGCACTTCATCTTCTTCAGGTTATGGTACAGACGGGAAAGAAGCTTTCGGAGTTGACGAAAGTGATGGAGGTGCTACCACAGGCACTTGTCAATGCCAAGGTTCCGAATCACAAAAAGGAAAGTTATATGGAATATACTGAGATTGCGGACGCAATTGAAGTACTTGAAAAGAAATTTGCGGGAGAAGGCAGGGTTCTTATCCGCCCATCCGGAACAGAACCGTTAGTGAGAGTCATGATCGAGGGAAAAGAACAACAGGTCATTGATGAGGAAGCAAGAAAGTTGGCAGAGTTAATTACGAAAGTAATGTTATAAGGGGGAATTATTTTGGTATCACAAGCAATCAAAATTATGAATCCAACAGGATTGCATCTGCGTCCGGCAGGAAATTTGTGCAAGGAGGCAATGAAATATAAGAGTAAGATTACCTTTGATTACAGTGGCAACATAGCAAATGCTAAGAGTGTGCTCAGTGTTTTGGGCGCATGCATTAAGTCTGGAGATGAAATCACACTGATCTGTGAAGGTGAGGATGAAAAGGAAGCGCTGGAAGCATTGATTGCATACATAAAGAGCGGTCTGGGTGAGTAACATATAGAATGCGCGCTTAAGAGGACAAATTGTAATATGAAAGAGAAATACAAGCATTTATTGAATTTTGCTGCGAATGTGATTACATTGGCAGTACAGGGATTTATGTTTGGCTGGGTTTGGTATATTATGTATGTACCTATGCTGGATAAGGCGAATGCATTGTTCCGTCGAGGAAACTGGGCAGTGATTGGAATGTATGTTTTGTTCGTGTTCTTCTTTACAAAAGTGTTTGGAGGATATCGGATTGGCTATATGCGGGTATCGGATATTATTTTGTCACAGATTCTTGCGGTACTCCTGGCGATGGGGGTAGCGTATCTGGAAATCTGTCTGGTTGCCAATGCTTACCTGACTCCGAAACCTTTAATTCTGATGACGCTCACGGAGATTGTTTTTATCATTCCATGGGTCATTCTCGTTAGAAAAGGGTATCAGCATCTCTATCCGCCGCGGCAGCTTTTGGTTATTTATGGGAATTATTCGCCGGATGATTTGATTGAAAAAATTAACACACGTAAGGACAAATACAATATTTGTGCGTCAGAGAGTTATCGGATCGGCTATGAGAAGCTTTATCCAATGATGAAAAGGTATAATGCAGTCGTTTTATGTGATCTTCCTGCAGAGGCACGAAATCAAATTATGAAGTATTGCTATCAGGAATCAATTCGCACGTATGTGACACCGAAGATTTCGGATATTCTGTTTCGGGGTGCGGATGATATTCATTTGTTTGATACTCCGCTTTTGTTATCCCGTAATCAGGGACTCAGTATTGTGGACCTTTTTGTAAAGCGGGCAATGGATATTGTAATCTCTCTCATTGGGATTGTGATTGCTGCTCCGTTTATGCTTTTGATCGCACTTGCGATTAAGCTGTATGACCGGGGGCCGGTTTTATACAAGCAGGAACGTATCACAAAGGATGGAAAGCCTTTTATGATCTATAAATTCCGCAGTATGACGGTTCATTCTGAGGATGAGGGTGCAAGGCTTGCAGCGAAGGGGGATTCTCGCGTGACACCGGTAGGACGTTTGATTCGTGCCATTCATTTTGATGAACTTCCACAGCTTTTCAATATTTTAAAGGGCGATATGTCGGTTGTGGGTCCGAGACCGGAGCGTCAGATTATTGCAGACCAGTATACCGAAGAGATACCGGAATTTGTGTTACGTCTTAAGGTAAAAGCAGGTCTGACCGGATACGCACAGGTTTACGGGAAATATAATACAACACCGTATGATAAGCTAAAATTAGATCTGACCTATATCGAGAATTACTCGGTGTGGATGGATGTGAAGATTTTGTTTTTGACATTTAAGATTCTGTTTCAAAAAGAGAATACAGAGGGGGTTGATCAGAATCAGACCACTGCGATTAAACAGTGATGGAAAGGGAGATACACATGAGCAATATCAAAATCAGCGTCATTATGCCGGTTTACAAAGTAGAGGATTATGTTGCGAAGGCAATTGAGAGCATTCTTACTCAGACGTTTACCGAATTTGAGTTTTTGATTGTTGATGACGGCACACCGGATCGAAGCGGCGAAATTTGTGATGAGTTTGCTGAGAAGGATTCCAGGATCCATGTGATTCATAAGGAAAATGGAGGTGCGCCGAGCGCAAGAAATACAGCAATTGATATTGCAAAGGGAAAGTATGTATACTTTCTGGATTCGGATGACTGGGCAGAACCGGAGATGCTTGCCGATATGTACGCACTTGCGGAGAAAAATGAGGCTCATCTTGTAGTGTGCGGGTATTTCATCGATACCTATTATGGAGATAGATATATTTCAGAGAAAATATTTGTTGATGATCGCATATATACGGATGCGCGGGCGTTTCGGGAGGAGTCGTACCGATATTTTGATCGCAATATGCTATACACTCCATGGAACAAACTTTATAGAATGGATTTGATAAAAAATCACAAACTCCGTTTTCCAGATACTCTGTGGGATGATTTCCCATTCAATTTAAGCTATCTGGCTCATGTGGAGCGGGTTGTTTTTTCTACGAATGCTTACTATCACTTTATACGTGCGCGGGCAGAATCAGAAACCAGTGCGTATCGGGCAGATATGTACGAGAAGCGTGAGGAAGAGCAGGGCTGGATGGAAGCACTTTATAAAGAATGGGGTGTGGACAATGAAGGAACAAAGGAGATGGTGGCGCGTCGGTATATTGAGCGCATGATTGGCTGTATTGCCAATGTGACCAGCTCGAAATGTACGCTTACCGGGAAAGAACGCCGAACTGCAATCTGCAAGATGCTTCATAATCCCCGTGTGGATCAGGCACTCCGGCTGGCAAAACCCAGATCTGGTTATATGAAGCTTATGTTGATTCCAATCCGTCTTAAGAATACGTATCTGACATGGTTGGAATCAGCATTGATTACCTTTGTCAAAGAAAGAAATACCAAGCTTTTTGCAAAGCTCAAGGCAGGACGATAGAATGGCTGCATTAGAGACAAATGAAATCCTCAAGGAACGGTTATCCCGCAAGAAAGGGATGCACCAGCTTACGCAGGAGGAGACAGAAAAAATAAAAAGGATTGTATTGGAGACGACGGCAGATGTTGTTGCAATCTGTGAGGAATTGGATATTCCCTATATGTTAGGTGGCGGTTCTGCACTTGGTGCAGTACGGCATCAGGGGTTCATCCCATGGGATGATGATATTGATCTGAATATTCCAAGAGCAGACATAGATCGTCTTTTAGATGAGATTGAAGATAGATACCCTGAGAAATACTATGTGGAAGCACCACTGCGTACTCCGGGGTATCTTAGTTCATTTATACAAATACATCGCAGAGGTACTGTTTTTCAGGAGTATCTGGTTCAGAAAAAAGAAAATTGTGGTATCAAAATTGATATTTTTGTGATAGAAAATACCTATGACAATGCGCTGTTACGCAAACTGCATGGTGTGTGCGTGCAGGCGGGGTTATTTTTTCTTTCCTGTTACCGCATGTTTGCGTGGAGAGACGAGTTTAAGGCTCTTGCGGAGGAAGATGGACAGGCAGTCCGTGTGATGCGGATTAAGAGAATGATCGGAGCACCCTTTGCGCTGGCACCGCGCTTTTTTTACAGGCGCGTGCAAAAGTGCATGCAAAGGTGTAAGAACGGGCATTCCCGATATGTGGTGATTCCATCGGGACGAGGACATTTTTTTGGAGAATTGTATGAGCGGAAATCATTTATGCAGACACAACAAATGCCATTTGAGAATCATTCATTTTTAGTTACGCAGGATTTCCATCATTATTTGGGGAATTTATATGGTGACTACATGACGTTACCACCTGAGGAAAAACGTGAACATCATGTGATTTATGACTTGAAGTTTGAGGGAGAGTGGAATCCTTCAAGGCTGCTGGAAAAGGAGCAGGTGCAGCAGTTGCTCTTAACTATGCTGGATGCTTTTGTAGCTTACTGCCAAAAGCATAATCTGCGCTATTATCTGGTGGGGGGGACGCTCCTGGGAGCGGTGCGCCATCAGGGATTTATCCCATGGGATGATGATATTGATGTCGGTATGCCAAGACCGGATTATGAGCGCTTTCTGGAGCTTGTCAAAACCGAACCGGTTGCACCGGAGCTGCGTGCAATTTCCGGAGAGGAAGGAACGTTGTCAAATCCCTATTGTGAATTGATTCATATGGGAACCAGGCTGGATCGGAATAGTTCGAGATTCATTCGGACGAAGTGTCAGAATCTTCACTTGTTTATTGATATTTTTCCGCAGGATGGCTGGCCGGAGAATGACAAAGAGGCGAAGCGTCTCTCTGTCGGAATGAAGAAGAAACGCTATATGATTCAGAATGCGCGGGCAAAGCTGGGAAAGGGGACTTCCGTGATGCGGACGATTGCAAAGACACCGGCGGTGCTTCTGATGCGGTTGATTGGTTATCAGAGGATTATTGATAGGATGAATTGTATTGCAAAAAAGTATGATTATGATACCAGCCGTTATGTTGGGGCAGTCACTTATGGAATTTACGGTCAGGGAGAGCGATGCCTGCACGATGAGGTCGTGGATTTTACGGAAGTAACCTTTGAGGGTCACAAGTATCAGGCTCCGGGCTGTTATGACAAATATCTGACGCAGATTTTTGGGGATTACATGACATTGCCGCCCAAAGAGAAGCGCGTTGATCATGGAATGAAAGTATGGTATGATGCCAATATTTGACGAGACAGATGTTCCGTGATAAAATAGGCTCGGTTTTTTGTGTGTTATAATAAGGAATATAAAATATGAAAAAATATATTGACTCGTTTATGAATTATCGCTTTTTATTGAGCGAGCTGGTAAAGAAAGGAATTAAGTTAAAATACAGACGGTCTTATTTGGGAATTTTATGGTCTCTTCTGGAACCGCTTCTGACTATGATTGTACTGACTATTGTATTTGGTACACTGCTTCAGAAAAGTGATGATCCAACTTTTCCAATCTATATTTTGTGTGGGCGCCTACTGTATTCCTTTTATTCAAGCGCGACAAAATCGGCACTGACTTCGATTCATCGGAACGCATCGATGATCAAGAAGGTCTATGTGCCGAAATACCTGTATACGCTGTCGAGTATTTTATACAACTTTATTATTTTCCTGATTTCATTGATTGTGTTAGTACTTGTGGCAGCGGTGCTTGGACTTCGTCCAACCATTTATCTGCTTCAGGCACCGGTAGCACTGCTTTTACTTTTGATTCTGTCGATTGGATGCGGAATGATTCTTGCTACACTTGGAGTGTTTTTCCGGGATTTGGAATATCTATGGTCAGTTGCGCTCATGCTCATTATGTATACCTGTGCAATTTTTTATCCGGTAGAGCGTTTGATTAAGAGTGGGTGGGCTTGGATTCTGAAATATAATCCGCTGTTTTGCATTATCGATATTTTCCGTGCTGCCGTATTTGGACAGCCGATGAACATGGGATATCTTTTGTATGCTACCGGATTTGGTGTAGTAACAGTGATTGTTGGCTTGATTATGTTTGTAAAGAAACAGGATGAATTTATCCTTCATCTGTAAAATGGGAGTGACAAATGGGCGAAAAGGCGATTGTGTTAGATCATGTTGGTATGCGGTTCAACCTGAGTAAGGAAAAGACAGACAGTATTAAGGACTATTTTATCAAGCTGGTCAAGAAGGATTTGCATTATAATGAATTCTGGGCACTTAAGGATGTTTCCTTTTCGGTGGAAAAGGGAGATCGCGTGGGTGTACTGGGGCTGAATGGTGCCGGGAAAAGTACGTTGCTTAAGGTGATTGCAGGTGTGTTTAAACCAACCGAGGGAACGGTAACCCGAAAAGGAAAGATTGCACCACTTTTGGAACTTGGTGCGGGTTTTGATAAGGAGTATACCGGCAGGGAAAACATTTATCTCTATGGTGCAGTTCTTGGATATAGCAAGAGTTTTATCGAGGAGAAAATTGATGAGATTATTGAATTCTCTGAATTGGGAGAATTCATTGAAGTTCCGGTTAAGAACTATTCTTCCGGAATGCGCTCTCGTCTGGGGTTTTCAATTGCAACAGTCGTTTCTCCGAAGATTCTGATTCTGGATGAAGTACTTTCGGTCGGAGATGCCAAATTCCGGAAGAAAAGTGAGAAAAAAATTAAGAGTATGTTTGGTTCAGGGGTGACCGTACTGTTCGTTTCTCATTCCCTTGAGCAGGTAAAGCGACTATGCAATAAGGCGATGATTCTGGATCATGGGAAGTTGACTGCATACGGTGATATTGATGAGGTGGCGCCGATTTATCAGGAAATGCTTGACAGTTGCGAGGATCAGTCGCTGATACCCAGCAGAAAGAAAAAAAAGAAGATTTCAATCGATATGAGAAATCATGAGGAGAATTGACATGAAATTATCAATTATCTTGAGATTGTCAGAAAAAGAAAAAGAAAACCAAAAAACCTGTTCATGTCTTAAATCGCAGCTTGCAGATTGGAATGATTCGGTGCAGGTTCTTATTTATCCGGCTAATAAAAAGCAGGAGAACTATGAGTGTAATCTGAATTTCCCAAATTTAGAGGTCTCAGTATGTGAATTGACTGGAGCGGAGCAGGTTGCGGTGTATCAGGATGCGACAAAGCGAGTGGCAGGAGACTATGTCACATTTCTATATGGAGGTGACAAATGGTCGGAGTATGCTTTGCAGAAGGTGGAGAAAACAGCTCGGCAGTATCCGGATAATGCAATCATTATGATGCATAAAATTATGCCGGATGGCAAGGATGGGGCATTTGCTACGGAATTGTCATCCAAGAAAATAGCAATTCAGAATTTATGGAAGAAGTTTTATTGTTATCCTTTCTATTTTGGCGGGACTTTTCTGTCTGTTTCATGTTTCAAAAAGCATAAATTTCATGAACAATTAGGGATTGAGGCAGAAAGGGAGTTTTTTCTTGCTTTATGTGCAGATGTGATGCAGGTTCTATATCTGGATGAGGCCTGCTATTACAGTAGCCGCACACAGGAGGGAGATTATACCTTTTTCGAGGATATTTATTATAAGGACTGGTATGAAAAATCCTTTAGCGGATTCTGGATTCCATTTCTTGCAGAAAAGAAGGAGAAGGAAGGGCAGATTCCTGCTTTTATCCAGTATCACCTCTTATTTACGATACGCAGCCGTTTCTTAAGTAATTGGAATAATCGCAATAAGCATGTAATCCCGGAGGGAGAGGAACGACACTGCCTTGAGCTTATTGGACAGGCTCTGCAGTATATCGATGATGACATCATGTTTAATTGCTATAAGCTTGAAGAATGTCAGGTGCCGGATTCTGTGAAATGGGTTTATGGAATTCTAAAATATGGTGAGGATTTTCGGTTTGAGAAAAGATATTTGTCAGGAATTCCGTATTATGGTTCCTGTAATACAGTCTTTAATAAGATTGCGAATCTCAGGACGAATATTCTTTTTATGAATTATGAGGATGGGTATCTGTGTATAGACGGAACGGTTCACCCAATTCTTTATTCCATGGCAGATGATGTTTATTTTATGTTCAATGGGAAGAAATTCCGGTTGAATTATAATGGCAGATATGCTTTGACAAAAGTATTTGGCGTGAGCATTTATAAGAATCATTCGTTCCATGTTGAACTTCCGATGGAAAAGGTGAAGGATACTCATTTGTTCTGTTTTGCCAATTTTGGAAAGGAATCGATTAAGATATCTTTTTCGTATGACTCTCATTTTAGCCGTATGAGCGGAGCTTTTCAAAACAGTTACTGGTGTTTTGGAAAGGATCAGCTGTACATGGCGGTAAAGTCTGAGGATGGAATGCGCATCCGCTCGATTGCAGCAAAAGAAAAACGAAGACAAGAGCATGCACTTTCCAAAGAAATGTTTCTGTCATTTTCAAAACGGGCATGGCTGTTTCTTGCTATCCGCAAAGTGTACTTTATGATGCGGCCGATTATGAAACGGAAACCGATATGGATGTATCTTGACAAGATTTATAAAGGTGGAGATTCTTCAGAATATCTGTATCGTTATGCGAAAAAGCAGAAGGATGGGATACAGCACTATTATTTGATCGATAAAAATGCAACCGATTATAAAAGGTTGAAGAAACTGGGATATAAACCGTTAGTCCGCGGAAGTATTAAGCACAGACTTGTTTTCCTAATGGCAGATATGATGATTATTTCCAATTCAACAGTATTTGCGTTTAATAACTTTGGGTTGCCAAATTCCAGTTACATTCGAGACCTTGTAGATTTTCATGTCTGCTGTGTCCAGCATGGTATGTCGGTGCAGAAGATTGCAGTGGCTCAGAATCGTCTGAGAGATAATACAAGACTGTATTTCTGTGCATCAAAATATGAAATTGAGAATCTTTCCAGACCGATTTATGACTATGTCGGATATGATGCCCTTAAACTTACCGGGGTACCACGATATGACGGACTTGTGAATGATGATAAAAAGCAGATTATGATCAGTCCGACATGGAGAATGCAGGCAGCTGTTCCGGTGCGTACCAGTGAGGGAGAGCAGAGAGATTATAATCCTCTTTTCAAGGAAAGTACTTATTTCAAAGTTTTTAATGCACTGATCAATGATCCGAGACTGATTGCGGCAGCAAAGAAATACGGATATCGTATTAAGTATGTGCTGCATCCGATTGTTAGTGCGCAGGTGGATGATTTCGATAAGAATGATTATGTGGATGTGATTCCGGCAGTTGGGGATATGAGCTATGAGCGGATGTTTTGTGAATCAAGTCTTATGGTAACTGATTTTTCCGGTATTCAGTTTGATTTTGCGTATATGCGCAAACCATTGGTTTATCTGCATCATAAGGATATTCCTCAGCATTATGAAGAGGGAACTTTCTTCTATGACACAATGGCATTTGGGGAGATTGCACATGATAATGATGAACTGATCGATTTATTATGTGAATATATGGAAAATGGTTGTCAGATGAAGGAAGAATATGTACGGCGTGCGGATGATTTCTTTTATTATAATGACCGGAACAACTGTAAACGAATTTATGAGACGATGATTGCTTATCAGGACAGCAAGATTTTACATAAAGTAAAGTCGGGCAGGCATTTCGATTTGAAAGATGTTCAGACATCTTCTTTGGATGTTTCAGAGAGAGCGCAGGAGATCGAGCAATTTGAGAAGACGGCGCAGAAAAATAACATTGTAATTGGAAAAAAGACGGTCGCCGATTATTATTATGATGAGCCAATTCAGGAAAAGACGGTTG
This sequence comes from Agathobacter sp., assembly GCA_022775045.1. Classification (GTDB taxonomy): domain Bacteria; phylum Bacillota; class Clostridia; order Lachnospirales; family Lachnospiraceae; genus Roseburia. Next base: position 42,519 of record JALFLB010000060.1, on the reverse strand, counting down.
CGCTCGTCGGTTTAGGAAAAAGTGTCCGCGGAAGTATGCAGTATATTTTAAATGAATTAAATTACAGCGAAAAGTTTGAGGGCTTTCAGGTTTATGTTCGGACATCCGAAGAGACAGATCCGGTAGTGCAGACTTATATTCAAAACAAACATTGGGGGAGAACCCAGACGGTGTCGGAGAGTAGCCGGTATATGCAGATTCTTGAATCGGTTAAGTATCTGATCACGGAGGTATATTTTCCGGAAGCGTGGATTAAGAAGGAGGGGCAGGTCTATATTAATATCTGGCATGGAACACCGTTAAAGAAGCTTGGACTTGCAAAGAATTCGAATAACATTCATAAAGACGGAACAACGCAGAGAAATTTTATTGAGGCAGATTATCTTCTGTATCCGAATGTGTATACGAAAAAAAATATGCTGGCATCCTATAAAGTGGCAGAGCTGATGGAGGGAAAAGTATTAAATCTCGGATATCCGCGTACAGGAGGTTTGTTGCAGGCTGCGCAGAGTGATCTGAGTGATCTGCGTGCACAGCTTGCTCCAAACGGGGAAAAGCTGTATGCCTATATGCCAACGTGGAAGGACTATCTGAAAGTGGAACAGGTGGTAGAGGAATCAAGGGAACTTTTGGATTATCTGGATGAGAATCTGAGAGATGACCAGATTCTCTATGTGAATCTGCATCATAAAGTGAGCGATTCTCTTGATTACAGTGTTTATAAGAGAATCCGTCAGTTTCCGAAGACGGTGGACAGCTATCAGTTGTTGGCGCTTACAGACGCATTGATTACGGATTATTCCAGTGTCTTTTATGATTATCTGGTACTTCGTAGACAGATTATTCTTTATTGTGCAGATTACGAATTATACAGACAGAAACGTGGAACCTATATGGATTTGATGGAGTTGCCTTTTGATAAAGTAAGGACAAAGGAAGAGGTTTTGATTGCATTGAATCATGGAAAAGACTATGATGACGGGGGTGCTTATCAGACCTTCTGTACGTTTGATTCAGTAGATAACGCGAAAAAGTTATGCAGCCTGTTTACGGGAACGGAGAGCATGGTGGATGTGGAGCCAATTCCGAAGACCGGAAGAAAACAGGTATTGATTTATTCCCATGAATGTGCAGATACGAAGGATACATCACGTTTAAGAAATCTTGTGGAAACCTATGATCCGGCAATGGTCCAGTTGTATATCGGCTGTGAGATGGGCAGGGTAGATGAGCATAAAGAAAGTGCTTATCCAATGCTGTTTGATATCCCGGTGATTGGGACAAACGAGAATCCGCATCTGAGCGCGGCTGGCAAGGCAGCACTCAAGATGTATAAGGCAAAGCAGATGACTTTCGATGAAGCGATTGCCATTCTCAAATATGATTACGCACTTGCGGCGAAGCGGATGTTTGGCCGTGCAAAGTTTGATCTTGTGATGATATATGATGTGACAGAGCCTGGAAGAATTCTTTCACTGGCAATGATGCAGTGTACGAATAAACTTTTATTTGTCAGTGATTCGATGTTTCAGGCATTGCATGAAGGAGATGAGATGCTGAAGGAGGCTGTGAAGTTTGCACTCCCTTATGTGAGAGGTGTTTTCGTATCCTCGGATGAACAGAGATTCTCATTGCAGCAAATGTTTGGCAGCAATTTGCAGATTCAACTGGTAGAAAGTGCGGAAGAATTGAAAAACCTGATCAATTTGGCAGTTAACAAATAAAGGAGAGGATTATGAAAAAAGTAATTACCTATGGAACGTTTGATTTGCTTCATTATGGTCATATTAATCTGCTGAGACGTGCGAAAGAGTTGGGAGATTATCTTATCGTTGCGTTGTCTACGGACGAGTTTAACTGGAATCAAAAGCAGAAAAAATGCTATTTTTCTTATGAGGAACGGAAACAACTGCTGGAAGCGATTCGTTATGTTGATCTTGTAATCCCGGAAGAGAGCTGGGAGCAAAAGGTCGAGGATGTGAAGGAGTTCCGGGTGGATACATTTGTAATGGGAAATGACTGGGAAGGAAAGTTTGATTTCCTGAAAGAATATTGTGATGTAATCTATTTACCAAGAACTCCGGATATTTCTACAACACAGATTAAGGATGATCTTGGACGCTAAAACAATTAAGTCAGATTTTAAAGCAGGAGGAAATAAAGAATGAACATAGGAGTTATTTTTGCGGGCGGTGTTGGAAAACGAATGAACAGCCGTGTTAAGCCAAAGCAGTTTATTGATGTATACGGAAAACCGATTATCATTCATACGCTGGAGCTTTTTGAAAATCATCCGCAGATTGATGCAATTGCCGTTGCATGTCTGGAAGAGTGGATTCCATACCTGAAAGAACTTTTGGAAAAATTCAATATTCGAAAAGTAAAGAAAATTGTTCCGGGAGGAGCCAGCGGACAGGAGTCTATTTACAATGGATTAACGGCTGCAGAAGAGATTGCACAGGGAGAGAAGTCAATCGTACTTATTCATGATGGGGTACGTCCTCTGATAAATGAACAGACGATTACTGATAATATTGCTTCGGTAAAGGAACATGGGTCTTCTATTACTTGTGTTAAGGTAAAAGAGACTGTACTGGTTGTTGCAGAAGACAATTCCATTGATGATATTCCAAGCCGTGAGGATACGAGACTTGCAAGAGCGCCACAGAGTTTTTATTTGGATGAGATTATTGAGGCCCATCGCAAGGCGATGGCAGAGAACAAATACGATTTTATTGATTCTTGTTCTATGATGCAGTATTACGGTAAAAAATTATACCTTATTGAGGGACCACAGGAGAACATTAAGATTACCACGCCGGATGATTTTTATACAATGCGTGCGTTACTTGATGCAAAGGAAGAGGCGCAGATTTATGGATTGGACGGATAGTGTATTAACGGAAGATTTTAAAAATATTGCGGAGAGCAATCTCCCTTTAGAGGAGTTTCGAAATGCTCGTTTTCTGATTACCGGAGCAACGGGACTGATTGGATCGCTTTTGGTCAGATTTTTGCTCTTTGCCAACAGAGAATATAATCTTAATATTCAGATTAAAGCGGTTGTGCGCAATGTTGAAAAGGCAAAACAAATTTTTTCAAAGGAAGAGACAGATGCTCTTTCCTATATCGTTGCAGATTTGGCAAAATCGGGGATTTGCTATGAAGGGGACTGTGATTACATGATTCATGCAGCAGCAGTTACCGCTTCAAAAGTGATGGTATCAGATCCAATCGGAACAATTCGAACCGCCATTGATGGAACCGAGAAGATGCTGCAGTTGGCTGTTGAGAAGAAGGTGAAATCCTTTGTGTATATTTCCTCAATGGAAATCTATGGTCAGCCGAAGGCAGAGGGAAAGACTACGGAAAAAGATCTGGGCTATGTGGATATTGGAACAGTACGTAGCTGCTATCCGGAAGGAAAACGCATGTGCGAATGTATGTGTACCGCATATGCATCACAGTATGGTGTCAATGTTAAGAGTGCAAGACTGGCGCAGACGTTTGGTGCAGGAATTCTGCCTACTGAGGGCCGTGTGTTTGCACAGTTTGCCAGAAGTGCGGTAAACGGACAGGACATTGTTCTGCATACAACCGGAGAATCTGAGGGGAACTATGTTTATACCGCAGATGCAATCCGTGGGATACTGCTGCTTCTTTTGAAAGGGGAAAAGGGAGAGGCTTACAATATTGCAAATGAGGAGAGCCATATTACCATACGCAATATGGCAGAACTTGTAGCAAGAGAGATCACAGGAAATAAGATTAGAGTGGTTGTTGATATTCCAAAAGACAGTGCGGCACTTGGCTATGCGCCACCGGTAAAGATGTGGCTGGATGCATCCAAGATGAGGAGCCTGGGATGGAAGCCGACAACGGGGCTTGTAGATTCTTACAGACGAATGATTCGCTGGATGAAAGAGAGCCGGTAAATGATTATCCAGATTGCAGATGCGGTCTGGATATCGTCATGTGTAAACCAAGAAACGGATTGTGTCAGGTTTTTATAAAAAACTTGACATGGAGCGTGAGCCCATTTCCTGAAGGAAAATCCTGTATGGGCGTATGTTCAAATAAAGAGGGCATGGAATGACAAAAGAAAAGAAAAAGAGTAAGTGGAAAGCGATTGCAGGGGCAATTCTTGTTTTGCAGCTTCTCATCAGTGCAGCAGCTTTGGGAATTGTAATATGGCTAAACATATTGCCAGTCACCTATGTAATTTTAATTGGTCTGGTATTAGTCTGGCTGCTGACATTTGTATATTATTTCTTTTATTCCGGAGTAAAGAAAAAAGAAAAGAAGAAGACAAAAGTTTATATAAAGAGAAGTGTTGGATGCACGGTTTCAGCAATTGTTATAGTGCTCTGTATTGTGGCGTCCTCTGCACTGGTTAAGGTGGGCGACACTCTTAGGGATGTTGCTTCCAATGTAATTGTGACTGATACGGTATCAGCCTATGTGCTGGCGGAGAATCCAGCCCAGACAGTTGTGGATGCAAAAGATTATGTGTTTGGTATTACGGAAAAATACGATTATGAGCATACCCAAAAAGCCATTGAACAGATTAACGAGACAGCTGGAACGACAATCCGGACTTTGGCATACGACAATGTGCTGGAGCTGGTTAAGGCATTGTATTCCGGAAGTGTAGATGCAATTATACTAAATGCGGCATATATTGATGTGATTGAAGCACAGGATGGATATGAGACTTTTTCCAAGAAGACACGCACATTGTTTGACCATGAAATCGAATCCGTAGTTGCAGAGGGATCGCAGACGACACAAAAGGATATTACAAAAGATCCGTTTGTTGTTTATATCAGTGGCTCCGATACACGTAATTTTAAGTTAGCCACAAGCCGGAGTGATGTGAATATTCTTGTGGTGGTGAATCCGCAGACTAAGCAGGTGCTGCTGATTAACACACCACGTGATTATTATGTTGAAACTTCTGTAAGTAATGGACAAAAGGATAAGCTCACACATTGTGGAATTTATGGAATTGATTGTTCTATGGCAACTCTTGGAAATCTTTATGATGAACCGGTAGACTATTATGCACAGATTAATTTCAGTGGTTTTGAGACACTTGTCGATGCAATTGGAGGAATTACGGTTGAATCGGAGAAAGCCTTCCGTACCAGTGAAGGTGGCTATTATATTTCGCAGGGAACCAATCAACTGAACGGTACAGTTGCCTTATCATATGTGAGAGAGAGAAAAGCCTTTGCAGATGGGGATAATTCCAGAGGCAGACATCAGATGCAGGTTATTGAAGCGATTATTTCAAAGGTTTCATCGGGAACCACAATTTTGAGCAATTATTCAGGAATCCTTGACAGTATGTCAGGAATGTTTTCCACCAGCATGAGTTCAGGTGAGATTTCATCGCTGGTTAAGATGCAGCTTTCCGATATGGCTTCATGGAATGTGAAATCTTTTGCTGTGTCAGGCACAGGAAGTTCTCAGCCAACTTACTCCATGCCTTCAAAGCGCAGCTATGTGATGATTCCTGATGAGACGCAGATCGAATATGCCAAGCTTCTAGTCAACAAGGTTGTGGATGGAATGACATTGACGGATGCCGATATGGAAATGCCACAGTATTCTGCACAGTAGAATGTAAGATGGAGGTTATGCTTGATGCAGGCATCAAAAAGGAATGGAAAAATAGAATTTCTTCGTTTTGTATTTTGTATTGCAGTATTATTGTTTCATTGCGGAAAATATGTGATTGGTGAACCAGAATGTGGAAAAGCATATAATCTGAGTCTGTTTTGTCATGGATCCATGGGTGTCGAGTTCTTCTTTCTTGTTTCCGGCGTACTGATGGCAAAATCTGCCTACAAACAGAACCAGAGGACAGATGACCAGTCGCTTGCAGAAGACTCATTAGAGTTTTTAAAAAGAAAGTATTTTAGTATTTTTCCAATGCATGTGGTCGCATTTGTTTTGGCATTTGTTTCTTATGTTGCAAGCAGTCGGATGGATTGGCTGCAGATTGCAAACTGTGCAGTGGAGAGTATTCCGAGCCTGTTTTTGGTTCAAATGACCGGATTGGGCATGTGCAGCCCAAATCATGTGACCTGGTATATTTCCTGCATGCTGATTGCAATGGCGATACTTTATCCGTTATGTAGAAAATATTATGAGATGTTTACACACTATATTGCGCCATTTGGAGCAATGCTTCTTCTGGGGTATTGTATGGCAACCACGGGAAGACTTACCGGTGTATCCGAGTGGGTCGGAATCACCTATAAGTCAGTATTTCGAGCTGTGATTGAAATTGCGTTAGGTGCGGCTGCGTTTGAAGTGGTGAGGACAATTTCCGGAAAAAATTATGGAAAGGTGACACGAAAAATATTGGCTCTTCTGGAGCTGTTTATATTTGGATGTATCATGATTTACTGTGTTGGAACGTTTCCGAGACAATGGGAAGAACTGGAATTATTTGCGATGCTGCTTCTGGTGATTCTGGCGTTTTCCGGAATATCTTATGGTTCCGGATTTTTTGATCGAAAGATATTTTATCATCTGGGAAAATTGAGTCTGCCCTTATATCTGGGACAGGTGAGCGTAATTAATTTTGTCACGGGCTTCTTTGGAAAATGGTCGCATGGCAGACAGATTCTGGTGATTGTGGTGTTGACGTTTGTGATTGCGTATGTACTGATGGGAGCGGATAAAGTGATTCGGTATGCATTAGATCAGAAAAAAATTTCGCAGCAGAGAGGAAATGAGGCATTATGAAAAAGCTTACAATAATTGCATATCTGGGAGCGGAATACAGATTGGATTCCCTGCTGGAAAGCTTGAAAAATCAGACGGAGAAAGCGTTTGAGAAGATTTCTGAAATTCAGATGATTGTGACAGATTCTGTTGGTGAAATGATTTCACAACAAAAACTAGAGCAGCAGCTTCCAGAACATGTTACTCTTACTTATCTTGACTGTGAAGGAAAAAATATTGCAGAGTGTTATAATTTTGCGATGACCTATGTACAAGGGGAATATGTGGCCTTTGTTGATATTGACAGCCGGTATTCGCCAAAGGCAATGGAGTTATTGTGTGAAGTTCTTGAGGATTCTTCAATTAGACCAGAAGAAAAGCAGTGCGTATGCATTCGTCCTGTTTATGTCAGACCGGAGGGAATCGAAAATGTTTATCTGGTTTATCCGGGAACAAATGGGATAAGGGACGTCAGCGTGAGCACTTCGAATGTTAATCTGTGTTTATATTCCTATTTTATCAACCGTTCGCTGCTTGAAAAATTGCATTTTGATGAACAGTTTCCAGTGGAAAGCAGGGCTCTTTTCTGTATTGAACTGTTGGAACTGACACAGAAATTTTATTGTAAGAATGGTCCATTGATTCGTTTTTACCATGCCCTGGAAGATGCGAAAGGGCTATTTTTGGCCCAGCACCATAAAGAATGGTATACAAAGACGATCCGGGAATGCTATCTTCCGTTCGTGCAGAAACGGTATAAGACCGGCACGTTAACGGCTGCGACGGAGGCTGCCATTCTCTATCTGCTCTATTGCAGATTCTCTTGCAATATGGGGGCATCGGATAATGAAGTACTCACAGACGAAGAGGTAGAAGAACTATATCAGGAAGTCTATGTTGTAGCAAGTTATCTCAGTTATGAGACACTTCTTTTGCAGTATAAAGTTAAGAACCAGAAGATGGCGTCCTGGCTTTTGTGGCAGATGATTGAGCAGAAGATCAAATTAGTGGGAAGTACTTATAAAGTGTCCGTTGTAGACGGAACTGCTTTTTTGCGTGTGACAGATCAGGCCGGACATCATACAAGGTATGCATTGTTTCACTTTAGTCAATGTAAGGCAACGGTATATGCAATTGATTATGAGGATGGACAGCTGCGAGTGGATCTGGGGCTGCCCCTTCTGCCAAAGATAATAATGGAGCAGTTTCATCCACAGATTATTGTCTCAGGCGGAAACGTGTACTGTACACAGATCTATAATGACTGTCTGTGTTTTGGTAGAATTGTTGGTAAACCGACGATTTACCGGGCATGGATTCCCATCAAAAAGGATAAGGACTATCAGCAGTTTCATTTTTCTCTGCAGATCCAGGGGGAACTTTGTGGTCTTTCCTGTGTTTTCGCCAAGCGTCCGGCTGCACGTCTGACTGCAAGCTGTAGTGAAAATTACTGGCTGTTTGCAGGAAATCATGTGTTGCAATATCAGCCGGCAAAGCAGAAGTTTGTCATTGAAACGTGTACAAAGATGGAACTTCTTGCGATTGAGGCTAACTTTTGCAGAGCCATCAAACTGGATCGTACCCTTTCTAAAAAAGAGAAGAAGGAATTGATCAAGATACGGAGAGATTATTGGGAACGGAAGTTAGCCGGACATTCTCAAAAACCGATCTGGATTACCTATGATAAACTGTACAAAGCGGGTGATAATGGAGAATATCTGTTTCACTATGTGCGCAAGCATTGTCCGGAGGTCGATATTTATTATCTGATTACTGAAAATTCTGCAGATTATGAGCGATTAAAGGAGGATGATCATGTATTGATTCATGGTTCATGGGAGTCCAAACTTATTGTTTTGCAGGCACAGTTGATTCTTGCAACACATACCAATACTATGTCCGGATGTGGATTTACTTCCGAGGGGGAGAAGAGATATCTTAAAAATCTGTATCAGGCACAGGTTGTATGTATTCAGCATGGTTTAACGGTACAGGATATTGCAATCTGGCAGAATATCCTGTGTGACAACACCAAGCTATATTGCTGTGCATCAGAGAATGAGGTGAAGAATATCCGTCAGCCGGAATATGGGTATACAGATAAGGAAATCCGTCTGACTGGACTGGCGCGATATGATGGACTAGTAAATCATGATAAGAGACAGATCCTTATTACGCCAACATGGAGAAGAAATGTCGTTAATGCCGGTTCTTCCGGAAACGTCAGGGCAAAAAATGAGTTCTTCCGGGAGACAGAGTATTACAAAATATATAATAGTCTGATTAATGATCCAAGACTGATTGCATGTGCAAAAAAGAATGGATATCGCATTATGTATCTGATTCATCCGACGCTTAGTTCTCAAATTGATGATTTTGACAAAAATGAGTATGTTGATATTGTTGCGGCCGCAGGGGACATGAGTTATGAGAAAGTATTGACAGAATCAAGTCTGATGGTCACCGATTATTCAGGAGTACAGTTTGATTTCGCATATATGAGAAAGCCGGTTTTGTATTATCATCCGGAAACGCTGCCGCCGCATTATACACAGAGCAGCGCCTTTCAGTATGATGTAAATGGATTCGGACCGATAATTACGGGGCACGATGCTTTGGTTGAGGAGATTTGTGCCTATATGGAAAGAAACTGCCAAATGGATGATTTTTACAAACAGCGTGCAGATCAATTTTTTGCGTTTCAGGATTGTCACAACTGTGAGCGTATTGCAAAGGCAGTAATGGAATTTGCAGAGCAGCAGATGGAGGACAAAAACGAAATATTGCCGGTTGCGGATCCGTATGACTTTATTCAGATTCAGAATACCAATATATTGGCAGAATTATTGCATAAATCAGGAAAATCAGCCCCTTTAGTTTCGAGAGCAAAGAGGTTTGTGAAGAAAATCATTGGAGGAAGTAAGGAGAGATAACGGTGATAAGAAAATGGCATAAAATTCCGAAAAGCTGCGCAAAAAATCCGTATTTGCTTGGAAAACGTGCAAAGAATGGAGAGAAGATTCTTGTTTATGTTGGAAATGGCGCAGAACAGAATTTATATGACAGGTTATCTGTGTATACAGGGGAAAAGTATGAGATCTGCTCTCCCGCGGGGGGAGTATATCATCATGCGGCGCTGTATAGAATCAAAGAAAGAAATTTCCCTGAAATCGTAAATGGTTTTGTGCAGGAGAAACTTCAATTTGCAGGATTTTATGCAAGAAGAAGAACAGATGAAGGATGGGAGTGGCTTTGCGAAGATGGATGCTGGCACCTTACCTCTTCCGAAATGCCGGACAAGAGATTACTTCAGGAGGGAGAGTCCAGCGAAGTCCTTTTTGAGTCCTCTCAGGGTGTGGTGATTTTGGTAGCCCAGTGGGAGAATGAATCCGGATGCAGATGCGACTGTGGACATCAGATGTTTTCTAATAAATTAATGGCACATGCTTTCGGAGGGATGAATGGGAAGACTTATCATAATACGATGCCGGCATTGGAACAGGGAGTAAAAAATGGATACCGGTATTTTGAGACAGATCTGTCTTATACAGTGGATGGTCGTCTTGTGTTATGCCATGGATGGACGGAGGCAAACTGTAAGCATACAGGGCTTGCCTATCGGTCGGATTTCAAATTTATGACCTATCGACGGATTATGAAGATGAAGGTGCATGGAAATCCCATCATAAATGCCAGAAGCTTTTTCCGGTGGATGAAAAAAAATCCACAGTATACCTTTGAAATTGACTTTCATAATATTGCTGGAGAGGAAGTGAAAAATCGTGTGGCGGCGATGCTGGCTGACTGCAGAGGGATGAAAAACGAAAAAATTCCAGATCGCCTGCTCATTCAGGCATACTCAAGACAGATGTACGAAGATATGGATGCTGTGTATCATTTTAAACACTATCAGTATCTGGTTGGAAAAAATATTCATGATCTGGATGAGATTATTACTTATGCTTTGGACCAGGGAATTTGTGTGCTGGCACTTCGGACAAATCTTGCAAAACCGAGGCTTGTACGCAAAATTCGTAATGCGGGATTGTATGTAATGTGCTATACTGTTAATCAGGATCTGGCAGTTGCACAGAAGCTTCTGGATTCAGGAGTGAATACTTTGTGTACTGATTTTATTACCGAAAAGATGCTGCAGGCAAATACACAGAGACTGGGAAATCATCCATTCTATGTATACTATAACAGTGGGGCTGCGGACGCGGTCAGTCATTATACCGTGGAAGAAGAACGTATGATTGAGCGGGTTGGCAGCGGTAATCTGGAGTATAAGGATCAGAGAATCTGGGGGAATGATGGAACACAATCTCTGTGTCCGTGTCGGTATGAGGTTGCGGGAAAACAGTTTGTGGGATGGCATCTTCGGGTTCGGGTGGATGGAAAGCAATTGTGGTATTGTCAGGATCACATGTACCATAGCAAGGGCGATTTTGTGGAAGGAACGCAGGTTATGCCGTACATATTTGCCGATGAGGAAATTATTCCCAAGTGGACACTCAAGGAAAATATGAAACTGATTATGGTGGCCGTCTGGAAGTAGCTGCGAGGAGGATTTGGAATGAAGAATCAGGGAATTGTTACCAAAATTGCGATAGGAATGATCGTTTCAGGATTGGCAGTGACAATGAGTGCGATTCCGGCAAAGGACAATTCGGTTGCGGTTGTACAGGCTGCGGCAATGGGATATGAGGTGGACGGAACGACACTGACAGTAAATGAAGCCGATGTTACACGTGGTGTAAACAGTGCGGTGAGTTATGCAATAAAGAATTATCGTCCGGATAAAGTGTATACCATTAAGGTGCCTGCGGGAACCTATGAAATGATGGGAGGATTTAACCTGCCGGTAAATGTAAAGCTGGATTTGACCGGAGTTACACTCAAAAAAACAGACACAGGGAATATGGTAAGACTTCGGTCTCTTGCAGCATCACAAAAGTTGACCGGGTATGGGGAGAAAGGAACCACAGAGATTGTCGGTGGCACCTTTATTGGCAATGATTCTAATTCATCCTCCATGGTAAGGTTGGCGCATGGAACGAACGTGACTCTGGATGGATGTACCTTTGTCGGGGGTGGATGCGCACATCAGCTGGAGATTGCATCCATTGATGGATTTACGGTTAAGAATTGCACGTTTCGCGATGCAAAGGGAAATGGAACGAATGAAAAACAGGAAGCCTTGCAGTTTGATGTTCCTTGTTCAACATATGTATTTAATAGTACAGAACTTGACGGTACGCCGATGAAAAATGTAAAGGTGGAGGGGAATACTTTTCAGAATGTGCTTCGGGGACTTGGTTCTCACAGTATGCTGGTAGGCGTCTATCATGAGAATATTGATATTGTCAATAATACATTTGAAAATGTAGATGGAGAGTGTATTGTTGCGTTGAATTATAAAAATTGCAATATCAAAAATAATAGGATTAAGAATTGCGGCGCAGGTATTTTGTTTCAGAATTTTAAACCAGGGGTAAAGGCGGTTTATACTACGATTTACGATGGAACAAAGGACGGATGCGGTGTGGTGGATAATAATTGTAATACCATTATTTCTGGTAATGATATTACTCTGTCAGAGAATAAGCATGCGGATGAATATGTTGGAATCAAGGTATATGGATTTGATTTGAAAGAGGATACGAAAGCCACTGGAAAGGGCTCTTCGGACCTTATTCCCAAAGGAAATTATTCGGTAGAAAATGTGACAATTTCCAATAATAAAATTAAGACTTGCGGACATGGAATTCATTTGCTGGATGTTACGAATGCCAGGATTTCAGGAAATACGATTGAGAACACAAAGAGTAAGTCGGATAAGGACGGAATCTTTGCAGAGTACGCCAGCAAGGAGATTTCGATTCAGAAGAATACCATAAAAAAAGCCGGAAGGTATGGAATATTTTTACAGAATGACACTACGGCAAAGAACATCAAAGATAATAAGATACTGAAATCCTGTGGAAAATATGGAATCGGGCTGTACGATCACAGTAAGGTTCTGGGAGATATTTCCGGTAATACCATTGAAAAAAGTAAGAACAATGGAATATTTTTAAATGATAAATGTTCTGCGAAAAATATTAAGAAAAATATAATCAAAAACAGTGGTGGTTTTGGAATCGGTTTATACGATAATAGCAGTGTGAGCGGAGAAATTTCGGGGAATCATATATCTGATAGTAAATCACACGGCATTTCAATTTCCTTGAAATGCTATGCAAAGAAGATTTCAGGAAATACGATCAAAAACAGTGCCACTTATCCAATCGTGATCAATACAACTTCGAAGAAGAAGATTACCATTACTGGTAATAAGATTACGACGAAGAAGGGGCAGGAAAAGATACATGTTATAAACGGAGTAGTTAAAGAGTAATGAAATACGTTAAGAAATTTGTATTAGGAATTGAAATTTTGGCAGCAGTGCTGCTTTTCAGTTTTATTCATGATTTGGATGTTGTACATGCAGAGACGGGCTACACAGTCTCAGGCAATACCATTCAGGTTAATATGTCAACTGCACAATCACCGAAAGATGCGATAGATAGTGCTTTAAGTTATGCACAAAATAATTATAGCGAAGGACGGATTTATACGGTAAAGGTTCCGGAAGGAACCTATGAACTGGAAGGTACACTCCATATTTTTGCCAATACCACGCTTGATGTGAGAGGGGTTACGCTGAAATACACCAAAGATAACGGCAATATGATTATGCTGGGAACTCCCAAAACCAATAAAAATATTGCAACAATGGGGGGGTATGGAACAATTAAAAATGTTTCTATTCTTGGTGGAAACTGGGTCGGTAATAATGTCAATACATCATCACTGGTGCGTATGGCACATGCGCGGAATGTTTTGTTTGAAGGCTGTGTCATTCAGGGGGGAGGTTGCGCTCATCAGATGGAGGTTGCAGCAATTGAGGGATTTTTCGTAAAAAACTGTACCTTTAAAGATATGTTGCAAACCAATGCACCGGGAAATCAGGAAGCATTGCAGCTGGATATGCCGTGTTCAGAGTATGTTTTCAGTGGAATTATTCTTGATGGAACACCAATGAAGGATGTGGTTGTGACTGGATGTACATTTGAAAATGTCTCCAAAGGATTAGGAACTCATAATATGCTGATTGGTCGTTATCATACCAATATTCAGATTAAGAACAATACATTTAAGAATGTTGAGGGAGAATGTATTGTCGCACTCAATTATCGGGATTGTGATATCAGAGAAAATAAAATCATTAATTGCGGAGCGGGAATAACGTTTGCCTATTTCAGACCATTTGCAAATGATTCTGATAGTATTAAAGCGATATATACGACAATATTTGATGGAAAAGAGACCATTAATCCACAGAAGCTACCGGATGCATGTACGTATATATCCAATAATCACATTTCGCTTAGCTCGGATCGTTATGCAACTGATCATACAGGAATCCGTGTATATGGTTATTGGCTGGAGCAGGATCAGCAGGCTGTAGGAAAAGGATCGAGTGATGTGATTCCTGCAAATAATTATTATATTAGTAATGTGAATGTTACCGGAAATGTGATAAAGACTTGTGGATATGGGATTCATCTTTCAGATACCAGAGACAGTACGGTATCTGGAAATAAGATTAGTAATCACGATGAAAACTCATGGGAAGACGGAATTCTGGTGGATGCCGAAAGTAAGAATATTTCAATTCAAAACAATTCTGTCCAGAACGCAACGCGAAATGGAATCTGTATTGATGATTATTCTTCTGTGCGGAGAATCAGCGGTAATAAGATTACAGAAAGTATGTATTATGGAATCAGTCTCCATGACAACAGTAAGGTAACTGGAAATATAGACAAGAATACAATATCAAAATGTGATGACAATGGAATCAATCTGAATGATGTGTGTCAGGTAAAAAACATTACTAATAATGTGATCAGTTCCTGCAGCTGGCATGGAATCAATGTTTATGATGGTTCATCTGTAAGCGGGACCATTTCGGGAAATAAGATTTCCAAGTCTGGGCAAAATGGGATTTTTCTCAATCTGGATTCTACTGCCAAGTCCATCACCAAAAACACATTGACAGAGAATCAGAAATATGCAATTGCATTGTATGAAGGAAGTCAGGTGGAAAACAGTATTTCCTCCAACATCATAAGCAAGAATAAAAGGCATGCAATTCAGTTGAATCTTGATTGTGCTGTCAATGAGATTAAAAGCAACAAGATTACAAATACCAAGGGGAAGGGGATTTGCATCGAGGATGATTCTACGGTCTGGAGCACAATTGCCAGCAATAGAATTGAGACAGCTACGCAGGAAGGTATTTATATTCAGTCAATCAGAAATTCCCTGACAATTAAGGGGAATACAATAAAAAAATGCAGCAGATCACCAATTGTCATCAATACGGCTTCAAAGAAGAAGATTACCATTGAAAAAAATTCTCTCACCGTTAAGAAGGGGAAAAATCCAGTTCTTGTTCTGAAGGGGAAGGTGAAAAGTGATGTAAAGGTAGCCAAAAAGGGAAAATAAAAGGAGGAGCAGACTTATGAAAAAGAAAAAATGGAAATCATTGATGCGCAGATGCGGCATTGCAGTAATGACGGTATGTGTGCTGATGGGAAGCAGTCTGGCTGTATCGGCAGCAACGCAGACCAAACTTGATATCTATAAAGATACGGATGGTTCACAGTATGCAAATGATACTAATGGATTTGCCTATTACATACCAACAACGGCGACGGAGAAAAGCGGTTGTACGATTTATATGTATGGAGGAACCAAGAAGTCGGTTACATTACCCCAAAAATGTAACAGTTATACGGTTACGAACGTTGGATCCTATTTCAGTGTGGTGGTAAAGAATATTACAAGCGTCAAAATTCCATCCGGGTATACAACCATTGAGGAAAACGCATTTCAGGATCAGAAAAACCTGTATCGGATTGAAATCCCGGCAAGTGTAAAAATAATTGGAAAAAATGCATTTGCAGGGTGTGATCTGAATAAACTGACAATTGTAGCGCCATATGGATCAGTTGCAGAAAAATACGCAATCGCGAACAAAATTCATTATACGAACAGTACCTCTCTGCAGATTCAGACGGGGTCTAAGACGATGTATGCCGGTGAGAAGAAGACCATTGCCGTCTGCAATAGTTCCAAGACGGTAAAGTGGAAAAGTTCCAAGACCTCTGTGGCAACCGTAAACAGTGAGGGGGTTGTTACAGCTAAGAAGGCGGGAACAACTAAGATTACGGCCACCATTGGAACAAAATCCTACACTTATTCCTTCAAGGTGATCAGCAGGACCGAGGCAAATGTGCTTAAGGTGGTTTGGGAAAATTATGTTACATCGGATATGAGCGATTACGAGAAAGTTGTTGCTGCCAATCAGTGGATGAAAGCAAATGTGAGTACAAGCGGTACATCTGTATCTGCAAAGAAAGCTTTTGAAGGGGGAAAAGTCAATTATACCGGTTATGCAAATGCTTATAAGAAGATCTTAGATCATTACCAAATGAATGTAAAAGTAGTGAGTGGCAAAGTGCATACAGAAAATTCCGTCGTAATTGCCGGTAAGACCTATACAGCATCGGGAATTGATAGTGCTTCAGGTGTTGATAAGAATTATACGACAACAACCTGTGGGATTGCACTCAATAAGAGTACGATGAATCTGTCTGTCGGAAAGTCAGGAACTTTTAAGCAGGTGGGTACTGCAAAGAAGGTAACATGGACCAGTAGCAATAAGAAGGTAGCTACGGTTAATTCTTCGGGAAAGGTTACTGCAAAGGGAGCCGGAACTGCAACGATAACCTTGAAATCAGGCGGAAAAACTTATGCCTGTAAGGTGCGTGTGAACCCATAAAGGAAAAGGATTTGGAAGGAGAAAATAAAATGAACAAGCTGATTAAGAGAATGATGAGCGTATTTATGGCAATTGTAATGGTGATTGTCGCATTTGCGCCGGTTACAACGAAGGCAGAGACAAAATCACAGACCATGTATGTCGGGGAATCCTTTGAGGGGCATATTTTCGGAACGACAATTACAAAAGTGTCCTCCTCAAATAAGAAAATTGTGAAGGCAGCAAAGAAAAAGGGACAGAAATATGCTTATACCTTAGAAGCAAAGAAAGCAGGAAAAGCAACGGTTACTGTTACCTATAAGGATTATCGGTCCACCAAGACCTACAAGCTTAAGATTACAGTTAAGAAAGCTGATTTGACAATTTCAGCGCAGCCCCTTGATGGAGGATATGCATTACTGAAGATTAAAAATAATACGAAGCAGGTTTTTGATTCCGTTATTTATAAGTATACCTTTAAGGCTGCTGATGGTTCTATTGTAAAAGAGGAGCCAACCTACCGGACGTATAAAGTTCTTGCAGGAAAGACCGCATATGAGACAATTTATGTCGGAAGAGATACGCAAATTGATTATTCCCAGTTTAGCTATAAAATTGTAGCGTTGGACAGAGATCCAAATTATACATATAAGAATGCGAAAGCAGACGAAGTGGTTGTGAAACAAAAAGATGTTTCTGAGGATGGAAATTATATTAAGTTCAAATTTAATCGCAAGAATAACTTAAACAAATCGGTTGCTGGTGTCAGCTATGTAATTTACTACGATGCGGCAGACCAGATTATCGGTCTTGATCGTTATACATTTTCTTTATCCAAGAAAGAGACAACAACCTCCCCGGAGTATTCGGTTTATATCAGTCAGTATTCACATCCAACCTATGATCACTATGAGATTGTTACACAGGCCTATTCTTATGTAACAAAGAAGTAGAAAATGCCATGCGAGTCAGAATTTCTGACCGCATGGTTTTTTTTATGCATCTTTTGGATGAAATATTTAGAAAAATGTAATTAAATGTGAAGAATTGTCCGATAAATATATTAGAAACAAGAATTAACTTGTAAACGCCAATCATGGAAGGGAGGCGCGTTACCGCAAAATTCGAAGAGAGGTATCAGGTAATTATTCCAATTGGGCAAGTGAATACCATCGCGTACTATACACCGAGAAACAGGGATGAGCATCGGGGCACGCAAAAGGAGAAGACCTTTGAGGGCATTCTTCAAAATCAGATGAGGGAGCTTGCACTGGAGGAAAATCAGACATTTCAGGCATATTGCTAGGAGGAGCAGTCGGTAATGGATGAATTACACATAAGAAGACGCCGTGTTGATACATAGTTGTACGATGCGGCGTTTTCTTTTTATTGCAAAGAAAAATTTCTTAAGAGATTCTAATATTTCAAGTAAAAACTTTCCAAACTGTTTCGTTTGTGCTAGAATGACTTACAGTATGACAATGAAAATAGGAGGGACACAGATTAATGGATTATAGACAGGAATATGAAAAGTGGTGTAATGACCCATATTTTGATGATGATACTAAGGCTGAGCTGAAGGCACTTGCTGGTGATGAAAAGGAAATAGAAGACCGTTTTTACCGTACTCTGGAGTTTGGTACTGCCGGACTTCGAGGAGTAATCGGAGCAGGAACCAATCGTATGAATATATATACCGTGCGCCAGGCTACACAGGGACTGGCAAATTATATTATTGCCCAGGGCGGACAGGCGAAGGGAGTTGCAATCGCGCATGATTCCCGACTGATGGCAGATGAATTTACGGATGCAGCAGCTCTTTGTCTGGCAGCGAATGGAATTAAGACCTATGTATTTCCAAGCCTGCGTCCGGTACCGGAACTGTCGTTTGCAGTTCGACAGCTTGGCTGTATTGCAGGTATTGTAATTACAGCGAGCCACAATCCGAGAGAGTATAACGGATATAAGGTATACTGGTCAGATGGGGCACAGGTTACACCTCCTCATGATACTGGCATAATGGCAGAAGTTGCCAAGGTTACTTCATTTGATATGGTGAAGACTATGGATAAGGATGTTGCAGTTTCAGCCGGTCTTTACAATGTGATTGATGAGGAACTGGATGAAGCATATTTTGCAGAGCTTAGGAATCTGTCAATTCATCCGGAGATAATCAAGAAGATGGCGAAAGACATTAAAATTGTATATACTCCGCTTCATGGAACAGGACTTGGTCCGGTACAGCGTGTTCTTAAGGATCTTGGGTTTGAAAATGTGTTCATTGAGCCGCAGCAGGCAGTGGCTGACGGCCATTTTCCAACGGCACCGTATCCGAATCCAGAGAATCCGGATGCATGGGAGCTTGCACTTAAGCTCGCAAAGGAGAAGGATGCGGATCTTGTTCTGGCAACGGATCCGGATGCGGATCGTCTCGGGGTATATTGTAAGGATACAAAGAGTGGAGAATATGTCACATTTACAGGAAATATGTCTGCGATGCTGATTGCGGAATATATTTTGGGACAGAAATCTGCTGCCGGGACAATGCCGAAGAATCCAGTACTGGTAGAGTCAATTGTTTCTACCAATATGGCACATGCAATTGCAGCGGCTTATAATGTAGAACTAGTTGAGGTGTTGACTGGATTTAAATATATCGGAGAGCAGATGCTTAAGTACGAGAAAAACAGAGATAAGAACTATGTTTTTGGTTTCGAGGAAAGCTATGGTTGTCTGCCGGGGACTTATGCAAGAGACAAGGATGCTCCGGCAGCTGTATGTATGCTTTGCGAGGTTGCTGCTTATTATAAGTCCCAGGGAAAAACTTTGTGGGATGGAATGATTGAGATGTACGAGAAATATGGTTATTATCGTGAGGGTATTGCAACCATGACCTTAAAGGGAATTGATGGAGCTGCCCAGATTCAGGAGATTATGGATCGGGCAAGAAATCATACACCGGCAAAATTGGGGGCGTTTGATGTTCTTGCAGTTCGTGACTACAAGGCAGATACCCGCAAGGTAATAAAGACAGGACAAGTGACATCTACTGGACTTCCGGCTTCTAATGTACTGTATTTTGAACTCTCAGACGATGCATGGTGCTGTGTCCGTCCGTCAGGGACAGAACCCAAAATCAAGTTCTATGTTGGCGTCAAAGGAACCGCTTTGGATGAGGCAGATAAGATGCTGGAGGATTTGAAAGCAGAAGTGCTTAAGAATTTTGAGTAAGCGGTAAGAATTATGATGAAAATATACATTTGTCCACAGTGTGGCTGGATTCGGATGGTATCCAGACGTAAGAACGTGGAATGTCATCAGTGTGGGAATAAGCAGATGCGTCTGACCAATTTAGATCTGGAAAAGTATACAGCCATGTCAGAGGAGGAGCGTGTCAGCTACGCAGATGCATGGTTGTATATACATAATAGGAAAAAGGGTTAGATTTATGGCAGATTATAGAAAAAGAAAAAAGCGAAGAAAGAAAAAGAAAAGCAGAAAGCTGATCATGTTTATTTTCGAGATTCTGCTTCTTGCAGTGTTGCTTCTTGCAGCATATTTCGTCGGGATGGTGAATCGGATTGACTTTCAGAATATGGATGAGTCAGAGGCGGGAATCAATGAAGATTTGGATGCAAATACCTTGAATTCCCTGGAAGGGTATACAAATATTGCACTGTTTGGACTGGATAACCGAAGCAGTAACAATTATGACAGCGGTAATTCCGATGTGATCATGATTGCAAGTATTAATAATAAAACAAAAGATGTAAAGCTGATTTCTGTTTATCGTGATACGTATCTGAGCATTGGAAATGGTAAGTACCGCAAGGCAAACGCAGCTTATGCCAACGGTGGTGCAAAGCAGGCAGTGCAGATGCTCAATTCGAATCTTGATTTGGATATTCAGGATTATGTCTGTGTTGACTGGGCGGCTATGGTTGAGGTGATTGATGATCTGGGTGGGCTGGATCTGGAAATTACGCAGGGAGAGATGCAGCAGATCAACAAGTATAAGTGGGAAGTTGATAAGGCAACAGGCCTTGTGACGCCGGATGTGACACAGTATGGTATGGTGCATCTGGATGGAACCCAGGCAACCACATATGCACGTATCCGTAAGCTCGCGGGAGATGATTTTAAGCGTGCATCCCGTCAGCGTATTGTCCTTCAGGCAATTTTGGAGAAGGCAAAGAAGGCGGATCTTGCAACGCTGACCAATATTTGTAATTCGGTGGTGGATGATATATCCACGACACTTTCTCTGAGTCAGATTATTTCGCTGGCTAAGGATGTGAAGTCATATAAGATTGCCAGTACAACCGGATTCCCGTTTGAACTCACAACAAAGAGTCTGCCAGTGACAAATGATACAGTTATTCCGGCAGATCTTGCAACGAATGTGAAGGAACTGCATGAATATATGTTTGATGATAGGAACTATGTTCCGTCTCAGACGGTACAGACCATCAGCGATACGATTGTTAACAGTACGGGAATTACAACGGAGTCGGCATTAATTAATACATCGGATTATAATGAGACAGCCGGGGCCGTCGGTACGGATGGACTTAAGAAGAGTACAGAGGAAAATTAACAGAAAAGATAAGTAGGCCAATCATTTGATTGGTCTACTGCTGTTATAAATCAAGGATTACCATAAAGTGTATGGAGGAGTATCTGAGTGAATGCACAAGTAGAACAAAAGATAAGACAGACGAATCAGAGATATCTGGGAAAGTTTGTCGGAAAAGAAATTCCTTCGAGATTGGAGCAGCAACTTTTGCAGATGGACTGGTCCTATCCGGATTATATGCATGGGGGAAGACAGAAACGGGGGATGTTTGAACCGCTTCGGGCTACAGAACTTTCTGAAATTGAAAATCGAAGAGAGGAATTTCGAACTGTCGGGATTGAGGCATTGCGTGCAGGAAAGGTTGGTGCAATTCTTTTGGCAGGGGGACAGGGTACCAGACTTGGCTTTGATAAGGCGAAGGGAATGTATAATATCGGAATCACGAAGAATCTCTATATCTTCGAGCAGCTGATTGAAAATCTCATGCAGGTGAAGGACGAGGCTGGTGTGTGGATTCCCCTTTACATTATGACAAGCGAGAAAAATGACAAGCAGACAAGAGATTTTTTTGCAGAACATCATTATTTTGGATATAATGAGGATTATATTCGTTTCTTCGTGCAGGAGATGGTTCCTGCTGTGGATTTTGAAGGGAATATTCTCATGGAATCGCAGGATTCCCTTGCAATGTCACCGAACGGTAATGGAGGCTGGTTTCAGTCGATGTTGCGTGCAGGACTGGGGGAGGATTTGGATGAAAAGGGGATTGAATGGCTGAATGTTTTTGCAGTTGACAATGTGTTGCAAAGAATTGCGGATCCCATATTTATCGGCGCAACCATTCTTTCCGGCTGTGCCAGCGGCGCGAAAGTAGTCCGCAAGATTTCCCCTTATGAGAAAGTGGGGGCAATGTGCTTAGAGGACGGGAAGCCGTCAATAGTTGAGTATTATGAACTGACATCGGAGATGGCGGAGGCAACGGATGATAAGGGGACACTGCTCTATGGGTTTGGTGTGATTTTAAATTATCTGTTTCGTGTGGAGCAGCTGAGAAAAATCGCGGTCAAAAAGCTTCCGGTGCATATTGTGGAAAAAAAGGTTCCGTATCTGGATGAAGCAGGATGCCTGCAGAAGCCATCCGAGCCAAATGCATATAAGTTTGAAACACTGATTCTTGATATGATTTATATGATGGATAACTGTCTGCCATTTGAAGTGGAGCGGGAAAAAGAATTTGCACCGATTAAAAATGCGGTAGGGACGGATTCTGTAGAATCGGCAAGAGAACTACTTAAGATCAATGGAGTAATGGTTTGATTGAGCAATAAGGGAAAGGAATAAAAAGAAAATGTGTGGAATTGTTGGATATGTGGGAAAGGAGCAGGCGGCTCCGATTTTGCTGGACGGCTTGTCAAAGCTGGAGTATCGTGGGTATGATTCTGCGGGAATGGCAGTTTATGACGGGGAAAAAATTGTAATCAATAAGTCAACAGGAAGGCTCAAGGTATTGAGCGAACTGACCCATGACGGGGAGAATATGCCGGGGCATATTGGAATTGGACATACCCGCTGGGCAACGCACGGAGAGCCAACAGAGACAAATGCACATCCGCATTTTAATGAGAGTAAAACAATTGCGGTGGTGCACAATGGAATTATTGAAAATTATCTGAAACTGAAAAATCTTCTGATCGAAAGAGGGTATCAATTTGTTTCAGATACGGACACGGAAGTGGTTGCACATCTTCTGGATTATTATTATAAGAAGTATGATAAGGATCCACTTACTGCAGTTGTCAAAGTTATTCATCGTGTTGAAGGATCATATGCTTTAGGTATTATTTTTGCAGACTATCCGGATGTGGTGTATTCTGTCCGTAAAGACAGTCCACTTATTGTTGGTAAGGCAAAAGAGGGAAATCTTATTGCATCCGATGTTCCGGCTGTCCTTAAATATACCAGAGATGTGTATTTTATTGAAAATGAGGAGATAGCTCGCCTGACGGAGGACACAATTGAGTTTTTCAATGTGGATGGAGAGCCGATTCAAAAGCAGTCCAAACACATTGACTGGGATATTAATGCTGCTGAGAAAAATGGTTATGAGCATTTCATGCTCAAAGAGATTTATGAGCAGCCAAAGGCAGTTCGCGATACCATCAGTCCGAGGATTAAGGATGGTAAGATTATTATTGAAGAACTTGGGATGACGGATGAGGAAATCCGGTCTATTAAGAAAATTCATATTGTAGCCTGTGGTTCTGCTTATCACACAGGTGTCACAAACAAATATATTTTTGAGGGACTTGCGCGGATACCGGTTGAGGTGGATCTTGCATCGGAATTCCGTTATCGCAATCCGATTTTTGAGGAGGGAGCGTTGGTAATCATTATCAGTCAGTCCGGTGAGACTGCTGATTCACTTGCAGCACTTCGGCTGGCAAAGGAGAAAGGAGTCAAAACACTTGGGATTGTCAATGTAGTTGGAAGCTCAATTGCGAGAGAGGCTGACAAGGTTATGTATACCTGGGCAGGACCGGAGATTGCAGTTGCAACGACAAAAGCATATAGCTGTCAGCTTGTGGCTCAATATCTGCTGGCTTTGAAATTTGCACAGGTACGTGGACAGATTACAGATGAGCAACTGAAGGAATATCTGCATGAGATTGAGATGCTGCCGAATCAGATTGAGATTTTGCTTGGAAACAAGGAAAGGATTCAGAAATTTGCCAATCGTTATGTGGCGGCTAAGGATGTATTTTTCATCGGTCGAGGAATCGATTATGCCATTTCACTGGAGGGATCTTTAAAATTAAAAGAAATCTCTTACATTCATTCGGAGGCTTATGCTGCGGGAGAGTTAAAGCATGGTACCATCTCTCTGATTGAGGACGGGACTCTGGTTACAGCAGTTGTTACACAGGAGGAACTTTACAAGAAGACAATCAGCAATATTGTTGAGGTCAAGACACGAGGAGCTTATGTGCTTGCGGTTACCAACGATGATAATCTTGATATCGAGAAAACTGCGGACAGTGTGATTTACATTCCAAAGACCAATGCATATTTTACCAATTCTCTGGCGATTATTCCATTGCAGCTTTTTGCCTACTATGTTTCGGTAGGAAAAGGATTGGATGTTGATAAGCCGAGAAATCTTGCAAAATCAGTGACGGTAGAGTAAAAATAACAATTTTTACAAATGTTAGTCACAATTTGAACACAGAATACGGTTAGAATGCTCCTTAGAAAGAAGGAAAGGAGTTCTTTATCATGGATAATAATTATTACAATAACAATAATATGAATCAACAGAATCAGGGATACAACCCTTACAATGCCGCAAATACGAATGGTTATGGATATAACCCGTATCAACAGCCGGGGCAGCCACAGCAGTTCAAAAAGCCGAAGAACAGGAAATCCGGATTCGGTGTAACACTCGGCAAATGTGCTGCGATTGCTGTGGTATTCGGACTTGTGGCAGGAGGCGTATTTTCTGGAGTAAGTTATGCAGGAACAAAGGCTTTGGGAATTACGAGCGAGAGTAGTGCACAGGAGGAAAAGGCAGACAATGAGACAGCTTCCGTAAAGCAGACCAATACCGGAAATGCGAAAGATTTATCGGATGTATCTGCAATTGCGAAAGAAGCGATGCCGAGTATTGTTGCAATTACAAATACAGGTACGATTTCTTATCAGACATTCTGGGGAATACAGCAGCAAGAGAGTGAGAGCTGTGGATCTGGTATTATTATTAAGCAGGACGACAAGTACCTCTACATTGTAACAAACAATCATGTGGTTAAAGATGCGGATTCACTTACGGTACAGTTTGCAGATAATGAGACGGTAAGCTGTGAAGTGAAGGGCACGGATGCAGCGGATGATCTTGCAGTAGTTAAGGTTGAACTTTCAAGTATTAAGAAGGACACCCTGGAGAACATCAAAATCGCAACAGTTGGAGATTCAGAAAGTCTTGAAGTTGGTCAGGGTGTCATTGCAATCGGCAATGCGCTCGGATATGGTCAGTCTGTTACCAATGGTATTGTCAGTGCATTGGGACGCAGTGTTACGGTACAGGATGAGCAGACAGGCGAGACGCTTGTAAATAATAATATGATTCAGACGGATGCCGCCATTAATCCGGGGAACAGCGGTGGTGCACTTTTAAATGCACAGGGTGAAGTGATTGGCATTAATTCCGCAAAGTATTCTGATACCAGTGTCGAGGGATTTGGATATGCGATTCCAATGTCCGATGCAATGCCGATTGTGGAGCAGCTGATAGAGAGAGAAAAGGTTGACGAGTCACAGAGTGCATACCTTGGAATTCAGGGACAGGATCTGTCGGCGGATGTGGCTAGTGCATATAATATGCCACAGGGAATCTATATTTACAAGGTTGTAGAGAATTCTCCGGCTCAGAATGCAGGACTTCGTCAGGGCGATATTATTACAGCATTTGACGGACAGTCTGTAACATCAATGAGTGAGCTCAAGCAGTTGATGACTTATTATAAATCGGGACAGAAAGTAGAAATTACTTTTGAACGACTTGGCGATGGATATGAAGAGAAGACGGTTAAGGTAAAGCTGGGCGCAATGTCCGAAGCAAATGTGAATGAATAGAAAATAGACAAATAAGACAAAATGCGATATAATAGATTGTCCGAATAGGACAATCTATTTTTCGCAGGAGTCAAAGATGAAAAGAGTGAAGAAACTGTTTTTGCAGTTTTGTAAATTCGGATTAGTCGGGACACTTTGCTTTTGCATTGATTATGGACTTATGATCTTGTTGACGGAATCCGGAGTGCTGGGATATTTTCAGGCAAGCGCAGTATCCTTTGTCGTATCCGTTATAGTGAACTACATATTGAGTATGAGATTTGTATTCAAGGGCAAAGATGAACTTAGCAAGGTTCAGGAGATGACTATTTTTATAGCTCTTAGTCTGGTGGGACTGGCGTTCAATCAGATGATTATGTGGATTGCTGTGGAATTTTTTCAGATGTTCTATGCAGTGGCAAAGATTTTATCTACGATGTTAGTTACGACATATAATTTTGTGTCACGGAAATTATTTCTTGAGGGCTGAAAATGGTTCAAAAGGATGTGACAAGACAGGAGGAGGCAATATGAAGAAAAAAAGAATTGTAATTGCACTGGGACATGAGGCGCTTGGAAGTACACTGCCGGAGCAGCAGAAGGCAGCGGCGCGTACTGCAAAGGCAGTTGCTGATTTTATCAGGGAAGATTATCAGGTGGTAATTACGCACAGCAATGGACCACAGGTGGGAATGATTCATACTGCTATGAATGAGTTTTGCCGTCTGTACCCGGAGTATACGGCGACACCGACATCAGTATGTTCCGCGATGAGTCAGGGATATATTGGGTATGACCTGCAGAATGCAATTCGCACGGAGCTTTTGAACCGTGGTATTTATAAGACGGTTTCCACTATTTTGACACAGGTGGTTGTGGATCCTTATGATGAGGCGTTTTACCATCCGACGAAAGTAATTGGTCGCGTGATGAATAAAGAAGAGGCTGATGAGGAAGAAAAGAAGGGCAATCATGTTGTTGCAGTAGAAGGCGGTTTTCGAAGAATTGTTGCAGCTCCAAAGCCAATGGATATTGTTGAGATTGATGCAATTGCAGCATTGTCAGATGCAGATCAGGTGGTAATTGCCTGCGGCGGCGGTGGAATCCCGGTTCTTGCACAGAATAACAAGCTGCAGGGAGCCAGTGCGGTTATTGAGAAGGATCTGGCGGCTGGTAAGCTTGCGGAAAAGCTGAACGCAGATATGCTGGTTATTCTTACCAGTGTGGATAAGGTTTGTCTGAATTATGGCAAGGATGATGAGATTCGGCTGGATACTTTATCGCTCGATGATGCGAAAAAGTATCTGGAAGCTGGGGAGTTTGAAGAGGGAACGATGGCTCCGAAGATTGAAGCAGCTATTGATTTTATCGGAGAGTCTGCCATTCGTTCAGTTTTAATTACAAAGTTGAATAAAGACGCATCGGAGCTTACCGGAGGTATGGGAACTCTGATCAAGAAATAGGCAGATTTTGTAACTGCTCAGAGTCGTGCAGTATCTTTACATGGCTTTGGGCAGTTCTTATTATTTTTAGAGTGAGGAAGAAACATGGAGGGCAGAAAATTACGAAGACGTCAGGAAATTGCGGATGAATACAAATGGAAACTGACAGACCTGTATGCGTCAGATGAATTGTGGGAGAGTGAGGTTGGAAAAGTATATGAGATTAGCGAACAGATTGTCAGGCTTAAGGGGACATTGGCGGAGAGTCCGAATCAGCTTCTGACATACTGCAGGATGGAGGATGAACTGGCATATTATACGGCAAGGATTTGCGTATATGCAAATGAAAGCTATCATCAGGATACGGCAGACGCGAAGTATCAGGGATTTGCGTCTAAGTCGGATTCGGTCATGGTTGCGGCTTCGGCAGCCACAAGCTTTGCGGATCCGGAAATCCTGGCAATTCCGAAAGAGACTCTGGAACGCTTTTTTGCGGAAGAACCACAGTTGGAAGAATACCGTCGTAAGATCGAATTGATTAGCCGGAGAAAAGAGCATACACTTACGGTTGCTGAGGAACATATTCTCGCGGAAGTCGGGGATATTGCGATTGGTCCGGGAAATATCTATTCCATGTTCAATAATGCGGATATCAAATTTCCTTCCATCACGGATGTCGAAGGAAATCGAATCCCTATTACCCATGGAAATTTTATAAAATTTATGAGAAGTAAGGATCGCAGCCTGCGCAAACAAGTATTTCGGGGCGTTTATAATACGTATGCGAAATGGGGGAATACAGTAGCTGGGATGTTTGTAAGCAATCTGAAGCAGGAAAACTTTTTTGCAAAGATGCGTAAGTATCCAAGTGTACGTGCAATGCATTTGAGTGAGGGCAATATTCCGGAGAGTGTATATGATAATCTGATTACAGCGGTTCATAACCATCTTCCAGCGATGCACCGTTATATGGCACTTCGCAAGAAGATTCTTGGAGTCGAGCATTTGCATATGTATGATTTGTATGTGCCGTTGGTTGGAGATATTGATCAGAAGTATACCTTCGAGGAGGCAAAGGAAATTGTTGCAAAGGCGCTTGAACCGATGGGGGAGGAGTATTTATCTGTTCTCAGAGAAGGCTTTTCAAATGGTTGGATCGATGTCTATGAGAATGAAAATAAGCGTAGCGGTGCATATTCGTGGGCGGCTTACGGAACACATCCGTATGTTCTTTTAAATTATCAGGATGATCTCGAGGGAGTGTTTACGCTCGCGCATGAAATGGGGCATGCAATCCACTCCTATTATTCGAATAAGAATCAGTCGGTGACCTACGCGGACTATTTGATTTTTGTGGCTGAAGTGGCATCGACCTGCAATGAGGCGTTGTTAAATCATTATCTTCTCGAGAATGAGACGGATGTGAAGAAACGCAGATTTATTGTGAATCATTATTTGGAAGAGTTTCGTACAACTTTATTCCGGCAGACGATGTTTGCGGAGTTTGAAATGATTGTGCATGATAAGGTCGCAAAGGGTGAATCTCTTACGATGGAATCTATAAATCAAATCTATCATGATCTGAATGTGCTTTATTATGGTCCGGATATGGTAATAGACCCGGAGATCGATTACGAATGGATGCGGATTCCACATTTTTATACCGCCTTTTATGTATATCAATATGCAACCGGATACTCGGCGGCAACTGCTTTTTCCAGGAAAATTCTTACGGAGAGGAAGCCGGCAGTAGATCGTTACATCAGCAGTTTCTTAAGTGGAGGATGTTCGAAAGATCCGATTGAACTGCTGGCAGCAGCAGGCGTAGATATGAGCACGCCGAAGCCAATCGAGGATGCGCTTGGAGTGTTTGAGGAGTATCTGAACGAGTTTGAAAAACAGATGCAATAGGAGGAAATATGGACAGAATTAAAAGTTTTACAATCAATCACAATGTACTGGTGCCGGGATTTTATATTTCCCGCGAGGATGGAGATGTAATCACGTATGATCTTCGGACCAGAAAGCCGAATGCCGGAAATTATATGGACAATGCTACGATGCATTCGCTGGAGCATATGTTTGCAACATACATTCGTAATTCGGATATGAGAGATGATGTGGTGTACTTTGGACCGATGGGATGCCAGACGGGATTTTATCTTCTTGTTCGTGCAGCCCGAAGCCCGAAGGAAGTGTTTGAGATGACGAAAAAAGTGCTGCAGCAGACCATTGATCACGAGGGACCGGTATTTGGTGCATCGGCAGTTGAATGTGGTCATTATGAGAATCTTTCGCTGGAAGCGGCAAGGATCGAGGCGAAGTCGTATCTTTCTGTGCTTGAGGCACAGAAAAATATGGAGTTTACTTATCCTGTGTAAGGAATAGGCTTGAAATTTTGAATGGAGGAAGAAGAATGAAAATTGGTGTCATCGGGGCGATGCAGATGGAAGTGGACAATCTGAAGGAATCAATGGAGAATGTCAGGACAGATGTTTACAGTGGAGTGACCTATGTAAGCGGAATGGTAGGAGACCGGGAAGTTGTGGCAGCTGTATGTGGCATTGGAAAGGTGTTTGCGGCAATCTGTGCAGAGGCAATGATTTTAAAATTCGATGTGGACTGTATTATCAACATTGGTGTAGCAGGGACTCTTTGCAAGGAACTGGGTGTGATGGATGTGGCAGTTGCCGATCAGGTTGTTCAGCATGATATGAATACGTCGGCGCTCGGTGATCCAATTGGGCTCTTGTCCGGACTTAATCAGATTTTCCTGCCGAGTGACGAAAAGATGCGAAGGCTTTTGTGTGATTGTTTACAGGAAAAGGGAATCAAATATAAAGTTGGTACGATTGCGACCGGGGATCTCTTTTTGCACAAACCAACACAGAAGGCTTTGCTGCATGAGCGTTTTGGTGCGATTGCGGGGGAAATGGAAGGCGGCAGTATCGGCCATGTATGCTTTGTCAATGAGGTACCATTTGCGATTCTTCGCTCGATTTCTGATGGGGAGGGAGGAGCGATGGACTATGAGACATTTGCAGAGAAAGCGGCGCTTCAGTCCATTGAGGTAGTGCTGGATTTTATTAATCGTGCGGATGAACTGGAGTTCTAAAAAACAGGGTCGGGACATAGACTCTATCAAGAGTTTGGTTCGACAGGTGGAACATGCAGAAATTCATACATAAAAAGTGTAAAAAAGGGTCACACGAGAAGTGGGGAAATGGACTTCTTGTTGCGACTCTTTTTGCGTGTCTGATTTTTATTTCTTATGAAGCGACAAATGCTGTGGTGGCAAGTGCAACCGTGGGGGATCGTGAGCTTCCCATCTACTGCGTCGATACAACGGAGAATAAGGTTGCGCTGAGTTTTGATGCTGCCTGGGGAGCGGTTAGATAAGGACAATGGAAAAAAGTCCGCCAGAGAAGAGGGAACATTGACCACAGAAGAGGTCAGAGCGCATTTTGCAAGAAAGCATGAGAAGGATGGAGTGCATGCATGAGAGTAAGATGGACAAGACCAGCTTTAAAAGACCTTGATGAGATAGAAAATTATATTGTATTAGATGATGCTCATATTCTGTATAATCACATCTAAGTTTCAACGCATTATGTAACTCCTCCGTTAGTTTGATTTGTTGTAAAAATCACTATTTTTAATATCGTTTAGATGGTATTATTGGTAATTATTGACGTATCATAATATATATTATATAATTTGTTACAATGAATAATTACAAATGAACATGTAAGGAGGAAAAAAATATGTTCAATAAGACAAAGGGAAAAGTAATTGCAACAATTATGGCATTGGCAATGGCTATTACTGCACTTCCTGTAGGCGGCGTTGTAGAGGCAGAAGCCGCAAGCAAGACAAAGGTAATGGAAACCAATGTCAACTTTATTAAAGGGGTGCAGTCTGGGGATGACAGTAGTGTGTATTTGAATTGGTTGCTTTCAAATGAGGAGGTTACTTTCGGAAACACTTATGCTCTTAATATAAAAATCTATGTTCCGGCGACGTTCATGGAGAGTGGAAGTTTATGGATAAGACCGAATATTTCTTTTTGGACAGGAGAAGATTTAGATACAGATGCAGGATGGGCAATGTCTTCGGACGGTTATTCTTTTGATAAGGAATCAGAAGCGGTTACAAAATATAATGATTTCTATGTGGTTGATGCAAAGATGCCGATTGATAAGTGTTTTGTAGGAGACAACGAAGGCAGTTTCCCGGAAGGACAGGGACAGATTATTGCAGGGGCATTTATTAGTGGTTCAAATAAAACGTACAAAGGAAGTATCTATTTTGATGATGTTGCCCTTGTTGTAGATGGAACAGCGGTATCAACAGTTGATTATGAAAACGGTAACTTGGGATATTGCTCTTATAATATTAATAGCTCTGAACAAAAGAGCACACCAAAGGTTGTTTCATTCTCAGGAAAAGCATTAGAGGTATCTAAGACATCACTTTCAGTTAAGAAGGGTAAGAAAGTAAGCATCAAGGCGACAACATTGCCAACAGCAAAGGTTACCTATAAATCATCGAATACAAAAGTTGCTACTGTAACGAGTAAAGGTGTTGTGAAGGGTGTTAAAAAAGGTAAGGCAACTATTACGGTAAAAGCTAATGGAAAAACAGTTAAGGTCAAGGTTACGGTAAAATAGTATTTGAAAACTGATCTTCGAGAACCGGATGTACAATATGTGCATCCGGTTTTTAGTGCAGGGGAGCGTGAGATGAAAACGCTTTCAAAGATGGAAAGAAATGAACCTGACAGAGAATACAAAATTTCAGAACCTCATTGACTTATAACTGACAATAAGAAAATGAGAACAACGGTATGGAAGAAATGTCGGTGGTATCAGCGGAAGCGGAGGTTAGAAAGAAAAGATAAAAATCCTAAAAGGGTCTTTACAAAGAGACTCCAAAGAAGTATCATTCCCAACCCCAAGGGGGAAATGTGAAACAAGTTCACAAGGAGGAATGAGCCGTGAGTAAACGAGTAAGAACTTTACTTCGAGTATCATCAAGACAGCAGTTACATGAGAGAAAGTTTTTAGTAATGGCTGGGATAGGAATAAAATGTTGTGGATTTTGAGAACTATAGGAAGTATAATAAAGAAAAGATAGATTGCGAAAGGAGTTGGTTCAGACATGGGTACAGCAGAATTAACAGCAAAAATTGAGAGTTTGTCTGAAGAAGATTATAACATGGTAATCATGCTCGTAAATAGATTGTCCGAGAAGTCAGAAATGGGTGGACTTCAAAAATTGAGTGAAGATGAGTTGGTGGCGCAACTCTCCGAGTCAATTAGAAAAAGTGACATGGGAGCAACAAAGTCTGCCAGAGAAGTATCACGAAGCATGAGGGACAAGTATGCAGTTTAATGTAGAACTTTCAGAATTAGCAGAACAACAGTATGATGATATTCTGTCATATATTGCATATGAATTAAAGAATCCTCAGGCATTAAAAAATGTAATGGATGATTTTGATGATACGATTGCAAAGCTGGAGAAAATGGCAGAGAGCTTTGGATATTGTAGCAGTAATCGTTTGAAGGAAATGGGATTACATAAAATTCATTTTGTGAAGCATAGATATTTGTTTGTGTATCGAGTGAACAAATCGCAAGTAATTGTTGAAGGTATGTATCATGAGATGCAGGACTATGAAAATTCAATATAGGAATCATGGTTTAAGGACAGCGCGAATGGGTGCTGTCTTTTTTCTTGCACTTCGTACACTTCACAATAAAATTCTTGGTAAAGTGATAGCAGAGATAGAGAAGTTACAAAAGCTGTCAAATAAGAAGTACTACACCTGCACCACAGAGCAGGTCAACGAAATGTTTGGTGCAATCCAGACCGCACTTGATGAAGCCAAAGTTTCATTCACATCTGACACAGTAGAAAAGAAGAAAATGTTTACATTTTCTGCATAGACTACGGAGGGCGATTATAGAGAATATCAAAACACAGATAAGCATAGAAATAATGTAAAAGAAGCAGAGAATTGCAGCAGTTCTATGTCTAATAATAAAGAACAATCCAAGGGGGTAATTGAAATTACATTCTCTTCTACGAATCAATGTCAGTTTGTAGAATGTCTGGAAAAGATCATCAAAGAACATTGCAAATAATCCTTGACTTCAATATGCTTTAGCGTTACCCTGCCCACCCATTAAGGAGGATAGTGCATATGGGTAAAGCAAAAATTAGTGAAATAAAGGATAAGAAACAGATGGTTTTTATCAGTTATTCATCAACAAATGAGCAGAAATTTGAAGATTGTATGAAGCAAATGATTAAGGAACATAGCACAGACACAAAGAAACTGGCATAAGCAGAAAAAGTGGGGGAGCAAATGGATAAAATATATTTAGGGGAGTATATGAGACTCTCCAATGATGATGGATATGAGAACATAGAAAGTAACAGTATCGGTTCACAAAGAAGTATTATAAATCAATATGTATCTGCAAACCTGCCAAGTTGTGTGGAAATCAGAGAGTATGTAGATGATGGATATACAGGACTAAATTTTAACAGACCTGATTTTCAGAGAATGTTGCAGGATATTGAAAAGGGTTTCATCAATACCATTATAGTCAAAGACTTATCACGATTCGGGAGAGATTATATTGAAACAGGAAAGTATATTTTCAGAGATTTCAAAGAGCAGGGAGTAAGAGTAATCGCAATCAATGATAATTATGATTCTGCAAACGCAAACGGATCAGATAACTTTATGATGCCGATGCGGACAATGATGAATAATTATTATAGTCTGGATATCAGTGAGAAAGTGCAACGGTCTTTTCGTGCCAAACAGTCAGAGGGAAAGTTTACAGGTTCGCACGCTGGATATGGGTTTATCAAAGACCCAGCTGATAAGCACAAACTGTTAATTGATGAAAATGTTGCACCAATTATTCGAATGATATTTGATTTATATATTGAGGGGCATGGAAAGCAGTCAATAGCGAAGATTTTGAATGACAGGAATATTCCATGTCCCACAGAGTATAAAAAGTTAATGGGCAGTAAGTATTGTAATGGAAATCGACTATTTACAACAACTTATTGGACATATAGCACTATTCATAAAATATTATCCAATGAAATGTACATCGGAAACATGGTGCTGAATCGGACAAAGCGTGTAACACCAAGAGGAAAAGCGCAGAAGAATAATAAAGAGGACTGGATTATTACAGAAAATACGCATGAAGCAATTGTGAGCAGGGAAAAATGGGATCTGGTACAGCAGTTGTTGAAGCGTAGAGGGAGTCAATTAGATTTCAATGAAAACATAGCATTATTTGCAGGGTTTATCGAATGTGCCGATTGCGGCAGGGCAATGGCTAAGGCAACATATCAGACAAAACAGGGAAAAGTGATATCCTACATATGCAGGTCATATCGTGCGTATGGTTCAGATATTTGTACCAGACATGGAGTAAAAAGTGAAATTCTGGAACAGGCTGTATTAAATAAACTCAATGAATATGTTGCAAAAGCAAATGTTGAGATTGATGCAATAAAAGCTAAGGTATCTACTCGGGGAACAGAGCTTAAGAAACAGGAAGAAAAGCTGGCAATTATAAAGCAACGAAAAAGAAAGCTGTTTGAAACATATTCAGATGGAATCATTTCCAAGGAAGAATATATAGACATAAAATCCAATTATGAAGAGGAAGAAAAGCAGTGCAAGGCACTGATGGAAGTTGCAAAGCAGGAAGAACAAAGCCAAGGTTCAGAAAAAATGGCATGGCTTGAGCATTTACAGAAGTATCACAGCATAGAAAAACTGGATAGGGGTATTCTGGCAGAGACGCTGGAAAAGATTTATGTCAAAGAAGATTCCGAGGGGATACACATAGATATCAGGTTTAAATTCAGTCTGGAATAAAAATTATCCCCTTTTTACATTACCCTGGGGGGCAGAGGATTTTCCGAAAATTATGGAGATCCTGGATAAGCATCAGGTAAAGGTCACTTTTTTTATGACTGGAAACTGGGTGGATGATAATCCGGACTGCGTTAAGGAACTGGTTGAGAAAGGGCATGATTTGGGCAACCACAGCGAGCATCACTACGATATGACTACCATTTCCCGTACAGAAAAGGAGAAGGAAATGCAGATCGTTCACGATAAGGTGAAGGAATTGACGGGATATGAAATGTTTCTGTTTCGTCCGCCGTATGGGGCATATGATAATGAGGTAGTGAAGACAGCATATGATATGAATTATTATCCGATTCAGTGGTCTGTGGACGCAGACGATACAGAGTGAAAAGGCTCATGAAGTTATTGAAAAATGAGCTTCATAGGTATAAACATAAAGTTGTAGTTGTTTTTTACAATTGGATTACGTAGGAGAAGAAAAGGAATGAAGAACAAAAGTGTAATGAAATTGTTTGCGGTCATGCTGGCAGTCTCCATGGCTGCAACGAATGTGCCTGCTATGGCAATACCGGTATATGCGGACAATACCGCAGAGCCGGTTAAAGAACAGGTAGGGGTGACAAAAGATAATATAGGGAATATACTGGATTACTCAGAGTTGAATAATCTTAATCTGACGTATAATGGAGAGTAACAATTTGCTGCAGTAGATAGTGCAATTAAAATTAGAGATGAATATAAGAGCTTGATTCAAGATGATGACATTGAAATAGAATTAATACCAGAAGACAAAAATAAGAAGGGTTTCTAGGAGGCAGGAACTTATGCAGTTGCTGTGTCCATAGATGGAGGCTCCATTGTAACCTCTAAACCAATAGAACTTGGCAACGTTGAGATAAAAAAACGAAAGGTTGCAGCAAGTGAATTCAAGTTTGAAGGGACAGAGAGGGAGTATGACGGTGGCTGGATGTGTTATCAGAAAATGGACATGTCAGATGGTCTTGACCTACAGTATTATAAAGAAGAGTTTAGAAACAAAGATGGAAAGGTACTTGATTCTTCTTTAACAGAAGAAGGCGATGATGGAGAACGATATCCGTTTAATGCCGGTACTTACCAGATTTGGGTGTCTTATAAGGGTGATCCAAACTGTGAAGATATGGAAATGCAGTATTCTCCATGCGCCCATTTTCTGTATGTAAATTGTTACTGATATTTGCAGGCAGGGGCATTGACCATAACAGGTTGATGTCTTTTATTTTGCGGATTGCAAAAAAGCGTGGAGGGAGTGATTATAAAGGACAACCATGCAGTCATAAGATATTAAATAAGGGTAACTATTCAGGGGCCTGAATAGTTACAAATAAGGAAAGAAAGGGGAAAAGTATGATCATCAAAAATATACATAAACAGCCGGAAGAAGGCAAACAGGCAAAACATCTGATCTACCAGGCACTGGTCAGAAAATTAAACGCGCCCAAAGCTTCTGCTAAGTCGTAGAATATCAGTTCTTTCTTAAGAAATACAAAGGGAGGGAGGTGACCGGATGGCTGATAAGCTGGAGGCAATTTATGTAAGGCAGTCAAAGGACAAGAAGGATTCGTTGTCCATTGAAGGACAAATTGAGCGGTGCCGGCTGGAGTGCGGCTATCCGGACACAGCGAAAGTTTATGCGGACAGGGGGTTTAGCGGAAAGAATACGATAAGACCGGGATTTCAAAAGCTGCAGCAGGATGTGAAAGAGGAAAAAATCAGTAAAATCATTGTCTATCGTCTGGACCGGTTGAGCAGATCAATTCTGGATTTTGGACAGTTCTGGGATGTATTGGATCAGCATCAGGTGGATTTTGTATCGGTGAATGAGAAATTTGACACCAGCACACCCATGGGACGTGCCATGATCTACATCATTATGGTGTTTGCACAGCTGGAGAGGGAAACCATTGCAGAGCGTGTGACGGACAATTATTATACCAGAATCAAGCGCGGAAACTGGCCCGGTGGTCCGGCACCATACGGAATGAAGAATATCAAGATTAAAGATGAAGAAGGGAGGGATGTACCTTCACTTGCATATACGGAAGAGTTTGAGATTGTAAAGGAAATCTTTTACCGATATGCGACAGAGGATGTATCATTGGGAGAAATCGGAAAGGATCTGACCAAGCGGCAGATTCCATGCAGAAAAAGGAAAGCAGGATGGGATAACGTGGCACTGGCAAGAATCCTGCACTCGCCTGTCTATGTGCAGGCAGACGAGGATATCTACCTATATTATAAGAGCCGGAATATTGGCAAAATATCAAATAGCATAGAGGAATTCAATGGAAACAGCTCTGCACAGGTAGTGGGAAAACGCGCCGGTAATGTCAGAAAATATACCAGTATGCAGGATCAGGTACTCTCTCTGACGAATTTTGAAGGAAAGATTCCTTCGGAGATATGGCTTAGATGTCAGTATCGTCTGGAAAAGAACCGGCAGATTGGAAATTCCGGGAAAGGAAAAAACACATGGCTCTCAGGCCTGCTAAAATGCGGAAACTGCGGTTATTCCCTTACCGTTAGAAAATGGCACGAAAAAAAATATCTGTATTGCAGTGGAAGAGCAAATTTACATATCTGCGACAAACAATCCTTTTCCCAGCATGTGGACGAGGTGGAGGCGGAGGTTCAGAAAGAACTGGAAATAATACTGGAAGAGTGCAATAAAGAGCAGATTCCGGTAGAAAATAATGACAATGAGAGGAAGCTCAGAAAAGAACTGCAGGAAATAGAGAACAAAATTCAGAGATTACTTGGATGTATGCAGGAAGCTTCTGATATTTCGATGAAATATATCAATTCAGAGATTGAGAATCTGGATATGAGAAAAGCAGAACTTTTGAGACAATACGAGGCTCCGAAAGAGGATAGAAAACAGTATTACAAAGGAATTCATTTTGCCAGGCTGAATTTTGAAGAAAAGAAAATGACAGCCCAGGCTTTTATTGAACGGATCAATGTGTTTGATGATGAGATTGAGATTATCTGGAAAGTCTGAGGGAGAACCAGGTTTATATTACGCTTGTTAGAAAATAATCGATGTGATACACTTAAAGTCATAGTAGCATCGTTACAAGTCAGAAGTAACAATAGATTGTGAAGAGAGGGAGTGTGTGACTGATGGGAAGATTTTTGAATCCGGATAACAGTGCATTCCAGACTGCGTTGAATTCTGAAATATATGTGGACAAGACGGGACTCATTGATTATACAAATCGGGTAATCAATACAAAGCAGGCTTTTATTTGTAACAGCCGTCCCCGTCGCTTTGGAAAATCAATTACAGCCGATATGCTCACCGCATATTACAGCAGGGGATGTGATTCAGCCGATATGTTTGCCGGATTGAAAATTGGCAGCATGGATTCTTTCCGAACACAACTGAACAAACATGATGTGATCCATTTCGATGTGCAGTGGTGTCTTACGCCTGCCAAAGGACCGGAAAATGTAGTTGCGTTTATCGAGAAGAGTGTAATTGAAGAATTGAAGCTGGAGTATCCAGGTATACTTGATGATACAGTGGTTTCCCTTCCGGGTGCGATGTCCCAGATTCATGCGGCGACCGGAAATAAGTTTATGGTAATCATTGATGAGTGGGATGTCCTTATTCGAGACGAAGCAAACAACAGGGCAGTACAGGAGGCGTACATTGATTTTCTGAGGGGGATGTTTAAAGGAACAGAACCAACCAGATTTATCAGTCTTGCCTATTTGACAGGGATTCTGCCTATAAAAAAGCTGAAGACCCAGTCGGCTCTGAATAACTTTGATGAATATACCATGCTCGATGCAGGGGTAATGGCTCCATATATGGGATTTACCGAAGATGAGGTAAGGAAATTAAGTGAAAAGTATGATAGAGACTTTGCTGAAGTCGTGCGATGGTATGATGGATACTGGCTGTCGGGGCAGCATATTTATAATCCCAAAGCCGTTGTCAGCGTAATGCTTCGGGGTACATTCCAGAGCTACTGGTCACAGACTGGTACTTTTGAGTCGATCAGACCCTTTATCAGCATGAATTTTCATGGCTTGAAAACGGCAATTATTGAAATGATTTCCGGCAATGCTGTGGAAGTAAACACAAATACGTTTCAAAATGATATGGTTAGCTTCCAGGATAGAGATGATGTGCTTACTCTTTTGATTCATCTGGGGTATCTGGCATATGATCAGGTGAAAAAGACCGCGTTTATTCCCAATGAGGAAACTCGGCAGGAATTCCTGTCAGCTACCAAAAACAAAGAGTGGAATGTGCTTGCGGAATTTGAACTACAGTCGAAGGAACTGCTTGAAGCTACGCTGGACAGGGAAGAGGAAGCAGTGGCTGCAGACATAGAAAAGATTCATACAGAGTATGCTTCTGCCATTCAGTATCATGATGAAAATTCACTCAGCAGTGTACTGACCATTGCTTATTTGAGTTCGATGAGCTATTATTTCAAGCCAATTAGAGAACTTCCAACAGGTAGAGGATTTGCAGATTTTGTCTATATTCCAAAGCCGGAATATCGGGCTGACTATCCTGCGCTGCTTGTGGAACTGAAATGGAACAAGAACGCAAATACTGCCTTGCAGCAGATTAAGAATAAACAGTATCCGGCATCCCTGGAGCAGTACACCGGAGATATATTGCTGGTTGGCATCAGCTATGATAAGAAAGATAAAAAGCACCAGTGCGTGATTGAGCAGTACAAAAAATAATATGTTGAGAGTTATAGAGAATGCCCAGACTAGATCTCTGGGCATTTTCTGGTGTTAAGTGTTCTCAAAAAGCCTGCAAACACCTGATATTACTCTGTTTTCAATTGTATCGCCTGTGGATAGTCTCGATTGGAAAGATTATGGAGTGGACTCTATCATTGATACAGTGTGTAATCACAAAGCGCTAGGACCTGGGGCGATCATACTCTGCCATAATGGAGCTAAATACACTGCGGAAGCACTGGATACGCTGTTGACACAGCTTGAGGAAAAAGGATATACAATTGTACCGGTTTCTGAATTGATTATGCGTGAGAATTATCACATGGATGTGACTGGAAAACAAATTGCGGATGAGTAGGAGAAAAATTCCGGCGGACAAAGCCGCCGGAATCCAATTTCTTTTATTTCTCTTCTGATGCCTGATCTGTTGCAGTTTCTTTATCTACGACTTTGATAATTCCCTTTTTCCACATGATGCGGGAAGAAATCAGGGCAACCGGAAGCATGACAAGAATCAGTAAGCCAACCATTCCAAACAGGGAACCACCGGTTGTTACACGTACAAAAATGGAGATAAGGGATACAATGATCAGGACAGGAAGGACACCCATGATGCCTTTCTTTACCACCTTATTTCCAGCGTTGGTGCTCGAAAACAGACCCAGTGTCAGGGAACCAAATAGCGCTGGAATGATGTAATTGGATGCTGTCTTTACAGCAGGCAGTTCGAATACAGGGCTGATCCAGGTGCTGAGCAGGGCGGCGAGTGCCAAAATGATAACTGTCATAATCGAACTAACTGCAACGGCTACAGAGGCAACGGCATCGCCTTCAGGAGTATTTGGCTCTTTCTTGGCAAGCTTCATTGCATTGACCGCGCATGGGAGCTTTAGGTTCATGATATTACCTGTGATAAAGGTCAGGTAAGAGGAAGAACCGAGGATTGGGGTGTAGCTGAGAGCCTCGGAGATTCCTACCGGAATATAAATCATCAGGATACTAATGGTTGATACATTGATGACTTCACCAATTGATGGAATGCAGTGATAATAGCCTAGCACGATAAACGGCAGTGCAACCATGTAAACAAGTGCAATAACGGTGCCGAAGCGTCCCCATTTGTGGGACCATGCCTGAAAAGGATCTAAAGTCTGTGGAATTTTTGTTTCTTTACTCATAAGTAAATCCTCCTAACATATTATTGGAACAAGTTGGTCCAGAAAATGGATGAAACCATACCGCCAATCATGGAAAATGCCATGATAAATTCGCTCAGCCACCGAAGTTTTGGGCTCTTTGAAGCGAGTGCGCCAAGGACAACGGCAATTACCAGACCGGTGAGCATAACTGCAGCCTGAATAGAATCACCGAATAGAAGTACCGGCACATAAACCGCAAACAGGCAGAGCATAAAGGTTCCGCTCAGAACATATTTCCACGTGCTTGCATCTTTTGTCTTATTAACACTCATAGAGAGTTTTTTGCCAAATGGAACAAGAATGAAAAAACCACTCAGCATACCGATGCTCATAAGAATCATTACAACACCAAATTGACTTCCGGTTGCATTCTCAAGCATTTCTGCGCTTGTGGAAAATCCGATTGCGGAAGCAACACTGCTGGAAATCAGTGATTCGTAGGAGAGCGACCCAATGACGGAGAGCCTCCACCATGACCATACAGTTCCAAGCACAGAAATCAATGCGAAAAGTCCTACGACGATGGACAGGCTTGGAACAATCGAGAATACAATACTGGATTTGATCACGGATTTCAATTCCTCTTTCGTAATTCCCATCTCCAGACAGCGGGTGTATGCTTTTTTCAGGTATACCAGTGAAAAACCTACAATATAAATTAGGCCAATCACAACCAGAGTCAAAAGCAGTGGACTGGAAATAATTTCTTTCATAACAAGTACCTCACTTTCCATGTTCTTTTGTTTTGATGATTTATTATAGCACAGTAGTGCTGTGGTGAAAAGGATAGAAAATTCGGAAACTTTAGTTTGAAATTTTGGTTATGACATAGGCTGCTCTGTAATTTTTTTGACAACACCGTCTTCAACTTCAAAGAAAAATGGCATTCCCGGTTGCGCAGATAGACAGTGAGAAAGAAGATTCCGCAGCATATTATCCCGATGCACCAGATTATAAACCAGACAGATATGGAGGGCAGGGTGTTTTCTGTTGTCTGTACAATCGGATTTGTTCCGCTGGATGGTTACCTCCTCATTCTAAATTACCGACAATTTGTCTCAGTTTTTCAATCTGGTCGGCAGAAAGCTTTTTTCTGCTCAGCAAAGCGGCAAACAATTTGTCGGCAGAACCGTCATAAATTTTATTGATCAATTCATTTGTTTCTGCCTCCTGCACATTCTCCTTTGGTATCAGCGCATGGCACATGAAATTCGGCTCGGAGCGCTCAATCGCGCCCTTCTTGATGCACCGTTTGATCAGAGTGTAGGTTGTGTTGATATTCCAGCCTAAATCAGTTGTCAAGACATCAGCGATGTGCCGAGCGGTACAATTCCCTTCTTTCCAAAGTACGTCCATGACTTTCAGCTCGGAATCGAAAAGTTTGATATCCATTTGTATCATCTCCTTAT
>JALFLB010000023.1 GCA_022775045.1 Agathobacter sp. | reverse complement strand
CAAGAATGCATCCCCGAAAGGAATACCAAATCCAAGAAATGGATTTTGGTATTACCGGGGTGGATCTTGCTCTTAGAAAAAGAACCTCTCACTTATATGGGAAAAGAGAGCCCCCTATACAACATGGAAATGAAAAAACCTCGCTATGGTAGAAATGTGATTTGGTTGATATAATCAGAATGTGAAATGATTTGATACGGAGGAATGATAGATGGTAAAGCCAATAATGAAAGATGTGTTCTTTCTGGGACAAAAGTCAGAACCTTCTACAAAGGCAGATCTGCAGGTGGGAAAAGATCTACAGGATACCTTACAGGCAAATCGTGCCGGTTGTGTAGGCATGGCTGCAAATATGATCGGTGTGAAAAAGAGAGTGATCATTGTAAATATGGGATTCGTAGATGTTGTGATGTTTAATCCAGTCCTGTTGAGCAAGGATACTCCGTATGAAGCAGAGGAAGGATGCCTGTCTCTTTCCGGTGTAAGAAAAACCACACGATATAAAAATATCGAAGTAGAATATTATGATATGAATTGGAAAAAACAGCGACAGAAACTTAGTGGCTGGCCGGCACAAATTTGTCAGCATGAGCTGGATCATTTGGAAGGGATTATAATATAGAAGAAAATTATTAAAATATAAGGAGTAATGATCAAAAGACGCGGTGAGAATTTATATTGTTAATGATTTCATGAGCTGTCACCAGACTGCTCACACGAATTGTCATCAGATTGCTTAACTGCCTGTCATAGATAATGGTGGATTCGCCGCCC
This sequence comes from Agathobacter sp., assembly GCA_022775045.1. Classification (GTDB taxonomy): domain Bacteria; phylum Bacillota; class Clostridia; order Lachnospirales; family Lachnospiraceae; genus Roseburia. The sequence continues at coordinate 3,018 of JALFLB010000023.1, read as the reverse complement.
GAAAACGGGCGGCTGACTTTTACTTAGTTGTGACCGTGAGCATTTCATGCTCTACTACAAACTTGATCATATAGTCATCGACCAGACGTCTCTGCTGTTGGAAGGCATACATCAGTGCCTTTTCGCAGATCCGGTTGATCATACGGGGAATTCCGGCAGATGCCTTGTGGATCTCATCCACTGCTTTTTCAGTAAAAACCTCCTGAGAACATCCAGAATACGCCATATGACTTCCGATGTACTGTTCTGTTTCCGATCTGTCCAGATGTGGAAGCGTACAATACATATCGATTCTCTGGCGAATAGCAGCGTAACGCTGTAACTTCAGTTTGTTTTCCCAAAGTTCTGTCTGCCCGACAAGGACTACTGCCATGGGACTGACAGAATCAAATTTGTAATTCAAAAGAAATCGGAATTCTTCCAGCGTTTCTTTTTCCAATAGATGAGCTTCATCAAGGATACAGACAACTTTCTTGTGCTGTACTCCACGGATGATTTCAATTTCCTGCTGTAGCTGGCGTTTGGAATCTCCCCGATAAAACCTTGATTCCAGACCGAGCTGATCCAGCAGCCCCTTATAAAACCATCTTGGAGTCAGCTTTGAGTCTGAAAGATAAAGAACGATGTAATCCTCTTTAGGAAGCTCTGAGTAAAACCGGCGGATCAGCGTTGATTTCCCACATCCGGAATCAGCGGTTACAACCGCAAACATCTGGCGGTCTGCCACATAGGATAAACGCCCTAATGTCTCGCGAAAAGCAGATGATTCATACAGCTTTTCAGGCGGAACATCACGGACAAAGGGTGTGTGTTCCATACCGAAGAATGCCTCATACATTGTCATTCGCCTCCTTCCGATAGGATGCAAATGAAATCGCGTCAGCCATCTGACGCTGTGTCTGTGCATGGCGGTTTTCTAAAGCATCAAGAAAACGGGATGTGCTCGGTTTCTGTTCCTGCATGGATGCCGGTAATACGGGACGTTTGTCACAGTATGAGCTGATTTTTATAGGCTGTGCTGTAAAACGTTCATAGCCTGGATAAGAAACCGTGATCGTTTCAGGCGCGGCAGGGTCATAAGAAATTTCAACTTTATGCCCAATCAGTGATGGTTTTGTCTCGTATTTTATTCCGCGGAAACTGATACATCCGCCTTTGTCAACTTTGCGTTCTTCGTGATGAAGGAAAGCTTCCGCTACGACTGAAACATCCAGGAAAGTGAGCGGGCGGCTGTCGCGGTTCCATTCCTGAAGAGGTGTGATCCCTTCTTCCGGGACCGCAGCTCCAAGGCTTTCATAGTACTCACTGATCCCTTCATGAGATTTCTTGTGATAATACTCGTCTGCGAAGATCTCCCAGAGACGGTTTAATTCATCCAGGCTTTTGATACCCTTCAGCTTCGATTCGCGGATAAAATCATCCACGACCTGGTGGAACTTTTCGATCTTGCCTTTGCTTTTTCCGCTTCTCGGCTTTGCATGAATGACACGGATGCCGAGTTTGGAAAGGGAAAAACGGATTTGCTTTGCGATATACTGTGATCCGTTATCAAAGTAACAGGCATCAAAAGTTCCGTGACGCAGGATCGCCTGGTGAAAGGTATCCTCGATGATCGCTTCTTCCTGATTATCATAGAACCGGGAGAATAGCAGCCGTCTGGAATGGTCATCAATAGCCGAGGACAGATAGGTCTGTACTTTGGCACCGTTTTTTCCAATAGGAAGTTTGGGACCATACTTGATATCTCCCTGGATCAGCATCATGCGGTGTGGTTTGCAGAAGCGTTTCGATGAACTCTCACGGGCTTCTCTGTACATCTGCATATGTTCACGGCCAAACCCTGCTTTATAAAGATGTCTTTCCAGGGTTGGGCGTTTTAATACCCCCGGTGCTACAAAGCCTTCTGCTTCCAGAATGAAGATGATCTGTGCAACAGACCGTTCCGGGACCTCTTTCCTGAGCTGGATTGCCTGTTCCAGAAGAAAATCGAAATTGTCCGGAAGTCTCTGGGATCTGTGTTTTTGCCGGTCTGCCGGTTTGAGTCCAGAGAACTGGCTTTCTGCATATGCTTTCTCGTAACGATAAAGAGAGCGGACGGAGATGTTATTCTCCTGTGCAATCTGCCTGCGCAGCTGCAGACGTTTTGCGTCATCCATATCTTCCCTGAGAAGGGGAGATATAAGCTGAAAGCGTTTGAGTGCTTCCTGTTCCTGCCACTGTTGTTTCATAAGATTTTTGCTTGTATTCATAGTATAGCGACCTCCTTTGAGACCACTATACAGAAGCAGCCGGTGACAGACGAACCAAAGTAGGTGCACAGTGCTACCAGGGGATCGGCACCAGGAATCCCCCGCTGTTATAGATCAGGCGGAGAATGATCTCCAGCCAGCTTTGATATTTTTTTCGTATAGCTTCGAGCAGTGAACCTTTGGAGAAGAGGACTCCTTCCCCAAGTCTGAAGATACTGTAGCCGGCACTTCTAAGGTAGCCTTCTATGTTGGTCAGATTGACCTGCAACCACAGGAGCCAGCGCTGCATGGTCTGCATGGACGGATAGTCCTCGGAATCAGCATCTTCAGGAGTGACAACTCCATCAAGAACTCCTGATATAACCTCAGTTTCATAATGCTTATACGGGGAGAGGCAATCCGGAAGTTCATTATGATAGGAATGGCAGTTTTTACATCTGAAACGTCGTATCATCAGACGCTCCTTACGTCCGCCTTCTTTCCTTCGGATACGTACGCGTGAATCCCGGTAGGCAAGAATCCCCTGACATCTGGGACATATATGGCTGGTCACACTGCTCTCAACAAAAAACACCTGAATTCCCCTTGAGGGTTAACGTATAGTCTGATATAATAACCATGGTTTTAGCGACCAGGTCTCAGAGTACACGACTTTCCAGGGAAGGTGCTCTGAGACTTTTTTCTTTCTGTAAACTGATGACAGTATACAGAACAATCCAGAGACACGCAAGCTAATCATTATTACGCTATTTTAAGAGGTCAATAACAA
>JALFLB010000032.1 GCA_022775045.1 Agathobacter sp. | reverse complement strand
GATTGCTATTGCTCTGGAAGCATCCATCTTCCTTGCTATATAGCCTTTTTCTTCTAATATTTTCAGATGTGCATAAACACTTGAAGTCGATGCCACCCCTACCATCTTGCATATCTCCCTGATAGTAGGAGCATAACCATTCACACGCTGATATTGCATAATGCTTTCATACACATTCTGTTGCTTCTCCGTCAATGGTGCTCTGTCTACCAGATCAATTCTTGCTGCTTCGCTCATGTTCCGCCTCCCTCTTTATCCAAAGTATCCATGTGGATGTACTGTGTGTTCTTCTTTTGCATTGACTGCCGACAAAATCCTGTCCCGGTACATGAGTCCCCTCTGGATACTGTAAAATCCAAATCTTCTGCGTATCTCATCCACCGCCGAATCCATCTTCATCTGCTTTTCACGCTTCTCCACACTTGAGAACAAATCAATCTGTTCCCTATAATTATCTGTCACTAAATCTGCACCTCGGACACCAACACTGCGGATCGGCTTGCTCCAGTTATAGTTTTCCTTAAATATCTGATAAGCATATGCAGCTATCTCTCCGGTGATATTAGTTGCATGGTCAATCTTTTTCTGACGAGTAAAAGAGAATAACTCATTATCTCTGACACTTATCTCAACCACTCTGCACCGGAATCCATTCTCACGAAGTCTTGCTGCAACACTCTCAGCCAGAATATAAAGAACAATCTTTACATCCTCATCGCATACTAAATCCTTTGGCGTCGTTGTGCTGTTTCCCACCGATTTGATTGGAGCGTGGGTATTCTCCGGCTTGACAGGTGAATCATCATAGCCATTAGCAAACGACCATAAGATACTGCCCATCTTTCCAAGGTGACTGTTAAGCACATCTTCATCTGCTCTTGCAAGATCACCTATGGTTTTGATACCAAATAATGCAAGCTTTCTGTTCGTACTTTTGCCAACGTATAGAAGATCTGCCACCGGAAGTGACCATGCCTTCTGCTTAAACTCACTCTTATACATAGTTGTGATTGCATCAGGTTTCTTATAGTCTGAACCAAGCTTTGCAAATATCTTATTGAAAGAAACACCAACACTTACTGTGATGCCAAGCTCTGACTTCATTCTCCTGCTGATTTCCTGTGCGATAAGCAATCCATCTCCTTTAAGGGAACTGCTCCCTGTCACATCAAGCCAGCACTCATCAATCCCATATGGCTCCTGCCTGTCCGTATATTCTGCATATATCTCATGTGCCATTCTTGAGAACCGAAGATATAAGTCCATTCTTGGTGAAACAAATGTTATGTCAGGGCAGACCTGCTTTGCCTGCCAGAGTGCCATTCCTGTTTTCACACCGTACTTCTTAGCAATATAGTCGGCTGTTAAGACAATCCCATGTCTTGCCTCCGGGTCACCGCCTACTGCCAGTGGCTTTCCTGCAAGCTCCGGATGATGCAAATGCTCAATCGAGGCATAACAACAGTTGATATCTGAATGAAGTATTACCCTGTCTCCCATCTTCATCACCTCCTGCATTTAATCTGTCACTACCATAACCTTTAGTCCAAGTATATGAGTAATGTTTCTTACAGGGCATAGTATAACCCCAAGAATAATCGACTGTCAACGGACACATGTGTCCTTTTTCTCATTATATTGGATTTTTAACTTGAATAACTGGCACTATTGCTATATACTATGGAGTGAAAAGAGACATTTGAAATCAACAAAATGAAAGAAAAGAGGCGTATGTATGTACTCAATCGGAGAAATCATTTCAACATATAGAAAAAAGAAAGGCTTGCTCCAGCAGGATCTCGCTGATGAACTGGCAAAAGAAGGCATCAAGATTTCCTATAAAGCCATATCCAACTGGGAGAGAAATCTTGCTGAACCAAGCGTTACCATATTTTACAAAGTGTGTAGAATCCTTGGTATTACTAACATGTATGAAGCATATTTTGGAGTAAATCCTGCCGATCCTTTCTCTTCACTTACTGATGAAGGCAGGGAAAAAGCTATGGATTATATCAATCTGCTCCACGCATCCGGAATGTATGAAAAGCAGACTGCTAAGATAATTCCATTCCGAAGCATTGATATTTTTGAAAATGCCGTATCAGCCGGAACCGGTAACTTCCTTGTAGACGGACCGAAAGAGACTGTACGCATAGATGAATCTATCCTGCCGGAAGATACTACTTTCGGTGTACGCATTAGTGGTGACAGTATGGAACCTGAATTCCACGATGGTCAGATTGCATGGGTATTACAACAGGAATCTGTTGCTAATGGAGAAATCGGCATCTTCGCTCTAAACGGAGAAGCCTATATTAAGAAATTACAAAACGATAAAGACGGAATTTTCCTTATCTCGCTTAATGAAAAGTATGCACCTATCAAGGTTGGAGAAAACGACCGCTTAGACATATTTGGAAAAGTTCTTGGAAAATCTGATGCTTCTGCTATCACAGGACATTGCCGATAAAACGCAAGTCCTTTTTATCGGACACATTATTTTGCATAATGACAATAAGAAAATATCTATAGAACTGAAAGAAGGAATTTTTATGGCGGTTACCAATAATATCAGAGAAATCCGAGAGCAGCGTGGCATTTACCAGGATGACCTTGCCGCTGCTATCGGATACAGCACCAAAACTGTCGGCAGGATAGAACGTGGGGACAGCACCCCCTCTGCTGAATTTATGCTACGGATATCAAAGTACTTTAATATGCTGGTGGAAGATGTATTCCATGTGGAAGATTGAGTCGGAGCAGCAATCCGGCTCTCCTTCTATTTTAGACATCTTTTCATATCCTTATCAACAACAACGATAAAATGCCACACAGTTATTAACAACCATGTGACATTTATACTCTTAATACAATTTTGCACCTGCTGGGATTGCATCATCTAACATTACCAGATTCAGTTTTTCTTCTCCATTTACATTGTGAATTGCAGAAAGAAGCATACCACATGAATCTATTCCCATCATAGAACGTGGTGGAAGATTTACGATTGCAAGTAGAGTTTTACCTACAAGTTCCTCCGGCTCGTAAAATGCATGTACTCCTGAAAGAATAGTTCTTTCATTCTCTGTACCATCATCAAGTGTAAATCTAAGAAGTTTCTTACTCTTAGGTACTGCCTCACAATTTTTTACCTTTACAACACGGAAGTCTGACTTTGAGAATGTATCAAAATCAACCTGCTCCTCAAATAAAGGCTCTATTTCAATACCTGTATTATTTTCAACAACTGCTGCCACT
>JALFLB010000012.1 GCA_022775045.1 Agathobacter sp. | reverse complement strand
GTGCTTCTAACGTGCACCACTCCGTCACAGCCTACTAACTCAATCGCGTTCAGTGTGCAGCTCCGGGATGTAATTTCTGTCATAAGGAGGGACCCGCTTGCGGGAGGATTCCTTATGACCTGCGTACATGCCTTTTCGCGTCAGCGAAAACTCTCATGGCATGTGCTCCCTGCAATAAGGAGGGACCCGCTTGCGGGAGGATTCCTTATGACCTGCGTACATGCCTGCAGCATTTGCTTCCCGCGCACCTCTCATCTACCGGTTACTTTCTGTTCGTTCCACAAATGAGTACTTGTTCCCTTCAAAGCCTTTTTCTCAATTGCCTACATTATAATCACCCTGTAAACATTTTGTCAACTAATTTTATCCCACTCCGCCTGCTTAAATCCCACCAACACCTGATCATCTGTCACAAGAATCGGTCGTTTCACCAGCATTCCGTCTGTGGCAAGCAGGTCAATCATCTCCTGCTCACTCATATTCGGAAGCTTGTCCTTAAGTTCCATCTGCCGGTAGAGCATTCCGCTGGTATTGAAAAATTTCTTAATGGGCAGACCGCTTTTTTCGATCCATGCCTTCAGTTCCTCTGCTGTGGGATTCTGTTCCTTGATATTGCGATCCTCGAAAGCAATCCTCTTTTCCTCTAAAAATTTCCGTGCCTTCTGGCAGGTGCCGCACTTTGGATAATTGACATATAGCATAATTGATCCCACCTTTCCTCAAAATGTTACATCCCGTTCGGATTTATTTTCCAAAAAGATATTTTTTATTATAGCAAAGAAACACCTAATGTTCTACTCATTCTTCTGATTAAGGTTGCTGTACATTGGTTGGAGGGTGACATCTTGTATGAAAATGTGATAAAATTAAGGAAATCATTTAAATCTGCACCGCAAGAAGGAAATCGGAATGGCTAAGGATGAAAGATTTCAATCGTCACAAGGGGAGTAAACAAATATGAACAACCAATTTATACAAGGGGTATCCTTCGATTGGAACAAAATAGATGCAGGCAGTTATCTCCGGGAAATTGACGCTATTGATGGAAATATACCGGTGCGCGAAAGAAGGTGCACAATTTTTCATTGTTACACATTCACCGATTCTGCTTGGAATTCCGGATTGTGAAATTTTCTGCTTCGATCATGGTCAGATTCACACCTGCAGCTATGAAGAGACCGACAGTTATCAGATTACCGAGATGTTTATTAACAATCGAAACGCTCTATTAAACAACTTACTGCGCGAGTAGCTGTTTCGTCATCCTATTATACACACTTTAGAACAGGAGAATACATTATGGATATTTTACACACACCAATTTATGAGGGACGTCCGGAAGACTGCAGTGGACGCCTGGTAAAAGAAATCCGCACCTACGACCTTCTGGATTCTCTTTCCATCCCCTATCTTCGTATTGATCATGAGGCACTTCCCACCATTGAGGCCTGCCATGACGTAGACACCCGACTGAACATCCATGTCTGCAAGAACCTCTTCCTGTGCAATACGCAAAAAACCACTTTTTATATGCTGATGATGCCGGGGGAAAAGAAATTCCAGACCAAAGTTGTGTCAAAGCAGCTTGGTATCGCAAGGCTTTCCTTCGCACCGGAGGAATACATGGAAGAGTTTCTCGATATCACCCCGGGTTCGGTCAGCGTCATGGGGCTGATGAATGATGAAGAACACCGCGTTCAGCTTCTGATGGACCGGGATCTTCTGGAGGAGGAATATATAGGTTGCCATCCCTGCATCAATACCTCCAGCCTGAAGCTTTCAACAAAGGATCTGCTGGAGAAATTCCTGCCTGCAGTTCACCATGAAGCTATCTATTTGGATTTATGAAATGTTCCTCCCACTCGGCCTGTCGAAATCCGACCAGCACCCGATTCTCTGTCACAAGGATGGGGCGTTTGACTAACATACCGTCTGTGGCAAGAAGCTCAATCATCTCCTGCTCACTCATATTCGGGAGCTTCTCCTTAAGTTCCATCTGCCGATAGAGCATGCCGCTGGTGTTAAAAAACTTTTTCACCGGAAGACCGCTTCGCGATATCCACTCCTTCAGTTCCTCTGCTGTAGGATTCTGCTCCTTGATATTGCGGATTCTCTTTCCATTCCCATAAATTCCTCGTCAAATCAGATTTCTGGAAATTACCTTGATTACTTCCTCCATTACAAGTGGCTTTGCTATATGTGCATTCATTCCGGCATCCAGAGAGGCCTGAACATCTTCCGCAAATGCATTGGCAGTCATGGCGATAATAGGAATACTTCCTGCATCCATACGATTTTTCATGGACCGAATTTCTGCTGTAGCTTCATATCCGTTCATGCGTGGCATCATAATATCCATCAAAATCAGATCATAGGTCCCCGCCTGACTGCCGGCAAACGCTTCAACCGCTTCTTTGCCATCAGTAACTCTTGTCACCTGCATGCCATATTCCTCCAGCTGAACCTGTGCAATCTCAGCATTCAACTCATTATCTTCCACCAGAAGAACTTTAATTCCTGTCAGATCAACCTTAAAATCCGGTACATCCTGCTCCTGCATTTTCTCCGGTGAAGCCAGCTCCATCGGAATATCAACGCTAACCGTTGTACCTTCACCTTTTTCACTTTCTACAGATATCGTGCCACCCATCAATTCCACATATTGCTTCGTGATGGGCATTCCAAGCCCGGTACCTTTATAATAGGTTCTTGCTCCGGAATCTTCCTGAGAAAATTCCTCAAAAATCTTTCCAAGATATTCTTTGCTCATACCGATACCAGTATCGATGATTGAATAATGTATGATAATTTTTCGGTCATTATCTTCTTTATGATAGTCCGTTCTAAAAGTGACGCTGCCTCCATCATTAGTAAACTTAACTGCATTACTTAAAATATTTACCAGTACCTCACGTAATCTCACCGGATCTGCAAGCACATACGGATAATCCAGTTTCTTTCGTTCCACATAAAAGTTCAAATCCCGCCCGGAAAGAAATCCCTGCATAATATCAATCACTGCATCTGTTACCTTGCTGATATTAACCGGCACGGGTTCAAATTTTACTTTTCCGGCTTCAATCCTGCTGATGTCCAGGACATCATTAATCAAGGCCAGAAGGTGTTCGGAACTTTCCACAATCTTTTCCAGGCATTTATCCACATCATCGTCTACATGATGTTTTCTGGCAATATTTGTAAAACCAATGATTGCATTCATCGGGGTTCGGATATCATGGGACATATTGCTTAGAAACGTTGTTTTTGCCACATTCGCATTATGCGCTTCATCCAAAGCAGACGATAACTTTTTCTCATTCATATACATCCGGTAAATCATCAACCCAAGAACCAGAATAATAAGTCCTGTTGTACCAAACACCGCTGTCATATGGTCCTTTACAAAATCGCTAAAAGTCACACGCTTGTTCACATAGGAATTTTCCGCCAGTACAACACCATTCAATGTATCGGATGATAAGGAAATCCCTTTATTTAAAATGGCAGCTGCCACTCGGTTGGCTTTTGTCGTAGCCAGACAGATTTCTGACTTCACCTGTGTATCCGTAAACTGAAGCTCACCCATTGCATGATACTTCCTTAACATATTCAGACGCAAAGATGTGACAAGTGTACTGTCTGCTTTTCCTGTTGCAACAGCATCCAGGCATTCCCCCATCCCATCACACAGATATATCTCTGCCTCCGGAAACAGTACGTGGACAACCTCTTCCGGAAACACGCTTTCATTTGTGACTGCAATAACATTACTGTAGCTATCACAATCATGATCCTTAAATATCATCACCGGGGTTGTGGATAAAAATGCATTTGTCAGAACATATTTTTTCTGTTCTGCCAGATAGAAGTCACTGTATACAGGACCAATGGTATCTACCTCACCATCTTCCAGTGCATCATTAAGCTGCATACTCGTTTCGTAACATTTTGTTTCTATGGTGATCCCGAATTCGTTCTCCAATGTATCCGCCAGCGTTTTCATAACCCCCAGCATCTCACCATCTTCTGACTGTCTGGAATAAGGCAGATTATCCGCGAGATATCCGATTCTAAGTTTATTGTCGTGAGCAGTCAACCAGTCTTTTTCTTTTTCACTCAGCAATAGATTGTTAGACATCTGATTATGATAACGGCTCACAAGCAGATTGTTGTAATCCAGTTCTGAATTCTGAATCTCATATAATGCGGCATTCAGTTCTTTCAGCAGGTCAGGTCGACTTTTGTTAACTGCAAAATAATAATCACTAAATCCAATATTGACAATTGGCATATAATCGTAGCTTGTTGCAAGATCCGGTGTCGCAATTGCATCAAGTTCTCCCTCATCCAATGCCGCCATCATCGTCTCATAACCATCGTATTTAATGGTCTCTGCCTGTATTTGATTAGACATTAACCAATCATGCAGAAGCCCCTCCTGATAACTGCCCTCTGTCACACCAATCTTACAATGATTGAGCTTACTGACATCCCCTGTGGTAAGTTCCACATTGTCTCTGACCGTGTACAACAGATAAGTATCCTTTCCCTGAGGATAGCTTGAAAAATCCATGAGTTCTGCTCTCTCAGGTGAATAAGTTACATTTCCGAACAAATCAATATCGCCATTTACCAGCATGTCATAGCATTCCTTGAAAGAACCGTAAACATACTCATATTTCCAGCCGGTCACATAAGATATCTTCTGAAGATACTCATATCCGGAACCTCTTTTATACTCTCCTTCTCCGCCCTCCTCATAACTTGCCACATTCACATAACCGACACGGACCGTTTTCTGCTCCTGATCCGTTTCCTCCGCAAATACAATCATTGGGTCAATTACAGATATTGATAGCACAAGGCAAACGATGGCTGTCCATATCTTTTCTTTTTTCCGTAAAATATGAGTTCTTCTTGTATCCATTTCATTTCCGTCCATAAACAAATTAAGCGGCTCAGACCTGAACCTGTTTTGCAAATTCTTTAATCGCATTTGTAACAGCCACATAATCAGTAGATACTTGCAAAAAAAGCTGTTCACACAAATTTTTATCTACAGGTTCCTTTTCCCTGTTTCTCAATAATTCTGTCAAATTACTGGAAGATTCCGCGAGTCTGTCAAAACTGAAATTCCGGCTGAGTCCTTTCAAGGTATGTGCTGCTCGAAAAGCCTCCTCATAGTTTTCCTCCCGGATCGCCACAGAAAGCTCTTCATAGCTTTTATCCGCCGGAAATTTGATCACAAAACGAGAAATTAAGTCATCATTCTGTAATCGACTCTTTACCTCCTCATAATTTCCTCCAAACCTCTTATAACATTCCTCTAATAGCATATCACATTTGTCCTTTCGTTTTTTAACTTGTTATACTCCAAAATGATCCATGAACATGTCCTCCAGGTCCTGAATGGAAATTGGCTTGGAATAATAGTACCCCTGAAACCATGTGGCATGATAATCCCGCAGATAATTCTGCAGTTCTTCATTTTCAACGCCCTCCAGACATGTTGCCATGTTTGATTTGTTGGCAAAATACAATATAGAACGAACCATTGCCTGATTTTTCGGATTATCTATGATGTCACGGATAAAACTCATATCAATCTTAATTTCATCCATCGGGATATTCATCACAATGTTTGAAGACGCACTTCCCGTCCCATAATCATCCATCGCCACCCGGATGCCGTAGTTCTGGAAGAACAAAACCTCCTCGTACAACATATCCAATGGGATATCCTTACACCGTTCCGTCATTTCCAGACATAGATGGTCTGGCGGGAATCCGGTTTCTTTGAGTATTTCTAATACCTCCCCCCGAAACTCCGGACGTTCCAGCTGCCTGATGGAAACATTGACATTAATGAAAAAATCCTGTTTCTGTGCGAGAAGCTTCCCTGTCTCCGACAGCGCTGTCCGAAGAACATAATTCCCCAGATCATACATACTCGGATCCGTCTCCATCCACTCAATAAACATCCCCGGCGGCACCTTTCCATACGGCTCCATACACCAGCGCACAAGCGCCTCCGCACCTACCACAACTCCTGTATTCGAATCCACAATCGGCTGATACTCCACATAAAAGCCCTCACAATTGTTGCGGACAGACTGATGGATTACCTTCATCAGCTCAAAATCCACGCCCCGGGATGTCTGCACCTCATCGTTAAAAATGACCAGCTGATCCTGATGCTTTCGTACAGAATGATTTAAGGCATACGTCACCTGACCACAAATGGAGGAAGCATCCCCATGATAGTCCTCAATTAAAATTGCACCAGCTCCCATTTTTAATGAATGCCGTTTGCCGTCTGCGACAATTCCGGCATCAAGAACATCCCTTACCTTCTTTTCAAATGCAAGAAGTTCTTTGCGGCCAGTCTTCTTCAGTATAAAAACAAAACGTTCCCGCTCGAGCCGGTAGACTGCTTTATCCATGTCCATCATATAAATAAATGCAAGCGCAATTTCGTGCAGGAGTTCATTTGCGAAATTGCGTCCATAGACAAGATTGAAGGTTGAAAAACCTTCCACGTGAATCTGCATAATTGCAAACTTTTCTCCACTTGCAATTGCTTTTTCCAAATCCACTACATACTTTGCCTCAGAATACAAATCGGTCACCGCATCAATTTGCCGAAAAATATTCTCATTGTTCATAACTACAATCAAATATTCCGGTATGTCCTCGTCTTCGCAAAGTATCTCCGTATGGAAACTAAACAGCGAATACTTCCCTGATTGATCACGAAAACGGATACACAACTCATCATCCAAATCAACTCCATGCAACCGCTTGTCAATCCCCTCGAGATATTCCTCCACATCGCGCGGATGTACCCACTCTACGATCATATGCTCAAAGTCAGAAAACAACTGGTCAGACAGGCCAAACAAAGCCTTTGTCTTCTCCGTACACCAGGTCTCATTCTCCTTGAGATTGGTCACCCATATATATGAATTGTCAGAAAGCCGATCAAAAACCTCAATAAACGAAGAGATTTTGCCCGCATCCTTTGCCCAGAAACTAATCTCTTTCATCTGTAATCCCCCAATTACAATTAAACCGTACTCATTTCAGATAAAATTATTGTATCATATCGGGACACTGGATTCAATCAAGAACAAAAATGCCTATTTCGCCCCTATTTCACGCAAATACTCCTCTACCGTCATCATACTCACATGCAGTGGTGCCAGACCGGACAGAACCAGCTCCGTTGACGCTTCTTTTTCCCGATCCAGACCAGACACCCCGTCCGTCAGATATATCGTATAAATTCCCGCATCAATCAACGCAAATACTGTTGAAAGAACGCAGCATTCTGCCACAACGCCGGTTATGACAACACGATCTGCTTTTTTTGCTGCCTCCAGAACCTCCGGAATCGCAAGAGAGGAATACACACTCTTTGTGTACAGGGGGTATTTGTGTAATGCATCCGCAAACTCCGGCAGCATCTCATTGTCCCAGACACTATCGTTTACCTCCCTATTTTCCCGGTTATAATTCTCCCAAACTCCTTCCGGCTGTTCACTGGCAAGAAAGCGGGTGAACATGATCTGGTCATTTCCTGTCTGTTCCATAGTCCGGATGACAGAAAGTGTTCTCTCCGCAACACCTTCCGTATCCAGACATGCCCACTTCCGTCCTCTTGTATAAACGTTTTGCATATCTATCACTAATAATAAATCGTTATTCATCACTATCACCTAATCCATGCTTATTATGGATAGTATAGCTAAATTTCCTTTAAAATACAATGCACATCAGATTTTGATTAAAAACATTGATACTGTCAATACTACTATATAAAAAGGCAGGAAAATCATATGAACAAAAACAAACCAAAACATATTGGTATCATCCCGGACGGCAACCGCCGCTGGGCAAAAGAACACGGAATGAACAAAGAGGACGGATATGAATATGGTCTCCTCCCGGGACTTCGTCTGCTTCGGCAGGCAAAGGTCTGCGGCATTGAAGAAATCACCTACTATGGTTTTACCGTAGACAACTGCAAGCGTCCGGCGGTGCAGTTTGATGCATTCCAGCGGGCATGTATTGACGCTGTGGAGCTTTTGAAGCAGGAGGGAGCTGATCTTCTTGTGATTGGCAACACCAATTCCAAATGCTTTCCGGATGCGCTTTTGCCATATACTGAAAGAACACCTGTCAATGGTGGCGGTATCCGGTTGAATTTTCTTGTCAACTATGGCTGGGAGTGGGATCTGTCCCATATGTGCCTTGATGGCAGACCTTATTCCTCTGATATCTCAAGAGTCGATATGGTCATCCGCTGGGGAGGCATGCGAAGACTTTCCGGATTTCTTCCCATCCAGAGTGTATACGCGGATTTCTATGTGATTGATCGTTATTGGCCGGACTATAAAGATTGCGATTTACCTGATGCGTTGAAGTGGTATGGCCGGCAGGATGTTACACTAGGCGGATGAATGTATATGCCCACTTAAACACGGCACTTCCGATTATAATCACATACCCTACCAGGCTGAGCGCATCCGGCATCTCCCCAAGGAAAAGAAATCCCAGCAATGCTGCAAACACTACCTGCGAATAATCAAATACGGATATTTCCTTTGCCGGAGCTTTCGAGTAGGCCTTTGTGATGCTGAACTGTCCGCCTGCGGCAGATATGCCTGCAAGCAGGAGACACAGAAGCTGCTTTCCACTCATGGGTACAAAGTGGAAAATTAGAGAGGGCAGACAGACCAGACAGGAAAACACGGAAAAACATAAGACAATTACCGGGCTGGGCACTCCCTTTTTCCCAAGTCTCCGCACAAAGGTATAGGCCGCTCCCGCTCCAAGTCCTCCCAGCATTCCAATGACTGCATACACCGATTGCATCTGAAAAGACGGCTTGATCACAAAAAGCGCCCCGGTAAATGCCAGAAGCACGCAGAACCACTCTGTCTTATTGGCTTTTTCCTTCAAAAGGATGGCCGACATCAGAATTGCAAAAAATGGAGAAAGCTTGTTTAAGATATTCGCATCCGCAATATTCAGTTTATCAATCGCATAAAAATTGCAAATCAGACCGATGGTGCCACACAGGCTCCGCCAGAACAGATCCGGCACCGTTTCCCTCGTAGGCTTATAGGTCTCTCCGCTCCGAAGCAGCGTCACAAAGGCAATCCCCGCCGCCACCGCATTGCGGAAAAAAGCTTTTTCCATGGTGGGAAGATCTCCGGACAGCCGGACAAAAAAGGTCATCAGCGCAAAAAAGAATCCTGCCATGATAATGAACAGGATTCCCTGTTTATGATTATTCATCTCTATCACCCGATCACTAATTCTCATATTATCAGGGGAGCCAATACCCTGCCTCCTCCATTTTTCTTTCAAATTCCTCCTTGGTCATTCCGCTTTGCTCTGACGCTGTTTGCAAATCGATTTTCCCGTTGTGAACAAGTTTGAACAACATAATCTGCTTTCCCTGGTCGTATACGTAAGCGTCCTCAGCCTTGCGATCCATTCGTTTCTTCCGGTAAATCCTGCTTATAAATTTTATTATTGGAAATTAAAAGCACGATTCTATGGCATATGACAAGCAAACCATTACCAACCATATATTACAGGCTGTCATAAACAGCCTCAAAAGACACATAAGTCTTATATAAATACTGACTCATGAATAAAATGTAGTAGATTCTAATGCTTTGAGGTGAGTGTAGCATGGATAGGAATTTTATGCAAGCGTTTTTACAACGCGTTCAATGTAAACCTCTATATGATATCCTGATACAGATATCTCCGCCGCCCCAGTACCAGTAATAAAAAAACAACACCTCCACATACCGCTAAACTTATAAATTCATTTCCCGCAAAGGATAATTCCAGACTGTTTTCCATAAACCAGCCACCGCTGGTTATATACAATACTGCCGGATTCATCAACGCTTTTATGACATCCAGAAGGGTTTCGGTCTTTTCATAGGCAAAAATGTATAATCCCATAAAAAGAATACACATGCCGATAAACGTAAAATAACTGTTTTGCAGCAGATACTGCAGAGCAGCCGTAAAACCTGCCACCAATAACATAATTCCTATTAGCGCAATCATTGAAAAAAACAAATACTGCTGTTCGGTCGTCCGGAAAAAAGTAATAAATGGATACATCATCTGATCTCTTGCTTCCGCCACCATGCAGGATGCCACCGGCACCTTCCACAATTTCTGAAATGGGAGAAAATAAAAAACGCATCCCATCGTAACTATCAAAAGACACAGAACATAAAAAAGTCCGCACAACACTCCTGCCAGAATCTTATACCTCATACATTCTTTCCCTGCCACAGTGGCAATGACAATATCCCTCGTCTTATTTATCCGCTCATAATCCATCAGAAATAAAACGCTTAACATCATAAGCACGGCACCTTCCAATATCAGGCTCTTCCAGATATGCCCATACAAAATAGAATGGATTTTATACTGATTTCCTGGGTAAAATCCATAGCTGTTTTCTTCAGTGGAACGTATCGCCTCGACCCGAAACTGCAATTTCCTGTAATTGTCTTCCAGGAACTGCTGCATTTCTCCCTTCGGATGATAATTGTACATTTCCTGCTTCTTTTCCAGAATTTTCATCATGTCCAAATTATCATACATTCCCCCATAGGTGCTTCTATAATCCTCATATGCCTCTCGGTACTCCTTTTCTGTTGCCGTTACCTCTGTCCCTGCATTCCGGGCCGCTTCTTCCGGTGCCACTCCTGCATCCAACACTGCCGTGTACATATTTTGCAGATTCTGCTGCATAACGGAGTTTCCCACATATCCATAAATCTGAAACAGCTGAAACAGGACAAATGTTACCCAGACAATCCACAAAAACGGATGCGTGATAATCTTTTTGCACTCGATTTTCAATAGCTTCATATGTCTCTCCTACGGTCTCTCCAAAATCTCCACCACAAAATCACTCCTGCAATGATCAGCCATCCACCGATCCAGGGAATCTCTTTGATGGGCATCCTGTCTGTATTGCGAATCAGGAACAGACTGTGAAACAACAAATAACTTAAAACACAGCTCCCTCCACACAGGGGAATCGCAATCGCAATTCCTGAAATATAATTCGTTGCCACCCTGGCAGCCAGATAAAAGACAACAACTGCTGCAAGGGTAAAAATGAAAACCAGTACCATATACAAAAACATATAGGTTCCAAAGGAAATTCCGTCACACCACAGCAGATTGACAACACTGTCCCAGCAGGGACATTTCCAGAAAACTGCAAGGCCTTTTTCTACAAAAATGAAAAGGTACACTCCAAACTGCACCATCCCTACCAGCACACAGGATCCCACCGCCGACCAAAACTGCTTCGAAAAAATTTTCCGCCCCACAGCAGTCGATACGTACAGCGGCTGCACAAAGCGCAGACGCTCTCTCACCTGATACGGAATCAAAAGCACCGCAAAACAAATGAGAAGAAGCATTGCCATTGCTGTCATATCTCTCTGCAAAATGAAAAACATTCCCTGTGGGAGCAGAGAAACATAGTCTCTGGTAATGATATTGCTCCTTGCTTTTTTCACAATTTCGGTCATGTCCTCCGACTCATAGCTTTGCACATCTTTTTCACTTACCCCATATGCAATACCTTTATTATCTTTTATCTGATTAAGCACCTGTATCTCCATGCACAGTTTTGTTCCGGCTTTATCATCAAATACCAGCCTGGTTATCTCTTTACGAATCTTTTTCTCCTCTTCCGTCAATTCATCTTTATCAAAAAATTCCTCATCCTTTTGCTTAAAAGCAGTATAATCTCTGATTCCGGCTTTTGTCAGGATCTTATCCTCTGCGATGATTTTTGTATATGCCTCCTCCAGCTCCTTCTGTTTCCTGTCAATCTTCGACAAGTCCGAAACCGCCAATGCGGGGCCCCATTCCTTTACCAGTTCCCCACAAAAGGGGATATCGTATTGAGAATCTGTGCACTGTCCCCCACACGGATAGGATGTAATCTGCATAAAAGTCTGATAGTAAAAAAAAGTAAAAACTGTAAGGATCAGGAGAATCCTCACATCCAGAATTTTTTTACACTCTTTCCAAAATATCCTCATTTCTTTTTCTCCTCATTAACATTGAACGTCGGTCCATGCAAAATTTACCTTCGGCAAATGGACCGACGCTGCATGTCAAGTTTTCACAGAAAACTTGACACATTTTGAACATCGGTCCATGCAGAATTTGCCTTCGGCAAATGGACCGATGTTACATGCAGTTCACTGATAACTCACCAGAAACATATCCTCCAGATTGGGAGTACAAGGTTTTGCCTCAGCCTCCGGTTTCTCACTGTAATAGCGCACCTGCAGAAATTCCTGTTCCTGACGGGCAGAAAGCACCAGATGTTCTTTCTCAAAATCAGTAAAATCATCATCTGCAACCGGACGCTCATACACTTTCCCATCCAACAGACCACAGATATTTGCAACCGTATCCATCTGATACAGATGCTTGTCTTTGATCATAATCACCTGATTTGCGATTGATTCAATATCCGACACGATATGAGTAGAAAGAATCACAATCCGGTCCTTGGATAGTGCCGAGATGATATTGCGGAAACGTGCCCGCTCCTTTGGATCAAGACCTGCTGTCGGCTCATCCAGTATGAGAATTTTCGGATCATTGAGCATTGCCTGGGCAATCCCGACACGCTGAATCATACCACCGGAAAACTTTTTCATTTTCTTGTCTGCCACATCGGAAAGCCCCACCAGTTCCAGCAGCTCGTCTATTTTTTCCCGCAGGCCCTGCTTAGGCAGATTTTTCAGAGCCGCCAGATAATCCAGGTATTGTACCGGGGTATTATTCTTGTAGTAACCGAACTGCTGAGGCAGGTAACCGATCAGATCCCGGTATTTTTCTCCCATTTTCTGAATCGGAATTCCATCGTAGAGGATTTCTCCCTCCGATGGAAACAGCAAAGTTGTAATCATTTTTATCAATGTCGTCTTGCCTGCCCCATTGGGCGCAAGCATCCCATAAAGTCCATGCTCCAGCTCCAGATTAATATCCTCAACCGCCAGAAATTTGCCATAACTTTTGCTAATATGCGAAAGAGTAAGCATCCTTTTTTTCCACCTTTCCGATATAAATAAACAACAAAACAAAACAGCAAACCGTTACCAGGCCGTGCACTGCGAGGGGCACTGTCTCAAACACAAACGTCTGCACCTTTGTGCCTGACTTCACGACAACCACCGACAGGCAAATCCATGCACCTGCCATAATTCCCAAAAATATACTGCCGGAGCATCGACGATAAGCATACACGCAGATTGTTGCAAATAAGAACACACTGCTGCTCCCAACCAGAGCAATGCTCCAGAATATCTTTCCTCTGAAATTACCGAAAACTGCAAATACCGCCACATTCAGCAGTATCATAAAGATACTGGAATACAACATCCGAAGCCCCGCCAGATATTGCAGGGAATAGTGGAGTGTCCCCTTCAGATCCTCCATTCCCTCCTGTTCATCCATCCAGCAGGATAGCCATGCAAAGGTGAGAAAGCAGATGGGAAACGCCAGAAAGGTAAATCCTATCCGCATCTCCGGCTCCATATGCCAATTCCTGCAAAGCCACGTAAGACCGGCATATAGAAACGCCACAATCCCCCAGATTCCCTGACTGTGATTGAAAATGGCTTTCAGTCCCGGTCCCCAGTAAATACTGCGAAGCTGTTCCCATTTTCCCATGGGACGGGGCATCGCTTTTTCTATGATCAGTTGTCGCTGCATCTGAATTTCCTCTTCCTGTGGATATTCTACCTGCATACTTTGTAACCTTTGATTCATCCCTCCTGCACCTCCTGCCGAATTCTTTTTACCATCTGATAAAACCTGGATTTTACTGTGCTCTCTGCAATCTGCATCTCGCCTGCAATCTCCGCAAATGTTTTCTCCTCAAAGCATTTTTTCTGAAAAATGCGAACCCATTCGCGGTCATACATAACAACAATATCCATAATCTGACAAATCAGTTCTTTTTTAACCATTAGTTCCGATAAATCTGTCAGATACACCATTTCCATCTTTTCAAAGCCGCTTTCAGAATCCTGTTCTATGGACTGTTGCATACATTCCTTTTTATAGGTTTTACTTCGATAGTAATCTGTAATTTTATTGGATGCCACATGGTATGCCCAGGTCCGAAAGCTTGCCTTTCTCTCGTCAAATGCGTAAATCCCCTGCAGGATCCGGATAAAAATTTCCTGCGTCAGATCCTTTGCCAGCTCTCTTTGCCCGGTCTGCCGAAAGGTGAATGCGTAGATTTCCCGGTAATACCGGTCAATCAGAATATCGGCTGCCTTCCTGTCCTGTTTCTTCTTAATTCTGCGGATTAACTGGTTGTCTGTCTGCATGCATGTTCACCGCCTTTATCTCCGTTCATAAATATATACGAAATATTATATTGTATAGTTGGGATAATTTGAAATGTTCTTGCAGAAAATTTCTGTATATTGTATTCTGTTACTAGGAATATGCAGAAGGAGGGATTCGTTATGCCGCTGCAAAATGAAAACACTTATACAACCGACTACATCTACTCTCTTCCGGAGGGACAACGCGCGGAACTCATCAACGGCATTGTGTATAATATGGCTCCGCCAAGCAGACTGCATCAGGATATTGTCATGAATTTATCTGCGGAGATCCGAAACTATATCAAAAACAACCACGGCTCCTGCAAAGTCTATCCTGCTCCATTTGCTGTATTTTTAAATAAAGACAATAAAACATATGTGGAACCGGATATATCAGTGATTTGTGACAAAAGCAAGCTTGATGACAGAGGCTGCAATGGTGCACCGGACTGGATTATTGAAGTGGTATCTCCCGGCACCAAACGCATGGATTACGGAATCAAATTATTTAAATACCGTACTGCCGGAGTACGCGAATACTGGATTGTAAATCCCTTAAACCGCACAGTTAATGTATACGACCTGATCACAAATGAATTGACAGATTTATACAGCTTCGATGACGATATCCCTGTATGCATCTATGATGGTTTGAAGATCAATTTTACAGATTTGCTAGGCTGAAACTACATTTCAAAAAATATAATGCTCATATTGGGAATCATTCCCAACATGAGCATTACATGTTTAGAAACACAACAAGGTTTTACTTCCTGTATTCTTCGATCACACACTGGTGTTCCTTACTGTTATTATACTTAAACTGAACATATGCATGCTTTCTTAAAATTTCTATTCCATCCATCCCCAGAATACATATGTCAAGAAGTAAAATTAACTGGACTTTTTGCACTGAATATTTTTATGAGAGTGCTACTCAACAAACGTAGGCGCAGCCCACATATATTATCACGAGAGTCAGCAAAAGAGCAGATGCATCGCACCTGCTCCTTCTTATCTTCTTACCTGTAATGTGCCACATCAATTCGAATCAATGCCTTGTGCAGCGCATACTCGGCACGCTTGAGATCCAGACTTTCTGCCTTTGTCTTAATCCGCTCCTCCGCACGCTCTCTCGCAGCTTCGGCACGACTGACATCAATCTCATCCGGCCACTCGGCCAGCTCCGCAAGAAGTGTGACCTTCTCACCGAGAATCTCAGCAAAACCGGCATGAACTGCCGCAACCTTCTGCTCCCCGTCCTTGTGGATAATGACTACACCCGGTTCCAGCACAGTTGTCAAAGGAATATGATCCTTGTACACACCAATCTGACCATCGGCCGTATTAAATTCAATCATATCCGCATCGCCCCGGAAAAACACACGGTCCGGCGTAATAATCTCTACCTGAAATAAATTCTTTCCCTCTGCCATAATGCACCCCCTTGCTTACGGGAACTCCAAGCCCATGCAAAATTTGCCTTCGGCAAATGGGCTACATGTAATGTTCGCATTTGCGAATATTACCTACGCACCTTGTTCCGCGATAGCGGACTCTCATACAAGGTGCTCCTTAGTTCATACGGGCGCGAACTTCATCTATCGTTCCTGCATTCAGGAAATAGCTCTCCGGTACATCATCCATCTTGCCGTCAAGAATCTCGCGGAAACCGCGGATGGTCTCGGAAATCGGAACATACTTACCTTCGATTCCGGTAAACTGCACCGCTACTGAGAACGGCTGGGACAAAAATCTCTGTACCTTTCTTGCGCGGTTTACTACAAGTTTGTCATCCTCAGAAAGCTCGTCCATACCGAGAATTGCGATGATATCCTGCAGTTCCTTGTATTTCTGTAAAATCTCCTGTACCCCGCGGGCAACTTTAAAATGCTCCTCGCCGACAATTCGCGGATCCAGGATTCGCGATGTGGATGCCAACGGATCCACTGCCGGATAGATACCAAGCTCTACGATAGAACGATCCAATACGGTGGTTGCATCCAGATGGGCGAAGGTTGTCGCCGGAGCCGGATCTGTCAAGTCATCGGCCGGCACGTAAACCGCCTGTACGGATGTGATAGAACCGTTCTTTGTGGATGTGATTCGCTCCTGAAGCGCACCCATCTCGGTCTGCAGGGTTGGCTGATAACCTACGGCTGATGGCATACGACCAAGCAGCGCAGACACCTCAGAACCTGCCTGTGTAAATCGGAAAATGTTATCGATGAACAAAAGCACATCTTTTCCACCCTTGTCACGGAAGTACTCTGCCATGGTCAGTCCGGTCAGCGCAACACGCATACGCGCTCCAGGCGGCTCGTTCATCTGTCCGAACACCATGGTGGTCTTATCAATAACACCGGACTCTTTCATTTCATAATACAGATCGTTTCCCTCACGGGTACGCTCACCAACACCGGTAAATACAGAATATCCGCCGTGCTCGGTGGCGATGTTATGGATCAGCTCCTGAATCAGAACTGTCTTACCTACACCGGCACCGCCGAAGAGTCCAATCTTACCACCCTTCTGGTACGGGCAGAGCAGATCAACGACCTTGATTCCGGTCTCTAACATCTCCTGTGAAGTTGCCTGCTCCTCGAAAGTCGGAGCCGGTCTGTGGATTGGCCACTTTTCTTCTGTCTTCGGTGCGTCCTTCTCATCAATTGGATCGCCCAGTACATTAAACAGTCTGCCCAGGGTTTTCTCGCCGACCGGAACCGAAATCGGTGCGCCGGTTGCGATTGCTTCCATACCGCGGACCAGTCCGTCGGTAGGACCGAGGGCAATACATCTAACTGTATCATCACCCAGATGCTGCGCAACTTCGACAACCAGCTTCCCGCCATTTTTCAGCGGTACATCGATTGCCTCATTAATCTGCGGCAGATTACCATCCTGGAACTTGATATCCAGAACGGCACTGATGATCTGGGTAATTTTACCAACATTATTACCTGCCATTCTATTTTCTCCTTGAACTTTTATCATTCATTCCGGCAATTGCCAAATTCTGATTCTGTAATTGCCGCGTTTAACTTATTTAGCTCCGCAGAAGCACATAATTAAGAGATTGCGTTCGCTCCCGCGATAATCTCCGTCAGCTCCTGCGTGATAGAACCCTGACGAGCTCTGTTGTACTTCAGAGACAGATCACTGATCATCTCCTCCGCGTTGCTTGTAGCGGAATCCATCGCCTGCATACGGGCACCATTCTCACTGGCAACTGCCTCCACAAGCGCTCCGTAGAAAAGGCTCGTCACGTACTTCGGAATGATCTGGTTCAGCGCCTCTTCCTCATTCGGCTCATAGTTCATCAGAATATTGGAATCCGCTGCGTCATCGTTCGGATCAATCTCAATCGGAAGCAGCTTAATAAGCTTTGCCTCCTGACTGACCGTATTCTTAAAATGCGTATATGCCAGATAGATTTCCCCAACCTCGCCCTTGGTAAAAGCCTCCAACACTTTATCGCAAAGTGCCATGGCATCCGGATAGGTCGGGTTCTCCATAATCTCTGATGCATCAGCCACGATATTGTAACCGCGTCGGGCAAAGGCTTCTGCTCCTTTTCCTCCGACAGCGTAAATGTTTAACTCTTCCTTCTTGAAATCACTGTCTGTGATCAGCTTGACAATATTGGAATTATATCCGCCTGCCAGGCCGCGGTTGGAAGTAATTGCCACAACTGCCTTCTTCTCAGAGTCACCGGCAGTCAGATACGGATGGTTAATATTTCCACTTCTCGCCAGCATGGAACTGACCGTCTTGTACATATAATTGAAATACGGGTCAGTCTGCTCCGCACGCCCTCTGGCTTTCTGTAGCTTAACGGTAGAAACAAGCTTCATGGCTTTGGTGATCTGCTGCGTACTCTGTATGCTGCTTTTTCTTCGTTTTATGTCTCGCATGGAGGCCATGTTCTATCACCTGCCTTTATTACTTGAAGGATGCCTTGCATTCTTCAATTGCCTTTATGAGCTTCTTCTCCGTCTCCTCATCCATTACGTGAGTCTGTGCAATACTACCCGGAATCTCCGGATATTTGGTATCGATAAAGTCAAACAGCTCGTTCTGGAATCGCAGAATATCTGCAACCGGGATATCCATCAGATACTTATTTACTGCTGCATAAATAATGATTACCTGCTTCTCAACCGGCATCGGCTGGTACTGCGGCTGCTTTAAGATTTCTTTTAAGCGCTCACCTTGTGCCAGCTTTTCCGTGGTATCGGCATCCAGCTCGGAACCAAACTGGGAAAAAGCTGCCAGCTCTCGGTATTGTGCCAGCTCGGTACGAATCGGCGCTGCAATCTTCTTCATGGCCTTGATCTGCGCTGAACCACCAACTCGCGATACCGAAAGTCCTGCATTGATAGCCGGACGGAAACCTGCGTTGAACATCTCTGTCTCAAGATAAATCTGACCGTCGGTAATGGAAATTACGTTGGTCGGAATGTAAGCGGATACGTCTCCGGCCTGAGTCTCAATGATCGGCAGTGCCGTCAGGGAACCGCCGCCAAGCTTGTCGGAAAGTCTCGCTGCACGCTCCAGAAGTCTTGAGTGCAGATAGAAGACATCACCCGGATAAGCCTCTCGTCCCGGAGCTCTCTTAAGGAGCAGGGATAAGGTACGGTATGCCGCTGCATGCTTACTGAGATCATCATATACAACAAGTACGTCCTCACCGTTTTCCATCCACTCCTCACCGATTGCACAACCGGAATAAGGTGCGATGTACTGCAGCGGTGCCAGCTCACTGGCGGTTGCTGCAACGACGGTGGTATACGCCATAGCGCCGTACTCTTCCAATGTCTTAACAATGGTAGCAACAGTGGAAGCCTTCTGTCCGATTGCGACATAAATACACTTCACGCCCTGCCCCTTCTGATTGATAATGGTATCCACTGCAATCGCTGTCTTACCGGTCTGACGGTCGCCGATGATCAGCTCACGCTGACCACGTCCGATCGGAACCATGGAGTCTATTGCCTTGATGCCGGTCTGTAATGGTGTGTCTACGGATTTTCTGGAAATGACACCGGATGCCACACGCTCGATCTGACGGAACTTGTCCGATGCAATCGGTCCCTTGCCGTCGATCGGCTGACCAAGTGCATTGACGACACGTCCGAGCATCGCATCTCCTACCGGGACCTCAACGACGCGTCCGGTGGTCTTAACGGTATCTCCTTCATTGATATTCTTCTGGGAGCCTAACAGTACGGCACCTACATTATCTTCCTCAAGGTTCAACACCATTCCATAAACTTCGCCTGGGAACTCTAAAAGTTCTCCCTGCATTGCGTTCTCCAGTCCATGGATTCGCGCAATACCATCCGCAACCTGGATGACGGTTCCCACATCCGCAACCTCGAGCTGGGATGCGTATCGTTTAATCTGCTCCTTGATTACAGAGCTGATTTCTTCTGGTTTCAAATTCATGGAGCGCACTCACCTACTTTCAACTGTATTTTGGATAAATCGCGGGTCAGGTTGTAAAGCTTCGTCTTGATACTGCTGTCTACCACCCGGTCCCCGATCCGGATTACCATTCCGCCGATCAGTCCGGCGTCTACTTCATAATGCATTTCAAATTTGACATACTTTGTTGTCGCAAGCAGCCGATTCTCCACTGCTGCCTTCTGCTCATCACTTAACTGGATGGCAGAGGTAACATAAGCTGTGCCGATATTTTTGTACTCTTTCACCTTGTCAATGAAGTACGCAAATACGCTCTCGATCTCTTTGTAATGATCCTTCTCTACGATCATTCGCATGAGACCTACCAGCTCATCGGACACCCGTCCCTTGAAAATGTCTTCGATTAATTTTACCTTGTTTTCCTTGTCAATCTTGGGATGATTCATGACACCGGCAAGATCCGGATTCTCCTGAATCGCCTGGGTGACAACGCGAACCTCCTCACTCATGGCATCCAGCCGGTTCTCTTCCACAGCCAGCTCAAACAATGCATCCCCGTATGTGTTGGATACTAGCTTAGCCATGTCGATTCACCCATCTCTTTCAATGTCTCATCCACCAATGTGTTCTGGATCTTGGTATCGATGGAAGCAGCCACAACCTTCTGTGCCATAAGGGATGCCACCGCGATCATCTCCTGCTTCATATCATCCATCGCATGTTTCTTCTCAAGCTCAGCCTCTTCCTGTGCTCTCCTCACAATGCGGGAAGCCTCTTCCTTCGCTTCCTGAATCAGGCGGTCCTGATTCTTCATTGCTTTCTGTCTGGCTTCAGATAAAATTGCCTCCGCTTCCTTATCCACTTCCTTAAGCTTCGCCTCATACTCTGCCTTCAAAGCTGCGGCACTCTCTTTGTCCGCCTTCGCCTCCTCGATGTCGCCTGCAATGCGGTCCTTGCGATCCTTTAAGAGCTTTCTCGCCGGATTAAAAAGCAGGTACGACATCAGCATGTACAGGAAAAATACGGCAATTGCCAGTAAGATTGCATCAAACACCAGCTGAGGGTCAAGATTGAATAAAAATGTCTGTTCAGCTAACAATCTCTTACTCTCCTTTCCTTGGAATCTGCAACTGTCTCCTTATACGAAGCAGTTACATGTTCTGCTCCAATTAGCCCAGCGGATGAACGAAAAGTAAGAGCAGCGCAACTACGAGACCATACAAACCTGTTGTCTCGGCAACGGCCTGTCCCAAAAGCATGGTAGACATGATCTGTCCTCTTGCTCCCGGGTTACGTCCTACTGCTGCAGCACCGTGTCCGGCTGCGATACCCTGTCCAATACCAGGTCCGATACCAGCGATAACTGCAAGACCTGCACCGATAGCGGAACATGCTCTGATTAAATCCTGTCCTGAAATATTCATTGTAAAATCCTCCTTAAGAAATTGAATTTTTGTTACAGCTGCTCACATGAAATCACGGTGCTTACGCACAATTCCAGATACAAGTAAACAGCAGCGCCTGACTAATCACTGTCCGTGTCACACGCCTGGGATACGTATGTCATTGTCAACATACAGAATACATAGGTCTGAATTGCTCCTGAGAACAAATCAAAGTATACGTGCAGTGCCGCCGGCCACGCAAGTGCAAGCTTGCCGAGAAGGCCGTACACCAATGCCATAATAACGGTTCCTGACAATACGTTCGCAAAAAGACGAAGCGAGAGAGAAACCGGAACGGCCAGTTCACTGACCACGTTGATCGGCAGCCAGATCGGCAGCCATGGCGGAAGCGGTGAACACATATCTGTCCAGATCTGTTTTCCTGACTGATGCCTGAACTTGTTGATCCAGATCATGAAGAATGTAATCAGCGCCAATGCAAGCGTTGTTCCATAATCCGCTGTCGGCGGACGCAGTCCAAAGAGACCGGAAATGTTACTCATCAGTATGAATACAAAGATTGTACTGATATAGTTCACAAATTTCGGTGCCCACTTGCCCATGGTTGACTCCACCATGCCATCCAGCATCTCTACGATCAGTTCAATGATATTCTGGAAACCATCCGGCTTATCACTGGCGTGCTTTAGCTTTCGGTTTGCAACGATTGCAAAAACTACCATGATTACCATGATGATCAGAATACATGCATGACTGTCCGTAATCCAGACCTTATGTCCAAAGAAATTCACCGGAATGATTCCATGGATCATAAAATCAATGTCAGAAGACAATAAAATCCCTTGATTCACATAGTCACCTCCTTATTTATTTGTATCTGTTCAGTTCCCTTATATATTTGGTCCTGCGCAGTTACATTCTCATTGCTTTCCACTTCGGAATCCTCACGGATCCTCCCGTGGATTCTGTCCGACACTTTCCCAAAAAGAGGCTGGAGATATGCAGAAATCTTAAGTCCCAGCACCCCGAGAAAGGCGGTAAACAGATTGCCAAACTGAAAATAACCTAATATGAAAAACAAAATTACCACAACCACATAACGCAGTACGGATTTGGCGATAATTCTTCGATTGGCCTGTTTGCTGTCCCCCATCACTACGGAATCGAAAATCACGGTTGCAATATTGATGGCAAGTCCCACCGCTACAGCAATCCCAAACCAGAGTCCGATGGAATACCCCAGCTTGTCGCTTACAAACCACACGCCCGTAAGCTGGATGACCACTCCATATCCGATTATGCCTGCCACAAGTCCCGGCAGCGCCTCATTGATCCTTCTTAACATGCTTTCTATCCTTGTTGTCCCTATCGTATATTTTCCTGGCCATCTTATAGATATTCGTAAAGCCGGCCAGCGCCCCCACAAAGAAAAACGGAATCATCATCCAAGAAATCCCTGTCTTCTTCCCGATCCAGATTCCCAGCATACAGCAGAGAAAAATCGGAACGATCATATTAATTCCAAACTGGAACACCAGAACCAGTGCATCCATTACCTGTCTTGTTTCTTTCTTCATGGCAATACACACTCATACACTTTATACGAATCGGCATAAATATGCCCAAAACAGTTACAACCATTTTTTATTATACCATTTTCAAAGGTTTTGTCCACAAAATCACGAAATTCCTTTTGTTTTTTCTTTGCTTTTTATACATAATTTCCCAATTGTCTACGAAAAAACACAGAACACCCTCCTTGTATACCTGACTACAAAGCGGGTGTTCCCTTCCAAATATATCCTATGCAATTATAAAAATTATATTCGAGGCATCATCAGAATATGTGAACATATAGCTACCTCGTAAGTACGTTATTATAACATCACATTTTTAGGAAAATATCTCTTGTAGCTTGCTTTCCTAAGAACTCGATGTTATAATTTACCCAAAGCAAATTTTCATAGCAGACATGGCCAATAGGGCTGCATGTTCTTTCGTATATCTTAGGTTTTTATTTTACATATCCCGAAAATTCTTGCTTTTATTACCACATAACAACTGAAGCAGGAATTTTGGATATCCGTCAGTGATTTTTGTATCTCTGATTTCCTTTAAAACGGAGTCTCATAGACTTGAGTCCCGTCTCTGTGATGGTACTGAACAGATACGTTATCATATAACAGCAGGATTCCTGCCGCTCACACAAAGGAGGAATCTTATGCCTGGAAACAGAGAGTACAAAAGTGATGTTTTTTCCATGCTGATGGAGGATAAGGGAGTGTCCCTTTCCGTCCGCAATGATGCGGCCTTTATTCTGGATGCGAATCTGAGTGTATATGAGCACCAGTCCAGTGTTTGTCCCAACATGCCGGTGCGCAGTCTGATCTATTTTACCAACATACTGGAGCGCCTGCTGAAGAATCGCAATATTTACGGTTATTCCAAGATTAGAATTCCAGTACCAAAGTTCGCGGTATTCTACAACGGAAAGGAAGCGCAGCCGGAACAGAAGGTCATGAAGCTCTCAGATGCTTTTGAACATCCGGTAAACGATCCGGAGCTGGAGCTTACCTGCCGTGTTTACAATATCAATCAGGGGCATAATAAAGTTCTTCTGGACAAATGCCCGGTATTACGGGAATACATGATCTTCGTGGACTATGTCCGTGAGTATCATGAGAAAGAGAATTATGAGAATCTGGAAACTGCAATCAATCTTGCGATTGACCGCTGCATGGATGAAAACATCCTTGGGGATTTTTTGCGGGAACACCGATCGGAGGTGGTAAAAGTGACACAGCTGGATTATACATTTGACAGACAAATTACATTGGAACGTGAAGAAGCGCGTCAGGCAGGCAGAGAGGAAGGCAGAAAGGAAGGCCGGGAGAAAGGCAAAGAGGAAGGCAGAGAGGAAGAGCGTATCGCTGCCATTCGAAATATGATTTATTTAGATGTTCCAAAAGAGCGTATCCTGACGAAATATTCAGAAGAAGATTATCGGAAAGCGACGAATCAGTAACCACAGTAGTGTCAGGCACCATTCGCCCTAACCAGAGCATAATAAGTCGTACTCTTCGGCAAGGTAAAATTCACTCTTACCGACGGATCTCCACCCGGAAACTTTGTTGTCGAAGTAACTGCCCCCGTATAATTGGAATTCTGATTCACCGTAAGATAAGCCATATCATTTGCAGAAAATGACTGAAGGGATGTGCACTACTCAGGGCACATCCCTTCGTTTGGAATAAGATATGGCAACAGGCTCTCCTTGTGAAAAAGGAACCTTCCCTACAAATGCGACTTATTTCTTTGCTACCTATGTTTAAATATGCTATTGCAATTCCTGATATAGTTCAACTGCAGCATCGATCAATTTTTCTTGTTCCTCAACCGTCAATGCTTCCTCATATGCTTCTGCTTTAATCTGCGTTTCCAATTCCTGCTGCTTATCCGTCCCTGCTGGAATCTCTTTTTCTGAATATCCTACAGCTCCACTTTCATTTCCTGTTTGTTCATTTAAATATTTGCGAATCGTTAAATTCTGCAAAATGGTCGGTTTCATACTTTTCCAATAATTATCTTCCCCACCAAAACCATCAAAATATGCCTGCACATCCTCCTTGTTATCTGCATTTTGAAGGCTTTCACTTAACATTTCCTTATATGCTTCATATTCTTCCTCTGTCACTGCAACCCCTGCTTTCGCAGCTTTCACATACAAATATTTTCGCGTAACAACTGTTTGGACAGCATCTTCAACAATCTCTTCCTGATTCTTTCCCCGACCCATATTACCTATAATAGCCGATGTCAGTTCCCCTTTGGTCACTTCGATATCACCTCTCGAAAATAAAATTGTTCCTGCTTCCTCATCTTCGATCGCATTAGAAATTTTCCCGCCCGCTCTGCCCAAGGCATTATCGTCATTTGCTTGAAAAACGACAGGAATGCTTAAAACTGCCAACATACAACAAATAACCAGCGCATTAAAAAGTCTTTTTTTCATATCAACCTGTCCCCCTTACGAATTTCCCAACTTTAACTTAACGCTATTTCCATACCATGATGTTACCATATAATCACTGTTTCCAACCATATATCCCTGCATTAGATAATAACCATTACCGCTGGAATATCCAACATTTGTTGCATTTTTTAGAATATGCAATTTGTGTGCCAATTGACACTAGTACATCCTGTTTTGTCCATGGTGAAAACGTTTTAACTGTATTGCCACTAGAATCTACAAATTTAGGATCAGATGAATACGTCACTTGCGGAATCGTATATGCTGCAACATATGTGTATGTTATACATCCATATCTATTTGTATAACTCCTTATCGAGCCCTGCTCCGTATATTCCTGAGACACTGATGCAGTTACAGTCGCACTACAAGCCTCTCCATCGGTGGAGATGAATGCATATGTCTTCTCACTATTTTCTCTCAAAGTAGCCGCCTGAACACTTTCCCCTAATATTCCCCAAAAAAGTGTAAATGTTACTATACCAACTATTAATCCTATTCTTTTTTTCAAAATAACTTCCTCCCTTATTTTATATTATCATTAATTATTTTCTTCAAGTTTTTGAGTTTTCATATAAGAATTCCAACTTCCTGATCAATTCACCTCTTATCCTCTTTTTCTGTAATACACTATAGAACGAAATATAATACAACACTCCTTTATTTTTCTTTCGTCGTTCCTGTTTGCAACCAGATACGACTGTATGTAAATGATCATTACACACTTCTGCATATTCTTTAATTGTCTCCATCTTATCTGTCAAGATCCAATATTTCAACAAACCATTCCTGAATAACGCAAAATCAAACATAAATGACACAGGTTCATGAATTTCTTTGCTTGACCTTAGCTGTTATTAACGATATTGCTGCTGAAATATTTGCTGCGATACCGGCTATTACGAAATCCGCTTGCACCTTATCCCAACATGCAAGCCCCAACAACACTATGCCAATAATCATCTCTAATTTACGGCTATTCCCCCTTTCTTTTATCCATTCATCCCGGCTCAATGGCTTGTTTTCTGCTTCTATCGGTGCCAAAAACCAAATAACGAGAATCGAAATAAGCAAACCTGACAATACCAGCAACATCGTCTGTTTTGCCATAAATTCCACCATCCATATTGCTCCTATAAATGTGCCCTGTGTATAAAGAACACATTTCCAGTGACAGTCAGCATGATAACCTCCTGCCACCATCCTTAATGGCACATAGACAATTGTATATGGGAGAAATGCCATCGGCATCTTTATGGCGCAGATAGAAATCATTACCATCAACATAAAATTTATGAGGGTTGATAAAAGTAATTCCATTCCATATTGATAGGATTCCTTATCCTGCGCCTTGATAACACCATTTTTCTCCCACAAGTCGATACACTTTACGCTAATATTCTTAATCATGTTTTTTTAATGCCTGTGGAATGTCCGGCTGATAAGAATAACAATAGCAGGTAGAATTTACCGTTAGTACTGCTAATGCCATTGCAGCTGATGCGACAATCTGTGACACCCTTACTAAAACCGTTTTTAACTTCATCATTTTCCTTTCCTCCTTTGCAACTATTCTTTATGAATTAGTATTATCGTTACTTTTATTATAAATTAACTCCCACAAAATCCAAGGGATGTTACCACAATTGCATCATTCCTGCCACAAACGCCCGAGATAATAGTATTTCTATCTATATTTTGCAGTTCTACTTTATTCAAGACACCTTTGAACGGGAATTTAGTTTTTCATTTGACCGACACCTTTGAACTTGTCTATAATATTTATAGTTCAAACAGGAAAGCAGGGAAATTATGCCGCAAAATAACAATACAGATCATATTGGAGCCATTATTCATTATTACCGGCTCATTCGAAAAATGACACAGGAACAATTAGGAGAATCTGCAGGATGTACGTCCGGTTTTATTGGTCAGATAGAGCGAGGTGAGTGTATGCCCTCCGTTCATATTTTATGCAAAATTATTCAAACTTTAGATATTGATGCAAACGAACTATTCTGGGATTCAGAGGACTCGTCCTCTGAGGATCAACAATTGACGAACCAGATTATTCATCATGTTAATCTTTTGAATACGAAAGAAAAGAAATTTATCTTATCGATTATCAATCATCTAAATCTTCTAGGATAACCTTGTGTTTCCTCTGCTTTTCGTCTATAATCTTCGTAGATAATTGAGGGGGAGGCGGTGTTTCCATGAAAATTGCAATTTGTGATGATGAAGCAAATGATGCAGAACGCATACAAAGCTACTGCCAGATATGCCAGTTACCATATGAGATCACTGTTTTCTCTTCCGCTGCTGCGCTCTTAAGCGCCTTTTCTACGGAATTCTTTGACCTGATTTTCTTAGATATTGAAATGGAACAGCCGGATGGCTATGAAGTGGGTGCTAAGCTCGCGCGCCTGAATCCAAGTCCCCTGATTATTTTTACAACAAAATCTCTTCAATATGCGGTTCATGGTTATGGTATTGCCTTCCGTTATTTGTGCAAGCCAATTACGTTGACCATGTTCCAAACTACTTTGCAGGAAGCACTGCCCCATCTGCTGCCGAAGAAAGTCAGTCTGCCTTATAATGGAGAGCAAAAAGTGATCTCTGTAAATGAGATCATATACTTTGAAAGTCTGGCACGACATATCATTTTTCACTTAACAGACAGTAAGACTCTGGATATAAAAGAGACTATGGAACATATGATGAAGGAATTTCCGCATCCCAACTTTCTACAGATTCACCGCAGTTTCTGCATCAATCTGGATTATGTGGACAGTGCAAGTCCATCCAAAGTCACGATGACGGATGGTGCCGAAATTCCCCTTTCCCGAAAAAAGCAGGCCGTTTTTCAGGAACGGTTTGCAAATCTGGTGCGAGGTAATACAGTATGAATATTCCAATTGAAACATATACGATTCTGGTAGAATGTGTGCTGGCATTCTATTATTTCCACCAAACATTACGGCCTGTGTATCCATCTGTATGGAAGATGCTTGGTATCTATGTATGCTACTTTGGGCTTTTACTTTTTACAACAGCCTATACCCCTTTGTTTCCCAGATTAGGAATTATCGGCTTATTTTTATTTCTGTGCTACTACGAATATCTGAAGCGGCCTGCCTTTCAAACAATTTATGCGATTATTCTTTTCTTTGCGGCTGCCATGTTTGCAGACCTGATCAGTGGATTTATTCTGGCGAAATTAGGGATTCCTATCGATGAAATCATGGGGATCAGCGTGGGACGGCTGGTTTATAACACCACTGCAAAACTGACACATATGTTATTGTTAGTGATTCTTTCCGCCTGCACCCAGCTTCACTATGATTCCCATGCCCTGCTGCATGCAATTCCTCTTATTTTATGCAATACTGCCAGCATTTTTATCTTATCCGTGCAATTTGAAAGTTTTATGAGCACAAAGCAATATATCCCTTTTGCCATTTCTACCATTGGCATGCTTCTGATCAACATTGTAATCTGCAGTTATACAGAATTTGTCAAGCGGACCTACGAACTGCAGAAGAGGGAGCTTTGCATGGAGGAGCAGTTAAAGCATCAGGAAAAATATTATCAGGATGTGATTGTCCATCAGGAGGAATCCCGTTCTCTGTGGCATGATATGAAAAAATACATGTTGGCAATGGAAACTCTGGTCTCTGAAAACCACCAGGCGGAAGCAGCTCAGCAGCTTACTTCCTTAAAGAAAAACTTTGAAAGTCTGGATCATATGATTCACACCGGCAATCCAATTGTAGATGGCATCCTGAATTACGGAATGAAAAAAGCTCAAAATGCTGATATTCCGATTGATTTTGACCTATGGATTGATCCTGACCTCAAAGTTTCTCCATTAGATTTCTACATCATCCTTGGCAATACCATGGATAATGCAATAGAGGCCTGCTGCGCGATTCCTGACACAGAATCCCCCTCCATCACCTGTACTTTGCGCCAAAAGAATCATATCCTTTTTTATGAAATCAGCAATCCAGTTCCCTCTTCTCCCGTGAAAAAGGCCGGAAACATACATGGATATGGATTGGAAAATGTGAAGGAATGTGTTCGTCGCAATAATGGATTCTTTTCCATCAATACCGAGAATCAAACCTTCCGTGTTACCATCACGCTAAATGTCTAAGCCAAGAGCAGATTAGCCTATGAATATTCCTCTATGACGCAAATATGTTTCTTTTAGGGGACATTGGTGTCCCAATGTCATAACCGTCCCTACAATTGCAGCCCGATTTCCCGCCCGGTGTGCTCATACCGGCGGAGGGTCACTCCTGCCGCTTTAAGCATCTTCTTTGATGCAATCACGCTTGCAGTATCCGCATACTTGTCACTGTCATAGACCACCTCATGGATGCCGCTCTGAATAATCGCTTTTGCACATTCATTACAGGGAAAAAGTGTCACATAAATGGTCGCGCCCTCAAGACTTCCTCCCCGGTAGTTAAGAATGGCATTGAGTTCACTGTGGGTCGTGTAGAAATACTTGTTATCTTCTCCCTCACGCACCCACGGAAACTCGTCATCGGAGCAGCCTGCCGGAAATCCATTGTAACCCATGGAAAGGATCTTGTGTTCGGCGCTGACGATGCAGGCTCCGACCTGTGTATTGGGATCCTTCGAGCGCATGCCGGATAACATAGCTACCCCCATGAAATATTCGTCCCAACTGATGTAATCCTGTCTCTTCGTGCTCATCGCAACCTCCTGTGAATCTCCCTCATCTCTTACTTGGTTCCGAAAATCCTGTCTCCTGCATCACCAAGTCCCGGGACAATATACTTCTTCTCATTCAGGTGCTCATCCAGTGCGCCTATAAATAAATCCACATCCGGATGTTCCTCTGTCAGCCGCTTTACTCCCTCAGGTGCCGCAATAATACACATAAAACGGATATTCTTCACGCCCTTTCCCTTGAGCATGTCAAGTGCCGCCACTGCCGAACCTCCGGTTGCAAGCATCGGATCTACGACAAACACCTCACGATTAGCACAGTCTGCCGGCAGCTTGCAATAATATTCGATTGGTTCTGCCGTCTCCGGATCACGATACAGTCCGATATGTCCAACCTTCGCTGCCGGAATCATCTCAAGCATTCCCTCAACCATTCCGAGTCCTGCACGCAGGATTGGCACCACTGCCAGTTTCTTGCCTTTGAGTTCCTTTACGGTTGTTCTGCAGATCGGCGTCTCGATTTCTACATCGATCAGCTCAAGATCCCTGGTCGCCTCGTAACACTCAAGCATTGCCACCTCGCTTACCAGTGTACGAAAATCCTTAGAGCCCGTCTCTGTTCTCCTCATAATTCCAATTTTATGCTGGATCAGTGGGTGATCCATAACAACTACCTTTGCCATCTTTACTCTTCTCCTTCGTTTAATTTTTTTACAAGCTTCTTAATGGATTTACGCAGGGTCTCATAGCACAGACCATAAGCCGGCAGTGCGCCCCCATACGGATCCAGTATTTCTAATTCATCCCCTACATAATCCGTTAACACGTAAATATTCTCCGGAACGGCATTCTCATATTGCTCAAGAATACGTTCCCGCTGCACCGCTTCCATGGTAAAAACCAGTGCATCTTCAAGATCTTCCTCTGTCAGCTGCTGGGAGACAAAATTCTCCATATTGATTCCATTACTGATGAGAACCGCTTCCGCTTTCTGATTCATCGGCTCCGGGAACTGCACCACCAGCCCTCGGGAAAGAATTTCTACTGGTCTCTGCAGAGTAAAATCCCCCATGATTCCTACAGCCATTGCCTCACGGCAGGTTCCTGTCTGCGCCACAAAAATGATTTTCGTGTATGCCATACTATGCCCTCTCTCTAAAACTCCCAGTCTACACCTGCAAAACCGTATGTCCGGCCGCTTTCAGCAGACGATTCATGATTGCCTGCCCGATTCTCGGTGTCTGAAAGCTTTCCGAATAAATTTCCCCCACATCCAGTTCATCACATTCACGCAGAATACGATACAGATGCTGTGCAATCGCATCCTCATCCGACCTTCTACCAATGCACAGAACCACATCCGCATCGTAACGTTTTGTTGTCTCCTCCGTTGCGATGACAGCTACTTTCATCCCCTCGGCCTGTTTCTGACGCACCAGTTCGTTAATCTTGTCAACAACCGCATTCTCTTGCCCATCCACAATTACCATATCTGCTTTAGGTGCATAATGCTTATACTTCATTCCTGGTGCCTTGGGTTTTCTTGTATCATCCGCCGCAATAATACCCGGATCAATCACAACCTCCTCCCCCAACACTTCTGAGAGCATCTTCGGCGTGATATAACCAGGTCGAAGCACCATCGGTTTCTCTTCTGTCAGATCAATGATCGTGGACTCAATTCCGATTCCTACTGGACCACCATCCAGAATCATTGCGATGCGCCCTGACAAGTCCTCTGCCACATGCTGCGCTTCCGTCGGACTTGGCCGTCCGGATGTATTCGCGCTCGGCGCCGCAATCAGACATCCGCTTTTTCGAATCAGTTCCAGTGCCACCGGATGATTCGGCATCCGCACTGCCACCGTATCCATTCCTCCGGTTGTCGCAGACGGCACTGCATCCGACTTCCATACAATCATCGTCAGCGGACCCGGCCAGAATGCCTCCGCAAGCTTTCTCGCCTGCGGCGGGATTTCCCGCGCTACTCGCTCCAGATCAGAAAAATCAGCAATATGAACAATCAGCGGGTTGTCGGAAGGTCTCCCCTTTGCCGCATAAATCTTTGCAGCCGCCTCCGGCCGCAGGGCATCTCCCCCAAGCCCGTATACCGTCTCGGTGGGAAACGCAACAAGCTCCCCGGCCGCAATCAGCTGCCCAGCTTCCTCCATCGCTCTCTCATCGGGATGTTCCGAGTCCACCTTCTTTATTAACGTTTCCATATCAATCACTTTACTTTCCATCAAACCCGACACTTCAGGTTTTCATTCTTTTTGCATCTACTGTTTTAACGCAATTCATCAGCAGATACTTTTACCTAATTATAGATGATAGGAAGTATAGTTGTCAAATTCATCTGCTCAGCTTAAGAATCTCATCCCCGGCATTCACTCTCCCTGCTGCAACAGTATTTACAGCACTGTAAGCATCTGTATTACAAACAATAACAGGCGTTGTAAGCTTATACCCGGCATTCCTGATCCCCTCGATATCAAAGGAAACCAAAAGATTGCCCCGGTGAACCTCCTGCCCCGCCGAAACATGCGTTTCGAAGAATTCTCCGTTCAGCTTCACGGTATCAATTCCAACATGAAGAATCATCTCACAGCCATTGTTTGAGATTATGCTAACAGCATGCTTCGTATCAAAAACCATGGAAATTTTTCCATCGCAGGGAGCGAAAAGCTTCCCTTCTGCTGGCTCAATGGCAATCCCATCCCCGAGAATCTTCGCTGCAAAGGTTTCATCTTCCACTTTTTCAAGTTCGATTGCAGTACCATTTAGCGGGGAATATATTACTTCTGCTTCTACGGTTTTATCACTACTCTTATCTGCAGCAACCGCTTCCCCAAGCCTCTCATCCACCTGATCTGCCACATCTGTTTCCAGAAAATCCTCCAGATTGGATTTCACAACCGACACCTGCGGTCCATAAACGACCTGCACTCCATTTCCTTTGTGGATCACACCTGAAGCACCGCTTTTTCTCAAAAGGCTGTCAGCCACCAGTTCCGGGTCAAATACGGTTATTCGCAGTCTTGTAGCACAACAGTCAACATCCGATATATTTCCTTTGCCTCCAAGCCCCTTGGTGATAAGTGCGCTTACCTGGTCAAAATTGCTGTCGGATTTATGACTCTCACCTCTGTTTCTGTTGTTCAGATCCTGCCGTGTATAGAGTTTTGTCTCTTCGTCATCCGCCTCTCTTCCCGGAGTTTTGAAATTAAATTTTGTTATCATAAAATAGAAAACAAAGTAATAAACCACCGCGTATATAATGCCAATGAGAATGACAAAGATCCAGTTTGTCTTTGCATTGCCCTGCAGGATTCCGAACAGAGCCAGGTCGATCGCACCGCCTGAGAATGTCATTCCCACACCCACATTTAAAATGTGCATCAGCATGTAGGAAAGTCCGGCAAGAACGCAGTGGACAGCATACATTGCAGGTGCAACAAACAGGAAGGTAAATTCCAGCGGTTCTGTAATTCCGGTAATCATGGAAGTCAGCGCTGCTGAGAAAAGCAAGCTTCCCACCACTTTCTTTTTTTCCGGGCGCGCCGCACGATACATCGCAAAAGCAGCCGCCGGAAGACCGAACATCATAAATGGAAATTTACCAGACATAAATCTTGTGGCCTCCACAGAAAAATGGCCTGTTGATTTGGATGCAAGTTCCGCAAAGAAAATATTCTGGGCACCCTGAACTGTCACTCCGTCAATGAGCATCGAACCTCCAAGCTCCGTCTGCCAGAAAGGCATATAGAACACATGATGAAGGCCAAATGGAATCAACGCCCTTTCTATGATTCCGTAAATCCAGGTACCTGCATAACCGGATCTGAGCACAAGATTTCCCAGCTGCGCAATCCCTGCCTGAACCACTGGCCAGATATAGAACATCGCAATCCCCACGAAAAGATATACAACACTGCAGACAATTGGTACAAATCTCGTCCCTCCGAAAAAAGACAGTACCTGCGGCAGTTCGATTTTGTAAAAACGATTATGCAACGCTGCTACGCCCAGTCCTACAATAATACCGCCAAACACACCCATCTGTAAGGTTGTGATCCCCAGTGTCTGAGCCGTCGAGTTGGCAGCCATTTCCTGCGGTCCTCCACTAGCTGCAATCAGTGCGCTGATGGCCGTATTCATTATGAGATAGCTGATGGCACCAGATAATGCAGCCACCGCTTTTTCCTTTTTCGCCATGCCAATTGCGACACCCATTGCAAAAAGCAGCGCAAGATTGTCAAATACAACACTTCCCGTCTTACTCATGATATCGAGAATTGTATAAAGCAATCCACCCTCTTTGATCACATTGGTGAGATGATATGCTTCAAGCATGGTCGGGTTGGTAAAGGAGCTTCCAATTCCAAGCAGAAGCCCCGCCACCGGCAAAAGTGCAATCGGCAGCATGAAGGACCTCCCGACTCTCTGTAATACTCCAAAAATTTTATCTTTCAAAATAACACCTCCTAGTATTCCTTCTTCCTTATTTTCAGCATAAATGACTAAATCTAATCATTTGGCAGGCATTTTTATTCTTCTCAACAAACAGATCTGCCTACGGCTTTAACATTTTTACATCAGTCATAGATAGGATACTTCAATCATAAATTATATCCTGTCAGAAATAAAGGCAGAAAATGTCAGAAAAATGCGATGAAAAATGTTTGAAGTACATTGCTTCTACAGATATAATAATACTAGCAACAGTATTGCACAACCGAATGGGACAAGCATTCGGTTCTGTACAGGCTTTCATATAGAAGGAGGAATATATATCGTGGAAAAAGTACGTTACATGATTTCCGATGCCGCCTCAATGGCCGGTGTCGAGACACATGTATTACGTTACTGGGAAGAAGAACTCGATCTGACCATCCCTCGCAACGAGATGGGGCATCGATACTATACGAAAGAGAATATTCAGGAATTCAAAAAGATTAAGGAACTCAAAGAAAAAGGCTATCAGCTGAAAGCAATTAAAACAATCCTACATAGCGGTGAAACCATTGAGCCGCCGCCACAAGACAAGTTGCAGACAACCGTATCCACTGTTCCCCAGGTCAAGGAAACGGACATGCCTGTCATCAACGAACTTTCTGCCGAAGAGCGCATGGCTCAATTCCGGGAACTGATGAGTGACATTGTAGGACGGGCTATTGCACAGAACAATGAGGCGTTGAGTCTTGATATCGGACAGGAGGTCAAGGAGACTGTTCTCAAGGAGATGAACTATCTTTTCCGGGAGCAGGAGGACGCCCAGGAAGAGCGCTACAAGAAGCTCGATGCCGCCATCCGCGGCAAGCTCCGCAGTAAACACGTCCCTTTTTCCAAGAAAGAAAAGAAAGAGAAAAAGGACAAGTCCCGTAAGGTAGGGGATGTCCTTCCAAGCAATTCATAACGTACAAAAAAGCCGCCGCAACCATGCGACGGCTTTCTGACTATTATGTTATTAATAATTAACCCTGAGCGATTGCTCCAGTTGGGCAAACGCCTGCACATGTACCACAATCTACACAAGCACCTGGATCGATCTCATACTGAGAAGCACCTGCAGAGATAGCTCCTACAGGACACTCGCCTGCACATGTACCACAGCTAACGCATGAATCAGAAATAACGTATGCCATAATAAAGTTCCTCCTTAAAATAATGATCATTATCCGCCTTATAGGCTTAATCGTATTCTAGTACAAATCATCTTGAAGTTCAAGTAGTTCCCCGCATGTATTTGATTTGGTGCATTATTCTGCAAAATACGCATCCAATCCATCTGCAATTCCTTCGGCGATTTTCTGCTGATACCCTTCATCCGCCATCTTTAAATCTTCCTCACGGTTGGTCATATATCCCATCTCAACAATTGTAGCCGGAACCTGACACCAATTAATGCCGCTCATGGTATCCGTTTCCCAGACATACTCCTTCCGGCAGCCGGTCTTTGCCACCAGTGCATTCAGAATATCTTCGGATAAAGCCTTACTCTGAGAATGCAAAGCTCCGTTATATGGATTGGATGCCGTCTGGCAGATTGTCATTGCTCCATTGGCAGTAGAATTTTCAGAACCATTGGCATGAATTCGAACAAAAGCATCCGCCCCTGCATCATTTGCAACCTTTGCCCGCTGGCTATTGCTGATGTCCACATCGTTGGTGGTTCTGACCATGATAACCTGATATCCCCTGCTGTTCAGTTCCGTCTCCAGCTTTTGCGCCACCATAAGAGTCAGTTCATATTCTGCCAGTCCGCTTGCAACACCTGCCGTCCCGGAAGCTACCTTTGCCTTGGTCTCCGATGCCCCCGGTCCGATT
The DNA here is from genome assembly GCA_022775045.1 of Agathobacter sp. Lineage (GTDB taxonomy): Bacteria > Bacillota > Clostridia > Lachnospirales > Lachnospiraceae > Roseburia. The sequence goes on along the minus strand of JALFLB010000012.1, from coordinate 62,720 downwards.
GGCTCCTGACCGTTATTCCCATGAGCCTGATGTCCCGCATCAATGACAACCAGCTTCCCAGCCATCAGCTCTTCTTCCGTTACAAGATACTCAGATGCCACATAGTAGACATTACGATCGATCAGGACACTCGCCCAGCCGTCCTTCTCTTCAATCACATCCACTTGATCTCCTCTGTTCAGCTTGGTATAAACTTCAGAACCGGTATCCGGTGCGGTCCGCACGTTGACAGTTGTCTTTGCATACAGGATCTCCTGCGGCTCCGGAATCACGACCGGTTCTTCCTCTGTCTGCGATTCCACTTCCGTAACAACCTCGGACTGTATCTGTGATTCCACCTGTGACTGCCGCGATACATCCCTGCTGGTTTCCACCCTGGCAGTACATCCTGTCAAAAGTAATACTGCTGATATCAATCCGATCCACACGTTCTTTTTCATTATATTCTTCCTTCCTTCAACATTTCCACTAATTTCATTATCTTTAAATCCATAGGAAAAATGGTGTCAGATACCGGACATACTCTGCTGCCGGTACAAACAATGTAATATCCTGGAAAACAGGATAAATAAGTACAGTCATCAAAAGCAATATGAATCCGTTTGCAGCAAACGCCTGCGCACTTTTTACCGGCTTTGCACAGATAGCCGTCCATACACTTCCGACTGCCACAAAGCTAACAAGCCGAATCAGTTCCCTGGTCATACCTCGGGAAGCCGGCAGCGTCAGAAGCAGCGCAATCCCTGCAAGTGCCGGAAGCGTTACCGCTGCAAGGATCTGCATCACGGAAAAAAGCAGGCTTTCACTGCCTGAAAAGCAGCGTGACACCCATTTCCCACCCGTCTCATAAATCCGGCCATTTGCAAAATACATAAATCCCAAAAGAAACAATCCGAATATCCCCTGAATTGGATAACAGCCGCTGTCCCGGGAAACTGTTTCCTCTTTTGTATTTACCAGAATCCGTTCAATCCGAAAAAAATCACTCTCCAGAAAATTTTCATTCTTTTTTTGAATTTCTTTCTTCCGGTCCTTATCCGGTTGTACAAAAATTTCTTCCCCGCTTTCCTCCAGCAAACATCCACTGTACAGGCGGAAAAATGCAGCAAAAACCGTCTCTTTTGCAACCTCTCCCTTGGTCGTGTAGGGGCTGCAAAGGTACATAACTCCATTATCCGGCTTCCCCGTCTCCAGTTTTTGATCCAACTGATCACTGAACACAAATGCGCACTCCAGCTGTCCTGACTGCACATCCCGGTACAGCCGCTCTTCCTCCGGATATTCAATAAACCGGTACCAGCTCGATTCCCCTTGCAGTTCCTCCATGAGTTGTCTCCCGGTCTCACTCTTTCCTGCACAGATTCCTACCGTAAGGTTGTCGCTTGCCGGCAGACAGATGCCTGAAACTGTATACAACAGAAGAAGCATTGTGCATACTGCAAGCCATGTAGTCCTTTTCTTCAGATTCTCTTTTAATAAAATCCCATACCAGCTCAATCCTTTTTGCATAACAAAACTCCTGCCGCACATCCGGCGGTCAGCCAACCGGCCATTTTCATCCACTGGGAAAAATCCGCATATCCAAACAACAGATTCAGACTGAACTGATTCCATTGATACAGGGGAAGATACTTCCCTGCCACCTGCATGAATTCCGGCAGATAGTCAACCGGAATGAGAAGCCCTGATCCAAGCACAACAAGTACCTCCACCGCCAGAAGCACAAGTGTCCCTGTCATGGACTGATCCGCCAGCATATAAATGACATGATACCAGACCGCAAAGGCAAGGCAAAGGAAAAATAGTCCCGGAATCATTCGAATCTCCCAAAACAAAAAGGAATTCCCCATAACATGTGTTACTACCGCGGCACTAATCACACCAAGAAGCGCCGGCAACAGCAGTACATTTGCCATGATAAGCACTTTTGCCAATGATACCCGATACACATTCATTCCATAAATACGCAGCTTTTCCTCCACTCCCCTGCCACGTTTGATGTAAAGATGTCCAAAGCTGCTGCCCATCACGAGAAGCACAAAAAGAAGTCCTGAGGAAAAATAATATTGCTGCTGTCCATAGTTTCCATAAGGCGAACAGATCATATCCTGATAAAGAATCCCACGGTCAAAGGCCGCCTCCATGTAGCGAATTGCAACTGTGTTTCCAACTTCAGAGTGGACAACCCTGGTCTTCTCCCCATCAGCCTGTGAAAGTATCGACAGAACACCGGCCTCTGTTGTCCGGATCATGGAAATCCCATCTTCCAAAAGTTCCTGAAATGTCTGTGTGCTAACAGATGCCTGTTCCGAAAGGTAGAGTCGGACGGAGGTGTTACTCAGTTCATCCACTTCCCTGTAAAAATGCTCCGGGAAAACCAAAACAGCCGACAATTCTCCGCCGGCTAGCTTCTCCATCGCTTCCGTCTGCTCCATTGTGCAAAGTCTGCATATACTTTTTGCACTCTGCATGGCGGAAACCAGCTGAATCAAAAATTCTAAATCTTCTTTTTTCTCCTCCGGAACGACAACTGCCACTTCCGCTTTTTCCAGCTTAGCAGATTCCCCAAAGATGCTGCTGCACAGATACGCTGCTGCGCAAAATCCAAGTACTGCCACTACAAAATAACGGAGGGACTTGGCAAATACTGCCAAAGCCCTCCTTAATTCCATTTTCCAATAGTGAAAAAACATATCCATTAATAATATAACTGAGAGAATGCATCCATCAGTTCACTTTCGGATGCATTTCCGATATCAAGTTCATCTCCCTCAATCTTCTGCAGCTTGGCGCCCTTTTTCACATCAACAGAAACGTCCATTCCTGTGCCGCTGCAGCTGAACTGAAAACCGGAACGATCCGTTTTCAGCACTCCATCCAAATCCATCTCACCTGCAATGGAAAGCTCATACTCTCCTGTCTTCGTATTGTATTCCAGTTCACCAATTCGGCTGCCTGCTGCATACAAACGATAATCCTGCGTATCTCCGTTGGTCTCGCCCTCAAGCTCCATCAGCGTATCACGATTAACGATCAGCTCCATATTCTGTGTTCTCGTCTTCCCGCCATGGAAGACCAGCTGCATATCTTCCCCTTCACATTCCAGATCAACACATGCCAGCTTCCCTTTATAGATATAAAATGTAACATCCATGTCCGGCATATCTTCAAATTCATCCCGCAGATCATCGAACAGATCCGCATCATATCCCGCTTCTTTTAAAGCATCTCCTGCGGTCTCCTCCGCATAATCCTCAAGATTATCACAAAAATCCATCATAAAATCTTCTGTAATTGCGGTCTGATAGCCTTTACATGTACGATCCTTCCCATCAACCTCAAAAGTTTCTTTTGTAACAGATGTAAACTCCAGCTCCTTATACTGTCTGGCAAGGGTTTTTGCAAGTTCCTTTGACTGCTCTGTCTGCTCTTTTCCTGAATAAATGGTCTTACACAGCTCATCAATTGCCTCAATGTCTTCTGAATCCAGCTGATCTGCCAGATACCCTGTCTTCTCTTTCTGATAATTATAGACAAATACCTGATCGCCCAGTAACGGAATCTGTGCTTTTACCTCCTCATCATCAATTCCTGCAAGGAACTCAATGGTTGGCATATCGTCAAGCCGAGCGGTTCCGGATACCTGTTTTCCGGATTTGGTACTACTCAGCGAGGCCTCGATACTTTCTCCATCGATACTGACATCCATATCCATGGTATAAGAATCGCTCTCCAACAGGCTAAGACCTTCCAGATTCTCTGAGAGTTCTCCTGAATCAGCCACTGTCTTGGCAATCGCCATCATTACTTTCCCGGATTTCCCGAGAAACGCACCGCTCCTAACGCCTGCAAAAACAGTTCCTCCTACAAGAACAACTGCTGCTGCAATACTGACTGCCGCAATCACCTTTCCTTTCTTTTTCCCGCCTTTACCCGAAACCGGCTGTCCCGTCATCGGATCAAAGTTCGCCTGTGGCTGCGGTATTCCCTGCGGAATCGGCTGCCCGGTCATCGGATCAAAGTTCATCTGTGGCTGCTGCACCGGCTCTTTTTGAATTGGTTCTCCGGTCATTGGATCAAAGTTCATTTCCATTTTTAAATTCCCTCCTGATTTGGTTCATTCGTTCTTCTCTATTGCAGGTAAGTTCTATCAATCGCCCTTCCTTCATCAAAAGGCACCGGTCCGCTCTTATGATTTCCTCTTCCTCGTGGGATGTCATAATGACCGTACCGTTTCCCTTCTGATATTCCGAAAGCCAGTCCAGAATACTTTCCCTGTAAAATATATCCAGAGCTGTCGTGGGTTCATCCAGCAGGAGAACCGGAGGCAGCTCTAACAATGCACAAGCAATCGACAGCCGGCGCTTCATACCACCAGATAGCTTTTCGACGGGTGTATGAAGCAGCTCCTTCAAATGAAACTGCTCTACCACCCGGTCTAAATTCTGCTTTTTTCCCATACACCAGAATTTCAGGTTATCCAGTACAGACAATTCCTCCAAAAGTGGATTCTCCTGCGGAACATAGCCACAGTATTTTCGGAAGGCCTTCGTACCTTTCCCCGCATCATTTCCAAAAAAACGGATTGTTCCGGAATCCGGCTTACTTGCACCTGCCAAAATCTGCAAAAGTGTGGTTTTTCCACTGCCATTCTCTCCAACAATCGCTATCCAGCTGCCACAATCCACCTGAAATGAAAGATCCCGAAGCACCTGTTTTTTCCGATATTGTCTGACTATTCCGGTCATCTCTACTGCCGGTTTTCTCTCTACCATGATACTTCTGCACCATCGCACCAGAAGGAACTTACATCACGGTCAATTCGACGATTCTTATCTTCGCCACGGTATACGTACAGATCTCCATGCTTCCGGTATACGATACGTGTATCGTTAATGTAGCAATAACACTCAACATCACGGTCAACCGTTGTCTCATCTTTTTCATGGAAGACACTCAGCTTATTATCGGAATAGTCCTTATAATCCGTATAAGCAGTGTAAACACCATTTTCCTGCCGTATTACACTCTGCACATCCTTCAGAATTGTTTTGGACTTTCCATTAGAGTAAACACAGTAATCACCATCGTCGGTACTGTAATAAAATGCATCTCCATCCCAATATCCATAACCATAATTGCTGCAAACCTTGCCGACTTTCTTCAATTCTCCGGATTTGTTTTCAAAGGCATAAAGCTCGCTGCTATCACCGCTGTAACATGGAATTAAAATTGTTTTTCCATCATCAGAAACTGTAAAGCTGGAACTTGTAATATGATCATCCAGTTTCTGCTCCTTGCCGCCAACCATTGCATAATATGGTTGATCTGCCTCACTTTCCTCATTGTATAAATAACTTTCCAATGCTCCTGCATAGCTGAGATCATCAATGGAACATACTTTTGCAATATCCTCTTCATCGGTTTTCTGATACAGACAAATCTGATTTTCCGCATCTGTATAGGTGTTAACGACCGCAGATACCACATCCTTTTCGCCACCCTTTGCCGTATAGCAACACAGATCATAAGAAACAGCATCGAAGGTCTGCTCTTTTAAATCCTCACGGAGCTGGATTCGTTCGCCAACTTTCTCATATGCCTCGTATGCTTCCTGGTACCCTTCATAATCAAGTTTGTTCCACTTGTCTTTGTCCGTGTCAATCAGATAATAGTTTTCTTTTCCATTATCATAGTCATAATCATAGTACACATACATACCATATTCATCACTATAAATACAATAATAATCGTAGAACTCGTCCCGATACTCTTTATATGCTTCATAGACATACTCATCCAATGCTTTTTTCGCAGAAGAAGCCGTCAGGAAATCTTTCACATCAGGTTCCGCTGCTTTTGCATCCTCCTGAGCATATGGATCTTCAACATAGTCATAGTAAGATTTTTCAGTTTCCACTTTTCTCAGATAATAGATAACTCCCGATTCAAGATCTGCGCTGTCAACCTCACTGATTCCCTCAGCAAGTTTTACCGGCTTTTTACCGATTTTGGCTAAATACAGATCATAATCCTGATCTTCGCCCTGCACATAAAGAACCTCATCCTTATTGTAATCAATGACATTCGTACAATCATCAATCTCTGTCACTTTCCTGCTTCCAAGATCAAAGTAACAAAGCATATCTTCTGGATCTCCTTCGGACTTCAGATAGTAAACAATATCTCCGGAGCGGAAATTGGAAATCACATCCCCGTCAATATCCGTGGTTTCCTTCCCATCATAATAGTACAAATCATTACTATCCCTGTAATACAGTGCCTTTCCTGATCCAACTGCCTTATATCCGGTCACGTGAGAATCAACTTCTTCAATATACTTATCATTCTTATCCTCATTGGCCGTCAGCTTCTGAAGCTTTACACGATACAAGCGCTCGCTGCTGTCCTCCTCACAAATAAAAAACAGATACCGCTGGTCTTTGGACAATTCTACATCATAGTCACAGTAATCTTCATGTCCGTCATAAATCTCAAGCGGATCCTTCTCTTTATCCATATTGCCTGTATAATACAGCACCCCATCTTTGACATAGACCAACTGCTTCTCCGTATCCGGCTTCAGACTGTGAAAAACCAGAAACCCACCAATGGCGACTAGTGCCACCACTGCCGCAACTGCAATCACACCGATCAGTTTTGCATGATTTTTCTTCGGAGCCGGATCTTGTTCCTGACTCCAATCTGCCTGCGGCTGTATCGGGATCTCCTGAGTCGGCATTTCCTGAGTCGGCATTTCCTGAACCGGAGTCTGCTCCTCGACCTTACTTCCACATGCGCCACAGAATTTTGCACCCGCAGCCAGTTCTACTCCACATTTTGGACATTTCATAACGCATTTCCTCTCTTTCGTATATCATACGGTATTGATAACCATTATTTACTTCAATTTATCCTCGTAGTCTTTGATAAACTTTGCGTTGCTCATCTCAAGGTCTGATACCATGGATTCATCAAATTCATCCGGTTCGTAAATTGGCTCATACCAGTCTTTCTCGTTAAAATATTCCTGCAGCTTTTCATCCTGAAACTTTCTGCCGTACCGTGCAAAAATCTCGTTACGCGCTACCTTTAACAGCCACTTATCATCCTTGATATCTTTAAGATCCTCCGCCGTCAGCTTTCTGTCTGCACTCTGTGGAAGAATATAGCCGGAATCTTCCAGCGAAAGCTCTTCACTCTTTTTCTGATATTCTATTTCAAACTTCTGATATTCTATTATAAGAGCCGAAAACGCTGCCGCATCTGCTTTGTAATTCTCATCTGTTACAGCAGCCGAATAGAATGTTCCGAATGTATCTCCAACACCAATCTGTTCCAACGCATTCCCTGAAATTGGTTCTACTTCATCATGAAACACGCAGATTGCTGTTACATTTTGATCTGTTATAAAAAATGGACCTGCCAGCGGATCCTGAATATTTGTCATGCCGATACTTTCTGCCGCAGCTTTTCCATCCTGGATTTCCGTTTCCTCCGGTGCAGAACCCGCATAAGTAAAGTCTGCTGCTTTATCATAAGAATGCTCTTTGCACAACACTGCCTTTACATCACGCACGACACCATCTGCAAACAGATTTGCAACCAGCCATGAATCCGCGGTGAGTACCCATCCATCCGCTGTCTCTTTGAGGTAGACCCCACCAAGTGCCATATTACCCGTTGTGTCTGCAAAATACCCGGCTCCAAGAAGATGATCTCCCTTCTGAACCACTTCACCCTCTTCAACGGTATATACGTCCGCATACAGGCAGTTCTCCTCCGCATAAGCCACAACAAGATCCTCGACGCCATCTCCACTGATATCCTGAATCAATGCACCTGTGACGCCTTCTGCATCCTGCACATCTCTTGCATAACGCAACTCCCTCTCAAGCTCTGTAATATTCCCTTTCTCTTCTAAGACCCCATTCAGGGTATCTCCCAGCAAGCTCGAAATCTCTTCGTCCGATACTGTTGACTTTCCCTCGCTGCTGTCATCTTCAATATTTGACCAGACGGAATCGGAATCGCTATCCTGCTTCCCATCCAAAACAAATATTTTAACAAGGAGCAATGCCACCATAATAACAAGTAATGCTGCAACAACGATCAATACAACAGTTACCGCTTTCTTTTTCCCCTTTTTCTGTGATTTCACCTCCCGGGGTGCACTCTGGGGCTGCTTTTTCATCTCCTGCATTGTACTCTGTGTCTGTGGCTTTTCCACCTGAGACACTGGGGCTCCACAATTCATACAAAACTTATGTCCATCCTGAATCGAACTTCCACACTTTGAACAAAACATTTTCCTCCTCCTCTCCGGACTCCTATCCGCTATCTTATGCTTCTGTCTCCGATGCCTCACGACCTTCTGACTGCTGCATCTCTCCTGTGTTTACCGGGGTTCCGCAGGACACGCAGAATTTCTGGCCCGCGACAATTGCCGCTCCACAAGATGTACAATATGATGTAACCACCGGCTGCACTTTCTTTGGCATTGCACTGCCGCATAACGGACAGAACATTGCTTCTTTATCCACCATTGCCCTGCACTGCGGACATGATACCATCCCTTTCAACTCCTGGATCGTATGTTTCAGCTCCGCAATCTTCTGCTCCGCAATAATCACCTGTTTAACATAATCTGCAAATTCCGGCTCCGGATTCTCCCTGTACTTCTGAACATAAATTCTTCCAATCTGTTCACTGGCAAGCTTAATTTTCTGCTCTTCTTCCGCAATCGCAGAATTCATTTTCGCAGTATCTGCCATGTTTTTTGTCTTCTGGATAGTTTCCTGACTTACATCTGTAATTTTTTTGCCCACTTCATCAAAGAATGACATTTTCTTTCTCTCCTCTATGTATTTTTATCTCTCAAGATTTGCAAACTTCGTATATTCAGGCAGCCAAGCCAGATTAACGGTTCCAATCGGACCATTACGCTGTTTTGCAATGATAATCTCGGAAATTCCCTTTAGCTCTGTATCTTTATTGTAGTAATCATCACGGTAAATAAACATGACCACATCGGCATCCTGCTCGATGGCTCCGGATTCTCGAAGATCGGAAAGCATCGGCCGGTGATCCGGCCTTTGTTCCACTGCACGGGAAAGCTGGGATAGCGCGACAACCGGAACATTCAGTTCTCTTGCAAGAGCTTTCAATGAACGGGAAATATCAGAAATCTCCTGCTGACGGCTATCCGAACTGCGCCCGGAACCAGACATCAGCTGCAGGTAGTCAATAATGATAAGCTTTAAATCATGCTCCAATTTATACTTTCTGCACTTACTGCGCATCTCAGAAATACTGATACCCGGGGTGTCGTCGATAATCAGCTCGGAATCCCCAATGATTCCGGCTCCCTCCACCAGTTTTTCCCAGTCGGCATCCGAAAGATTACCGGTACGAAGTGCCTGCGCATCCACCCTTGATTCAAGAGAGAACAGTCGGTTCACCAGCTGTTCCTTCGACATTTCGAGAGAAAAGATGGCAGTACACATATTCTCGTGAAACGCCACATACTGTGCAATGTTCAAAACAAAAGCGGTCTTACCCATGGAAGGTCTGGCCGCCACCAAAATCAGATCGGATGGCTGCAGACCTGCCGTGCGATAATCAAGATCAATGAATCCGGTTGGAATACCCGTGACCGTACCGGACTGCTGCGATGCTTTCTCGATTTTCTCAAGAGCATTCATAACAACCTGACGAATCGGGACATAATCTCCACCTGTTCTGCTCGAAAGCAGGGCAAACACATCATGTTCGGTCTTATCAAGAACACTCTCTAAGGATTCCTTTCCCGCATAGCACTCATTCTCTATCTCCTCCATGACACGGATCAGTTTCCGCTTCATGGCATTCTCTTTTACAATATTACAATAATACTTGATATTCGCAGATGTCGGCACCGCCCGCATTAAGTCCGCAACATACTCGAGACTGGAAACCTCGCTCGGCACATCCTTCTCCTTGAGCCTGTTCTGCAGCGTGACCAGATCCACCGGCTGCCCCTCACTGTAAAGTTCCACCATGGCGTCAAAAAGAATTCCGTACTGCTGATGATAGAAATCCTCTTTTAAAAGGATCTCCATCGCTGTAACAATGGCTTCCTTATCCATAATCATGGAACCGACAACCGACTGTTCCGCCTCAAGACTATTGGGCATAATCCGCTTGATCAATGTCTCCTCCAAGCGTTTTCCTCCTATTCCTTTTACTCTTCTACTACCTGCACTGACAGTTTCGCTGTAACCTTTGGATGAAGCTTAACGGAAACTTCATAAGTTCCCAATGCCTTGATGGGATCGCTCAACTGCATTTTCTTCTTATCCAGATCCAATCCGGTCTGTTCCTTTGCCGCTTGAGCAATCTCTTTGGTAGAAATGGAACCAAAAATCTTTCCTCCCTCACCGGTCTTAATTTTGACAACAACCTTCTGCGTCTCAACTGTCTTGGCAAGCTCCTTCGCATGCTCTAAATTTTCAGCTGCAACCTTATCCGCATGCTGGTTCTGAAGCTTTAGATCATTTAAATTCTTACTCGTAGCTTCCACCCCAAGCTTTTTCGGCAGAATCGCATTCCGTGCATACCCATCACTTACTGTTACAATCTCACCTTTTTTTCCAAGTGCTTTTACGTCTTCCAATAATATTATTTTCATTCCTGTATATCTCCTTCTTTAAGCATTTCATCCAATGTTTCCATAATCGCATGCTTTGCCTGCGATATTGTGCAGTTTGTCAGCTGTGCGCCTGCCACATTCAAATGACCACCTCCACCCAGCCTCTCCATGATCAACTGCACATTAATCTCGTCAATGGAACGGGAACTGATATAAATTTTGCCGGAATATTCTGTCAAAACGAACGATGCCTTAATCCCAATAATGTTAAGCAGCTCATTTGCTGCCTGCGCACCGACAATCGTCGGACTTTCAAGATCCTCACTCGGGCAGACCGAGATGGCAAATGCACCGCGGTATACCTCGGCATGGCGGACAGCCTCGGCCCTCGCCTTATAGCAAGCCATATCATTCCTCAGCATCTTACGGACTCTGGTGACCTCTGCGCCGGAACGTTTCAGATAGGCTGCAGCTTCGAATGTCCGAACGCCCGTTTTTGTCATAAAATTGTTCGTATCAATGAGAATTCCTGCATAAATGCAGTCTGCCTCCTCCGAGGAAAGCTTAAATCCCTCCTGAAAATACTGCAGCACCTCTGCCACCATCTCACATGCGGAGGACGCATATGGCTCAATGTAGGACAGAATTGGATTCTCAATAACTTCGCTGCTTTGCCGGTGATGATCAAAAACTACGATCGTATCTGTCTGGGTCAGCAGTTCCGGACACTCCGTATAGCTTGGCCGGTTTGTATCGACCACCATCACAAGCGTGTTGCGGTTGACCATATCAAGCGCAGTCTCGCTATCGATAAACATATCCTCCGGATACCCCTTCTCCGATGAAAAACACTCCATTAACGGACGAATCGATGTAGTTGGCTCATTGATGACAATCTGTGCTTTTTTCCCAAGAACCCGGGCTGCACAGAAAATACCGATTCCGGCACCAAGGGCATCCACATCTGTCAGGCTGTGCCCCATGATGATCACATTCTCTCGGCTCTCTATAATTTCATGAAGCGCATGTGCCTTCACGCGGGCCTTCACACGAGTATTCCTCTCAACCTGCTTCGCCTTGCCGCCGAAATAGGCAATCTCTTCACCTTCCTTAACGACAACCTGATCCCCGCCTCGTCCAAGGGCAAGATCAATGGCAGCACGGGCCTGCTCATATCCCTCATTATAGGAAGATCCTTTGATTCCGACACCAATACTGAGTGTTACCGCCATCTCGTTGCCAACCTTGACTGTTTTCACATCCTCGAGTACGCTGAATTTATCTTCCATCATTGGCTTTAAGTATTTATATTTGAATACAACAAAATACTTATCTTTCTCTATCTTGCGTACAAGCGCATCCCTCTTGGCAAAATACTGGTTTACCTTCCGGTCAACAAGTGCAATCAGAAGAGATCTCTTTACATCTTCGATACTGTCAAGCGCTTCCTCATAATTATCAATATACACCAAAGCAGAAACCTGTTTCTGTTCCAAATTTTCCTGCTTATAATGATTCAGCTCCGTTTCATCAAACAAATACAACGCCGTAAGGAAATCCTCGGATCCCTCCATCTCAATTGCGCTGCTCTGCTCCATAATGTCGTCAAAATAGATCCGGTTCAGTGAAATCCGGAAAACATGGTTCTGCTTTTCCAGACGTACATTCTGTGTCCCATCGTTTTTCTGGAGAAACTCCCGGGTTATCGTAGAAAACAGGGTAGTGATCGACTTATGATAATCCCGGTCAACCCCCGTCAGTTCCGAAAATTGTTCATTGACCCACAAAATTTTGCCGGTATAATCGAGCAGGGCATACGGAATCTCAAATTCATTCAGCAGCCTCTTCTGTACTGTCGCATACTGCATGGCAAAATTAACGATCTCATTCGTCAACTGGGGCTTCATATACTGATACAGACACAGCTCCAGCGTAAAATAGATAATCGTAAAGCCAGACATCACAATCCCTGTCGAGACATCATAAAAATAAAACCCTATATCTGCCAATACCAGAGGAATGGTCAGTAATAGAGGCCAACACAGATAAGACTTCATCTTACCCTTAAATCGAACCTTTGATTTCATCTTGCTCTCCTTGTTTTTATAAACGCCGGTCTCCGGCGCAATCCATCGGAAAATAAAATGCCATATTAATGTTTAGTATACCATTTTCATATACGCAAATAAAGTACTTTTATACAAAAACAGGACCATCCCACGGGATAGTCCTGCTTTTTTACACTCGTTCTACCGTTTTTAATTTTCCTTTGCGACCTCTACGATGGACTTGCTGAGCCCTGCAATTCCCTGAATTTCTGATGGAATAATGATTTTGGTTGCCTTGCCGTCTGCCGCCTTGGCAAAAGCTTCTAAACTCTTGAGCTGCAACACGGCACTGTCCGGAGATGCCTCCTTTAACATACGAAGTCCATCTGCGTTCGCCTGCTGAATCTTAAGAATTGCAGCTGCCTGACCTTCTGCCTCCTTGATGGTTGCTTCCTTCTGTGCCTCAGCACGAAGAATGGCTGCCTGCTTCTCTGCCTCTGCATCAAGAATTGCAGATTCCTTATTACCCTCTGCAACAAGAATCGTAGACTTCTTCTCACCCTCTGCACGAAGAATTGCCTCACGACGCTCACGCTCTGCCTTCATCTGCTTCTCCATGGCATCCTGAATTGCCTTAGGCGGAATGATGTTCTTAAGCTCAACACGGTTTACCTTGATACCCCATGGATCCGTTGCAACATCAAGTGTTGCACGCATCTTGGTATTAATCGTCTCGCGTGATGTCAGTGTCTCATCCAGCTCAAGATCACCGATAATGTTACGAAGCGTAGTAGCAGTCAGATTCTCGATTGCCATGATTGGGTTCTCTACACCATATGCATACAGCTTCGGATCCGTAATCTCAAAATACACTACCGTATCAATCTGCATTGTTACGTTATCCTTCGTAATTACCGGCTGCGGTGGAAAATCAACAACCTGCTCTTTTAAAAGAACATTTCTTGCGATTCGATCAATAAACGGCACTTTGAAATGAAGTCCTACCGACCATGTGGTCAAATAACCGCCCAATCGCTCAACAACTGCCGCATGTGCCTGCGGTACAATCTTTACACAACTTACAATAATTACCAGCGCGATAATGATGATAATCACCAGCGCTAACATTCCCATTCCTGGCATATTCTAATCCTCCTTTTCAACAATCAACTTCACACCACTGATTTCCAGTACCTTTGCATATTGTCCCACTTCAATGACCTCACTATCTGAGCGGGTACGTACCGTCCATTCTTTGCCCAGGACAACTGCCATCCCGGTCTGATCAATGTTACTTACACGCTCTGTAATCTTAATTCTCTCTCCGATAATGCGGTCGGCATTTGTGCTCTGCGTCCTGGAATTGATGTACTTCTGCGCCCATTTTCTCGTCGATGCAAGCAACAGTACGGACACCGCAAGAAAAAACGCAAACTGCACCAGAGGTCCCGCTCCAAGCACTGCGGCAATCAATGCCACCAGCGAACCTGCTGCAAACCAGATTGATGTAAGACCGACACTGACCAATTCGCCAACTACAAAGGCAATAATCAGTATGACCCACAAAATAATGTATGGGTCTGTCAGAGCTAATACTGTTTTCATAGAAATCCCCCTTTCTTCATTTTCCCTCTATCAGATTTATTGTATCGATTTCCCATATAAAATACAACAGGAAGTTTCTTCTCATAATTAATAATCAATTATGGAACCATTTTCTGTCAAAAATTCATGTTGAGCGTAATCACAAAAGCCTTCGCATAGCGCTCCACCCCTGCATAATGCTGAATCTGAGGCTGCTGCACAAGCTTTAAATCCCAGCCATGCATCTGTACAATCTTTTTGGCGATGGAGAGCCCGAGTCCACTTCCCCCACTGCTCCCTCTGGAATCATCTCCCCTTGCAAAGGGCTCAAACAGCTTCTGCTGCAGTTCATCCGAAATAAAAGATCCGCTGTCCGCCACCAGAATATAAATCCTGTCAAGCTCCCGGATCATGAAAAGCCCAATCTTCGTTCCCGATCCGTTATGTCGCATAGCATTCGTAAGAAGATTTGTCACCACCCGCGACAGCTGCACCGCATCTGCTGATACCAGAGCTTTCTCCTCCGGAATCTCCACCTCCAGCTCCATGCCTGCTGACTCCACATCGGAATAAACAAGGGCCGCATTTTCCCGCAATAGTTCACACAAATCCAACTCCTTGCGGTCAAGGGTAAAACCGTCACTGTCCAGCTTCACATACTCGAACAGCAGGTTAATCAGATCGTTCATCCGCACGGACTTGTTCTGAATTGACTCCAGGTATTCCTGTCTGCGTTCCGGGTCCGTCACCATGCCATCCGAAAGTGCTTTTGCATAACCCGACACGGTTGTCATCGGTGTTCGCAAATCATGAGCAATGTCAGAAAGCATCAGATTCCGCTTTCGATCAAATTCCTTCTGTGCTTCCTCCCTCTCCCTCTGGATCTGTTTGAATTCCCGCATGATAATCCTCGCAAATACAACCGCCCCGATAATATATGGAAGCAGAATGACATATGCCACCAAAACCAGTATCAAAAAGAGGAGCAACACCTCTTGCTTATCCATCTGGACAATGGACAGGTTTGTTTGAAGTTCCGGCATCAGGTGGGAAAAACCATTCTGAACCTGCTCTCCCAAAAACTGAGCGGTATCCCTGACTGTAGCAGGAAGAATCAGCTGCAACGCACTTATTACTAAAATCAGCAAAATTGCAATCATCAAAAGAATAATCTCAAATCCGCCTACCGTAATCCTATCCACATATCCGGGGAAAAACCGGACCAGCACAAGCGGTATCACACACTGATTAACAATGACATTGATTGCATACTCTGCAATCCCGACAACAACCAGAATCTCTATAAATTTTTTTATCAAAAACCACTGCAGACTGTCTTCTCTATGCATATACTACTTCTCCAGACGATAACCAAGTCCGCGAATGGTGCGGATATAGGCCGCCGGGTCCTCATCGAGTTTTGCACGCAGCTTGCTGATACAGACCATGATATTGTTGTCTGCCACCACATACATATCTCCCCAGCCCTGCTCATAAATCTGCTGCTTGGTATACACTTTACCCGGATGCTGCATAAACAATTCCATGATCCGGTACTCAACAGATGTCAGTTCAATGGTTTTGTCTCCCTTTTTAAGAACACATGCCTCCTGATCCAGTGTCAGATCCCGTACCTGTAAAGCATGCCCTGCTCCCTCCCCTGTTCCGAGAGCGTAAAATCGACGGATATTGGAATTCACCCGTGCCACCGCTTCCAATGGATTAAACGGTTTTGCCAGATAATCATCCGCTCCGAGATTAAGCCCCAGAATTTTTTCCGAATCTGCATCCTTTGCAGAAAGAATCATGACGGGAACATTACTCTCTTTCCGGATCTCCTGTAGCACATGAAATCCGTCCATCTTAGGCATCATAATGTCTAAAACGCACAGATCCGGTTTTTGGCGGCGCAGCAGATCTAATGCCTGCTGCCCATCCTCCGCCTCAACAATCTCATAATTTTCATTCTCCAGATAGAGCCGAAGAAGACTTCGAATCTCCGGCTCATCATCTGCAATTAAAATTTTATAACTCATACTCTCTCCTAGTTCACGGAACTATTCGGTGTACCATAACGAAGTGCTTCGTACAATGCTGCATGGGTTGCATCCATATACGGCTGTACATAGAAGATTCCTACAATTCCGATGGTAAGTGCCGACAGAATATTCCATCCAAGGAAGGACAGATCCAGTACAAAGGCTCTCCATTTCTGGCCATTCATCATGCGCTTGCTCTCAGCAAATGCCTGCTCCTTTGTCATCTGCGGGTTATCTGCAAGCAGGTACGGAATCATCTGGTACTCGTATGCCTTCACAATACCTGGAATGATGAAAAGCAGACTCCACAAGAAGGTGAACAGGTCACGGAAGAACATGGTCTTCACAGTATTCTTGTAATTGTTGTCAAAAGCGTATCCGATATTGCCAACCTGTGCCGGCTCATTTAAGTTGCTCAGATAGAATCGTTTGCAGCCTACTTCCAGCGGATTTGCTACAAATGCCGCCAGAATAATGAAGATTGCCATACATACCATAAATACGATTATAAATGTAATAACAAAAACTACTGTAAAAGCAATTTTTCCTGAGTGTCCGAGATCCTTTTCCATTTCCTGATTCAATTCGTTAAACGTCTCGTGAAGGTCCTCATCATTCTCCGTACTCTTGTGTTCCTCTGTAACATTGTAGCTCTCCGGATCATCACCACTCCCTGCAGAACTTGCAACGCCACCACTGCTGCCTCCCACAATCAGTGCCAGCAGCAGACTGATCAGCACACTCTTCCAATAGTTACGTTTGAATGAAACCTTCGCTCTCGCTTTCAGGTCTGAACGTTTCCACATATGAATTCCTCCTCTTTCCAAATCGTGTGATTTATTTTATGGTCCTATCTTAGCATGGAATTCTTACTATCAAACTCGCCAAACCTTAACATTATCTTAACAAGTAAATGAAAGATTGAAAAGTCCCCACACGAAATACTTCATGTGAGGACTTTCTATCTTTCATTTACTGGTCAAAACGAATTTTGACATATTCTTTAATTAACTGTACACATTTCTCACGGCCGATCCTGTCACTGTTGAGCACCAGGTCATAGTTGGTCGGGTTCGTCCAATCCTTTCCGGAAGTGTAGTAGCTGTAGTACTTGGCGCGATATTTATCGGTTGTCTGAATCAGATAATTGGCACGCTTTTCGGAAACATGCATCTTCTCCATAATTGATTTGACACAGGCGGCACGCGGTGCTTCCACATACACACTGATCACGTTACTATAATTACGCAAGATATCGTCTGCACATTTTCCGATGATGATACAACTCTCCGTATTTGCCAGCGTACGAATGATATCCGCCTGTATATTGAATACATTTACATCCGATATGAAATCTCGCTCCATCGGCTCTACCACGCCGCTGACCGGCATCCGCCGCAGGAAATTCGCCAGATGCTTGCCCCGCAGCTTCTCGTCCGTCTCCACAAACACGCTCTCGTCGATTCCACTCTGGTCAGACGCCATTGTAAGAATCTGCCGCTCGTAGCAGGGAATCCCAAGTTCTTTTCCAAGCCGGGTTCCGATATCCTTTCCTCCGCTTCCGAATCCTCTTGCTATTGTAATTACATAATTCTGCATGATTTCACCTCCCGCTACTGTGCTTCAAGCTCTGCCAGATAAGCTGCTGCTTTCCATTCGAGAAAACGTGGGTCTGTTTCTGTCGTATCACCGCCATCGTATCGGACAATCTCTCCGCCATACAGGCATTTGCTCACTAGAATCTTCTTCATCACTTCTGACCTCATTTCTTAATTTATCCAAATGATGTGAGTGTCAATATCATCCAAATTCTTTACTGTGCGTCTGCCTTGAGCACGGCATTCAGCATAACGGATGCGCCCTCCGTACAGTGCTCTGGTGAAGAATACTCTGGTTCACAGTGGGATAATCCATCCTTGGACTGTACGAAAATCATTGTTGCCGGGAGCATGTATGCGGCAAACTGTGCGTCATGTCCGGCCCCGGAATGAATATACTGGTGCGATACGCCAAGCTCTTCCGCTGCCTCCTTGACAAATCCGACCAGCTTCTTATCCCAGTATACGGTATCGCGGTTCCAAGCCTTTACGACTTCGCAGGTACAGCCTGCCCAGGTTCTGTCTGCACAACTCTTTACAATTTCAAGAACCTGCTCAAGTACCTTCGGATCCTCATGTCTTGCATCAAATGAAAAATCAAAGAAATCCGGTACACAGGTATGTACACATGGATGGCATACCACCTCGCCTGTTGTATATACAAGTTCCGGGTATCCCAGCTTGTCAATCTCTTCATGGAGATAACAAAGTGCCTGTGATGCAGCTAAAAATGCATCCTTTCTCTTTGGCATCGGGAAAGTTCCCGCATGGGTGGTCTGTCCATAGAATTTCAGGCGGTAATTAAACATACCGAGTACACAGTCAACGACACCGATATCATTTCCCGCATCCTCAAGGATTGGGCCCTGCTCGATATGTGTCTCAAAGTAATACTCATAATTTTCCGGAGAGAGACGATACTTCTTATCTCCTTTGAACCCGGATTTTTCCAGCGCCTCGCCGAAAGTGCTTGTATTGTCAAGAATGCTCTTCGAATTCATCATGTCTTCATACTTGAACTTGCTGCGGATATCTTCCGGCAGATAATCGTAGCACACAATTCCGGAACACATCATTGCCGGTGGATAGAGAGAACCTTCCTCATTTGTCCAGATCATCGCTGTAAGAGGATGCTTATGCGGAATGTTGTTCTCCGCAACGGTCTCAAGTACCTCCATCGCAGACATGACACCTAAGATTCCATCATAATTTCCGCCATTTTTTACGGAATCACAGTGAGACGCCATCACAATTCTCTTTGCATCCGGATCGCTTCCCGGAAGCGTTGCGTACATATTGGCAACATCGTCAATTTCGATTGTTGCTCCGATTGCCTCCATACGCTTTTTAAATTCATTTCTTGCCATAATTGCCTCTGGAGAAAGAGAGTAACGGGTAATTCCGCCATGTCCGGCATCTCCAAACTTTGAAAATGTTTTAATCTTGTCTGTCATTCGTTCCAAACTGCATGTATACATAATCTGCACCTTCCTTTTTAAAATTTATTTTATATATGTGATTATGAAATCTTTTTATCCACACGTGTCCCGGCGGTAATCGACCCCGTCGGACAAACCAGCTTACATAGCTGACAACCTACGCACTTTTTCGGATCCATGACCGGCTGCCTGTTCTCATCCATACGAAGTGCCTGATGCCCGCCGTCAAAACAGGAGAGATAGCATCTTCCACAGCCAACACAGCTGCTACGGTTAAAACGCGGATACTCAATACTATGCCGGTTCACATCCTCTGCCGGCACCACATTCGGCAATGCCTTTCCGACAATCTCACGAATGGAATGTGCACCGATACTTGTCAGATAATCGCTCATTCCTTCGATCATATCCTCAATAATGCGATAGCCATACTGCATGACACTGGTTGTCACCTGTACCGTCTCACAGCCAAGTGCCATAAACTCTGCAGCATCTCTCCATGTCTCGATGCCGCCCATGCCACTGACGGGCACATTCCGAAGCCTTGCATCCTTTTTCAGATCATGGATAAAACGCAACGCAATCGGTTTAACTGCTTTTCCTGAATAACCGCCAACCGCCGACTTTCCATCTACATCTGGCGCCGATGCAAAGGATTCCAGATCAATATTCATCACACTCTTAATGGTGTTGATTGCTGCCAGTCCATCCGCTCCTGCCTGAATAGCCGCGTGCGCCGGTATCTCCATGCGGGTGATATTCGGTGTCATTTTTGCTAAAATCGGAAGCTTCGTCCCCCTTCTGGTTGCCGCTGTATATCTTGCAACAAGCTCCGGATTCGTTCCGACATCGCTTCCCAATCCTTCACCAACCATCTGCGGACATGAGAAATTGCACTCAATGATATCCGCTCCTGCTTCTTCCATCAAACTTGCGAGTTTTGTCCACTCTGTCTCATTCTGCCCCATAATAGAAGCAATGATGACCTTTGTCGGGTAGTTCTCTTTGAGCTTCCGCAAATATCCAAGATTTTCTTCTAACGTATGGTCGGAAATCTGTTCGATATTCTTAAAGCCGACAAATGGATTGTCCTCCTTTTCGAGAGCTGCAAACCGCGGTGACACCTCATCCGGAACAAACAGGCCAATCGTTTTAAACGCAACACCTGCCCATCCAAGATCAAAGGCCTTCGCCACCATCTCATAATTACTTCCCACCACAGAGGATGAAAGGAAAAATGGATTTTCACAGTGTACACCACAGAAATCAATGGACAAATCTGCTTTGTTTTCCTGAGGCACGTTTTCTGCTATGCCGGAAAACAACATCGGAATATCAATTTCCCTGTCAATCCGGCTGCGGGTGCAGGCATCGACGCACAGTGCACTGCAACCCTCACACGGATTACTTTCACCTAATTTTCTTGCTGCTCCTTTTATATTTTCGAAGCGAAGTGAGCGGACAATATCTGCCACCGCAAGTCCTTTGGGACAGCAGCTGCTGCAGGGAGCATCCTGACACAAAAGGCATCTGCCCGTCTCACTCTTCCTTTTTATCTGTTCATATGCCATTGCGTCGTCCTCCCTCTTATCTATGACTTCTCTTTACATAGCTGCCCATGCCCGGGGTTCCGACATAGTCTCCGTTATCGTAAACCAGCTTGCCACGAAGATATGTCTGTACCGGATAACCATGCAGCTTCTTGCCCTCCCAGATTGTATGATCGTAATCGGAATGCATATTATCCACACTGATGGTGAAATCCTTATCCTTATCGTAGATGACAATGTCCGCATCTTTTCCGACTGCAATTGCACCTTTGTTTTCACAGCCGAAAATTTTTGCCACATTGGTCGAACATACCTCTACCACACGCTCAAAGGAAAGCTTACCGGCATTTGCTGCATCCAGCATATATGGATACAGGTTTTCGACACCGGCACAGCCGTTCGGAATCTTAGTAAAGTCATCCTTACCCCAATCCTTTTCATAACTTTGGAATGGACAGTGATCTGTTGCCACAGTATCAATGAAACCTGCCTTCAGCGCAGTCCACAATGCGTCCTGGCTCTCCTGCCCCTTCATTGGAGGTGAGCAGACGAAATTGCGGCCGTCCTCCCGCTTATATACATCGCAGGTAAATTCAAGATACTGCGGACATGTCTCGATCAGGATCTCATGTCCTTCTTCCTTCGCCTTAATGCAGGCCTCCAAGCCTTCCTTATCTGCCATATGTACGAGGTAAACCGGTGTATCCAGATGGCTTGCCCAGTGAACAACACGCTTGTCAGCCTCTGCTTCAACAAACTCCGGTCGACTCATATAGTGATACCATGCAGAAGTTTTGCCCTCTTTTAAGTACTGCTCTGTACGGAGATCGATTAAATCCGGATTCTCTGCGTGAACATTGATCATGGCACCGAGTTCTTTGGCGCGAAGAAGAAGTCTTGCAAGCATTCCGTCATCAACCATCATGCCTTCCTTTTTATAAACCAGAAAGCACTTGAAGCTTGTAATTCCTTCTGCCACTGCCTGCTCCATCTCATCTAAAATCTCTCCATCATTAAGATCGGTGATACAGCAGTGAAATGCATAATCACAACATGCATCTTTTTCCAGAATCTCTTTCTTGGAATTCACCAGTCCCAGAATCGTCTCTCCCTTGTGCTGTACCGGATAATCAAAAATGGTGGTAACGCCACCACACACGGCCGCTCTTGTTCCGGACAGATAACTGTCTGCCGAAACAGTTCCACCAAACGGCATCGCCATGTGTGTGTGGGCATCGAGTGCGCCAGGCAGCACAAGCTTGCCTGTCGCATCTACAACCTGATCCGCGCTAAACGGAAGATTCTTTCCAATTGCTACAATTTTTCCACCGTCCACTGCAACATCAGACACAAAGCTCTCTGTCGCGGTGACAACGGTTCCTCCTTTAATCAGTAATTCCATACTTCCTTCATCTCCTATTCCGCTTTGAAGTTGTCATACTTATATACTAAGGTCATACCGGATCTCTGATAAATCTGAGCGACCTCAACCAGATCCATTCCACCGGCATCTGCAACTGCCATGTTTGTAGGCCATGTAACACCAAAGTCAACAGTTCCGTTATTTACGGCTGTTGTCTCAGAGATATCACCACCACCGGATACAATGTTAACCTTCAGACCAACCTCATCATAGTAACCCTTGGCATCTGCTACATAGTAGCCCATGAACTGTGCCTGTGGCAGCCATTTAAGCTGGATAGATACTTCGCTCTTCTCCACATTGAACTTGCCGTCAGAAGAACCTGCTGCAGCCTCATAAAAACTGGTATCGCGGATATCATCCAGCGTCAACTTTGAAAAAGCATCCTGTGCTGCGGAATCATCCAATGTCACATACTGCTTTGCGATATCCAGTGTCTGCTGCATAGCCTCATCATCAATCTTACCAACCTCAGTTACCGTATTGCCGTTCATATCCGTAGAAACAAGCTTTGCTACCTCAGATGCCATGTAGGACTGATGATCCTGGGATACAGAAGAACCTGCCTCATATACGATCTGTGCTGCCTCTTCCGGATTTGCAACCGCATACTCCCAACCCTTTAAGGATGCATATAGGAACGCCTTTACGGTCTCCGGATTTTCTGCTGCAAAGCTCTTTTTACAGAAAATGTTGTCCTCGAGCATCGCAACGCCCTCATCGTTCATATCAATGTATCCAACTGTATCGCCGTAGCCGTATCCACCATCGTAGTCATTCTTTACCAGACCGAGCTCGTTGTAAGTCATTGCGGACGCAAGTGTACTGGAATCATCATCAAATGCATCCATGGTGAAGTCCTCACTTAAATACTCTGTCGGAAGCCCGTACTTTGCCAGCAAGGCAAGAATTTCGTATTCATTTCCAATTCCCCAGTTGCTGACCTTTCCTTCACCGGCTGCCTTCTTAATAATCTCTTCATTACTCATCACTGCTGATGTGTCCGCCGCACTCTGTGTTCCCGCCGGTGTATCACTTTTTGCTTCCCCGGATGAGGAACCGCATCCTGCCATCATTGCAAATGTCATTACTGCCGCAAGGGACATACTCATTAGTTTTAATGTTCTCTTCTTCATATAGTTTTCCTCCTAATCTTTTCATAATCTATATCTGCTCCGGGATTAATGGTATCGCCGGAGAAGTATACTCTGTACAATCATCAGCACCACATATGAAACGATGCCGAGAAGACACGCCGTTGCAATGTATGCCCAGGCGGTTGGATACTGTGCCAGCACAATGTTCTCACGAATCTGCCTGCCGACACCAATGATGTATTCCGCAAAATATTCACTTACGATTGCTGTCATAATGCTTGCAGGTACTGATACTTTAAGTGCTACAAATATGTATGGTACCGAATTCGGCAACTGGAGCTTCAAAAGTGTTGTGCGCTTTTTGGCTGCGTAGGTCGCCATCAGATCCTTTGCATATGGTTTTAATTCTGTCAGTCCTCGATAGGCATTCAGACTCATATTCGCCGCAGCGATCAGCATGACTACCAGAATTTTTGCCACCATGCTTCGTGTGCTTGCATCATTCGATACATCCTTGGTCCAATTGTTCATAACCGGTGCCAGCGCAACAACCGGGATTGAAGCAAATGCGCCAATCACGCTGAGTCCGCCCCTTCCAGCCCTTGGGAAAAGTGCCGCCAGAATAGCTACTCCATATCCAAGCAGACTTCCGATTGCCAAACCGACCAGCGCAACGATCATTGTCGCCACCACGTTCTCCCAGATCTTCCCGATATTTTCCATAAAAATTGTTTTTATTCTGCCCAGAAGCGGGAGGGTAAAGGTATCCGTCTTAAACCAGTGATGGAGTACCTGTGTCTGCCAGAGTACTAAGATTATAATTCCTAAAAGAACCGGCAGAATAATGGTCGCCGCTGCCTGCACTTTTGCGTTTTCCTGCATTCTCCGATA
Organism: Agathobacter sp.; assembly: GCA_022775045.1. GTDB lineage: Bacteria > Bacillota > Clostridia > Lachnospirales > Lachnospiraceae > Roseburia. Next base: position 38,421 of record JALFLB010000012.1, on the reverse strand, counting down.
CAGGCTTTTTGGTCTCTTTCTTTTCTGCGCCATACTAGTTTCCTCCCTTCATCTTTTTTGCTTTTCGCATTCCGCGTTTTTCCGGTGATACCAAGGCCTCAATCCAATTCATCAGGTAGCTGCTGAAAATACCGACAAAGGCACTGAAGAAAACGATCAGCCAGAATACGTATATCGACATCGCATGTTTCAAAGACTGGGAAAGCATACAACCCAGCCCGCCATCGCCCTGCAATGTATCCACCAGAATCGATGCCGTAATTGCCATTGGCGCCGCAATCTTTGTTCCCGTAAAAAAGTACGGGATTGCGGAAGGAATCAGCACTTTCGTATAAATGGTGTGCTTCTTTGCCGCGTAGGTATACATCAGATCATATTTATCCTTATCCACTGACTTAAAGCCGGCCAGTGTATTGGTCGCAACCGGATAGAAGCTTAAGATTGCTGCGATAATAATACGACTTTTATTGATATCTCCTGTAATGGACAGGATGATCGGTGCAAGTCCCAGCACCGGAATCAGCTGAATCAGCATCAGGTATGGGAAAAGCATTTTCTCACAGATTCCTGACAGCTTCATCAGGAGTGCCAGCAAAAAACCTGCCGCTGTTCCAAGTGCAAATCCAAGCAGTGCTCTTAAGATTGTTGCCCTCGCGCTCGTCAAAACCACCATGGTTGCCGTCATACCAGAAGAAACCTTATTTGTAGAAAATGCAGCCGCGATAATCTGGTATAAATGCGGCAATATATTTTCCGGAGATCTCTTTGTTATGGAAACAACAAATGCTCCAATCTCCCATGCTGCAACAAGCAGGAGAATCCAAAGAACTGTTGATGCCCATTTTTTATCAAAAATTTTATTTATTCTCTTCATTAAACACTGCCCCCTTCAAAGCTGTTCCGAACCTTAAGCACCAGCTCGTTAAAGTGCTGCGTCTCTTTCATCTCCAGCGTCCGTGGTCTTGGAAGATCCACATCTACGACTGCGGATAATCTTCCCGGATGCGGAGATAATACACAGATCCGGTCAGACAGGAACACAGCCTCCTGAATGTTATGGGTAACGAAGATAACTGTCTTGTTCGTCTTTCTCCAGATACGGAGCAGGTCCTCGTGAAGCTTTTCTTTGGTAAACTCATCGAGTGCGGAGAACGGCTCATCCATTAAAAGAATTTCCGGCCGGATTCCAAATGCTCTGGCAATATTTACTCTTTGCTGCATTCCACCACTCAACTGCTTTGGAAAATGATTGGCAAAATCTTTTAATCCTACCATTTCCAACATCTTGTCTGCCCGCTCGGAGCGCTCCTCTTTGGACTGGTACATAATCTCAAGTGGCAGCTCCACATTTTTCTTAACGGTTCGCCAGTCAAATAATACCGGCTGCTGAAATACAAAACCGAATTTCTGTTGAAGTCTTACTTCCTTCGGAGTCATTCCTCCAATTCGTACCGTTCCCTCTGTCGGTTCCTGCAGATCTGCAATACTTCGAAGTAATGTTGTCTTACCACATCCGGAAGGTCCAAGCAGTGAAATGAACTCTCCTTTGTAGATGTCAAGATTGACGCCGGTCAGTGCCTGTACGTCGTTTCCTGCGTTATCCTGAAAGGTCACGCCCAGATCTTTGATCTGTATTTCAATTTCTCTTTCCTGTAATTCACCCATCTCTTTCCCTCCAGTTTTCTATCAATTAAAAAACACGGCAAAGGAGTCCTGTCATCAGGCGCCTTTGCCGTGTCTTGTGTATGTTGCAAGTATAAATTCCCTTCGAATCCTTTTCAATAAGCTGCAACACAATCCTTTTTGTGCCACAGCACAAATGCTTATCCGTAGATTTTACGGTACAACCGCATGCAGTCCTCTTTCGTCACAGACTTTCTTGTATTTCCCGGACTGCCGGATGCAACTGCATCCTCCGCCATCTTTTCGATGACTGGCAAAAATTCTTCTTCCTTAATACCATATTCACGAAGTGTAGGAACCTCACAAATACTGCAGAGCTTTTCTATCTCTGTAAGAAGTGCCTTTGCAGCGTCCTCATCACTGTCCTGCTCTGTCGCTGCACCAATTGCGCGCCCAAGATCTGCAAAGCGGTCATACGCTCCGTCCAACGCAAATCCCAGACACTCCTTTAAAAGCATCGCGTTACTGATCCCGTGCGGCACATGAAAAAGTGCCCCAATCGGTCGGCTCATGCCATGTACAAGCGTTACACTGGAATTATTAATGCAAAATCCTGCCTCCAGCGCCGCAAGCGACATTTCCTCACGGGCCTTTGCGTCATAACCATTCTGATATGCAACCGGCAGATACTTCATAATCCGCCGCACCGCGGAAACCGCAAAAACATCCGTCAGCGCAAACGCCTTTTTCGAGGTGTACGCCTCCACCGCATGAGTCAATGCATCCAATCCAGTGGCGGCCGTCACACTTTTCGGCATATCCATGGTGAAATCCGGGTCGACAATCGCAAGATCCGGAACCAGGCAATCTCCTTTCAGGAGCATTTTAATATCCTTTTCCTGATCCGTAATGATCGTAAATTTCGTCGCCTCTGATCCTGTCCCGGAGGTCGTCGGAATTGCGACAATTCCCGGCACTTTTCCAGTAATCTCTTTTCCGTTGTAGTCGGCAATCTTTCCCTCGTTAACCGCCATTGCCGCAATCGCCTTTGCCGAATCAAGCGGACTTCCACCGCCAATTCCGATTACAAACTGACAGCCCGCCTTTCGATACTGTGCCAGGCCTTCCTCGATCATCTGATCGGTTGGCTCGCCAGTAATACCGTCAAAAACATAATAGGCAATCTGAGCCTTTTCAAGTGTCTTTTTTAACTGGTCAAGCATTGGGGATTTCCCTACATGCTTGCCTGTAACAATAAATGCCCGGCTTCCATATTCTTTTAGATAAGGTATTGCAGAAGACAGTGCATCCTTTCCTGTCAGAATATGGGATGGTATTGCAAAATGCGCCATGCTGTCACTTCCTTTCCTGATTTTAAATAAACTCTTTATCCACGATTCCTAGCACTTCATCAAGCTTTGTCAGCTCTTCTGTCAACTGCTCTTCTGTAATGATAAGTGGTGGACAGACAAAAATCATATTTTCATGAGAGTATGTCATAAATTTGCGTTCCTTGAGCATTCCGACAATCTTTCCCATAATTCCCTGTGGATCACTGCCGTAAGAAACCAAAGCTTCCTTTGTTGCTTTATCTTTAACCAGCTCCACACAGGAGAACAAACCAATATAGCGCACATCTCCGACACAGGCATGGGTGTCTTTCAGCTCCTCCAGCTTTTCACCTAATACTTTTCCAACCTTGTTAACATTGTCCAGAATATTTGCCTTTGAATAGTAGTTGACACAGGCAACACCTGCCGCACAAGCCAGTGGGTGTCCGCTGTAGGTCAGTCCGCAGGAAAGAAGATGATCATCAAAGTAAGATGCAATTTTACTGCTGACCGCTACACCACCAAGCTGTACATAACCACAGGTTACACCCTTGGCAAATGTCACAATATCCGGTGTTACATCAAAGTTTTCAAAAGCAAACATCTTTCCGGTACGTCCCCAGCCTGCCATTACCTCGTCACAGATCATAACAATTCCAAACTCATCACAAATCTTGCGCACGCCCGGGAGATAACCCTTCGGTGGAATAATAATTCCGTTTGAACCGGTGATGGTCTCCATCACGATTGCAGCAACCTGATCCGGTCCCTCATAGATAATCTGCTCACGAAGCTTGGTCAGATAATACTTTGTTGCTTCCTCCTCAGACGCAAACTCGATTGGCTCACGATAAATATATGGATCAAAAAACTTTACAAATCCCGGAATCCCCGGCTCCAATGGATAACGTCTCGGCTCACCGGTTAAGTTTCCTGCGCCAAAGGAAGAACCATGATAGCTGCGGTAACGGCTGAAGATCTTCTTCCGGCCTGTAAACATCCGCGCAATCTTAATCGCATTCTCATTGGCATCCGCCCCGGCATTTGTGAAAAAGACTTTTCCGAATGTATCCGGCAACAGGTCTACAATCATTTTTGCCAGTGTCACCCTCGACTCAGCCGCATAGGATGGTCCGACGAAACAATACTGATCCACCTGCTTCTTAATCGCCTCTGCTATATCCTGATTGCCAAAGCCAAGATTTAAATTTACCAGCTGGGAAGACATATCCGTATAACGATTTCCGTCATAATCATAAAAATAAATTCCTTCTGCCTTTTCCACCGGAATTGGATTGAGTTGTCCCTGCTTGCTCCAAGACTGAAGTACATATTTCTTTGCATTCTCTTTTATTTCCTGTGATGTCATAATCATAACCTTCCTTTCCTGCCCCTGTATTTTTGGGCGACTCATTTTGATATTCCCCATTATAAGCCAGCCAACGCGCAAAACAATAAGCCACGGCCCAAACTTGGTTGTGCTGTGGCACAATCAATATTTTTTAATTTGCAAATCCATAAAAAAATGCTACAATCTATTTATCAAAAGGCAACGGAGCCCCGTTTGGGGAATCGTTGCCTTTTTCTAAACCTTTTTGTAACTGTTAAGAATGAAATGGATTTGAGGGAGAAATATGGCAGTCGAATTACAGAGATTAATTGAAAAGGTAGCTCATATGGATGTAACGCTCATTGCCGGAGAAGACGGCATGCACAATCTGGTAAGCTGGGTACATATGGTGGAGACGACAGAAGCTTCTGACTTTCTGCAAGGCGGCGAGATTGCCTTTGTAACCGGACTTGGAATTAGCAACCGTATCACCTTGCTTTCACTGGCAGAATGCATTTATAAGAAAAATGCCGCCGGTATGATTGTAAATATCGGTCCCTTTATCGAGTCCATCCCTCAGGAGGTCACGGATTTCTGTAACGAGAAAGAGTTTCCTCTTTTCGTCATTCCCTGGAAAATCCATCTTGCAGAAGTAATGCGCATTTTCTGCTTCGCCATCACCAAGGACGACCAGCGAACTCTCGAAACTGCCGCCGCTTTTAAAAACGCCATCTTTTTCCCAAAACAGGAAGAATTGTATGTTGTTCCTCTCTCGCAACAGGGGTTTCGCGTAAACTGGAAGTATTCCGTCTGCATCCTCCAAATTCAGCACAGTTCTTCTGCTCTTTCCTCACGGTTGGACCAGCTCACCGCAAGCATTGGCACTTTTGTCCGGCATAAATATGAAAACTGTGCTGTTTTTTCCCACGACACAGAAATTCTGGTGGTAACTGCTGCTGAATCTGATGAGCAGCTTCGCAGTTTCATCGACGAAATCCGTTCACATACGCTTTCCTATCTTGCCAATGGCGAAACCATTACCATGGGCTGTGGCAAGCTGACCAAAAGTGTCCGCTGTGTCTATAAAAGCTATCATCAGGCAAAGTCAATCCAAAAGCTTCAGGAAAATGCTAAAATCGACCCTTCTCTTGTCTTTTATTCTGATATGGGGATTTACAAACTGCTCATGGGAATCGAGGACAAAGAGATTATTTTAGAATATTACGATAAAACGATTCGTCCTCTTCTGGACTATGATCAGAAGAATGATTCGGATCTTGCAGTCGTGCTGCGCTGCTACTTAAACCACAACGGCAGTGTCAAGGAGACCGCCGATGAGCTTTATGTGCACCGCAATACCATCAACTACAAGCTGAATAAGATTTCGGAACTTCTCGACATGGACCTCTCACAACTGAACAACCGTCTGCAGCTGAGTGTGGGGTTTATGCTGCTGGATATGCTGTAAGCGCATCGGGGGGCGACGCAAGCGCCGCCCCCTTGGGTATCAATACTTATTTCACTTTAATCTTCATGCTGACTGTCTTGGTCTTCCCATTCTTCAAAGTAACCTTCGCCTTAACCGTAACAGTTCCCGCCTTTTTAGTCGTGATTTTTCCTGTCTTACTTACTGTTGCTACAGACTTCTTACTCGATGTATAAGTAATCTTAGATACGTTATCCATATCTAATTTACTGCTCATCTCAACCTTTGTACTCTTACCCTTCTTTACCGTTGCAGAAGAAGCTTTCACCGTAATGGTTCTGTATATTTCTTTTTCAACTGCTGCAGCCTCTTTGGTATCCATCAACTGGTAAGTTTCGCCGCCCGGAAGAGATACTTTGACATCTCCATTCTTACCCACTTTATAGGTTTTCGCGTTGACTAAAACATATTTTTGTGTCTTAGGATCGATTGCGACAACCTTAAGTTTTGTACCTGCTGTAAGATCCTCGGCATCTGCTTTTACTGTGTACGATTTCTTTCCATCGGTTACCGTCACAGAAATCTCCACATCCTTCGTTCCAGCTGCATCACTGATCTGACCAACAACAGCACCTGAAATCGTTCCTGTCACACTTTTCTTTCCACCCTTTCCGGTTGTTGTTAGTTCTGCAGTTGCACTTGTCACCTTACCTGTGGCATCCTTCTGAACGGTTACGGTTGCAGAAGTGTTTTTCGATACTTCTGCAATCACAGAAACTTCCTTGCTGCCGGTGACATTGCCCTGCGCATCCTTTTCTACTGTAGTGGTCACAGTCACTTCTTTCCCGGATTCATTCTTTACGATTTCTGTCTTTACCTCAGTTTTCGTTCCATCCGGATTTGTTGTCACATTTGTATCAGCTGGTTTGGAAGGTGTATCTGGCTTTGTCGGAGTTGTTGAACCACCGCCGGAAGAAGCGCTTCCTTTCTTTAAAATTACTGTGCCCCCCTCTGCTGCTGATGGTATCGTTACCTTAACGGTTCCGTTACTTACGGTATAAACCTTTCCTGAATACAGGTCCGTCATAATAGTACCAGAATTTGCGCTAACCGGAATCGTTACGGTCTGTGCCTGAGACTTAATGTTCATTCCAACATAAAGTGTGGTTCCACCATAACTTCTGGAAACAACGTCATATCCCTTTTCATCCGATACTGCTACTGTTTTTCGGTTCCCTCTCGCAAATACATCTGTATACTTATTTCGGATTGCAAGCATCTTCTTATAATGTATATAAGTTACATTATTCTCATTTACTAATGACCAGTCAAAATCATAACGGTTTGTCTGATATGGATAATTATTTAATCCAGTCAACCCAATTTCTTCTCCGTAATAAATGACCGGCTGACCTTTTGCAGTAATCTGTAAGGTTGCTGCAACCAGTGAAGCTGCTGTTGCTGCTTCCTCTGACATTTTCTTGTTCGAAATCAAATTCTGCTTGAAACCATCTTCATCATGACTTCCCAGGAACTGACCAGTCATATAAGTATTATTCAAGGCTGCATTTCTAGATGCCAAAAAGCTTTCTACTGATGAAATATTACCGCTGACAAAACTTGTTGCCTGATCGTTAAAATCGAAATCCAGATCCGAATCCATTTGACCGGTTCCCAATGTGCCACCATTTCCAGCATATCCACCACCGGCATACTCACCGATCATCTTAAATTCCGGATCAACCTCTGTCAGAGAATTTTTTAGCTCTGCCCAGGTTGCATTTTCTACGTGTTTTACAGTATCTACACGGAAATAGTCGATACCGTAATCCTTTACCCACTGTGTCTGCCATTTTACCAGCTGTGCACTTACTGCCGGATCCTCTGTCTTAAAATCCGGTAAGTTAGATAAGGAATCCTTCTGATCATCTCCGGAAACAATATCCGATCCGGAACGAATCATATCTTTACCATCTAAAACTTTGTTGAAATCAGCTTCTGTTCCATATCCGGCATGATTCACTACAATATCAACCATAATCTTAATGCCACGCTTATGAGCTTCACTAATCAAGGTTCTAAATTCTTCCTCTGTACCAAGGGTCGGATTTAGCTTTGTAAAATCACTTGCCCAGTAGCCGTGGAAAGCGGCATTATACGGAACATCTGCACTGCCCGTACCTGTTACCTTAACACCAGGTATATTTTCCACGATTGGTGTAATCCAAACGGTATTGATTCCTAACTCATCCAGATAATCCAGCTTCTGAGTAAGTCCGGCAAAATCTCCTCCATGATACAATCCCGGATTCTGACCATAGGTGTTTGCACCACTTGCAGTATTGTTTGTCTCATTTCCATCAAAGAAACGGTCAGTTACCATAAAGTAGATAACTGCCTCATCCCAGTCGAAATCATCTGCAGAGGTCTTTGTACGTGCCACAACATTCACATCAACGGTTGTATGATACTCATTCCCGTACTGGTCTGTTACCACGATTGGTAATGTCTTAGTTCCTAATGCAGTATCCTGTGTTACGGAAATGGTAACCGCCTGTAATTCCGGCTGAATAGCCAGTGCACTGCTGCCGCCTAAAGAAGAAACATCAATAGATGCAGATGCTACATCCAGTTTCTGCTTATCAGTCTTAGCCTGATTTACTTTAAATTTTACAACATTGTTTTCATTATAGTTAAAGGATGGATTCATTACTTCTGCTGAAATTGTCGCATTCAGCTTGTAATAATCCACATAGGAGTAGGTTACCTCATTCTTTACTTCCTTATTTGGATTGTATTTATCCAATACGTATTCCGATCCCACCTTATAGCGATAATCAATACGTCCATCCTGTAATCCTTTGGAGACATACTCGAAACGCTTATTGCTCTCGCTATAAGTCATTGGCTGCTCTGTTCCGTTGATTTCAACAGCCACCTGTAATTCAGCTAATTTTCCCTCAATCAGTGCCTTATCATCGCGATAGTAGAAAGAAATTTGATCTTTCTTTGGCTGTAATTCATATCCAATATTGTATGGTGCGCTGAGCTTTGGCTCCTCACCGGTTTTAATGCTTGCACATACAACAGTCTGGTCTAACGGGAATGAAATGGAATGGTCTCCACCATCCTTCACCCATGGATCCCCTGTTGCATCTAATACAACGACAAAATCTACCTTTGCACAGGTTGGCTTAACCGGAACCTTTACGATCCACTTGCCAGTACCATTTGCTTCAAAATCAATTCTTTTTGCCGCATAGCCGGTTGTCCATGAATAAAACTGTGGTGTTACACCAGCCGCAAGGGTCGGATTCTCATATTCCAGATAAAAATATCTCGGTTCCGCCTTAGTAATGGTTGGCTTTTCTGTGGTAGGAGTCTTACCATACTCATACCATAAGGTAACCTCTTCTAATTCCTCGTCAATCACATAATACCGGTTTGGCTTATCCTGTCCACCATCCCATGATCCTGCTACATCTCTGGCAATAATACCAAGAGAATTGTACGGAACCGTTGTGGTACCCTGTACCCATGTGACACCATTTTGTTCGTCTACTACGGTTGTATCTAACTTAACGACAGTGTTACGATTTCCGCCATTTTCAAAGATATAAACGTCGGACACCCCCGGCTTCATTTCCAGATCCTGGGAGTACATATTAATTGTTACCGTATACTGCTTATCAACAACAGGAATCGTAATATCCTGTTTGAAATCACCATATGACGCAATTACAGTAACCCCTGTCCGAGTTGATGTCTTTGCTACCGTAATACTATTACCCGTTAATGTAACATCCTCTGGTGAACCCTTCAATGCATAGGAAACAGCAACAGTAGATGGTGTAGCAGAACTGCCATCATAATATTCTGCAGAGGTAGTTAATTCTGTCGCTTTTCCCTTGACAATATTAGCTGGATTATTAATAACAAAGGTCTGACAGAGTTTTTTAGTTACATTTACACCCTGATCTACAACATTCTTATTTGGATCATTTAAATCAATCGCGAAGGTCACATCTGATGGTGCGTCTACTGTAACCTTACGATTTCCTCCACTGCCAGATCCACTTCCCCATGGTAAATCCCAACCTTTATTCTCCGGATCCTGCAGAATTTTATATTCGTATGTGCCTGCCTGAACATTTTGATAGGTAATGCTGAACTTATTCGGATCAGTGGAGTCTTGCTTTAACTGATTCTTCATATCCTTATGATTCCAGTTGCTTCCTGCCAATCCAGCCTCTCCAGCCAATACAAAAATATTCTGAATCTCCGGTTCTTTTATCTCCGTGGTTTTTTCAGCGGTAGTATACCACTTCCCATCACTCGAAGAAAAATATGCCTCTGTGCATCCATTCTTAGTGATCTGTGCATTCCAGCACTTGAACTCCTTGCTGCCGTCCTTGTTAACAAACTGCAAACCGTCCACTGTTCCAGATACTTTAACATATCCCCATCCAGACAAGTTTGTATCTGCAAGCAACGTCGGAAATATTGATCCAGCTCCCCATGAAGAAGGACGAAATGCATTTTCAGAATCCCCCTCTGTTACCAGCACCGAACTCTCCGCTGGAGCCCAGACATTTACGCACCAATCCGTTACGCTTGTGCCTTCCGGCAGCTCAAAGTACAATTTTACAGAGTCCGCCGCTTTCGCCGTCACCGGTGTCACCGCCAGCGATGTCAACACCATTGCAAACGCCATCAACAGGCTCAGCAGCCGTTTTCTAATTGGTTCTCTTTTTCTCTCTCCCACGATATTCTTCCTCTCCTTCATTTACGAATTGTTTTCGTCAATTTGCCCCATCCGCACCCTAAATCACTTTGAGTTCTTTATGCAGAAGAAACATTATAAACTTGATTATAGGAATTAGGATAGACAAATTCAACAGTAAAGTTTAGTCAAATTGCATTTTCATCCTTTTTACTAAATTTTGCGAAACTATTTTAGTAAATCTTTCTAAAACAAAAACAGACAGGAGTTGCAGCTTGCTCCTGCAATCCCTGTCCGTCGAATCAAATCTTTTATTCTATTCAATTTTGAACTTCTTCACAATATTGCCCTTATAATTACCCTTAAATGTGATTGTAACTTTGTATGTCCCTTTCTTTTTACAACCCTTCGAATAGGTGACGGTGTAATTGGAACTGCTGATCTTCTTTCCTGCTGCATCCACGACTGTAACTTTCGGGTGATGAATCTTCCCATTAAATTTGTATGATGTGTGGGATAACCGCACCTCTTTCGGACGATAGATGGTCTGCTTTCTTACAATTTTACCGCAGTTATTACATTTATTTACAATACTCCCGTTTTTAGAAGTTGTTGCCTTCACAACACTCGCTGATCCCTTGTGTTCCACATCTATTGTCTGTTTGACTTCTCTTCCCCCTGCAGATGCAATTACAGAGGCACTTCCGCAGGAAAGCGCTTTCACCGTACCGAATACGGCACCATCGGATTGTACCGATACCATGGTCGGATCCGATGAACTCCAGATTGGATTCACAACATACAATCCGGTTCCTCCGCCACCCGCATAAGATACATCCGTGGCAACATACAACGATGCGCTGTTTCCAATTTTCAGCTTACTGCGTCCGTTAATGGTATATTTGCCTGTTATTGCAGAATTTTTTACCTCAAGCAGTTGAATACAGTTTTTCTCAGTTGTCCCATGGGTTTCGTCCAAACCGGTCTCCCCACAAAATTCACCTGCAGTGCTGTTATAATACGTTCCGGACTGCGTACAAAATGTCGCCAATCCCACATAAGTATATCCTGGATTGATCATAATCTCATAATGTCCGGTAACAGCATTCTTATTTTGCTTAACCCAGTCTCCCTTTTCCCCATACCACTGATTGATGCCCATAATCATGCCATCCGACCAGTTCCACGCCAATACTTCTCCATAGCTGCGCACTCCATTCGGACTTACGATATCAAAACAACTCTCTCCGTTCGTACGGATATGCCCCATGGTCACGCTTGCCTCCGCCGCACGGATTCTGGCTATATACTCCAGATCCGATGACCATTTGATTGGCACATAATCATGCAATGTCAGTGGCAATCCTGTTCCCGGATCTATTACTCCCTCTTTACAGGCTTCGTAACGAATCTCATTAATCCGGTCCAAGGCCTTGTCAATTTCTGCATAGTAGGTTCCTTCAATGCCCAACATCGAGCAGTCGGATGATGGATTCTGCACATCTGTCGGAATCACAATCTGTGATTGTGCATACAGTTCCGTCACCGACACAGCGCCTATCAGCAACGTAAATGCTAATATGATAGAACTAATTTTTCTTATCTTTTTCATTCGTAAACTCCTTCTCCAAGTACTTTCTAAATGCGCAAAAAGCGAAGACCAATCGGTCTTCGCTTTCGATATCCAGTCTATTATTCGCAAACATACGGCATCATTGCAAGATGACGTGCTCTCTTAATAGCAACAGTAAGAGCTCTCTGATGCTTTGCACAGTTGCCTGTGATACGACGAGGAAGAATCTTTCCTCTCTCAGAGATGTATCTCTTTAACTTGTTGATATCCTTATAATCGATGACATTATCCTTGCCACAGAATACACATACTTTCTTTCTTCTGCGCATTGGTCTTCTCTTCATAGAAGCGCCATCGCGATCAGCTGTCTTATTGTAAGCCATGATAATTACCTCCTTATCAATCTATGCAATGCTCCACGCGGGAAAGCATCACAGCTTTTAGTTAAATGGTAATTCTTCATCGATTCCGTCCGGAATGTTCATGAAGCCATCCCCGGCAGCTCCACTCGGTGCCGGAGCAGATGGTGCGCCACCAAAATCGCTTCCGCCGGAAGCATTCTTGCTCTCTGCGAACTCAATGTTCTCAGCCACAACATCCGTTGTATAAACGCGCTGTCCATCTTTGTTGGTATAACTACCTGTCTGAATCCGTCCCTCAAGAACAAACTTGGTTCCTTTGCGGCCGAATCTCTCCATAAACTCTGCGGTCTTATTAAAAGCTACGCAGTTAATGAAATCCGCTGTCTGCTCGTCGCTGCCATTCGGATTGGTGCGGCGGAACCGACGGTCAACTGCCAGTGAAAATCGTGCAATAGCAGTTGAATTCTCCCCCTGCGAGTAACGGATCTCAGCGTCTCTGGTTAATCTACCCATAAGAATAACTTTATTCATACGATCTCCTACTTTCTTATACTACTGCTCGTCTTTTCTAACGCATAAGAAACGAAGAACATTGTCCATGATACGAACATCCTGCTCAAGCTTTGCCGGAGCATCTGATGCAGCGTCGAACTGGATGAAATAGTAGAAAGCTTCGCTCATCTTCTGAACGTCGTAAGCTAACTTCTTCTTACCCCATTCTTCCACTTCTGTAACAGTACCGCCCGCACGAGTGATGTACTCTTTTGCCTTCTCAACGGTTGCTGTTCTCGCATCATCCTCGATCTTTGCACTAACGACGAGTGCTAATTCATACTTGTTCATGCGAAATTTTACCTCCTTTTGGTCTCTGGCCCACAGGATTTGCCTGTGAACAAGGAAAAAATAGTTATCACGAGGATATACTATACCATGTTTCTACAGGATTTTCAAGAGTTTTTTCCAAAAGATTGTATTTTGAAAACTATTGTGCTATAGTTTCCCTCGAACGGTATTCTGGGAAAGAAACTGTATCGCAGATAAAGTGTTGTCACCTTATTGTGATAAAAAGGAAAAAGCGGCAGATACCCTCTTTCAAGCTGGGATCCGACCGGCAGACACAATTTCCTTTTCAAATTTTACAGCATATGCCAGTCCATTTTCGCGGACTGCTATTTCGCTTAGGAGGTGGTAACATGAAAACAGGCATCATAGGCGCAGGGCGCGTTGGCTGTTCGCTGGGAAAGTATTTAAGCAGCAAGGGCGTGGAGCTTGCGGGATATTATGATACCGATTTTGCGGCGGCAAAAGAAGCCGCAGAATTTACACAGACAGATTTTTTTGAAACATTGCAGTCTCTGGTTGACACTTCGGAACTGTTGTTCATCACAACGGGAGATTCCTATATCGTCCCCGTCTGGGAAGAGGTCAAAAAACTGTCACATAAGAATCAGATTATATGTCATTGCAGTGGCGCACTTTCATCCGATTCATTTTCCGGAGCCGAAGAGGCAGGAGTTTCCTGTTGCTCGGTTCATCCGATGTTACCGTTCAGTAACAAATTTTCCTCTTATCAACAATTGGAGCATGCATTTTTTACCGTGGAAGGACAGGAATATGCCGTTAACACCATAACGAAGCTTCTTACTTCCTTTGGCAATCAGGTCTGCCGGATCAATGCCGAGGCAAAGCCAAAATACCATGCAGCCGCAAGTATCCTGAGCAATCAGGTCATCGCCGTACTGGACACCGGCTACCGGCTTCTTGAGGAATGCGGCTTTACCCGGGCGGAGGCAGTCTCGGCAACTGCGGCGCTGGTTCGCAGCAATATTGAGAACGTGATTGCACAGGATTGCGCTGGTGCGCTGACGGGGCCCATTGAACGCGGCGACACCGGAACCGTGGAAAAACATCTTGCCTGCTTGGATTCCGATGAGGAAACGAAAACACTCTATCAGGTACTTGGGAAACATCTTGTGACCATCGCCCAGGAAAAAAATCCTAACCGCGATTACACACAGATGCAGATATTATTTAAAATCGTACCTATTCAGAACCCCTTAGAATAAGATAATCAGAATCATCATGCTTGCATGTAAGAGGCTGATTATCTTATTCGTAAGGTGGCTCGAATAGAGTCACCTCCCCATATATGAGCAAAAGGTGTGTAATAAGGAATCCTCCCGCGAAGCGGGTCCCTCCTTGTTACAGGCTGCGAAGCAGCGAGAAAGAACATGTAACGTGCGGTTTTGCGAATATATGAGGAGGGGGTCTGAACAGTTACAAAAAATCAAGTAAAGAATTGATATGGGGATGTAGCCTCAAACGTTATATGAATGAAAGGATTGGAGAATAGAACATGAAAAACACAGCAGTTACATTTCAGGAAGCAAAGCAAAAGGGCGAGAAGCTTTCCATGCTGACCGCCTACGATTACTCGACCGCCAAGTTGATTGACGAAGCAGGAGTCAACGCCATTCTTGTAGGCGATTCCCTCGGTATGGTCGTACTTGGTTACGAGGACACACTCTCGGTTACTATGGAAGACATGATCCACCATAGTGCCGCTGTTTCCCGCGGAATTAAAGATACTTTACTCATCACTGACATGCCATTTATGTCATACCAGACATCTGTGTATGATGCGGTTGTCAACGCCGGACGCCTGGTCAAAGAAGGCCACGCACAGGCCGTGAAGCTGGAAGGTGGTAAGGAGGTCTGCCCACAGATCCGCGCCATCGTGGACGCATCTATTCCGGTATGTGCTCATATCGGCCTAACCCCACAGTCCATCAATGCATTCGGCGGCTTTAAGGTTCAGGGAAAAGGCGAGGAGGCCGCCCAGAAGCTTCTCGATGAGGCACGCGCAGTGGAGGAAGCCGGTGCTTTCGCCGTTGTTCTCGAGTGCGTTCCGAAAGCACTTGCAACGAAGATTACTGAGAGCATCAACATTCCAACCATCGGTATCGGTGCAGGTGCAGGCTGTGACGGGCAGGTGCTTGTTTACCAGGATATGCTGGCAATGTACTCCGATATGAAGCCAAAATTTGTTAAACAGTACGCACAGATCGGCGACCAGATGCGGGAAGCTTTCCGAGCATATAAGCAGGAGGTTGCAGACGGGACATTCCCGGCAGAGGAACACACCTTCAAAATGGATGAGGGTATCATCGATCGTCTGTATTAACAATATACGCAATTGCCTTTTCCAAATTATGTTGTTTCAGCAGAAGCACATCAGTAAATTCGAAACGATAGATGAATTATAGGAGAAAATAAAAGGAGAGAACGTTCATGAAAATATATGGAGAAATCAGTAAGGTTAGAGAGACGGTAAAAAATTGGAAACGCAAGGGACTCACCGTTGGATTTGTTCCGACCATGGGTTACCTGCACGAAGGACACAAGAGCCTCATCGATACAGCAAGAAAAGAGAACGACCGCGTGGTTGTCAGTATTTTTGTCAATCCGATGCAATTCGGACCATCCGAAGATTTTGCAAGTTATCCTCGCGATCTTGAAAAAGATGCAAAGCTCTGCGAGGATGCCGGTGTTGATCTTATCTTTCACCCGGAGGCAGACGAAATGTACGCGGATGGCTTCTGCTCTTATGTGGATATGAACGGACTCACCACAGAACTCTGTGGGAAAAGCCGCCCGATTCACTTCCGCGGTGTACAAACCGTCGTACTCAAGCTCTTCCACATTGTAACACCGGACCGCGCCTACTTCGGTCAGAAAGATGCCCAGCAGCTGGCGGTCATTAAGCGCATGGTCCGGGATTTAAATGTCGACACCGAAATTATCGGCTGTCCGATTATCCGTGAGGAGGACGGACTTGCCAAGAGTTCCCGCAACACCTACCTGAGTCAGGAAGAGCGTCAGGCTGCTCTCATCTTAAGTCGTAGTCTCAAGATTGGAAAAGAATTGGTGGATTCCGGTGAGACAAACGCTGCTGCTGTCAAAGCTGCTATCACTGCAGAGCTTGAGACGGAGCCTCTTGCCAAAATTGATTATGTGGAAGTTGTTGAGTTCAATACCATCACTCCGGTAGATACACTGACCGGATCCGTGCTTGTGGCAATTGCCGTCTACATTGGAAAAACACGACTGATTGATAACTTTATCGCAACAGTTTAGATAACCTATCTGCAATTGCAAAATTCTAAAATAAGGAGAAAAGGAAATCTCATGAACTATACGATGTTAAAAGGTAAAATTCACCGCGCCGTTGTAAAACAGGCAGACTTAAACTATGTGGGCAGTGTAACCATCGACACTGAACTGCTGGAAGCCGCCGGAATCCTCGAGTATGAGCTTGTCCAGATTGTCGATGTAGAGAACGGCAACCGTTTTGAGACTTATACAATTGCCGGTGAACCGGGCTCCGGCATGATCTGTTTAAATGGTGCCGCCGCACGGCAGGTTGCTGTCGGCGACCACGTCATCATCATGTGCTACGCGCAAATGACACCGGAAGAGGCAAAGGAGCATCTGCCGAAGGTCGTATTTGTGGATGCAGACAACCAGATTGCCCGCGTAACCAACTACGAGAAACACGGGAAACTGACGGAGGATTTTATCTGACGAACAGATACAAATTCATTTTGGTTTAAAAAAATAAACCTTGACAAAATTAGTTTATAAATATAAACTGGTTATAGGTTGATGATCATAAACCAAAAGAGTCAGGAGATGAACAGAATGGAATATGCAAAATTATGTGACAGCGATTATCGTTTTATGTGTGTGGTGTGGGACAACGCCCCGGTGAATTCCGGAGAACTTGTAAAGCTGTGTCATGAACAGCTTGGCTGGAAGAAATCCACCACCTACACAGTGATCCGCAAGATGTGTGAGAAAGGGTACATCGCCAACGAGGATGCAACTGTATCCGTACTGATTACCAAGGAACAGGTGCAGGCAGATGAATCCGCATATTTTGTTGAACGCACATTTGATGGTTCGCTGCCGGGATTTGTCGCCGCATTTTTGGGCAGTAAAAAGATTTCCCAAGAGGAAGCAAAGATGCTCAAGAAACTCATCGATGAGCATAGAGAGGAGTAGCCTATGTTGGAGAAAGCGAGCGAATTATTCCTTGCATTTTTACAGAAGAACGGAATGGTGCAATTGTTGGAATCCGCTGGCATGGCTTGCTTTGGCGAGGGAGATGCCGGAAAACGGATTAAAAATGTACTGAATTTCAAAAAACCACATACGTGGGTGGCAATAATCGCTACCTTTCTGATTGTAGTTTTTGCAGTAATCTGCCTGACAAACCAGACGAAATTTATATGTGGCACATACTCCTATGAGTATAATGAAGAATCTGGTTTTGAATTGGCTGATTTCAATATCACCTTTCAGGAGGATGGAACCTATGAATATTATGAAGGTCCACTCAGCAGCTGTTTAGGTTTCGGAACCTATTCGATAAGCAATGGGATTTTGACAATGAAGGGTGACGTTGATGCCGGCGATAGTATGACAAATCGATTCCGTATCAAGGGAAATCGCATCTATTTTATCGAAAAAGAATCTGATAATTTTACCTACATCAAGGTAAAAGACGGTCAAAGTTTTGTGCTGACGGAGCATACCGGAGAAGAAAATACAGGAGAATCCGTTCAATCAACACAAAGCAATGAACAGAAAATCCCTGAAAGGGAAACCGAGGAGGCCATCTATCAATGGGCGAAAGCTTTTTGCCAGCGAGATGCGAAAACAATCATGAAACTTTCTACAAAAGATGCGCAAAATGATCTGGAAAAGCAAGACCTTTTGATGGGAGGTGGATTTGGATGGTCCAGTCCATGGCCATGGGGAGATCAGCCCTGGTCCGGTGCGGATACTTCCGGCGATACTGGCTATATGCTGCATTCCATAGATACACAAAACCAGACAGCAGAGATTTTGTACTATGCGAGGGTATCCGATCCACATGTTACTGTATGGAAGGAAACAATTCACTATACGCTTGAAGATGGTCAGTTTCAGGTAACGCAGGAAAAATTGCAGGTATATGACAGCATTGCCTCCGCATGGGAATTTGATTCTGCATATGCACAAGGAATCAACATAACCCCGATGGATTACAAAACCAATGGACTGGGAGAAATACTTAACGAACGCTCTGTAAATTCGAACTATAAAAACGATCCTTTAATGGATCCGATTCAGTCCGCGCAGTATCTGCTAAATCTTTTGAATAATGAGAATAAGGTACAGCTTGAAAAAGTTTCTGAAGGAAATGAAGTTCTGGTGAAGATTACATTTCTGGAGGATGGTAAAGTGCGAGAGATAAAAATGATTCAACCGTGGGGTAAAAAGGGCATCTGGGTTCCGCAAGATAATATTCAAGAAGAAGTACCAGAGGCAACATTAACAAAATAATATTTTTATAATAAGCGAACCGGCGGATGCCGGTTCGCTTTATTTCAGAGCAATCCCCTCACTCCGGTTTACGCAGCCCCTTGGTATTCTTCTCAACCAGCTTCCGCGTCACCATCATCTGATGGCCACAGCCTAAACACTTGAGCCGGAAATCTGCACCAACACGTAAGATTTCCCACTCATGGCTGCCACAGGGATGCGGCTTCTTCAATTTGACGATATCTCCCACTTCATAATGATATTGATTCACCGTTATACCTCCACCCTGGAAAATACGTTCCCAAGTCCATCCTGAATCAGCAGATCCGCCCGCGTATCCATCGGCGTCGCACTCTTATTAATGAGCACCAGTTTATTCCCGTTGTAATAATCAATCAATCCTGCTGCCGGATAGACTGCAAGGGAAGTACCGCCAACAATCAGCACATCTGCATGGCTGATATAGAACACGGCATCCTGCAGCGTCTTCTGATTGAGACCTTCCTCGTAAAGCACAACATCCGGCTTCACCGGACCACCGCAGTCCGGACATACCGGCACTCCTTCCGAATGCAGAATATCCTCAGCACTCATAAATGTATGGCAGTTCTCACAGTAATTGCGAAGTACACTTCCATGCAGCTCCATTACGTTCTTACTGCCCGCTTTCTGATGCAGTCCATCAATATTCTGTGTCACAATTCCTTTGAGCTTACCTGCTTTTTCCAGCTCCGCAAGCTTAAGGTGCGTAATGTTCGGCTCTGCATCCAGGCAAAGCATCTTATCCCGATAAAAACGATAAAATTCTTCCGGATTCTGACGGTAAAAGCTGTGACTTAAGATCGTCTCCGGCGGGTATTTATATTTCTGATTATACAATCCGTCCACACTTCTGAAATCCGGGATGCCACTCTCCGTTGACACTCCAGCACCGCCGAAAAATACTATATTATCAGATTCCTTTACCCACTCTAAAAACTGCTCAACTGCTTCCATCTGCCTTACGCCCCCTCTTTACTTACAGATTAGATATTCTTCAAAATCTTATCAATACACGGTTTATTCGAAAGAACCATCAAGTGCTCCCCCTGCTTAAACACATAATCCGCAGCCGGGGAAATATTCATCTTCTCTCCATTCTTTACACCAAGAATATCAACACCATATCTCTGGCGGAAATTTAATTCCATAATGGAATGTCCAACCCATTCCTCACGCAACGGAATTTCATAAATGGAATACTCATCGTCCAATTCGATATAATCAAATACATGATTAATGCTGCATCTCTTTGCCAGCTTGATTGCGATATCGCGATCCGGATAGATGACCTCATCCGCACCATTTCGAAGTAAGAATTTGGCATGTACATCACGATTCGCCTTACTGATAACACACTTGGCACCCATCTCTTTGACAAGACTTGTCACTTCAAGACTGTTCTGGAAATTTGCCCCGATACACACAAATACAATATCAAAATTCCCAACACCCAAACTTTTTACTACCTGCGGATTTGTACAGTCTCCAATCTGGACATTTGTTACTTTATAAATCAGATCCGCCACCTTTTCCTCATTTGCATCAACCGCCATAACATCATTACCCAGATCTATGAGGTTATCACAGAGATGATGGCCGAATTTACCCATTCCAATAATTAAAATTGATTTCATCACGATTCTCCTTATCCAATTGTTATCTTCTCAGTCGGAAGCGTCAGATTCCTTTTATCCTGTCTTTGCACCAGTGACAATACAAATGTCATACTTCCGATTCTGCCGCAATACATCAATAAAATAATCACTGCCCTGCCGACAGTGTTTAAGTCTCTGGTAATTCCGGTTGTCATACCGACCGTGCTAATAGCCGAATACACCTCAAAAAGAATATCCGACATGCCCAGATTACTGGTTGCCATAATCAAAAGTGTGCTGGTCAGCCCCAAAATCAGATTCAGACAAAACACCATACTGGCCTTCTTGATAACCTCATCGCTAATGCGCCTGTGAAAGATATTACAGCCACTCTCCCCGCGAAGATTCGATATGACATAGAGCATCATCACAGCAAATGTCGTGGTCTTAATTCCACCGGCTGTTGATCCCGGACTTCCACCGATAAACATCAGAATGATAGTTAAAAGCTTACTCTCCGGCCGTAATGCCCCTGTATCTACCGTATTGAATCCAGCGGTACGCGCCGTCACAGAACCAAACAAAGATGCGAGGACCTGTTCTCCTGCCGATAATCCCTCCAGTGTGTTCCCCTGCTCAAAAAGAAACAAAAGAAGAGCTCCCCCAAAAATGAGTCCTGCAGTAATGGAAAGTACCAGCTTCGTATTCAGTGAATATTGCTTCCAGTGGAACTTCTTAATGGAAATATCGCTCCAAACCACAAAACCGAGACCGCCCACGACAATCAGTGCCATAATCACAAGATTGACCAGCGGATCCCCCACATAATTAACAAAGGAAGAATACTCACCCTGCCCACCCATAAGATCAAAACCAGCATTGCAAAATGCAGATACCGCATGGAAAATACTGAAATAAATTCCCTTTACCGGACCGAACCGCGGCACAAAGCGGAAGGACAGCAAAAGTGCACCGATTCCTTCAAAAAACAGGGTTCCATTCAAAATCTTGCGCGTAAGCTTAATAATTCCACCAATTTCCAGTGCATTGACACTTTCCTTAACCAGATCTCGCTCTCGAAGACCGATTTTACGCTGGAAGGCCATCGCAAAACCCACACTGATGGTGATAAACCCCAGACCACCGATCTGAATCAGAAACAAAATGACCAGTTGTCCCAACAGATTCCAGTGCAGATATGTATCAAACACCACAAGTCCTGTCACACAGGTTGCACTGGTTGCTGTAAAAAGTGCGTCAAAAAAGCTTGTAAACTCGCCACTTTTCGACGCAATCGGCAGCATAAGAATACATGTCCCGATCAGTATAATGAGAAAGAAACCAGCTGCAATATACTGCACCTGGTTCAATCTTTTTGTCCGATGTTTTTGAAATAACCCATTCATTTTATGATATTGCCCTATCCTCTATGAAATATGAAATATTATAATTCTGTCTTTCATAAAAGTCAACTGCTTAAAAGCTTAATCCTTGTCCATCCAGATTCTCTACAATCCGCTCCACTTCAAGCATATCCGCTATCAGACCTTTTGAATAGCTCTCTGCTTCCTGATATACAGCTCTTGCCTTATCATAATCTTCATTAAAAAGCGCATTCATTACATCTTTACCAAAAGCATGGAACTTTTTATGTTTGTCCCTGATACCATTCCAAACTGCTTTCACCGCTTCATTCTGCGGAACCATTGCATAATAAAAATGTCCAAAACCGCACTTCGTATCATCCAGCTGAATCGGCAGGATTTCCTGCTGGTCAACCATATTCTTAAGATTTGCAAGCCATGACTGGTGTGCGCTCACGGCAGACTTCATATGCTCAGCAAATATCTGGTTCTCCATCACATAGAACGCATCCATTCCCATCTTGCCCATCATCTTTGCCGCTTCATCCAGATCAGACTCGATTGCATGAACCGGATTGATGGCTTCTTTTAATTTCTGTCCAATCTCAAGAAGGTTCTGCATTTCCTCCTGCTGTTCTTCACACTGTTTCTGAATATGTGAAGACTGGTTCGCCATCTCATCCATGGAGCTGGAAATCTCCTCACTGACTGCTGCAAGAGAACTTACAGAGTCTGCAATTTTACCAACACTGTTCTGGTTCTCATCATTAATTGCCCACACAGAACTAATCCGTTCGCTCATATCACCCAGCATTTCAATCGCCGTATTGGCACTGTCTGCACTCTTCCCGGATGCAACTTTAATTCGCTCTACAAACTGTCCCATGTTATTTGTCAGATTCTGGGTCTGCTCTGCCAGCTTCCGGATTTCCTCCGCAACGACTGCAAAGCCTTTCCCGGCCTCTCCGGCCCTGGCAGCTTCAATGGAGGCATTAAGTGCCAGAAGGTTCGTCTGTCCGGAGATTGAACTGATACCTGCAATCACTTCATTCATGTGATTTAAGACATCAATAAGATCCTCCATGTTCTGCTTCATATCATTGGATTCGGTAATCGTCTTACCGGACAATTCCTTGATCTCCGTTAATTCCTTCTGCCCCTTCTCTATATTCTGATGGATTGCATTACTTTCTTCCGATGCCGTCAGAATTGTATTGGTAAGATCCTCGTGCTGGTTGGAAACTTCTCCTGCCACGCGCGCACTCTCCGTCACCGCCTGCAGCACTTCGTCCGTAGACTGTGCAACCGCACTCGAAATATTTCCCATCTGATCAGTATAATGTATTAATGCAAGGTCCAGAGAACTAATCTTCATAACTGCAGAAAGATCCTTCTCCATAACCTGCTCTAACTGCTTTCTTCCGTTGGCAAGCCTTGTATACAGCTGCCCAATCTGTGGATCCGCCTTTGCATAATCTGCATCTTTCAATTCGGATACTGCCTGCATACATATCTTGTCTGTTTTCTTTAATGCCATTTTCTCCACTCCAATCGTAAAAATATTCTTTATTTATCCCCCACTGTATGTACTATTTTGAACCCTTACCCTATGAAAGTCAACCTGTTTTCATACTTTTTTCCTAATTTGTACATTTCTTTTCTTGAAAATTCAGTACATTTGCGCAAGCAGAACACTCGCCACAATTCCCGCTATTGTTGCAATCAATGCCCCGGCAAGGGTATAGCGGGTTTTCTTTACTTTCACCGACATGAAATAGATAGACATCGTATAAAAAATTGTCTCTGTACTGCTCAACATAATGGATGCAGCACGACCGATAAAGGAATCTGTTCCATGCTCTTTGTACAGGTCCAAAAGCAGGCCGGTTGCGGCAGAGGACGAAAACATTTTGATAATTGCTACAGGTACAAGTTCTGTGGAAAATCGGGTACCTTCCATCATTTTCCCCAGCAGATCCGACACAAAATCCAGAAATCCTGACGCACGCAGAATCCCTACCGCCACCATAAGTCCGACCAATGTCGGCATAATTTCTATGACTGTCTTCACACCACTTTTCGCACCGTCCAGAAAATCCTCATATACCTTCTGATGATGCACAAGTGCTGTTCCAACAATCAGAAATACCAGAAGCGGGATGATTGCCTCCGATAAAAATGAGATCACCTGCATTTCCTGCCTCCTCAATTACCATGCGCCACGAACTGCCGGAGTTTGATAAAGATCACTGCTGCTCCTGTCGATACCAGTGTTGCAATCATAGCCGGACCAACGATTGCTGCAGGTCTTACGGATCCGTATTCACCCCGGTATGCAATAATATTCACCGGTATCAGCTGCAGGGAGGAAATATTGAGAATAAGGAAATCACACATAGCATCTGTTGCACGCCCACTTCGGGCATCCAGCTTTTTCAGTTCTTTCATTGCAGACAAGCCTGCCGGCGTTGCCGCCCACCCCAGTCCAAGCATATTTGCAACCATATTTGTCGCAATATGTGTCCGTGCATCGCTGTCCCTTGGTACCGATGGAAACAAAAACTGCAGCAGAGGATTCATTCTGTGTGCAATCCGCTCAATCATACCGGCTCTCTCAGCTATCCGCATAATACCAACCCAGAATGCCATGGCCCCGGCCATCGTAATGCAGAGACTGATGGCTTCTTTCGCAGACGCAAGCGCCTGATCCGTCACTGCTCCGAGATTACCCGTCAGTGCTCCATAGACAACACCTATGACAATCATTCCGCCCCATAGATAATTCATACTGCCCCCACAACGCTATATCATGTATTAGTTTATTATATTTTTAAACCAAAGGGGCTATGCATTATTTCTTTGCCAATTCTTTCAAGGATTCCACCATCTCAAGATCTGACTGCTGCACCTTGAGATTTGTTGTCATCGGCTCCTGTCCCGGCTTGGTAACCGTGACTTCAAGAATAGTTCCTTCCTCAATTCCTTTTGCAAACACGGCACTCCAAAAAGCCACAAATTTCGGATGGTTTGCCGTAAATACCTCTTTCGCCTTCATAATTTTTCCCATTGCTGCAAGATTCATCATTTGTTTTTCTTCCTTTCCTTCTTTTTCATTCATTGTATCATAATTGCCCCTTTTGCTCACATATATTTATGATAATTCTGCTCATAGGAGCAATGCCCATGAAGTCTCTTCTGAAAAAATACCGAATTCTGGTTTTTTCCTTTCTGATTCTCGGTCTGTTTGTGACCTGTCGCAGCCTTCCGGGTCTGTTTACGGGTGGAAATAGCCACAGTTTCGATGATTTCTGTACAAAACTCTTTCAGGACGAGGTTACTGATAACACCATGAATCTGCATTTTACCTTGACAAATCCCAAGGCCGCCGGCATCGACTCTTACGATGTGACACTTGGCAGCATCTCCGGCAATTCCCCGAAAGAATCCGCACAGGAGCTTGAAAAGTTACGCAACCAGCTAAAGCAATACTCCCGCCATTCTCTCAATCGCGAAGAAAAACTGACCTGCAGTGTACTAACCGATTACATTTCCCGACAACAATCCCTCACGGATTTTCCCTTCTATGAGGAAGTCTTAACCCCCTCAAGCGGTGTAACTTCCCAGCTGCCGGTTTTACTGGCAGAATACCAGTTTTACTGCAAACAGGACATCGAGGATTACCTGACCCTGCTTTCCCAGATGGATTCCTATTATGCACAGCTTCTGGATTACGAACAGGAAAAGTCAGATGCCGGTCTTTTCATGTCAGACCGCAGCTGCATGAAAGTAATCGATGGATGCGAAGTTTTTACGGAAAACCCGGAGGATAATTTTCTCTTTGACACCTTTTCCAATCGCCTTGAATCCTTTGATGGTCTGACGGATTCCCAAAAACAGGATTATATAGAACGCAACAAAACAGTCATTGCCGAACATGTAATTCCTGCCTATGAGCTAATGATATCCGGTCTCACCAGCCTGTTGGGAAGCGGCCGTAACGACTGGGGGTTGTGCAACTACGAAAATGGGAAAGCCTACTACGAGGCACTGGTTGCCTGCAATACCGGCTGTGATGATGGTGTAGAAAGCCTGTATCAGCAAATTGAGGATGCCCGCAAAGAGGATCTGTCCGTCTGTGCCGATATTCTTGCTAAAAATCCAAAACTTGCCACAGAATCCCCGGATCTTGATACAGATCTTGATAATGAAGAAAAAATGCTCACCGCACTTGCTTCTGCCATGCGAAAAGATTTTCCAAAGCCACCAGAAACCGATTGTCAGATCTGCCATGTAGACCCGTCACTTTCGGAATATCTGGCACCGGCATTCTACATAACGGCCCCAATTGATGATTACTCGAAAAACCGTATTTATATCAATGATGCCAATGCTTACAGCGATCTGTATTATTTCACGACACTCGCACACGAAGGCTATCCTGGACATCTCTACCAGACTATCCAGTCGTATCACTATGGTCTTGAACCAATCCGCTCCCTCCTTAACTACCCGGGGTATACGGAAGGATGGGCCACTTATGTGGAGATGCAGGCTTACTACTATGCCGGACTGCCTGATGATCTTGCCGGACTTCTGCAACATAATCAGGCGGCTGTTTTAAGTCTGTACGCCACCTCTGACATTGGAATTCACTATTATGGATGGGAGCAGGCAGATATGGAAAAATTCTGGGCTACTTATGGTTTCACCGATTTGGAAGCCATAGAAACGATCACGGATCTTATACTGGATGAACCGGGAAATTACCTGAAATATTATGTCGGCTATTTAAAATTCCGACAGCTCCGGAGTTTCTATGAAGAAAAATACGGCGACAGTTTCGATGCGGTCGCTTTCCATGAAGCAATCCTGCGCACCGGCCCTGCGCCGTTTACAATCGTAGAAGAACAAATAATGAACTAAACGAAATCACAGAATACCTTTCAGGGAAGGCGGTTGGCTACTTTATGTTTCAATAATATACACGTCCAACTGTTCTTCCCTTCTGAAGCATTGCATCCACGATCAGCGTTTTTTCTATGGAATCATCTTATTAGTTGCTGATATATGTCCCGCTTTCTGACACCACGATCCCTTGCCACAAGCTTCATTGCCTCCTTATGCTCAATTCCCTGAGCTTCATAATGAGCCATATGCTCCTCGACACTCATCGTTTCCCAGCCTGCACGCTTCTCCTCTTCGATCTTCGCACGAGATTTTCCTGCTATGATCAGCACATACTCTCCGCGTGGTTCCTGAGATTCATAGTATGTAAGACTTTCCTGCAGTGTCATCTGCATTTTTTCCTCATGCCGTTTCGTCAATTCGCGACATATGGTAAGCTTCCGATCCCCGCCGAGCGTATCGGCAAGCTCCGAAAGTGTCCGCACAAGGTGATGCGGTGCTTCATAGATAATAATTGATCGTGTCTCCTCCCTGAGTTCTTGTAGCACCGCCTGATGTTCCTTTTTATCTTTCGGCAGAAACGCTTCAAACGCAAAACGTCTGGTGGGCTGCCCGGACATCGTCAGCGCCGTAATACACGCCGCCGGGCCCGGAAGGGAAGTAACGGGAATTCCCTCTTCATAGCAGATGCGCACGATATCTTCTCCCGGATCGGAAATTCCCGGAGTACCTGCATCCGTAATGAGTGCAATATTTTTTCCCGCGCGCAGCTTGTCCACCAGCTGGTATGCCTTATCAATTTTATTGTATTCATGGTAGCTCGTCATCGGCGTCTTGATTTCAAAATGGTTGAGCAGTTTGATGGAATTGCGGGTATCCTCCGCCGCGATCAGATCAACTTCCTTGAGCGTCCGCAGGACTCGGAATGTGATGTCCTCAAGATTTCCGATTGGTGTTGCACACAGATAAAGTGTGCCGGTTGTCTTATTATTCATGTTTCTATTCTCTCCTAACTGTGAAGCTTCATTGCTTTCATTCACTATCTCATATTTTCTACATCACCTTTCGAATCCTCTCCCGTAAAAACTTACCTCAAATCCAGCGAACGAATCTGCTGACGAACCTTTAAAACCACGGATGGACTGACGGACAGTTCATCAAATCCCATCCTTAAAAACGTCTCCGTCAGCGTGATATCCGCGCCAAGTTCCCCGCAGATACCAACCCAGCATCCACCCTTATGTCCGTTGTCCACAATCATTTTCAACATTTTTAAAATTGCCGGGTGATGAGAATCATAAAAATCATCCAGCTTTGGATTCTGCCGGTCGATTGCCAATGTATACTGTGTGAGGTCATTTGTTCCCACCGAGAAGAAATCCACCTCTTGAGCCAGTTCCTCACTCATCATCACTGCTGCCGGTGTCTCAATCATTATTCCAATCTCCACTTCTTTATATGGAAAAAACTCTGCATCCAGTTCCTTTTTTACCTCTGCAATGATGGTCTTAATCGTCCTTACTTCTGCCACTGATATAATCATCGGAAACATAATTGCGATATTTCCATAATAACTTGCCCGATACAGTGCGCGAAGCTGCGTCTTGAATACATCCCTGCGCTCCAGACAAATTCGGATTGCCCGATAGCCCATTGCCGGATTTTCTTCCTTATCCAACCCAAAATAATCCACCTGCTTGTCCGCCCCTATATCAAGAGTACGAATGATGACCTTCTTGCCTGCCATCATCTCCGCAGCCCTACGGTATGCCTGAAACTGCTCCTCCTCCGTGGGGTAATCATTGCTCTCAAGATACAAAAATTCGCTCCGAAAAAGGCCGATTCCTCCTGCATCATTGGCAAGTACCGAAGCAATATCTGCCACATTTCCAATATTGGCATAGAGATTAATCCTGGTTCCGTCTTTTGTTACGTTCTCCTTTCCTTTCAACTCCTGCAGAAGACGTCTTTTTTCTTCCTCCTGGTTTTTCCGTTTTTGATACTCTTCCAAAACCGACACCGCAGGATCAATAATCAGTTTTCCCTCATAGCCGTCTACAATTCCCATCTTTCCCTCGGCATCTTCCGGAAAATCAGCTCCAATCAGAGCCGGAATGTTCATTGTCCGGGCGAGGATTGCTGTATGGGAATTCGTGGAACCATGCCGCGTGACAAAGGAGAGCACCTTTGACTTATCCAGCTGAACTGTCTCACTGGGAGCAAGATCATCTGCCAACAAAATGAACGGTTCATCTGTATCGAGACCTCCTTCAGCTTTTCCCTGCAGAATCTGAACAAGCCGGTTCGACACATCCTTCACATCCGCAGCCCTCTCCCGCATATAATCATCATCCATCTGCGCAAACATCTCGGAAAAGGTATCACCTGTCATGGCAACTGCATACTCTGCGCTGACTTCCTGCGTCCGGATCATATTGACGATTGCCTCGGTATAATCCATATCCTCAAGCATCATCTGATGCACTTCGAAAATGGCGGCATTCGTCTCCCCGACTTCCTTCAATGCTCTTTCATAAAGTAAAGCCAGCTGTCTGCCAGCTGTATCTTTTGCCTCTTCAAAGCGCTTGATTTCTGCTTCCCGATCCGTAATCTTTGTCCGTTTTATCTGATTCTCTGCTTTTTGGTATATCACAAGACGGCCAATTGCCACCCCGCTGTACACACTTTTCCCCTCAATTGTCATGTTGATGGTACCTCCTCCCGTTCTTATTGGGCGGCGACTCTATTCGAGTCACCTTACCAATTAGATCAGCATCTTCTTACATACGTGACAAAACTGCTGATCTTATTCTAAGAATTGTAAATAGTTACAAAGATTACAAATTATCCTCAAGAAATTTACTAAGCGTATCGATTGCTTCCTCTTCCTGCTCGCCATCTGCTTTGATAACGATCTCCTGCCCGCATTTTACCCCAAGTCCCATGACACCAAGTATTCTCTTGGCATCCACATCTTTGCCGTCCTTTCCAATGGTGATACTGCATGGAAATGACGCTGCTGCTTTTACAAAACTTCCTGCCGGGCGCGCATGAATCCCCTGCTCGTCCTTGATTACATACTTAAATTCTTTCATCATCAGATCTCCTTACCATTTAATATTCATAACTATTGTGTGTACTTTTTTACAATTCCAAACATTATTTTGGTAATTATAGATCTGACTGCATTTTTATTATTCTTCTACGCTTCTCCCCAACAGAGTTTCAACTTCTTCTTTTGTTGCCAGTTCCTCGGAAAATGCACTGGCACTTCCCGTGCAGATTCCATATCGAAAAGCTTCCTCATAGCTTCCCGTCTTCCCGTATCCATACAAAAATCCTGCCACCATGGAATCACCCGCACCGACAGAATTGACCACATGTCCCTTTGGAGCCTTGCTCTGAAACTCCTCATGATTCTCCGTCACAAGTACCGCACCATCACCTGCCATAGATACCAGAACGTTTCCTGCCCCCTTTTCCTGAAGCTTCTTCGCATAGTAGATAACCTCATCCTTGTTTGTCAGAACTGTGTGAAAAAGCTCACCCAGCTCATGATTATTCGGTTTGATCAAAAATGGATGGTATGGAAGCACGTTCATCAGAAGATCCTTCGTTGCATCAACTACAATGTATAATTTTTTATCTTTCAAATGCTCCATTATATCCATATAAATAGATTCCGGCATCGTATCCGGGATGCTTCCTGCCAGCACAAGAGTATCCCCCTCTTTCAGCTGATCCAGCTTCGCATAAAGACTCCGAATATCTTCAGATCTAATCATCGGCCCCTGCCCGTTAATCTCTGTCTCCTTCTGTGCCCGCAGCTTCACATTGATTCTTGAATTTCCGTCTTTTACATGGATAAAATCTGTGGTAATGCCTTTTTTCTCCAAAAGACGGGTAATTTCTTTTCCGGTAAATCCAGCCATAAATCCCAGCGCCGTACTCTCACAGCCAAGATTCTTAAGAACCATCGATACATTAATCCCCTTTCCTCCCGGAAAAATAATCTCCTGACTGGTCCGGTTCACAATTCCCATCATAAAATCCTGAACCGTCACTATGTAATCCAGCGAAGGATTAAAGGTTACCGTATAAATCATGTTGTTTCACCTCTTGCTCCAATTTTAATTTCCCGCACTCTCATACTTTGTTGTTCCATATTGGAACAGGCTGTATGCAACAAACCAGAATACAACTGCGATCACGCACTCCACACCGATGGTCTCCAGTGCTCCTCGCCCCATCAGAAAATAACTGGCCGGCAGATACGCCACAAATGCAAACGGAATTATCCACGTAATAATAAAACGGATGCCCTTTGCATAAATCTCTGTCGGATATTTCGCAAACTCTGCCATCTCATATGCCACCTGCAAAAATGGACCACTCTGTTTCACCCAGAATGCCAGCGAAGTAAAAAACAGTTTGACAGAAGTGTAGATAACTGCCCCTGCAATCACTGACACAAAAAAGAGCAGGACGTGTACCACATCAACGGCTACAATCCCCTTGGAAAGGGATGACACCACAAGAATAATTCCCACCAGTAATTCTCCAAGGGCATCTGGCTGCAATTTCTCACAGATTACCTGGAAAAAGACATTCATCGGCCGCAGCATATAGCGGTCAAAATCACCGTCAATGACCATCCAGTAAGAAACCAGCCACAGATTATCCGTCAGGAGATGATCAATTCCTCTCGGAATCTGTGCAAACCCATAAATAAAGATCAACTGATCCAGTGTCCAGCCCTGCAGACTCGGAATCTGACCGAACACCAGATAGAGAAAGATAATTCCCATTACCTGCGTCAGAAGAAAACCCACAAGACCTATCAGAAAATCCACCTTGGACTGCAGTATTACCTTAAAAAACTGTGACACCAGTACCTTATACAGGCGGCAATATCTTTTTATCGTTTTCATCCCGTTAACCTCCTAACACAATCAGACGTTTTGTCACCTGTCTCCAGATCACACTTCCCAACAGATACAAAAGAACAACCCATACCGCCTGCCGCGCCAACACAAACATCAGCGCACTTCCGGTATATTTACCGAGATAAATCATAACAGGCGTGTACACCATGGATGAAAACGGGAGAAAATCAAAAATCCTCTGCACCACCTCCGGAAAAAACGACAGAGGAATCAGCTGTCCTGTCAGAAACGATAGCAGCGCATCCTTTGCCATCTGCATTCCGAAAATATAGGTCGTAAAGAAGGCTATCATGCCAAAACAAAAATCGAACAGCACATAAATCAGAAAGCTCATGCACACACTGACGAGAAACAGCACAATATTGCTGATATGTACCACCGGAAGTCCGAGCACCTTTACTTTGTAAATCTCAAGCGCAATCCACACAAAAACAGACGGCATGAAAAAATGATAGATCATCGTTCCGAATGACTGCGCAATCAGACTCAGACGGTAATCCATCGGCTTGATCAAAGTCATTGCAATATTACCCTTCACAACGTCCTGACTCACATTGCGGGATATTGAAATCATCACAAGCGTCGATGCAATGTAACTCATGAATACATAGACGATCATCTCATTCTGGCTGAGTCCGCCGAGAGTAGAACTTCCTGCACTCCCATAAATCGCCATCCACAGATAATAATTGATAAAGGAAGCAAACAAACTGCATACCATAAAAAGATAAAATGCCCCTTTATATGCCATATTCCGCTTCAATTCATTGGATGTGAACGGCAGATAAGTTCGAAAAAACTTTTTCATCGCGCCCTCCTTACACATTCAATTGATGTCGGTAAATTTCCTTGACGATCTCTGAAAGCTCCGTCTCCTGAATTTTGATATCCTTTACTTCAGTCGCGCTCATCGCCGCAGAAATCACATCGGAAACCTGCAGATCATTCTTGTCAAAAGAGATCATCAGCTGGTTATTCTCCTCGTCCCCCTCCACGGAGAAAACGGATTGGTCCGCGCCGAGAATCTGCACCCAGTCAAGGTTCTTCGCCTGTTGCACAGAACGCACCTCCATAATCACACTGCGCTTCGTTCCGTATGTATCCTTCAGTTCCGCCAAACTTCCGTCGTAAATCTTGTGACCCTCATCGATTACGATGATCCGACTGCAAAGCTCCTCGATATCCCCTATATCATGGGTCGTGAGAATAACCGTAGTATGATACTTCTCATTAATTACACGAATTGCCTCACGAATCTTATCCTTTACCACCAGATCCAGACCGATGGTAGGCTCATCCAGATACAGCACCTTCGGATTATGTATAAGAGCCGCACCAAGATCCGCGCGCATTCTCTGTCCGAGAGAAAGTGTCCGCACCGGCCGGTCAAAAAAGTCCGGTAGATCCAGCACTTCATTCAAAAACTCCATCCGTTCTTCATAATCTGCATCCGACACATCATAGATTTCCTTTAAAATCGTGTAGGATTCTGACAGCGGCAGATCCCACCAAAGCTGAGTTCTCTGTCCAAATACAACACCAATATTCTTCGCATTCTTCATACGATCCTTGCTGGGATCAACACCATTGATGATACACTGCCCCTTCGTCGGGGTCAGAATACCCGTCATCATCTTGATGGTCGTAGACTTGCCCGCACCGTTACTTCCTATGTACCCGACAATCTCCCCCTCATCAATTGAAAAAGAAATGTCATCCACCGCAAGCTTACGCACCTTCTCCGTCGAAAAAAGCCCCTTGATGGCTCCCTTAAGGCCCGGATACTTCTTCGGCGAAACAAATTCCTTTACAATGTGTTCCACTTGAATCATAACTAATCTCCCTATTATCTCTATAACCAAAACATATGTTTACCCTTTTCATTATATAGGGTAGCCACCTCTACTGCAAGCAATTTCTAATTGAATATCATAAAAAAACGGACAGTCTGATAATTTTAAACTGTCCGTTTTTCTAAAGATTAATATGTTTTCAACTCATCAATAGCCTCAAAATCATGTTCCATATCATAAGACCGAATCTTATAGCCTCCGCACTTCGCTTCTACCACATAAAATCTGCTGCCGGCATATAATCCGCGGATTTTCCCCCATTCGTCACATGATAGTTTCTTTGAGAACTCCTTGTGAAAATGATTGCCATCCCAACTGTACACCATATACTTCTGATCTGAACCACTCGCTTCATAGTCATTCACATCAAATCCGATCAGGTTCTTTTCCACATCCACCAGGGCACACTTATAATTACTTGCCGCACTGCATTCATCGCCCTTTATCACGACAGAATCCATAACTTTTAGCTTCTTCGGATTGGAAATATCAAACATCGTAAGCTTAACCCCCAGCCTCTCACTTGTATCCGGATCCGTCTCATACCCAATGCCAAGCAGCATATTCTCACCGTACGGATGCAGATAATCGGAAAATCCCGTCACTTCCAACTGCCCCAGCATTTTCGGATTTTGCGGATCCGAAATGTCGACTGCAAAAAGCGGGTCTGTATTGTGGTACGTGATAAAATAAGCAATATTTCCAAGATATCTTGCCGCATAGATTTCCTCACCATTTGCAATATCATCCAGGGAACCCAAAAGCTTCAGATTCTGATCAAGCAGATAAAGCCGATTCTCCGACTCATTCTTCCATTCCGTTGTCAGCACCCGCAGAATTCCATTCTCCTCTGAAATAGCAAACACGTCCTCAATAGTACCCTTAACAGAAGTTGCTGCCACCGCATTCATGTATCCGTCCTTATAACTGAACTTTGTTAAATTAGTAGAACTTGATGCATATGCGTCATACGAATCATAGCTATAGCCATACAGACAGATGGATTCCGTTCCCATATAAATGTCCACATTGGAATTCATCACAACCATGCGGTCCACAACCTGATCCGGCTTGTTCCCATCAATGGAAACAGCGATAAATTCGTTGACTGCATCTTCTCTCAAATAAAAACAGTCTGCTGACACATCATCCCCATTGATCTGCGGAATAAGCTCCTTCTTATCTTTCTCCATCAGACCTCCTACATACCGGTCTGTAAACAGATAAACATAATCTCCAACTTTGCGGGAGCTGTGATAATATCCATCCACTGTAACACTTCCAAGCAACTTGCTGGAAATCCGATCTTTCATATCATAAGTCTGCAGCATCACGCTGGTTTTCGTATCCATATAAATTACATCGGTACATGCAACATCCTCTTCCACAAAAGATGACACCTGATCTTTCTTATTTTCCATTGTCGTCTCATACTTTTGTATCACAAGATACAGACGATTTCCATCCACATACATATCCACAATAGAATCTCTCAAATCAAGTTCCGGCTTTAATTGCGCCACAGTCTTCATCTTTTCATTCCGGATATCAATTACCGAAACCATATCACTTTCCTGAACATAGAGATAGCTTCCGTCATTTTTGATAAAATCGCTTTCATCCACACCCTCTACCTGCAAATTCGTCTTTGAATAATCGGAACCCGAATTTGTGCCTGAAGACTCTACAGCATCCTCCACGATTCCTGTAGTTGTATTTTTTTCCTTTTCAAAATATATATCCGATAATGCACCACCTTCTACAAAACCTTCCACACCATCTTTAAATCTGCTATCCTCCATATAGGTAACAGAATCGTAGATTTCATCATAACTCTTTGCGAGGTGATAGTCTCCCACTTTCTCCTTTTTCTTCTCCGGTTTCTGATGCTCCTTTTCTGCCTTCTGATCCAGCTCAGAC
The DNA here is from genome assembly GCA_022775045.1 of Agathobacter sp. Taxonomy (GTDB): domain Bacteria; phylum Bacillota; class Clostridia; order Lachnospirales; family Lachnospiraceae; genus Roseburia. Next base: position 3,059 of record JALFLB010000012.1, on the reverse strand, counting down.
ACTGTATTCTTCTGCTTCTCATTTGCAACAGATTCATTTTCGATATTACTAGTCTGAATCATTCGCCCAAACACACCGGCTCCCCCGATTACAGCAACCAATGCAATCGCAGCGGCAGCCTCAACCATGTGTCTCCTTGGAAAATGATTCTTCTGCTTTAATCCTAAAAGTTTTCCCTTAATCTGTTCCGGCTCCAGCTCCTTCGGCACTTCTACATCCTGTGCAGACTCCTCAATCTTTCTCATAATTTCCTCCATGTTCTGATTTTCATGACTCATAAACTCACCTCAATCCTTTCAGCCTGTTTCCCATTTTCTCAATGGCCCTTTTCTCCTTCGAGCGCACGGTGTTCTCATTCATCGCCAGCATCTGTGCAATCTCCCGTGTCTTATACCCAAGAAACACATGCATCCCCACGATCATGCGGTCCTCACTGGGCAGTTCGAAAAATACCCGCCGGATCTCCATCGATTCTTCTCTTTCATCCCAGGTCACGCTGTTGTCTGCTCCAACATTTTCCTCTGTCAGTTCTTCCGTTCGGACGTAATATTCTCTCATCTTCCGGTTACACTTGTTGGCCACAATCCGGTACATCCAGTTGGAAAAGGCCTCCTCCTTCCTCAGCTGTCTGATGTTTTCAAACGCATCTGTCACCGCCTCACTCACGATATCCTTCGCATCCTCGGGATTCTTAAGAGTATACAGTGCAAATTGATACAATTTTTTGTATATACTCCCATATAACTCAGCAAAGGCATCCACATCACCGCGCTTTGCCCTCTTTACTAATAAACGTTCTTCCATAAGCTCCTCTTAACTATACAGTTATTTCTTTGATTCAATAAATTTTACCATACTATTACTTTGTAGCGCATCTGTCTTAGAAATCTTTCCATCAATACCTGCAGATATCAAATACCTCCTCCTCACCTTTATTCATCCCCTTTTTCTGTTCTTACATTATTACAGTGTCATATACGTTATATTTTGTTGCATCAACTTAACAGAAAATGATGGTAGTACTTGACAAATATGTGTATTAAGTGTATATATAGCATATAAACAGTATGATTAAGGAGTATAATAAAATGGAAACATTAAAACCAACAAGACAACACTTTTCAAAACTCGGACTGATGTATCTTCTCGGTTCACTGATTATTATTGGAATACAATATCTGGAGTACTTTATTATAAATCGCTATTTTCCAAATATCCTAAATAATTCTACAGCATATTTTTTAATTCTAATGCTAACCATGTATGCGATTTCCATGCCTCTTATGGGATTACTGATTCAAACTGTTCCAAAAGAAACTTCTTCAGAAAAAAAGAAAATGTCGATTGGACAGTGGATCATCACCTTTATCATCTGTTATTCCGGCATGTACCTTGCAAATATATTTGGCAATATAATTACTGCCATAATCTCTGCCGTAAAGGGTTCAGCGGTATCCAATGACATCCTCAATATCGCCACCAGCAACGATGTATGGTGTAATGTGCTTATTATGGTACTGCTTGCCCCTATTGCCGAAGAACTCCTTTTCCGTAAATTTTTAATTGACCGTACTGTAAAATATGGAGAGGGTATCTCTGTCCTTTTCTCTGCCCTGTTCTTTGGTCTGTTTCACGGAAACCTTAACCAGTTTGCATATGCATTTGTCATTGGCGGAGTCTTCGGTTTTGTCTATGTTAAAACCCGCAATGTAAAATACACCATATTCATGCATATGCTGATCAATTTCTTTGGTTCTATCGTATCACTTGCTCTTTTAAAGCTTAGTGGATTTTCCGAAATAATGTCTGCCCCTGACATGCCTCAGGAAAAAATCATGGAAATTACCATGAGCCACCTTCCGGGAATGCTGCTTTTCTGTCTATATGCATTTTTAATCATAGGCCTGGTTATTGCTGGAATTGTACTCTTCTGCGTAAACTTTAAAAAGATTCATTTCTGGAAAACCCAATACTCTGTTCCAAAAGGAAAACGATTTGCAACATACTTTGTCAATATCGGAGTACTTGTATTCATGATTTACTGGGTAATCCGGATTATTATGCAACTTTTATCTTAACAATATTCGCCAAATTTTTTCACTACAAAAAAGCCACTGCAGTCAGAAAAGTTATGATTACAGTGGCTTTCTTTATAATTTTCCATGTTATATTTATTATTCTCCAAGGCCACCCAGCCCCTTCCGCTCTGCAAGGCTTTGTGCTCCATCTTTGACCTCTTCTCTGGAATAGTCATGTTCCTCTAAGAACTCGTCAGATAATGTATTCAGATAATCATAGAATCCCAGCGCAGCTTCAAAATATTCGTCCTCATCCTGATCAAGTTCATCGGACAACAAATTTTCTGCTTTGTTGATTTCTCCTGCATCAACCATTTTGATCAATTGCGAATATAATCTGTCTGCAGCCAGAAGTTTTGCTCTTTTCCGATTGCTTTCTGTCTGATTCTCCTCCCCATCTCCATCATCAAGAGAATTCTCATGTAAATATTCTTCATGGTATTCATAAGTTGCTGTATTTTTTCCAAAAAGAACTTTTGCAAGCATCCTTACCATATCCCGAACCTGCCGCATAATAAAATCATTTTCGTATTCCATTTGCTTCTCCTCTTATTAATTGGATTTAAGATACTAACACTCTGGTTACCTTCATAAATTCTAGCATTGACATCTTTCTTTTTCAACATAAAAAAAGAACCAATGAGTATCTTTCATCAGTTCTTTATAAATAAAGGTGACTGCCAGATTTGAACTGGCGATCAGGGAGTTGCAGTCCCATGCCTTACCACTTGGCTAAGTCACCAAAACTCCCCGAGTAGGGCTCGAACCTACAACAACTCGGTTAACAGCCGAGTGCTCTACCATTGAGCTATCGAGGATTATCAAAAAGTATATTTAATTATTATACCTTCAAAATTTCATACAGAACTTACCGTAAGTTCTTCCAGAACTCGCTTTTACCAACATACTCGCTCTGCTCGTATGTCGCCTGGTCGTACATCGGAGATGTACGACATTGATCAAGCCCTCGACCGATTAGTA